>JAILAT010000036.1 GCA_024681475.1 Bacteroidales bacterium | reverse complement strand
TCCAGACGGCCGTCGAAGGTACTCTCCACGATGGTCACCTGCTTCTCGTTCATGAATCCCACCACGTTGAGGGTGTATTCCACCTGTTCCACATAACGGCCCTCGTGGACAGGCCCCCACCCACGGATGGCAATATTCTCGCCAGCGGCATGGCGTCCGGCGGGGCTGTAGAACAACGAGCCGGCAAAGCCGAAGCCGTCGCAGTTGTAGGTACACATTACGCTACCGTCGGCCGACGCTTTCTTGCCCACGATAAGATTGGTGCACGCCTCAGCGCGACCCACAAGCAATCCTATTGCCAGTGATATTAATAATATTTTTCTTATATTCAGCATGTTAAACAAACGTTTTGTTGTTATTTCAATTGCAAAAATACATCTTTTTTATGACATGAAACGGAAAAAAGATGCAACCCTGACGAACCAAAGGTTTTCATTTTTTCATGCGTCGACCTTTTATTTCCATTTTTTTTTGTTACATTTGCAGTGTCATTGGTACCAGTCTACTTAGGTGCACAATACGCCCAACAAACACAGAAACAATACAATAGATTAACAATATAAAAAACAATAAACCATGGAAGAAAAAGATTTGATGTTACAAAAAGAGATGTGCCAATACGTTAAAAGCATTGGCAAGTGGAACAAGTTTTTCGGCATTTTGGCCTATATCGGCGCTGCCACTTTGCTGCTATGTTTTCTGTTTTTCCTGCTGATCTGCTTCTTGTCGCTGCTGAGCAGTGACTTCGCCGATGCTTTTGTCGAAGGTTTTTCCGAGTCGTACGGCGCTGTCTCTAGCGGGATGGCCTTTGGAATTCTTGTGTTGTATATGATCTATTTCCTGGTCTTTGGCATCCTGTACATTCCCGTAGGACGCTACCTGATGGGAGCAGGTCGCGAAGCGACGCAGGCCGTGACTATGCACGACAACAAGGCTGCCGTGAGATTCATGCACAAGAGCAAAAAATTCTGGAAATACTATGGCATCATGACAATCACCATGGTTGGCTTCGCCATCGTGATGATGTTCATCGCCTTTATCATCGGTATAGTGTCGGCCTTATAGCCTGACACTTTGCGGCCCGCTTAGAGATAGACAATGGCCGTATGCACTGATGGGTAGCCCATTTCGGCGACCGCTGCGGCATAGGTAGCGACCTGCTGTTGATACTGCTTGTGCGACTTGTCGTCGTAGGTACCCGTCTTGAAATCGACCACCCAGGTCTCGTCGTCGGCAAAAACGATGCGGTCCGGGCGTAGCACCATGCCACGATAGAGCAGCGAGACTTCGTTGCGCACCTCATAGCGCGGGTCGAAATAACGACGGTTTTCCGGCACACTCAGCATCCTCTCGATACGCTCGAGTATGCCCTTGGCATCGGCATCGTCGACATGATGCTGCTTGCAGTATTGGTTGACAACCCTTTCCGCGTCGTCGGGACTGGCGATGTGCGCCAGCAGGTCGTGGACCACAATGCCGTAGCGACGGCTGTCGAGAGCCAGCGAGGTGAGCAGGGATTCATTGCTTGCTGCTATACTTATGCGTTTGCCCCATTGGGGGAATGTAATGTCGTCGATACGCACGGCCCGGGGCTGTTTCTTTCTTTTCTTCTCACTTTTCACAGGTTTGATACCATCGGTGCCCACCGACCAGGTAGCCTCGTCGGCATGGTCGAACTGGTCGTTATGCTCATCAAGATATTGGCGCAGAGGATTCAGCATGGGCTCGTTGACACGTTTTGTGGCATCGGAAGCGACGATAAAGAGTTTGTGCTCGGGGCGTGTCAGCGCCACATAGAAGCGGTTGACGTTGTCCATCTCGCGCAGACGGATTTCCTCGTTGAATTCCTCGGCGAACTCCGATTTCGAGTTGGCCGATGGTGTCAGCAGCGCAGCAGGGAGACCATAGACATCTGAAACGCCCTCCTTGGCGACGTCGACCCACACATCGTTCGAGAAAGAGCCACGGTTGGGCATAAGATATATGATAATTGGTGCCTCAAGACCTTTGGACTTGTGGACCGTCATGAGTTGCACCGCATCGAGCTCGTCGGAGGTGGTGCATGAGAGGGTGCCGAGATTCTCGTCGAGATAGTCGAGCAGGTCGCCAAGCGTCGCACGGCGCGACTGGCAGAAACTGGCGACAGCATTGAGCAGGGAAGCCACATAGGCCACATCCTTGCCCTGCAACGCGAAAAGGCGCACCAGATCCTCGACACAGTCGTAGAGCGAGAGGGCAAGAAAATGGCCCGGAACGAAATCGATACCCAGGTCTTTCAGCGTCTTGTCGATGGCATAGCCCGACTCCTTGTAGTGCCACAGCCATTGCTGCGTGTCGGCGGGAGTCAGATTCCTGATTTGCGCCAGCAGCGTCAACACCTGTGCAGCCTGAGCCCTGTCGGAGGCATCGTGCAGACAACCCAGCAGCGCACGTAGCAGCATGACCACCTTGCTGTTGCCCAGCAAGAAAGACTCTGCCGATACGATGGGGATGGGTTCCACAGCTTCCTGGTCGCCGGCATGCGGATGTGCGAAAACCTCCGTCACCTCGAGCAGCGCATGACGCTTGTTGGAGAGAATATAGATGTCACGGTAGTTGTAGCCATGCTCCTCCACCTGGCGGCGGACAATGTCGCGCGCCGTCAGGCCGATGGCCTCGTCGGGACAGAAAGAGACCTGGACATAGCCGCCCTGTGTCAAAGGACTCTGTTCCAGGCCATGGTAAATGTCCCGAAGGATTGTATTGTTGCTATAGACGTTGTCTATCATCCAGCGGAAGAGGGCGTTATTGAACTCCACCACTGTCGCCAAAGTGCGGCGGTTGTTGTCCAGAACTTTTTCCTGGGCGTTGTGTTTCAAGGACTTTCCATGAATCGCATCTTCCACCTCGGGAAGCATAACAAACTGGCGCACATCGCCTTGGCGGAAACGATAAATGGCCTGCTTGGCATCGCCAACCACCAGAGACTGGGCACCTTGCGGCGCAGTGTCGAACTGGTATCTTTGCGCCAAGGCCTCGTCCAGCAGAGGCAGAAAGTTGCGCCACTGCAGCTTGCTGGTGTCCTGGAACTCGTCGATGAGATAGTTGCTGTAGCGGCTGCCGATACGCTCGTAGACGAAAGGAGTCTGGTCGTGCTCCACCACTTCGGCGATGGACTTGTTGAACTCTGCTATATGGACACTCTCGTTTTCTTTATAATACTCATCCATCAGCTGGCGCAGCTTGCCCAACAGTCCGAGCTCATAGATGTTGCGCAGGATAAGTGTGCGTGTAAGGTATTGCTTATATGACTCGTCCAGGAGCTTACAGATATTGGCATAGGCTTGGACAAACGTCGGTGTCAACTGCTCTATCTGTTGGCGAATGTGCTGCGGAGCCGTCTTGTTGAAGAGAATCTCCGATTTCATGGTCTTGTCCACGGTGCTGCTCGGCTCGACAGACGACAAGTTGCCATTGGCCAGACGTTCGAAATAAGGATAGATGCCACGCGATTTGCCGACGAAGTCGTCGACACAGAGTCCTGCCTCGGCGGCTGCCTGTACTGGCTTCTGCGCTTCCTGCTGCAGCGCGCGCTCAAAAGCGCGGTTTTCGGCACGATAGTTCTTCTCCAGTTCCAGAAATTTGGACATCTCGATGTTCGACAGCGACTTCAGATACTTGTCGGCACCCTCTTTGAGCAGTTCTTCGCTGCGGGTGAGGATGGAGCGCTCCACATTGTAGGGTTTGCCATCCTCCAGACACTGTCCGATAAAAGAGGTGAGCATCTCTGTCAGGGGCTTCTCTTCATCAGTGCCAGCCAACGCCATCATGTTGTCGAGGACAGACTTCAGCAATTCGCTTTCGTCAATCATGACATTGAAATTCAGTGGCAAATTGAGGTCGTAGGCAAAAGTCTTCACCAGTCGCAGCACAAAACTGTCGATGGTGCAGACCGAAAGATTGCTATAGTTGTGCAGGATGGCCGAACGCACCACCGCACAGCGGTGGCGCACCTCGTTTTTCTCACTCTCGGAGGCTATCTTGGAATCGGTACGGCTGGAGGGCTGGATGCCCATATCCACAGCCATCTCGGCCACCAGCTCCTCATTTTCGCCGTCGATGATTTCTCCCAACGTGTTCATGATGCGCTCCTTCATCTCGTTGGCGGCGGCATTGGTGAAAGTGATGGCCAAGATGCGCTCGAAGCGTGTCTTGAGCTGCGTCGGCGCCGAAATGGCAATCTCAATAAACTGACGCACAAGTGTATATGTCTTTCCCGACCCTGCGGATGCTTTACAGATGATGAAACGGTTGGAAGTCATGGGATAATAATACTGAGTATGTTAGCCATTCACTATTTTCTGATTACCAGGACACAATTGGAGACACCGCGCTCGCCCTGGAAGTCGAAGCGGCCGTTGTCGGTGGGGTGTGTCACCAGACCGCCATTCGGGAAGCCCTTGATGTACATCGTCGTAGAGCCGCCACCGTCGAGGTTGAGCGCCTCGCAGCAGCCCAGCCAGCGCAGGAGTTTGGTGAAGTCGGGCAGCGAGAAGCCCTCTGACTGCTTCGTGCGGCCGTCGACGGTGACCAGCAGCACCGTGCCGTCGGAACGCACACCGATGGCGGTACGGTTATGGCGTTGGGTGACGAAGGTCTTGTCGTCACGCATGGGCATCGTCTTTCCGCAGTGGATAAGCAGAGGCCCCGCTGTCATGATGTTGGAGTCGGGCATCGCGCGCTCGGCCAGACGGGCACTGTCGGGAACGAAGATTTGTGGGCGCCCGTCGAGCAACGTCATGGCACCATATTGGTAGTATTTGCGATGTATCGTATCGGACGCTTGCGGAGTGTTGACACCCAGCTCCTTGCCATTGATGCGAAGATAGCAGATGGGATTGTGCAGCGCCATGTCGAAAAACGAGCCGTTGATGGCTGCCACGGCATTGTGGCGCCGTGCATGGGTGGTGGTCGGCGTGCGACGCTCTTCATAGGAAAATGCCAGCCTATAAGGTGCATCAGAGGGTATTTCGAGGACACAGATATACTGGTTCGAGCCTAGAAACTCCTTATGGATGAAGTGTATGCGTTTCAGCACCAGCCCATCGAGCGAGTCGACAGACCAGCGGGCCTTCACCAGCGTCAGCGAGTCTCGCTGCTGTGCTGCCAGACCGCCCGCCAACAGCATAAACAACACGAAAGTGCCTAGTGTCGAGATGCGATGTTTCATCCTATTTTTCTTTTGTTTGAGTGGTGTCGACAGCCGTCTTGCCTGACTTGTTGCGACGACGGAACAGGTCGCCAAAACGGTCAAAGTCACGAGTGTATTTGATGCCTACGCCCTGTTTATAAGGCAGGTAGGAGCGTGTATAGTCGTTGGTATTGCTGCGATTGAAGACGAACAGGTGCCATTGCGGATTGATTTTATAGCCCACCAACATATCGCCCGTCAAGGCGTTGTTGTTCACATTCTGCATCTCGCGAGCCATGCCGCCATAGCCGAAGGTGGACTCGAAGTAGAACTTGTTCCACTCCTTGCTGATATCCACGGCATACTGATCCGTGGTCATGCTGTTGCCCGACTTATAGTCGAAATTGATATCCACAACGTCGACCATGTTGGAGACCAGGCTACCCAGCGAGTTGGCCACGATGTTATAGCCGTTGTCGGCCAAAGTGTTAGCCGCATCGTTGGCCGCCGACGATGTGGACGAGTTGTAGAAACGGTTGAGCAGCAGCAGCGACATGGTCTGGTTCATCATATCGCGCTCGTTGCTGCGGTCGATGTAGGCAAACACCTCCTCCTGAACACTTTGGTCGGCGTTGGGCAGACGGATGTCGAAATTGATGGAGGGATCTTCCAGTTGTCCTGTCAATTCTATGACACTCTCCACGTTAATCTGCTTCTGCGACTCCGAGGAGAGTGAGCCTGTCAGCGACGACATGTTGACGCGCTGCGGATAGACAGCCTTGATGTTGTAGCGCGCATCGGCGATGGCCCCCGGGAAATAGATAGAGCTGCCCGGGTCGATGTTGAACTCTTTGGAGAGCACGCCCAAAATGCTCATTTCCATAGTGCCGTTATCCATCTCGTAATTGCCGAAGAGCATGAAGGGAACCTTGTCGGTCACCTTGATCTGCAGGTCGCCATTGCCGCGGGCCTTGATGTTGGCCGACAGCGACGGGAAGGTCAGCGGCAGGTTGACAGAGACATCGGGTGTCGTTTGCACATTGATAGTCAGGTCGTAGTGGTTACGTTTGGACTCGCTGCGTTGTGTCACGTCGGTGCGCATGACTTGTGCCGTGTCGTCTGCCAGATAGTCGTCGTCGCTGATGAAATGGATATAGTCGGCCGACTGCACCGAACGGGCATTGTCGATGGGGATGTACAGCGAGCTGCCGGGCAGCGTGCGGGCGTTGAGGGTGATGGCCAGATCGTCGAGCGGGCCTTCCACCTGGCCGATGACACTAGCCAGCACCGTGCCATAGTAGGCTGCTCCTTGCGGTGTGGTATTCATGCAGAGCAGACGATTGCTCCTGACATCAAGATCCAGCCGCATCTCCTGCAAATGGTTGTGATAGAGGCGTCCATCGACCACGGCGGTGTTGCCACGCGGGTCGTGGACCTCGAAATTGTCGAGACGCAGGGCGCCGCTTTCCATGAAGACAGTATCGCTGAACGAATAGACTACATTGAGGAAATCGACTTGCAGCGCTGCATTTTTCACCTCCAGGATACCGTCGAAATCGGGCGCTTTCAGCGTTCCGCCCACCGTCAAATCGCCATTGAGGTATCCCTCCATCCGCGACGAGAACGACTGTACGAAGGGCTGAAGTGCGTGCAGGTCGAAGTTTTCGAATTCTGCCTCGAAGTCGAGTCCCGGACTCTCCTGCCCCAGCGTCAGGTAGCCCGAAAGCCAGATGGGTTGACTGAAGCGCGCCGCTCCCGAGGGGTCGGTTTGTCGCAGGTGAGTGCTCATATAGAGGTTCAGCTGGTTCATTTCGGCGTTCCATGTCGACACCAGGTGGGCGTCGCCAAGGGGTTCGTTGTCGAACTGAAGACCGGCAATATCAAGGTTGCCGCTCATGAAGGGCACATCGCTGAGGCCGCCCACGTTGACCTGTCCCTCAACACGGCCGCCGGCGCTGATGCCACGACTCTCGACAAAAGGATTGACAATAGCCAGATCGAAGTTGTTGAAATCCACCAGAATCTCATCGTCCTGCTGCCCAAGCAGCTGTGCCCTGACGGTCAGCGACTGGTCGTCGTTCATCAGGCGCACGCCATCAATAACCACGTGGCCGTCTGCAAGATAACTCCTCCCGTTGTCCGACAGTGTCCACACCTCGCGGCCAATGGTCAGGTGGCTAGGATCAATAATGACACGTATCGACGAGGTATCGCTCAGCAGGCGCACATGCATATCGCCCGCTTCTGAGAGGTCGTCATAGTCCCAGGTGAGATGACACGATGCTTCGCGGCTCGACAATTCGCCGCCGAGCTTCACATATTCGGCCCACACCTGGTCGCCGAACAGCATCTCGCTGCTCTCCACCATCATCTTGTAGCGTTCGCCCAACGACTTGCCTGACACAAAAAGACGGTTCAGGCCCACGTTGCCATAACGCACTGAGTCGGAGCGTATCAGCACTTTGAACGACTCGGCGTAGTTGTAGTTGACCTGCACCGACGTGCCACGCGCCACCTTCAGCTTGGGCTCCAAAGCGGCCAGCACATCGGTCTTGTCGTCCCACTCCAGATTGAGGTCGAAGGCTGTGCCGATGATGGGCTCAAAAGCAGCCGAACGGTCGTTGGCCTCGCGGTCGGCCAGTGCCGCGCCGGGGCGCAAGCCATAGTCGTGGCGGAACTTGGCCAACATGGGGCCCAAGTCGCCATACTCGTAGTAGCCACGCATCTGTCCATTCACAATATCCGTAGTGAGAGTCAGCGTCTTATACTTATTACGTTCCTGCATGGTGACCCGTGCGTTCTTCAGACTATAGTCGATACTGGAGGTTTTCAGATGGACATTATCCAACGTGGCATGGGCATAGGTGCGCGACTCGGCGACATTCACGTAACGGGCGTCGATGTGCGCGTCGAGCCGCGCCGCCGAATCGCCATCACGGTGCCAGAAATCCAACTTATAGAGATCCAGATGACCCACTTCCGCATCGACAGTATAGACTGGACCATTCTCACGCCACTCCACCTCAGCATGGGCTGTGACATTGCCCATCGGATCCTCGAGGCAGACGTTGGCGCCCACCTTGCCGTCGCCGGCATCGACGAGGATGTTGGCGTCGCCAGCCAGCTTCTGCCCCTTCAGGTCGATATCGAACAGACGCCCCTGTGCGTTGGCTTTCATCGTCTTAGGATTGAAGCCATTGCCCTCAAACGACAGCTCCACGCCGCCACGTGTCACCCACTCGTTGGGAGCAACGAGACCCACATGCAGCCCATTGGAGTAGACATCGCCCTTGTAGCGATAGTGTTTGTGCTTGGGGTCCATCTGCAAAGCGACATTGGTCTGCACATCGCCCAGCGAGGTACTCACGTCGGCATCGGCCACAAAGTCGTATATAGTGCCTTCGAAATTGGCGCGCAAGTCAATGGTGTCCAGCATTTGCATCAAGCTTTCCGCCTTCATGGTGATGCGCTCGGGATGTTTCACACCTTTCAGGTCGCTGTAGGTGGTGTGCAGCGAGCGTATGTCGGCCCAGATGATGGTGGTGTCGATATTGGGCAAGCCATAGATGGAGGCGTCGAAGTCCATGGTGCTCTCCTTGCCAAAGGCCAGGTGGACATCGTCGGCATGCAAATCTTGCACAGGACCAGTGAAATAGCCATCGATGGCCACACGGGAGTCCATGCCTATCAGCGCCGCCGTCCAATAGGCCGCGTCGCGCGGGTTGCCGTAGGAGCCCGGCAGGAAGCGACAGGTCATATAGACACTGTCGACATAATGTTTCATGGTCGCCCACGATTTGAAATCAAGCAGCACGTCGCCCTCAAGGTGCGAATCGGCCGTCTCGATAACCATATTGGTCATGGCGATGCCGGAGTGGGAAACGAACACGTTGCCGTGCACGCGATGCACATCCAATCCGCCGGAAGCCTCCCGGGTGGAGAGCTCGTCGATGCGGCAGGTGATGTGGTCGCCGTCGACACGGATGTTGCGTATGCGGCCATTGATCTTGGTGTAGTCCATACGGGGGATGTCCACCATGCCCTCCACCGTGCGACGTCGGCGTTTCTTGAAGTCTTTCAGCGTTGCGCCGGGGTTGGCGGCGAGGATGGAGTCAGCCTCCTCGTTGCTGACATATTTGTCGGGACGCAGGTTGTGGCTGTAGCGCACATTGTCGAAACGCAAATCATTGACGATCACCTTGAAGCCTTTGCCAGATTCTTCTTCCTCCTCCTCTTCCTCTTTATCGCTGGCGAAGACGTCAATCAGATAGCGCAAGTTGATGCCGTTGCTGTCGGTTTGGAGATGATAGTAGGTGTCGTGCAGCATCACACGGTCCACGGTAAGTCCCTGTCCGTCAATAGGGAACTGGGAGAAGTGGCAGGCTACCTTGCCCGCCGAGCAGACCGTGTCGCCCGTGGGGGTGATGAGGGACACATTGTGCAGCACCAGGTGGTTGAAGGGGTTGCAGCCTATCGAGGCGATGCGCACCGTGCCGCCTGAGGCGTTGGAGAGGTAGTTGCTGGCCACGGCGCCAGCCATCGACTGCACAAATGAATAGTTCAGCAACGCCACGATGACATACACCGTCACGAAAATGCCCAACAGGACAGAGCCTACTATTTTGAGTATCTTTTTGATAGTCTACGTTTTATTGTATTGTAAGATTCGGTTGCGGGGGGCCGGCGGGCTTGTCCTTCCGCCCCTCCCGACAGCGTCATCTCGCTTCTTATAACTAAAAATATATATTTTTATTATACAATAACGAAAAAAAATGCGTAATTTTGCAGTCGGATAATTTTGGGGACCTCTGCGCGTATTTTGCCCACCGACATTGAAACTATGGCACTTACACGCGTGGTGCTCAAGGAATGTAGTAACCAATTAGAAACAAGATGTCTATTATTCTTGCCATAGAATCCTCGTGCGACGACACCTCGGCGGCGGTGTTGCGCGACGACCGCATACTCTCCAACGTCATCGCCTCGCAGAAGGTGCATGAACAATATGGCGGCGTGGTGCCCGAGTTGGCCTCACGCGCCCATCAGCAAAACATCGTGCCGGTGGTCGACACCGCCATCCGTCAGGCCGGCATCGACAAGAAACAGATTGACGCCGTGGCTTTTACCCGCGGTCCCGGACTGCTGGGCTCGCTGCTGGTAGGCGTCTCCTTCGCCAAAAGCTTCGCACAGGCACTCGACATACCCCTTATCGAGGTGAACCACCTGCAGGCCCATGTGCTCTCGCACTTCATCCGTCAGCGCGACGACCAGGCGCTGCCGCAGTTCCCGTTCCTATGCCTGCTGGTGTCAGGCGGACACACACAGATCATACTGCTACACAGCCATTTCGAGATGGAGATACTGGGACAGACCATCGACGACTCGGCAGGCGAAGCCATCGACAAGGCGGCCAAAATCATGGACTTGCCCTACCCTGGCGGCCCCGTCATCGACCGTCTGGCCCGCGAAGGCAACGACAAGGCTTTCAGCTTTGCCACGCCCAACATTGCAGGATACAACTACAGTTTCAGCGGCATCAAGACCTCGTTTCTCTATTTCCTGCGCGACAGGCTGGTGGAGGAGCCCGACTTTATCGAGCTGCACAAGGCCGACCTCTGTGCCTCCATACAGAGCTGCATCATGGACTTTCTACTGAAAAAGTTCGAGAAAGCCGCCAAAGACCAGCATATCAAGCAGGTAGCCATTGCCGGCGGCGTGTCGGCCAACAGCTATCTGCGCAGCCATCTGCAGCAGCTGGGCGAGAAGCACCACTGGCAGGTCTTTGTGCCTGAATTCCAGTTCTGTACCGACAATGCCGCCATGGTGGGCATAGCAGGATATTACAAGTTCCTCCGCGGCGAATATGCCGACATCGCCCTACCACCCTACACAAGAGGCAATTAACAATATAGATATCAACCAAACAAAGGACCATGAACGCCAAGAAATGGATAGGCACCCTGACGCTGCTGCTCTCCCTAGCGGGAGGCACGACACTGCTTGCCCAGGACATCCATTTCTCGCAAATCGACATCAACCCCATCCTCTACAACCCTGCCTACTCTGGCTTTTTCGACGGCAACGGCCGCTTTGGCATCGTCTACCGCAACCAGTGGGCCTCGGTGAGCAAGGCGTTCCAGACTGTGGCGGCCACTGCCGAGACGCCTATCATGCGGCGCCGCTATCAGGGTGACGGCTTCGGACTGGGATGCATTCTCTACAACGACCGTGCCGGCACGCTGGGCTACGGCACCACGGCGGGCAACGTCATCCTGAGCTACTTCAAGTCGCTGGGAGCCAGCAACAACAACTTTCTCTCCTTGGCCATCGAAGCCGGTGCCGGACAGCAAGGCTTCAGCACCGAAGATATGGAACTCATCGATCCTACTGAAGACTTGGAAAAACAGACCACAAGCTTCCTCACCGTAGGTGCCGGCGTGGCCTGGTTCCTGCAGCCCAACGACGATTTCTACCTCAAGATGGGTCTGGCAGGCCGCAACCTGAATCGCCCCAACATTTCCTATCTGGGTATGGGCGACACCTACCTGGAACGCAAATTCAGTGCCTACGCCCGCGCCGAATACCGCGTATGGAGCGACATCTCGCTCATGCCGCTGGCAGCCATCATGGTGCAAAAAAAATACTCTGAGGCACTCTTGGGATGCGATGCCAAATGGTATCTTTCGGAGAGCAACACGCTACAGCTGGCCTTCAGCGCCGGCATACACTACCGCTGGCGCGACGCAGCGCTGGTGGAGCTGGCCGTCGACTACAATGCCTTCACCTTCGCCTTCACCTACGACGCCAACCTCTCAAAGCTCACACCGGCTTCGAAATCAATAGGTTCGTTCGAGATAGGCATCATCTATCGACTCAACAAACACAAACGCATCAACCGCAAGGCCATGCCCTGCCCCATAATATGAGAACCAATTTAGTAACAAAAAGATATACAATATGAAACAAATCATTACTCCTTTGTTTGTCATCAGCCTGCTGCTGGGATTCTGCACCACAGTGCGGGCACAGCAGCCCGACATTGCCGCCGGCAACGAGGCCTTCGAGATGGGCTACTACAAGACAGCCATCGACTACTATCTGCAGGCCTACAAGATTGAGCGCACACCCGCCGTGGCCTACAAGATTGCCGAAGCCTACCGCCTCTCCAACGATTACGAAATGGCATTGCGCTATTATTCAACGGTTTTCAACTCGCCGCAAGCCATGGCGTTCCCCCATTGCGAGTATTTCCTCGCCGCCATGCACCGCAACAACGGCTCCGCCGACTCGGCGCTGATGCACTACAAAAACTACCTGAAAGGCGCCATCAACGCTGAGTTGGAGCAGCGCGCACGCCAGGAGATGCTCGCCTGCGAGTGGGTGCTGGACAGCGTGGAAGCCAGCCAGCACTACACCATAGAGCACCCGGGCAAGACCGTCAACTCGGCCTACAGCGAATCGGGCGCCGTGCTGATGGGCGACTCGCTGCTGCTCTATTCCTCAATGCGCGAAGTGGCGCGCCCGGGCTCCAAGAACGCCATTTACACCGACCTGGTGCTGATGCAGATATTTCAGGCACAGCTGGGCAGCGACGGTCTGCCCGACAATGCGACACTCAACTCGTGGGGTCTGAACAGCAAGGAGAAACACTCGTGCAACGTGGCACTCGACCCTGTGCACCAGAACATCTACTTCACCCTCTGCGAACCCGATGACTTCTCGACCATACCCTGCGAGATATATGTGTCGCACTTCGCCCGTGGCAAATGGCAAAAAGCCAAAAAGTTGGGCGGCGACATCAACATGGCAGGCTACACCTCCACACACCCTGCAGTGGGCTATCTGCCCGACAGCACCACGATACTCTATTTCTCCTCCGACCGTCCGGGCGGCGTAGGTGGCATGGACATCTGGTATGCCATTCTGCCTGAGGGCAAAACACCCGGCGAATGCATCAATCTGGGAACGCCGGTCAACACCATAGGCAACGAGATCACCCCCTTCTACGACAACAACAGGGAGCGGCTCTACTTCTCCTCCGACTGGCAGCTGGGCTACGGCGGCTACGACATCTTCGTCTCCGAAGGCATGCGCGACAGCTGGCAGCAGCCCGTCAACATGGGCCCCGAAATCAACTCGCCGGCCAACGATATATACTTCACCGTCAACAGCGTAGAACCCAACAGCGGTTTCCTCACCTCTAACCGCCGTGGCTCCTACTTCGTCAGCGGCAACACATGCTGCAACGACATCTACGCCTGGAAACTGAGCCGCGTGACACCCAAACCGCGCCGCGCCTCTGAAGAGCCCATTGTCTATCAGCAAAAAACAGCCATCCACCACCTGCTGCCCATCAAACTATATTTCCACAACGACGAACCCGACCCCAAGTCGAAACTGGCCACCACGACAACCAACTATTTCCAGACCTACAACCGCTATATGTTCATGCGCAACGACTACAAGAATGCGCACACCCTGGCCAACGGCAACGTGGTGTATGACTCCATCTGCGACGCCATCGACTACTTCTTCGACTACGATGTGCAGTACAACTGCGAGCGTTTCGAGCGTTTCCTCGACCTGGTGCTGGAAGACCTGAAGATGGGTCACCGCATCAGCATGACCGTGGCAGGCTACGCCAGCCCCATCCACACCAGCAGCTACAACGAGCTGATTTCCAAGCGCCGCATCGCCTCCATCGTCAACCAGATTATGGAGTACAAGAAAGGCATCCTCACCAAATACATGGGCACCAACGGCGGCTCGCTCATCCTGCGCGAAGTGGCCTACGGCAGCAGCCATGCCGACAAGGGCGTCAGCGCCGACCGCAACAAGCAGAACATGTCGGTATACAGCGTGGAAGCCGCCAAGGAGCGCCGCATCGAGATACTCGACTACCAATATCTTGAGGACGACAGCAGCCTCATCAGCTGCCTGCATCTCCCGACACGCGCCATGCACGTGGGCAGTTACAAAGTGGGCGAATATGCCGACATCAAAGTGACTCTGAAACACACCGCCCTGAACGAGACGACACTGGACTTCATCAGCGTAGGCTCGAAGGATGTCACCATCCTGGGCTACAGCAAGATAACGCCTGGCCGCGACCTCGTCATCCATCTGCGCATGGACAACCGCAAGGCCGAGCCTGCTGTGTCGAGGTTCCTGCCCGTCACGCTACGTGTGGCCGGCGAGCAGGTGACACAAACCATGTTCTTGGAATATACGCTGGAGCGGCAATGAGAATAGCAAAGGGGCGCGGCGCATGGCGCCGCGCCCCTTTGGCTTAACCGTTCTTATTTTATCCTCACATTCAGCAGCTTGCGACCTTCCAGCAAGCCTTCCAGCGTATCGCCGACAACCACGGGGCCCACGCCGGCAGGGGTGCCGGTATAGATAAGGTCGCCCGTGCGCAGCAGCATAAAATTGGAGAGATAGGAAATCATACGGTCCACCGGGCAGAGCATATCGGCGGTGTTGCCGTGCTGCACCTGTTCGCCGTTGCGCAGCAGCGCAAAGTCAAGATGCTGGATGCCCTGCGGAAATTCGGCGAGAGGCACAAAGTCGCTCAACGCCGCCGAGCCGTCGAAGCCCTTGGAGAGCGTCCACGGCAAGCCCTTCTCCTTGGCCTGACGCTGCATGTCGCGGGCTGTGAAATCGATGCCCAGAGCCACGGAGCTGTAGTAGCGATGGGCGAAGCGTTCCTCGATGCTTTTGCCCACTTTGTCGATGCGCACCACCACCTCCAGTTCGTATTCTATCTGCTGGCTGAATTCGGGGTAGAAAAAGGGCATACCCTTGAGCAGCAATGCGCTGTCGGGTTTCAGGAAGAAAGCGGGACGTGCCGCCTCAGGCGAGTCGGGCGCATACTGCGGTGCATGCATCTCGGCAGCATGGAGAGCATAGTTTCGGGCAATACAGATTATCTTCATCGCGGTTCAAACAATCAAGGGATGGGCGCGCGGAGCGGGCTCATCCCCTTACATTATGAAAACAAAAAACATTCATCAACGGCCTTCAAAGTGCATCTTGAGCTGTTGCAGCTTGTCGGCCTGCTCCTGCTCGGCGCGCTCGCGACGCTGCTGGCGCTCCTGCCGGATCTGTTCAAAAATCTCCTTGACCACCTCTTTGGTCGAAAGCGGGAAATCGGCCTTCACCATCCAGTCGAAATAGGCAGGCTCCTTGCGGAACACCTCCTCGACGGTCTGGCCCTTATACTTGCCGAAATTGAATATCGGCTTGCCGGCTTTGTTGTAGCCAATATGTCCCACAAGGTCAGCACACTGGTTGGTGGTAGAAAAGCGGCTGAGCTGCTCCATGTCGTTCTGCACCGGATAGGAGACCTGGCCGTCGTGATCCACAAAGGGAGTATCTTTATAGCGGTCCAGCTGCGCTTTCAGCACCTCGTAGGTGGCGCGGGTGTCGGCATCGGCGCTGTGGGCGCCTTCCAGCTGCTTGCCGCAGTAGAAACGGTAGGCGGCCACCAGCGTGCGTTGCTCCATTTTGTGGAAGATATTCTGCACGTCAATCAGCCGTCTTCCTTTCAGCGAGAAAGGTACGCCGGCGCGGAGAAACTCCTCGACGAGCATCGGCACGTCGAAGCGGTTGGAGTTGAAACCTGCCAGGTCGGCATCGCCGATAAAGGTGTTGATTTCCTGAGCCATTTCGGGAAAGCTGCGCTCCTTGGCCACCATGGCGTCGGTGATACGGTGTATGGCCGTCGACTCGGCGGGGATGGCCAAGGTGTTGCCCTGCTGGTCCACAGGGCGCACAAGACGGGTAAGCACCTCGTCGGTGCCGTCGGGCAGCACTTTCAGTAGACAAATCTGTACAATGTGGTCCGCCCCCACCTGAACACCGGTGGTTTCAAGGTCAAAAAAGACCACAGGTTTAGTAATGTTGAGTTCCATTGTTCCAGTTAATAAATAGGTTACTTATCAATAGTTTTATTCTTTATCGATCAAACTATCTGCTGTCGGCGTCACCTTGTGGGGACGACGTCGAAGGCCATGCCGCCGGGCGGCATCAATCGGGGAGCTCGTTGAAGAACTGTGTGCCAAACGACATGTCGGACTCGTCGAGGTGCGGCTCTTCTTCGGTGGCGCCGGTGCGCGTGCGGTAGCCGCCACGCTGCAGCGACACGATGAGGGCTCCCACCATGCGGGTCAGCTCCATGAGCAGCTCACGCGACTGCTCGTTGGCTTCATCGTTGAGCAAGCCAGCCTTGTTGGCCACAGCGGTGTAGACCACGCACTCGCGGATTGCCGTCTTGGCGATCTTCAGATAGTGCTGGAACTGGCTTTTGTCGCGCGACGATCCTTCGGCGATATTCAGCGCGATGTCGAGTGCCGAGTTGACAAATGAGCTGCAGAGCGTCTTGGCGCTCTCGTTCGAGGGTTCGCCTATGTTTTCCACCAGCCAGCGGCTATACTCTACCGATTTGGCATACACTCGCAGATCCTCAAATTTGAAGAAAGATGTAATCTTATCGTCCATATACGTTCTTTTTGGTTAATAATCTAAGTAATCATAACGGCAAGTGTATTCATTCCACAAACAAATTCATAATCTCCGACTTGCATCGTTGTTCTATTATTTTGCGTTTTATTCTCAAATTGGGTGTCAGGCATCCGTTGTTCACCGACCACACGTCGTCGAAAATCACGTAGCGATCAATGCGCTCTCTCTCATCCAGTTGTTGGTTGTATTTATCCACCACACGGCGGTAGCGCTCCTGAGTCCGCGAGTCGGCCAACATGGCCTTGTGGCCTTGACAGACGATGCCGTGACGCTCCTGCCACTCTTTGAGGAAATCGAAATCGGGCAGTATGACGGCAGCCAGATGCTTCTGGCCTTCGCCGACCACCATCATGTCGAGCACAAAGGGCGACTCTTTGAACTTTTCCTCAATGATTTCGGGGTTCACCCAGCGTCCATCAGCGGTCTTGAATATTATCTTTGTACGTCCTGTGAAACGCAGCTGCCCGTCGGCTTCCATCACGCCGGTATCGCCCGTATGCAGCCAGCCGTCGGCATCGATAGCCTGCTGTGTCTCGGCATCCTGACCATAGTAGCCAAGCATCATGTGGGCGCTGCGGCAGACAATCTCGTTGTTCTCAGGCAGCACACGCACCTCCATGCCCGGCATGGGGAAACCCACAGTACTGGCATTGGGTCGGGTTGGCGACGCTGTGGCGGCAACGATAGCCGACGCCTCCACCAGGCCATAGCCCTCGAAGACGGCAATATCAAGACAGCTGAAAAAGCGAACCAGTCGAGGCTGCAACATCGACCCGCTGGAGGTTATCATCTTCAACTCGCCGCCATACAGCCGACGGATCTCACTGAACACAAGGCGGTCGTAGCGGCGCTTCTTGAGCCGATAGAGCAGCGAGTGGCGTTTCGCATCGTAGTCCAAGGCGAAATGCACAGCCTTGTAGTAGCGCTTCTTGGCCTTGCCCTGCAGCTGGTTGCCGTAGCGATAGATGCCGTCATAGGCCCGCTCCACAAATTTGGGCGCCAGGTTCATCACATGGGGCTTGATTTCACGCAGCGCTTCGAGGGCTGTGAAATAGCTGGTCGGGTAGTAAATCTCGTAGCCCAGATATTGGTACATGTAGTTCATCAAGCGCTCCGAAATATTGCTCAGCGAGAGTACCGACAACATCCGCGAAAATTGCAACAGCATCGGGTTCTGCACCGGGACGAAGTTGCTCATCATACCCACATGGCTCAGCATCACGGGCTTGGGGTCGCCAGTGGTGCCGCTGGTGAAGATGATGTTGGCGCAATCGAGAGGGTCCACCTGTTGCTTGCGGGCCTCCAGAGCCGCCTCGTCGACATGCTGACGGCCCATTTCGAGCAGCGATGCCAGCGAGCAGACGCAATCATCGTCGTCGGGATCTGTGCCATTGAAATAGCAGACATTCTTGATGGCGGTCATCTGCGAACACTGCAGCCGCGCCCGCCGCGCCTTGGTCTGCGTCTCGATAAAGAGATAGCTCACATCCACTTTCTCCAGATGTTCGCTGCAGCTGCCCGGTTGGTCCTTGCAATAGAAAGGCACCACGATGGCGCCAATCTGCATAACAGCGATGTCGCAGATGTTCCATTCGGGACACGAACGCGACAAGATGGCCACCTTGTCACCTCGGCGCACCCCCTGCGCCATCAGGGCATAGCTCACCAGGTTCGCCTGCTCTATCAACTCGTCAACATACCAGCGACGCCACGACCCTTCGTTCTGCGACACGAACACCGGCCGCTCAGGCACAGTGGCCTTGCGATAAGGCAGTATATCGAAAAGTCGTGTAGGCGTTGGCATAAAGCAGTGTGCAAAGTATGTGTAGCAACAGGAGTAGCCCTCTGAAGGGCGAAATGTTATATTTGTGCAAAATATTTCATGAACTGGGTACGGAAGAAGAGCGACGACTCCTCGTTGGACTTCACCGCCAGCTTGCCGCGGAACTGGTCAAGACTGTCGTAACCCTTGTTCTGCATCCATGCGTTGAGGCCATCGTTGAGCGTGCGGACATAGTCCACACCGTTCTTGTAGAGGCACGACACCACCTGCACGGTGCCGGCACCGGCAACCAACAGCTTCACCACATCGTCTGCCGTATGCACACCCGTCGAAGCTGAAATGTCGCAACGCAGCTTCTTGCTCAGGATAGCCGTCCAGCGCAAGGTGTTGTAGATATCGTCGGGTGACGACAGCGAGGGGGCATGCTTCAGTGTCAAGGTGTCGAGGTCCACGTCCACATTGATGGCCTTGTTGAACATCGTGATGCCGTTGATACCCATCCACGACAGGCGCTGCATGAAATTGGCCATATCGGTAAAGTTCTGGCTCACCTTGATGGATATGGGGATGGAGACGGACTTCTTAAGCGTGTTGATGATGTCGGAGAAGAGGCGATCCACGTCCTCGCACGACAGCGTCGTCTCGTAGGGCAGCACGGCCATGTTCAGCTCCAGCGCGTCGCAACCCACATCCTGGAAACGTTTGGTGTAGGTCATCCAGTTCTCGAACGAATAGCAGTTGATGCTGCCCACCACGGGGATGCTCAGCCGCTTCTTGGCTTCGGTGATAAGGTCGAAATGCTTGCTCAGCGAATCCTCAGCCACATGGTTGGCGATGTATTCGTAGCTCATGCCATAGTTCTCCGTGGGAGCCATGACACTCAGGCTGTGCTTAATGTCGTAGATGATCTGCTCTTCGAAGACCGACTTGATAATGACGGCGCCGGCGCCAGCCTGCTCCATTTTGACAAGGTTGTCGATGTCGTGGGTCAAGCCGCAGCTTCCGACCACGATGGGGCTCTTGATGTCGAGACCCAAATATTTTGTATTTGTATTCATAATTTTGCCCTATTTTTACGAATTGCAAAAATAGACATTTTTTTTAATAGTAAATAATTTATTAACAATTATTTCTGTCAAAAATCACCATTCTCATGATTATCAATGGTTTAAAAAACGCAATCTTTTCCACAAAAACAAAAAAAAGCGACAAAAACGAAAAAATTTTCTCCCATAAACAAAAAAATGTCTACTTTTGCAAATTCAAAAACAACGGAAAAAAAGAAAAAAACAAGATAAAAATGGAAAAAAACACACAAGCAAATCAAGCTGAACAAGTCAGCTTTGTGTCTAAGACTGAACGCTTTATCGAGAAAAACGCAACGGCGCTCATTATCTGCGTCGCCGCAGTCGTCCTGATTGTGTTAGGATTTTTCGCAGTCAAATTTTGGTATTTGACCCCTCGACTGGACAAAGGCAACGAGGCCATCTTTGCTGCCGAGCAGCTCTTGAACCGCGGCGAATTCCAGGCAGCCCTCGACGGCGATGAGAACACCACCGGATTCCTGACGGTCATCGACAAATACGGTGCCACCAAGGCCGGTCAGCGCGCCAAATATGATGCCGGCATCTGCTATCTGCGCCTCGAGCAGTACGATATGGCCAAGAAATACCTGAAAAGCTACAAAGGCAAGGATGCTCTGACTCCCATATTGGCCGAAATGTGCCTCGGCGACGCCGAAATAGGCCTTGGCAACCAGCAGGCCGCCCTGAAGCACTACAACAAAGCCGCCAAGATGGACGACAACTACCTCACCGCCCCCATGGCATTGTTCAAAGCAGGACTGGTCTATATCGACCTGAAGGACAAAGAGAACGCCGCCAAGTGCTTCCAGTCGGTGAAAGACAACTATCCCGAGTCGTCGCTCTATAGCGAGATGGACCGCTATATAGCCTACGCCGAGAACATGGAATAAGCCTGACATCCATCTACTTCAGAATAAAACTCTAAACAGGAGACATCCGCGGATGCCTCCTGTTTTATTTTTTACGTTTTTAATCTTACCGTGTAGTGCCCCCCGCCTCGCCGTTCTCTGTCACAGAAAGCCAAATAACACCTAACAATCACCAAGACACACAGTTAGGGAAAAGCCCTTTCTCAACGGCAAAAAACAGCCCCAAATTTTGTATTTTACAGCCCTGAAATCTGGTTATTTTGCACTAATTTCACTCACGCGCTAAAAATTTATATCACTGGAATACATTTACTTATGATTTATTTTACAAAATAATTTGGTTTATATTATAAACTTGTTTATCTTTGCATCGACGTTTTGAAACAAATAGTGCACTTGTAATCAAACGGGACAATTACATTAAAAAATTACAGTTATGGAAAACACCAACGAACAAAACAGAGAAATGACAGCACAGGAGAGTCTGTCGCTCATTACCGAAACACTCAACAACAGCAGGAAGGACATTGCCCGCAAAAGCGGCAAGTACTATCTTTTCTGGGGTACCCTGCTCACCTTCTTTTCCCTATTGATATATATCTTATGGAAAATAACGGGCCAAGAAGCGTGGAACAACCTTTGGTTCGCCATGCCTGTTGTCGGATTTATACTGGAACGGGTACTGCGAAAAAACAGGAGCAGCGAGCGCGTGAAAAACGATGTAAGCCGCATAACGAGAGGCATCTGGAGCACTTTCGGCATCTTCGCCTGCTCGGTAGCCGCATTCTCCCTTATCTACACTCTAGTAAGCAATAACATCTTCGCACTCATCTCCGTCGCCAATGGGTTGACGGCCGAAATTATCCTTCTCTTCGGCCTGGCGGAAAGCATCACAGGCGTAGCCCTCAAGAACTGGGGCATCAAGATTGCCGGCTTCGTGACGGGCATCGGCGGTCTCGCCATCCACTATTCAACATGTACTTCGGAAGAACAATTGTTAATCTTCACTTTTGCAGGTCTGGTGTTAGCGGCCACAGGCATCCTCATTAAAATACAATACAAGTAGCCTATGTTCCCGAAACTAGATCCACTACTTCATTCCGAATTGCGGCTTGCCGTCATGTCTATTCTTGCCGGGGTGGAGGAGGCCGACTTCACCTTCCTTAAGAATCAGACCGGTGCCACATCGGGCAATCTCAGCGTGCAGATCGACAAACTCTGCGCCGCAGGCTATATCAGCGTAGAGAAAGGGTTCAAAGGCAAAATGCCGTGCACCACCTGCAAAATAACCCCGTCGGGCGCCGAAGCCTTCAGGTCTTACGTCAAAGCATTGAAAGAGTATATATCAGGAAAAAAGTAACAATGTAAGCACTGACAAATCAATCTTTTGAGTGGACACTCGGTGCGGCCAAAGCCGCGCCGAGTGTCAGTCGTTGGAGCAACTATCGTTGCCGACAGCAAACAAAAAAAAAAGCACTGTCACCAGTGCTTCCTGCTCCCCAAGCAGGACTTGAACCTGCGACCCCCTGATTAACAGTCAGGTGCTCTAACCAACTGAGCTATTGAGGAATGTTTAACCTTTCGCTCCCCAAGCAGGACTTGAACCTGCGACCCCCTGATTAACAGTCAGGTGCTCTAACCAACTGAGCTATTGAGGATTATTTGCTTCGTGCGGAGAGTCTCCTCGTTCCGAAAGCGAGTGCAAAAGTACTCACATTTTGCGATATGGCAAAATTTTTTTTCAAAAAAGCATAAAAATAATTGTCAAACATCTGAAAATAAACACTTATCGCCATAGCAGCCGACACCGTCCCAAGCAATAAGAAGGCCTTAGCGACAAGAGGTTTGCTGGCTTTTTGGCCCGTTTTTTTTCACCCCCGACCCGCCCGTGGCGGCAATCATGATATAAAAAAGTGATTATTAAGAGATTAAGCAACTCTCAGCATTCTTTTTTGCAGTCAAATGGATTATTTTGCGTATCTTTGCAAATCGAAACGCAAAAAATCAATGATGATGGCAGAATACCTAGTGACTGGCCGCACCAACGGCACCACGCGCATGGGCTCGCCCTACGGCACACTGAAAGTGAAGAATCTAGAGGATGAAAAGACCATTGCCGTGTGGGACATGGCGCCCGAAGAAGGTCCCAAAGTGGGCCAACTGGTGACTTTCCGCAACCTGCAAGAAAACGACGGAAAAGTGTCGGCACGCAAATTCGACGTACTGCCAGGCACCATGCCCGACGAGAGCCATCCGCTCTACCATCTGTTGCCACGACCCGTGGGCCATGAAGCGTGGCAGCAAACAGTGGACAACCTGCTGAAAATCTGCGCAGAGAGTCCACTCAGAAACCTCATTGCCGATACGGCGGAAAAGCTTTATACCCCCTACTCGCAATATCCTGCCGCCACCAGCATCCATCACGCCTATCGCGGAGGCCTGCTGAACCACACCTGGCAGATGCTGCACATGCTGGAGGGTCTGGCGCCATGCCTCCCCTACCCTGTGCGTGTGGACCATTGTGTGGTGGCCATCCTCTTCCACGACTATGGCAAGGTCTACACCTACAGCCGCGACGGCGAGCAGCAGCCTGTCAACTATCTGATGGGGCATATCTACCTGTCGGCCAACAAGCTGCACCGTGTGCTAGAGCAAAACGGAATTGACGCTTCCGAGACGGAGAGCATCGTCCACATAGTGTTGGCTCACCACGGGCTGCTGGAGTACGGCTCACCCGTGATGCCGTGCTCACAGGAGGCCATCATTGTGCACATGCTCGACAACCTCTCGGCCAAGACCGACACCATCGAGCATAGCGGCAACATGGAATACGTCTCCGCGCTAGGCACCCACGTGGTAAAACAATAGAAACACAGCAAGCCCAAAACCATCGTATGGCAGGGGCGACACTGCCGCCCCTGCCACTGAAGGGACCCCACCAACTCAGTATTGCTCAGGACCTTACAAAAAATATTTGGTCATTCCGCAGAAAGTTAGTATTTTTGCAGCCCCAAACGGAAGGATGGCAGAGCGGTCGAATGCGGCGGTCTTGAAAACCGTTGACCTTCACGGGTCCGGGGGTTCGAATCCCTCTCCTTCCGCAGCACTTTATCGGAGAGAAGCCCAAAACTGGCTTCTCTCCTTTTCTATTCACCTGTCGAACGGCTTCTATTGAATAAAAAAAACGGACAAAAATTTGGAATTGTGAAAAGAAGTTCGTATTTTTGCAGTCGTATTACATAGTAACCAATAATCCATTAATAAAAACTAAACAACATGAAAACCAGAGTATTATCTTTTGCAAGCCTCGTGCTGGCCATGGGGCTTCTTTTCCAAGGCCATGCGATGGCACAAACGACGAATCGCAATGCCGTCAGACAAGGTGCGGTGCTGCAAAGTGCTCCAAACACTGCGCAGAATACGACCCAACGTCAAATAATATCATCGGGCACCAAGGCTGTGGTGGCCAGCGGCGACACCATCTCCTACTGCGGCAACAATGCTTTCAGCAGCAGTATAGGTGTCAACGACAACACTACCAACATCTACTGGGGCATCCATTTCCCTGCATCGGCACTGACGGGCCGCAACTCCATCAGCGACGTGCAGATTTATATCCCCACCGGCTATGGTGGAAACTACACAGTCGACATTTACCAGGGCGGCACCACGGCACCGCAGACTCTGGTCACCTCGCAGAGCCAGACATTGACGGCTACCAACAACTGGGTGAGTGCCCTGAGTGCCCCTGTGGCCATCAACAACACCATGGATCTGTGGATCATCTTTGAGAATGCCGACGTGACCTATCCCGCTTCGGGATGCACCTACGTGGGCGACAGCGAGAGCGACTATATCTCGCTGGACGGTTCCACCTTCGACCATTCCTCCTCAGACTATAACCTCAACTATTCCTGGATGATTCGCTGCATCACCTCGGCCAACACGGCAAGCCCCGTCATCGTGGTGAACGGCCCCACGACCGTCGTCGCTGGTATGCCTACCACCTTCACCGCCTCCACCAACTCGAGCGACAACATTGTGTGGACGCTGAACGGCGGCACACCGGCCACGGCTACGGGCGCTTCGGCCACGGCCACATGGAACGCCATAGGCACCTATGATGTCATCGCCACTGCCGGCACCATTGCCGACACCCTCAGCATCAATGTCATCTCGTGCGATGCCGCCATCACCGAGTATCCCTACACAATGGGCTTCGAGGCCGACGAGCAGACAGACTGCTTCGTATTCCTCGATGCCGACGACGACGGCAATGGCTGGGTTATCAGAACGATGGACAACTCCTATGTCCACTCGGGGACCTCGGCAGCAGGTTCTGCATCGTGGAACAGCACACCCCTGACTCCCGACAACTGGATGATTCTGCCCAAGATGCATCTGCAGACGGGCGGCACCTACACCCTGACCTTCTGGCAGGGCATCATCGACCCCGACTATTATGCAGAGCAATACTCCGTGCTGGTGTCCACCAGCGGAGTGTCCACATCCGACTTCACAATGCTGCAACAGTACACCATCAACGACACCAACTGGCTGCAGAAGACCATTGACCTCAGCGCTTACGCCGGTCAGGACATCCGCATCGCATTCCGCCACTATGGCTCGACGGATGAATATTGGATGCTCATCGACGACATCATGGTGACCGAAGCAATTGCCGGCCAAGCCAACATTACCTATGAGTGCGCCGGCTCGGGCGAAGGTACCATCTTCGACGACCAATACGGCTACACGACTTCGCTGTGCGGCAGCACCAAACCGTATGATCCCGGCACGTCGGTGACCCTGCAGATGAGCGCTGACGACTGCAGCATGCTGTCGCAGTTAATCGTCGGCGGCGTTGACCACACCCAGGACTTGACGACCACCGACAACGGAGAGACCTACGAATACACCTTCACGGCACAGGACAACGCCACCGTCCGCGTGGTATTCGCCGCCATACAGTACACCGTGACGGCGACTGCAACCTCGTTAGATGGCCAGGGCACCGGCACAGTGACCGGCGACGGCACATACAACTGCGGTAGCACCGCTACACTCACTGCAAACGCAGGAGCGGGCAGCTGCTTTGTACGCTGGAGCGACGGTAACACCGACAATCCTCGCACCCTCACGGTGACGAACAACATCACCCTGCAGGCTCTGTTTGAGATGATTGTCGGCATCGACGCAGTGGAGAACACCACCGCCGTCATGCTGCAGCCCAACCCCGCTGTAAACTACGTTGACGTGGTGCTGAGCGGCTTGAACGGCGAGGCATTGGTGCAGGTCATCGACCTCAACGGCCGTATCGCCCTGGAGCGCAGTGTGACTGTCAACGGCGAGAGCACGCTGCGTATCGACACGCAGGCTGCCGGCTTGGCTCGCGGCAGCTATCTGGTGCGCGTCGTCTGCGCCGGCCAGAGCACCGTGGCCAAACTGGTGGTGAAATAATGTTTTGACACATATATCATTATGCACCTTATCCGGGCCCCGCGCTACGCGCGGGGCCCGGTACTTTTATCAGCCGGGCAACAATTACAGAAAAAAAATGTATCTTTGTAGCTCAAAACACACCTGGACGATGGAGGATATAAACATAATAGACAGCCAGTTCGAGGAGGATTTGCATCTGCTGCTGGCCCCTGAAATTCGCGCCGGATTCCCCAGCCCCGCAGAGGAATACTTGCGCGACAGCCTCGACTTCAACCGCGACCTGATACGCCATCCCGAGGCCACCTTCTATGGCCGCGTGAAGGGCGACTCGATGATAGATGCTGGCATCGCCGACGGCGATATCGCCGTGATTGACAGGTCGAAAGAGCCTCGCAACGGCTCCATCATCGTGGCCTACATCAACAACGAATTCACCATCAAATACCTCGACACGACACACAAAGCCGAAGGCTACATCGAGCTGCGCCCCGCCAACAAGAAATACAAGACCATACGCATCAACACCGACGACGAATTCGAGGTGTGGGGCGTGGTGGTATACACCATAAAACCCTGGCTATGAACAGCAACCGCTACTACGCTGTCGTCGACTGCGACAACTGCTTCGCCAGTTGCGAGCGCGTCTTCAGGCCCGACCTTGTCGGCAAGCCTGTCGTCGTGCTCTCCAACAATGACGGCTGTGTGGTGGCGCGCTCGCGCGAGGCCAAGCAGATGGGCATCAAGGCCGGCACCCCCTATTTCAAGCTGGCACAAGAATTTCCCGGCCGCAAAATAGCAGTATTCTCTAGCAACTACGAGCTCTATGGCGACCTCACGGGGCGTGTCATGGCCATCATCTGCCGCGAGTCGCCCCATTACCTTCGCTACTCCATCGACGAAGCCTTCGTCTTCTTCGACAACACCGACGGCATAGACCTGCGCCAGTGGGGCCTCACTCTCCACAGCCATATAAAACAATATGTCGGCATGCCCGTCAGCATCGGCATTGCCCCCAACAAGACGTTGGCCAAGATGGCGTCGCACTTCGCCAAGCACTACGCCGGCTACCGCCACTGCTGCCTGATAGACAGCGACACAAAGCGCAAGAAAGCACTGAGCCTATTCCCCGTCGAAGAGGTGTGGGGCATCGGACGCCGTCACGCCGCCAAACTGCGCAACATGAACATCACCAACGCCTTGCAGCTGGCCGAGCAACCCGAATATTGGATAAAGAGCCACTACAACATCGTCATGCAACGCACCTGGCGCGAGCTGAACGGCGAAGACTGTGTGCCCGACGAAGTGGCCGCCAGCAAAAAAAGCATCTGCGTGAGCCGCAGCTTTCCCGACATGATTGACAACATCGAGCAGCTGCGCACCTATGTCTCCAACTACGCGGCGCGCTGCGCCGAGAAGCTACGCAAACAGAGCACTGCCGCCTCGGTGGTGGGCGTATTTCTCAGCACCAACCAATTTCGCGACGACCTGCCACAATACGGCAACTTCGCCGAACGACGGATGCTGACACCCTCCAACTCCACCATCACCATCGTCAAGCAGGCCATGGAATGCCTCAACGCCATCTACAAGCCCGGCTATCGCTACAAGAAAGCGGGAGTGGTGGTCATCTCCATGGAGCCCGGCGTAGGCATACAGACCAACCTGCTCGACTACAATCCCGAGCACAGCGAGAAACTGCGCCGTCTGGACAAAACCATCGACAAAATCAACAAACTGGAGGGTTCCGAGACCGTTATCGTCGCCTCGCAACAATACCAGCACAAGAGCGCCGACGGCAAGGCCATCGTCTTTGCCGACGCCATCAGACACGAGTTCCGCAGCCCCCACTACTCAACCCGATGGACCGACATCATCGAGCTACATTGAGAAAGCTGCACAGAAAGGAGTGCACTCCGTGTGCCTAAGCTTTTTTGGGCTTCCCACAAAAAAAATTTCGTCATTTCAATAATTCTTCCTATCTTTGAAAAACATTTCGTAAACAATATTATTCAATAACAATCTAAATACAAGCAAGATATGAAAGTAAGAGATATCGTCGAGGCCCTCAACCTCAAAGTTCTTTCCGGCGAAGCTGGTCTTGACCGCGAAGTCGAAGGCTGCTATGTCAGCGACCTCCTCAGCGACGTGATGGGCAATGCCGACATGGGCAATGTGTGGGTCACCCTGCAGACACACAAGAACGTGATGGCCATCGCCTCTCTCAAAGAGCTCGCCTGTGTCATCCTCGTCAAAGGGCTCTCGGCTTCCGAAGACACGCTGAACCAGAGCAACGAGGAGGAGATTCCTTTCCTCTCCAGCAACGAAGAGACCTTCGACGTGGCAGGAAAAATCTACATGATGCTGCATAAGGGATGAGCACGGAAGAACAGCCTCAGGGCGAGACATTACATCCCTACAAGGCTGACCTGCACATACATACCGTTCTGTCGCCCTGCGGCGACCTCGAAATGAGCCCCTCGGCAATCGTAGCGCATGCCTTGGCGCGCGGACTCGACATGATTGCCATCTCCGACCACAACACCACCCGCCAGGTCAAAGTGGCTCAACGCATTGGACGTCAGAATGGCCTGTTTGTTCTCGGTGGCGTGGAGGTTACCTCTCAGGAGGAGACCCATTGCCTGTGCTATTTCCCCGACGAGGCCACGCTTGACGAATTCCAACTCTTCCTCGACGCGCATCTCCCCCCTATTCCCAACGACGAAGACCGCTTTGGCTATCAGCTGATTGTGGACGAGAACGACGAAATAGTCGGCGAAGAAGAATACCATCTGCTCAACGCCATCGATGTCGACATCGACGGCATCTACGAAGAGGTGCACCGCATCGGCGGACTCTTTGTGCCGGCACACATCAACAAGGGCACCACCTCGCTCATCAGCCAGCTCGGCTTCGTGCCGCCCGACCTGCAAGCCGACGGGCTGGAAATCAACTTCCGCACCACAAAAGAAGAGATTCTCAAGAAGTTCGCCTACCTCAAACGCTTCAACTTCATCACCGACAGCGACGCGCATTTCATCGACAACGTCGGTGACGTATACAACGTCATCTACATGGCCCACCGCAACTTCGACGAGTTCCGCAAGGCGCTATACGGCAAGGAGGGCCGTCACATCGACACCGCCTACTTCCGCGACCACAAGTTGCCCAAAATACTATAAACCAGCAAATACTACTCGTTATGATAGGGCTCATGGTTCAGGATTGTGAAGCCCCGGTAGAGTTGTTCCACGAAGAACAGCCGCACCATCTGGTGGTTGAAGGTCATGGATGAGAGTGATATCTTGTCGTGGGCGGCAGCATACACCTCAGGAGCAAAACCGAAAGCACCGCCGACCACAAACACCAGGTTGCGGACACCGGCATTCATCTGTTTCTGAAGATATTGAGCAAAATCCACCGAGGTATGCTGCTTGCCGTGCTCGTCGAGCAACACAACACGGTCGGCCTTCTCCAACTGTTTCAGTATCAACACAGCTTCGCGCTGTTTCACCTCGGCAGGCGTGGCACCTTTCATATCTCGCAAGGCAGGATTGACACAGAGATCGAAATTCACATAGTGCTGCAGCCTCTTCTCGTAGACGGCGATGCCCTCATGCAAATATTTCTCGTCTGTCTTACCGACAACCAACAGTTTGATATTCATAGGTCTATGGATTACTTTTTCTTGTCGTCCGTCGTCTGGGCCTTGACAACCAGATAGATGAATGGCGCCAGTTTCAGCGACTTGTTGTAGGCGCGGCGCCCCTTCAGGCTGCGCGGACTCATGATGAAGCCACGTCGTATTATTCTGTTAATCAGATAGCTTGCCCATAATTTGGGGCCCTTGCGATGCTCATTGTATTGTCCTGGCAACACCGTCAGCTCCCAATTGTAGGGTGCCAACAGCTGACGATAGTCGCTGATGGGCAGGATACGCTCCGTCCAACTGCCTGTCTCAGGGTCGCAGGTGTTATAGAGGTCCAGCAACAAGTTGGGATTCTGGTGTTCCAGCGCCAGGTCTATATCTTTGTAGGTCAAGCCTCTTGTGTTTCGGGTCCAATACTCCACATCTTTCTTCGACAGATTGGGGTGCTGCTTGGCGATATAGCGACGGCGCAAATTGCGGAAACCGGCATGGGTAGCATCGCCTTGCTCGTCAATCACCATCGCCTTGTGGAGCCGTCTCACCACGAAGCGGTTGTAGGGCGTTGAGGCTGTGGTAAATACCATCGCTATCTGACGTGAGATGGAGTGAATCGCCGAAAAGAAATCGTCGAGCACATAAATGTGCTCTATCACATCTATGCCCACCACTGCGTGTGGAGTCACCTCTTCCGTCTGGCACCACTCACGCAAGTCCCTTGCATCGCCGGTAATCTGCACGTCGGCGCCGCCGCCCAGGATGTCGCCCAGCATGCCGGCTGCTGACACCGCTTCAGGGTTGTAATCGACATAGAGCACCCGGGCAGCCCCCATACGCTTGGCGTAGACAGAAAAGAGACCATGGCCACCGCCATAGTCCACCACCGTCATATCACTGATTTTCACGCCGCTGAGCTCAGCAGCCAGTTCCAGACTCTGGGCGTATATATCCAGATAATATTCCACGGCCACAGCAACCCTCTCATAAGCTTTTATGCTGTAGTCGCTCATCCCCAACGAACTGGTCTTCAGCTCACGGACATCTTCTGCCAGATGCTTCCGCACCAGCAGCGAGGAGGGTTGATGATATGTATTATCCGTGGTACCCATCAGCTTTTGTTTTTCAGTTTCAGCAGCAAACGGAAGAGCGCGCTGTTGCATTTTTCCACCTGAAAGAACGGTACCATCTGGGCACCGAAGCCTTCGTAGAAATGGCCGATTCCAGCATCCATACTCCCCTCGAAGTCATAGCTGTGTGTTCGTCCTGACAGCCATTGCAACAAGTGCCACATCAGCAACTCGGAATGGCCATTCTGGTGTCGTTCAACATCGTAGGCCGACATCAGACTGTAGGCACAACGTTCATCATAGGCCACAAAACGGGCCATCACCACTTTGCCTTCGGCATCGGTAAGATAGCCTATCACCCCTTGCTCCCGCTCCAACACCTGACGGCAGACATGTGCGATGTACTCCTCGCCGAGCAGGTCGCTCTTGCCTTTGGCTCGCCAATAGGCGACATGAAAGCGGGCAAAATCATCGGGCGACATATCGAAGTGAGCCTTCAACGAGTCTTCGAAACGCCGTATCCTCTTTCTACGGTTGCTGTGGAATGCGGAGAAGAGCGCGTCGGGGTCGCTGATGTCGGGCAGCCGATATGTGTAGCGCGTAGTTTGGTGATAGCCAGCCCAATGGAAAGGTAGCCAGTCGGTAATGGTGGGAGCGAAATGCTGGCAATAGTAGGCCAATCCCAACGCTTCCAACTGCTTGGTCAACTCGATGCATACTGTGCGGAAATGCTCATCGGGCGGGGCATAGCTCGGCGCCAGCTGCTGCGAGGCGCCCAATACGACAGGACCAGAATACTGCGTCAACTCGGGCTGCAGGATGTAGCGCATTCCTAACTTGCTGCCAATCAGATACGGCAGCGCTCCTACAACCGTCCCATCCGGCCGCGCCAGCAGCACATCCCACTGCTTGCCACGACACACCGTCTCCATCCACCAATACTGCTGAAAGAGGGGTATTGCACTCCCCTCTTTCTCGCATATTTCCCGATATGTCTCCTTGTTGGTCAATGGATTACAGTATAGATTTGCCAAACAGATGGCGTCAAAAGAATCCGTCCGGCTGGACGTTATTGCAGCGTGATGGTCACGCGATTGTTGGCAATGCGGCCTTCATAGGTGTTGTTGTCACCAATCGGGTCGTCGGAGCCCTTGGCCTCTATCTCGATGCGGTAGTCGCGAACGCCACGGGCTATCAGCTTCTTCTTGACCTCAACACAACGCTGACGCGAAAGACCAAGATTGTAGGCATCGGTGCCCGTGTTATCGGAATAGCCGCGCAGCAGCACCTCGAGACGGTCGTTCGCAATCAGATAGTTGGCCAGGCTGTCCATCACAGGCTCATAGGATTCCACCACCGTGGCATCGTTGGGGAAGAACTTCACAGCCTCGAAGGTGCGCGCACCCTCGGCGGCGCTGGGGAACATATTCACCTTCTTGGTGCCGAAATAGAGCAACATGCCCACATGGATGATGGCATCGTCGGGCTGCTCCTTGGTGAAATATTCAGAGCCTTGGAAATAGCGGTAGTCCACCTGAGCCACAGAGATTTGTATTTTGTTTCTCATCTCCTTCTTGGTAGTCCAGGCCTGAAAGGACTGCAACGACTCGAGCGCCTCTTGGCGTGCTTCGGCAATGAGCTGATCGCGTTGCTGCTCGTCGGTGATCTTGGGGTTGATGGCGTAGAGGGCGCACATCTTCATCGGCGAACGCGTCACCGTGGTGAGATAATTCATCACAGGCGTGAAACAGCCCCATTCGGGGTGACGGTATTCGGTCACCAAAGGTATTGTAGAATAATCGAATTCAGAGAAATAAATCTTCTTTGCATCGAAAGTGGTGTATTTCCAGATGCTGTCGTAGTCGGCTTTGCGCACCTTCTGTTTGCCCTCAATGAAGGGGCTCACCTCACGGTTGCCTTTTTTCTGGCTTTGTGCTACAGCCCCCATGGGCAGCACCAGCGCAATGATGAGTAACCATATCAGTCTTTTCATGGTGGTAATATTTTGAAGGATAACGGCGATGTATCGGTTTTATTGTGTTGTCACATTTATTTATTGTCCGCCGGGCGTCATGCCTCCTCGGCCTGTGGGTCGACAAGCGTGCCTTTCTCGCATACCACGACGCGGGCGGGGAACTTGTCTATCATCATGAAATCGTGCGTCGAAATAAGCATCGACACTCCCGACTCGCGATTGATTTCGGTGAGCAGCTGCATGATTTCGCTGGAGGTGATGGGGTCCAGATTACCAGTTGGCTCGTCGGCGACAATCAAGTCAGGTGTGTTGACCAGCGCGCGGGCGATGCCGACACGCTGACGCTCGCCTTCGGAGAGCTTATAGGTCTGGAAATAAGCCTTGTCGGCCACGCCGACCGACTCCAGCGTCTGCATGATGCGCTCGTCTATCTCTTTCCTCTTCTTCCACCCCGTGGCGCGGAGCACGAAAGCGAGATTGTCGTAGACATTGCGGTCGGTCAGCAGTCGGAAATTCTGGAAAACGATACCAATTTTGCGTCGCAGCATAGGAATCTGGCTGCGTTTGATGGTGGCCAAGTTATAGCCGCACACCACGGCGCTGCCAGCATAGAATTTGCTGTCGGCATAGAGAGTACGCAATAGCGAAGTCTTGCCGGCACCGCTCTTTCCAATGAGGTAAACGAACTCTCCACGGTACATAGTGAAGTTGACATCGCTCAACACAACGCCTTCTTGATATCTGATTTTCAAATCATTTAGTGATATTATCTGTTCTGCTTCCATGTCTAATATTTTATGCAAAAATACTGATTTTTTTTGATAGCCACATGCTCCTGATAAAAAAAAATGCCCCACATCAGCGCCGCCGCCAGAAGCCCGGGATGAAGAGGATAAAGACGGTGATGCATTCCAGTCGCCCCAGCAGCATGAGTGCCGTGCATATCCATTTGCCCACCATGGGGAAAGCCGTGTAGCTGCCAAAGCCGCCACAATCGCCCAGGCCAGGTCCATAGCTGGTGATACAGCCGAAAACGGCACCGATAGCTTCGGTGCTGCCTACACCCACAGTCATCAGCATCAGCAGTCCCGCTACCATGGTCATGGCATAGACCAGCGATATGACCATCACGTTGGTAATGATGTCTTGCGACACCGGTTTTCCGTTGAGTCTCACCGGGTTGACGGCATTAGGATGCAGCCTGTTGCTCAATATGTTATTCACATTGCGGAAGAGGATAAGCACACGCATGACCTTGACGCCACCCGTAGTGGAGCCAGCCATACCGCCACAGGTGCACAGCACCAGGAAAAGGAAGACAATGGGGGTCCACCACAGATTGGTGTCGGCCACCACGGAGCCTGTCGTCGTCAGCACACTGACAGTCTGTACGACACCATAGCGCACTGCATCGCTCCAATTGTAACCTTCATGCAGACGCAAAGCCAAGACTGTGAAGGATACCGACAGAACTAGCAGCATAACATAGAAACCGAACTGGTCCAACTTGTGACTCAGCTCTTTCCAGCGGAAAGTGAGCAAATTGAACAGCAAAGCGAAGTTGATGCCCCCAATAAACATGGCGGTGGCGAGGATAAACTGTTGCAAAGTCGTAAAGCGCGAGATGCTGTCGCCATAGATGGAGAAACCACCAGTGGAAATATTGGCAAACGTCAGATTGACAGCCTCCCAGAGCGTCATACCCGCTATCCATAGCGCCACAATAAAGCAGACAGTCAGAATCACATAGACCGCCAAGGTGCGGCGCACCATACTGCCCGTGTGGTAGGTGGTCTTGCCTGTGTTGTCGGCACCCGACGACTCGGCAGTATAGAGACTGAACTTGTTGATACCCAGACTCGGCACCACAGCCAACACCAGCAAGATGATGCCAAAACCGCCAATCCAGTTCGACATGCTGCGCCACAGCAGCACCGATGGCGGCAACGTCTCCACCTGCGAAAAGATGGTGGCACCTGTCGAGGTAAAACCCGACATCGACTCGAAGACAGCATCGGTCAACGAGTTGACCGAACGCGTGGCCAGGAACGGCAGTGTGCCGAAGAGTACCAAAGCCAACCACATCAGGGTTACGGTCACGTAGCTCACACGGTTGTCACGCTGCGTCGAGCCCCTGGGTATCAGCAGCATAAACGCCAGTCCTACTAAAAACGTAGCTAGCGCAGCGAGAGCGATAACACCGGCTGTACCGTCGTGATAGTACAGCGCAGGGGCCAGGCATATCGCCATAGCTGCGCCTTCTCCCATCAGCGGTATTCCCAACGACCGAAACGCTACTCGCCACTCCATATTATTCTCAGTCTTATATTCTGTTATCTACTTTTCCAATACACCCTCATCAATGCTGCCACCAGTGCAAAAATCTCAAGTCTGCCAGCCAGCATCAGCACTATCATGGTCCACTTGCCAACAGGGTGCAGCGCCACATAATCCAGCGCACCACCCATGTTGTTGATAATGGGCGACGGTCCCAAATTGCTCATGTTGGCCGAAGCCATACAGAAGGCATTGGGGATATCCAAGCCACACATTGTCAACACAAAAGAACCCATTATCACGAACAAAGCATAGAGGAACACGAAGGCGAACACACGGCTGATGTATTCCTCCTCAACACGCGCGCCTCCGACTTTCACACACATCACCGCATGGGGGTGGATCATCCCCACAAAGTAGTTGTGTATGTGCTTTGTCAGAATCATCAGACGCTTGATTTTGATGCCGCCGCCTGTCGATCCGGCCGAAGCGCCGGCAAACAGGATGACGATGGTCACCACCGACACCACCGTGGGCCATACGGCCGGCGGATTGGTGTAAAAGCCACACGTTGAAGCCGTCGAGGCTATATGGAACACCGAGAACTTCAGCGACTGTCCCACGCTGACGCCGGAGACAATGAACGCCAGGGAACATATCGCCACAGCAATGAGGAAGGCCACACCGTAGCTCCGGAACTCGTCATCTTTGCGCACACGGCGGAAATGTCCCAAGAAGAGATTGAACAGCACGGCAAGGTTCACACCTGCCAGGAACATGAAAACGGTGACCACCCCTATTGAATAGCTCGACAGCCCTGCCAGACCGCTCATATGGGTCATGAATCCGCCCGTCGACACCGTGCTCAGTGCCAGACAGAAAGAGTCGACAAAGCCGTTGCCGCCCAGCAGGAGCAGGATGAACATAGCCAACGTCAACAGGATATATACTCGCCACATATACTGCACGTTGCGCGACATATGGGGATGCAGGCGGCGCTGCAGTGTGCCCGAAAACTCAGACTCGTAGAGTTTGGCGGCGCCAGCATTCAGACGACGCAGGATAGCGACGACAAAAAGGATAAGACCCAGACCTCCAACCCATTGGGAGGTGCTACGCCAGACCAAAAGGCCCTTCGGCGCATCGTCCAGGCCCGTCATGATGGACGACCCCGTCGTTGTGAATCCCGAGAACGACTCGAAGGCGGCATCCGTAAACGAATGTACCGAACTGGTGAACAGATAGGGCAAAGCGCCCATGATGGGCACTACCAGCCAGATAATCAGCGTATACCACAGTCCCTCCCGGTCGTGCAACTCAAAGGTGGCACCCACACCGACGAAATTGCGCAGCAGCAACCCCATCGCCAAAATCAGCACGCCTGACAGGATGAGGCCGAACTGCGAGCCGTCGGCATAGACCACCGACACCAGAACAGGCACCACCATGGAGAGGGCCAAAATGACGAGCAACATACCCAACAACCTGGCAATCAACCTGAAGTTGAACCGCCATGAGTCGATCCTGACCATATTGGAGAAGCTGTAGCGCATCATTGGAACAACGGTTTATCAAACTTTTCTCATCATTTGAACAACTTGGCAACCTTCGACATGCCGTTGGGCAGCGCAAAGACCACCACTTTGTCCTTCTCCTGCAACTGTGTGTCGCGTGTGGGAAGGATGGTCTCGCGGCCACGGATAATGCCACCGATTGTGGCATCATAGTCACTCAAATTCAAGCTCTTGATAGGCACTTTCGTTGCCTTGGCATGAGGGCCTACCACGAACTCGATGAGCTCGGCGTTGGTGCCGCTGAGCCATTTGCTCGACACGGCGTTGCCCTGCACGATGAAACGCGCAATATAGCTGGCCGTGATAAGTTTCTTGTTGATAATGGTATCTATTCCGATGTCTTGCGAGATATTGATAAATCCAGTATTCTCGACAAGCGCGATAGTTTTCTTCACACCATAGCGACGAGCGTGCAAACAGGTGAGCACGTTGGTCTCCGACGAGTCGGTGACAGCGATGAAGGCATCGTTGCGCGTCAGTCCCTCGTCCAGCAGCAGGTCGATATCCGTAGCATCGCCATTGATTACCAGCGTGCCGCCTCCCAAAATTTCCACCAGGTCCTCGCAACGGGCACGGTCGTTCTCGATGAGGGTGATCGACATTTTTTTCTCCAGATTGTGCGCTGCGTAGCGGCCAATGCGGCCACCGCCGGCAATCATCACGTTGTGGATGTCGAAATCGATGCCGCCAGCGAGCTTCTTCACGCTCTCCATCTGGTTCTCCTTGCTGATGATGTAGGCCATGTCGCCGGCGTGGAACACTGTGTCGGCATGGGGAATGACAGTCTCGCCGTGGTGCAGGATAGCCACGATACGGACCTGCAAGTCGGAATAGATCTGGGAGAGTTCCTTCACCGACTTGTTGTTCACCGGCGACGACTCCTGCAATCTGATGAGGTACATCGACAACAGTCCGCCACTGAAGTTAAAGAATTCGGTGGCAATGTTATGATTCAGCAGGTTGGTGATTTCTGTGGCGGCGATACGTTCGGGGCATACCATCTCGTCGACGCCCAAGCTGCGGAACATTTCGCGATAGCCAGGCTCCAGCAGCTCAGAGTTGGTGATGCGTGCTACCGTCTTCTTGGCCTTCAGCTGACGTGCCAACATACACGTAACCAGATTAATAGACTCGTCGTGAAGCACTGCCAGAAAAAGGTCGCAGTCGCCCACATTGGCATCGTTGAGCACCTGAGGCGACGTCGAGTTGCCCACAATGGTCCTCAAGTCAGTCTCTTTCTCCAGACGCTTGAGCAGCTCGCTGTGGGGGTCTACCACCGTAATGTTAAAATCCAACTGCGTGAGTGACTTGGCCAAATAGAAGCCAACCTCACCGTCTCCAGCAATTATGATATTCATTTTTAATACTTTATTTTCATTCTTCTTCGACCACACTGAGCAAGGAGCCTTCCACCTGCATCACGATGGCCATGCTGATGCCCTTGATTTCCACTGCGAAGTTGCCCTCCTCACAGTCGCTCACCAGCACGCCTTCCCATCCTTCCATGTAGCCGCTGTTGATGCGCACCTTGCGGCCGCGCCTCAGCTGCTCCAGACCTTTGACAAACAGCTCTTTCTCCGAAGCAATCATGAGTTTTATCATCGTTATCTCCTCGTCGCGGACGACGGCCACCTTGCCAGCAAAACGCACCAGGAAGGCCACACCGGGCATGCCCTGCACTAACGACACCTGCCGCTCAGTGATGCGCGCAAAGACATACGACTTCAGCAGCGGCGTCTCCACCCATTGCCGGCGGTCGCTCCATTTGTGCAACTCGCGGCGTAGCGGGAGATAGCACTCGTAGCCGTGTTTTTCCAAATATTCGGCCACTTTTTTCTCCGCCCTCGGATGAGTGTATACGGCAACCCATTGTGGTTCAGCGTTCAACATGAGTATTTTGCTTTTACGGTCCAAAAATAACGATTGCAAAAATACAAAAAATTCATATCTTTGCAAAATTATTGTCAACAATAAAAATATAGTAATAATATAATAATCAGAACAATGAACACTATCGACCTTCTCAATAACCACCGCAGTGTGCGCCGCTACCAGTCGCGCCCCGTCCCACAGGATGTGCTCAACAGAATCCTTGAATGCGGCTCCCGCGCCTCCAACACTGGCAATATGCAAATCTACAGCATCATCGTCACCGACCAGCCCGACGACATCGCGGCACTCTCCAAACTGCACTATGGCCAAGGAGCTACCGCACCGCTATTTCTCACTGTCTGTGTGGACGTTAACCGCTATCACCATTGGTGCCGTCTGCGTGGATGCGACGAGCCTTACGACAACTATCTGTGGCTCATGAGCGGCACCGTCGACGCCTCGTTGGCAGCGCAGAACATCTGCGTCGCCGCCGAAGCCGAAGGACTCGGATTCTGCTACCTCGGCACCGTCATGTACAACACCCGTGCCATCGCCGAGCTGCTCGACTTGCCCAAAGGTGTTGTGCCGGTGGTGACCCTCTCCATGGGCTACCCCGACGAGCAACCTGCTCAAAGCGAGCGTCTTCCGCTGGAGGGCATCGTCCACCACGGCCGCTATCACCATTACACCGACGACGACATCAACGAAATACACCGTATCCGCGAAGAGTTCCCCTTCAACCAGGAGATGGTGCGTGTCAACAAGACCGAGAACTTGGCCCAAATATTCACCCAGATACGCTATCCCAAGAAAGACAACGTAGCCATATCCCAAGCGCTGTTGGAGTTCGTGGAGCAGGCCGGCATGATGAACAACGAATAATACGACCTAATCCCAAAGACAGTGAGGTTCATCAACCTCGATATCGTCTTTGGCCAGAACTGCGCCACATTGGGGGCATCGCCCAAGAGCGTCGGCATCAAAAGTTCCACCACATTCACAGGTAGCACGGTATTCCATGCCGCCAGAAAAATCTACTGCCTGCGAACGCCCACAGCGGTCGCAGTACAATGTGCCTTGTCCATTGAAACCGACTCCATAACTACGGCTAAAGGTGTATCCACACTGATGACATTTAAGCTTATATTCTACTCCCATATTATTTTCTGTTGTAATCAAATTGCAAAAATACGTTACTTTTTACAAATAACAAAAAAAAAGTGTTTCACCACAAACAATAAAAAATGTCGGCACACATTTTGTATGCCGACATTTTTGAGTCTGTATGCTGTACTATTGTACGTCGCGTTCGTCGAGGGGTTGGGCAAGGAGGCCGGTGAATTTGCCGGTGTTGTCGAACTCCATACGGGTATATTTCAGGCGGTTGCCGCGCTCTTTCTGGCTGATGACCACATAGGTGTAGGGTTTGGGCTTCTTGCCGTCAGGGCCACGGTATTTGGCGTCATATTCGTAGACAACCATCTTCTCGATTTTGTATTTCTCGCCTTTGTATTTCTCGTCCAAATATTTCTTGATGGCGCTGGTGTAACGCTCTTTGGCCAGCACTTTGCCTGTCTTGATGAGGGTCTCGGTCTCGGTGCTGTAGACAGCCTCGAACTTGTTCTTCTGGTTGTTGGTGTAGTAGGCCACACATTCGTCGCCCGAACGCTCGTACCAGTCGGGACCGGCGCTCAGACGCGTGGCGGGATAGCGTTTGGCGAAGTTGGCGGCGATGACATCGCTGGGCATAAAATCTTCGATTTCAGGAACATCCTCAACAGGTTTCGGACGCTTCTTGTCGGACTTTTTGCTCTTTGAGGTCTCCACATCGGCAGCACCCACGAGGGTCTCGTCGGGGTTGTTGCGGGTGTAGTAGTCCTTCTTGACGACATCGGGGTCAGGAGCGTTGCTCTTTTGCAGTTTTCCGCGTGTGTCGAAAATCATCTCGCAGTCCGTAGCGCCGACACCTTTCTTGATGATAATCATACGATAGTAGTTGTCGCCGCTCATTTCCTCGACATATTCTGTCGACTTGATGCGGTAGCCGGGATAATTGTTGACAAAATAGCTGTTCATCATCGTGGGGCACTCCTCCAATCCCACAGGGAAAGCGCTGTATTGCCAGTCGCCATTGGCTGTGAAATAGCAGCGGCCATGTTGTCCATCGGTAACGAACTCAGCTATATACTGACCTGGAGCCTGATACCAGGTCTTCACCTTATAAGACTCGTAGGTCTTCTCCAAGGTCAACAGCACCGACTTCGGCACTGCGGTCTCCTTGATCTTGGTCTGCGCGCCAGCGAGCAGTGGCAGACACAACATAGCGATTAACAAGGCTTTTTTCATATTTTTTTCGCTTTAAAATTTCTTGCCTAACGCCCAAATGTTAATTTTATTGTGCGCAGACAGAAAAATAATAACACAGGCGTTCTGTCGATGCTGGCCAGAGGCTAGCGGAACAGCACATCTTTACGGTCGGGGCTGATGGATACGGCCATGATCTTCACACCCGTCTGGAACTCTATCTCTGCGAGATAGTTCAGCAGGTTCAGCGGCAGGTCTTTGAACTTCTTGAAATCCGAAAGATCCTGCTTCCATCCCGGGAACGACTGCAGACGCGGCTTGATTTCCACCTCGTTATACTCGAAGGGTATCTCGTCCACTTCCTTGTCGTCGATGATGTAGTCGGTGCAGATCTTGATCTCATCGAAATCGTTCATCACGTCGGGTTTAGTGACAATCAGATGTGTGACACCGTTGAGCATGCAGGCATAGCGCAGCGCGGGGATATCAATCCAGCCACAGCGGCGCGGACGGCCTGTGACGGCGCCAAACTCATGACCCACATCGCACAGCTTCTTGCCAGTCTCGTCGAACAGCTCCGTGGGGAACGGACCCGAGCCCACACGGGTGCAGTAGGCTTTGGTGATACCCATCACCTTGCCAATGGCCGACGGCGGCACGCCAAGGCCGCTGCATACGCCGGCGGTGATGGTGGACGACGATGTGACGAAGGGATAGCTGCCAAAGTCGATATCCAACATCGAGCCCTGGGCACCTTCGGCGAGCACGCGCTTGCCACCGCGCAGACATCTGTTGATGAAATACTCGCTGTTGATGAGTTTGAACGATCTCAGCGTATCGAGCGAATCCATCCAGCGTTTCTCGTATTGGTCGAGCGTCATGCCGTCGATGCGGAATTTCTTGATGTCGAACTGCAACGTCTTGGCAGTCTGCATGTGCTGCATCTTCAGCAGCTCGTATTTTTCGCGGAAATCGAACTCCAGGATGTCGCCCACACGGAGACCTGTACGGGCAATCTTGTCGGTATAGGCGGGTCCGATGCCTTTCAGCGTCGAGCCGATTTTGGCGTTACCTTTGGCCTGCTCGTTGGCGGCGTCAAGCATACGGTGCGTAGGCAGGATGAGGTGGGCCTTCTTCGAGATGTAGAGATTCTCGGTAGGCTCGACACCTTTCTCGCGCAGCGCGGAGATCTCATCGTTGAAGATAGCTGCCTCTATCAGCACACCGTTGCCTATCACGTTGAGTTTCTCGGGATGGAAAATGCCCGAAGGGATTGTGCGAAGCACGTGCTTGATACCGTTGAATTCCAGCGTATGGCCAGCGTTGGGGCCTCCCTGGAAACGGGCTATGACATCATATTTAGGGGTCAGCACATCGACAATCTTGCCTTTGCCTTCGTCGCCCCACTGCAATCCTAACAAAACATCAACTTTGCTCATTGTTGTGATATTTATTATTTTTGTTTATTTAATTCAATATAAGCATAATAAACGTGCTACAACCCCAAGGGAGAGGGCACATTTCACGCTACGAAATTAGCATTTTTTTCTTAATTAATAGCCTTTTCGTTTCCTTTTTTTTATCTCGCACAGGCAACAAGCTCACTATCAAGCATCTCTGTGCGATTTAAACCACTCGATAAACTCTGGCAAGTCGTCGAGCGGACGGAATCCGGCCTTGAAAGGCTCGTCGGGCACATCGCAAGTGTCGAGATAGCCAATCAATGTGGCACAGTCGAACTCGCCGATAAGGGCCTCGAGGGTGACATAGACACCCACCAGCTGGTCCTCGTCGTCGTCCACTGGGTCGGGCAGAGCGACACGAATACCCAGGATATCGGGCTCCTCTTCGCTCTCCAACTGCATGAAATACATCTTCTTGGTCTCGAAATGATACTTGTCGAAAGTCACCTTCAGGTCAGTGCCCTTGGGCTGCAGGAAGGGGACAAACTCCCACCAGTCGAGTTCAGGAGCATTGTCGGTGAGGTCCAACACATAGCGGAACAGGTCCATGTCGCCGCCAGCCGAGAATGTGAGTGTGCGACCCTGTGGCGTCGGCTCGCTCATTTCGAAACTGAGACCCTCACAGTAGGCATCCAGTTGCTCTTGCAGAGCGTTCACAAGATTTTCACGCTCGGCGTCTTCCAAATCGTTGAGCATAGTCAGCTGCTCGTTGTTCTTCTCGAACCAGCTCCAGAATTGCTTGTAATCGTACATCTTATTGTATATTAGTTCATTATTCGTATTACAACATAATGGCTTCGAGCTCCAGCCTTACGCCAAAACGGGCCATGATGTCGGCGATGATGGCGTCGGCCATCTGGCGCACCTCGTCGCCGGTGCAGCCGCCTCGGTTCACCAGCACAAGGGCCTGTTTTTCATACACTCCCACCTGTCCCCTATCGCGACCTTTCCAGCCAGCCTTCTCAATCATCCATCCTGCGGAGAGCTTGGTATGCTGCTGGTCGACGGGGAATGAGACCAACTCGGGATATTCCGCCTTGAGGCGCTCTGCCTCGGCGGCGGGCACCACAGGATTCTTGAAGAAGCTGCCGGCGCTGCCGATCACCTTGGGGTCGGGCAGTTTGGAAGCACGCACTTCGGCCACCACGTCGCACACCTGCTGCGCCGTAGGGTTATCCATACCTCTTTCGTTCAGTACATTACGCAGAGCCTGATAGTTCAGTTTGGGTGTGTAGTGCTCGTCGAGGCGGAAAACGACACGATCCACCAGGCAACGGCCCTTCAGCGCTCCTTTGAATACCGACCAACGGTAGCCGAAGCCACAGTCGGCATTACGCATGGTACGCTTCTCACCTGTCTCGATATCAAAGAGATGGACACTCTCGATCACATCTTTTGCCTCCACACCGTAGGCTCCCACATTCTGCACCGGTGAGGCACCGACGGTGCCAGGTATCGAGACCATGTTCTCCACGCCAAACCACTCGTTGGCAACACAATGGCGTACAAAATCATCCCACAGCACACCGGCGTCGGCCTCAACAAAATAGTGGCCGTCGCGATGTTCCAGGAGACGCACACTGCCACCTTCGGAACGCACCACTACGCCGTCGAAATCGCGGGTGAACACCACATTGCTGCCACCGCCGAGGACGAAGTAGTTCTTCCCCTTGAGATACTGCGAACCAACCAGTTGCGCATAATCTTCCTGAGACTGGAGGGTCACCAGTTCGGTGGCCTCGACGTCGATGCAGAAAGTGTTGTATGGCTTCAGCGAACAGTGTTTCTCAATCTTCATGGTTCAGTTTGCCTTTGTCTCTTGGCCATGCTTCACCAGCCTGGCAATGTATGAGTTATGATAATTGGGGTCGTCGGTAACATCCTTGATCACCTTCAGGAAAGGTGGGAACTTCACCTTCGTGGGATCGTCGGCATCCTCTATTTCGAGCAGGGCATAGTCGAGGGGAGGATTGCAGAAGGTATCAAGCTCAAAGTATTGGTTTTCATACAAAAAGCAGCAGCGCCGCTTTTCCACTGTGCCCCTTTCGGGGTGTGCATGCTGCATCAGCTCAAGATACTGCCAAGGGGTGATTTGCTCCTCGTACTCAATACGGCGGTCCTCGGCGAGATAGGTCTTGGTTGTCTGATAATAGATGTAGTGGCCGTTCTTGCCGCGTTTCCGGAGTCTCATCTCCTTGCCGTCGATGGGGGAAAGATAGGTCTGGTATATTTCGCTGATGTCGCACATGGGTATCGTGCCGATCACCTCCACCAAGTATTTGCGTTCCACCTCTATAGGTATGGGGATGCCCAGCACTTGGGCTATGAGCTCCACCACCTGCTGCAGCTTGGCCTCGAAACCGCTCTCGTTGGGCACCACACGCAGGTGTGGATGGCCCACCCACTGCGACAACAGCCTGTCATCGAGCTCGATAGCCTCTTCGGGACTCTCACGGCGGGCGGTGTTGTTGGAGAGTGTGTAAAATTCGATGGCGCCTTTGGCGGCGGTGGTCATGTGGATGACGGCATCGTAACGGCCATCGCGCAACTCGGTGACCGACTGGCTCATACCGTCGAGGAGAGCCTGCCACATGTCGTTGGACATATAGGCGGCGACATCCATGGTGCCTCTGTCGCAGACTATCAGCGCCGGACGGTCGCCCTGCTGGGCTATGCGCACATAACGGTCCTCCAGTTCCATCTGGAACTCAAGAAGCTGGCGTTCGCTTTCGAGGAACATCTGACGGTTGGGGGTGGCGAAATCGACACCCGACTGGGCAAACATGGTAGCCACCTCGGGGACCACCAGCACGGTGATACCCTGGGCGGTGAAATGCGACACGATACGCTCCATAGCCGTAGTCTTGCCGGCGCAAGGGCCTCCTGTCAGCACTATTTTGGTGATTTTGTTATTCATAAGTATCTAGTTATTAATCATCTCCATTTTTTGGACCCAACTCCTTACGGGGTTTGCGCACTGGCGGCACATAGTCGGGCGAAAAGACATAGCGGTGAGTGAGGAGCAGCACCGTGGCCAACGAGGCCCCCAGCACATCGCAGATGGTGAACGCTATCCAGACGCCCCAGACGGGCTGCATGCCCATGCCCGCAACAACACCCGGCAGGATGAGCACCAGGGGAATAAGGAAGACCAGCTGGCGGGAGAGGCTGGTAACGATACCAATCCACGGAATGTCAATAGATTGAAACAGCTGCGAGTTGACGATGGTATAGGCAATCAACGGCGACATGACCATCAGGAACCTCATTGCGGGAACGCCCATTTCTATAACGCCAGAAGCATTTGTAAACCAAGAAATTATATTCTTCGGAAACAGCAATGACAGGGCCGAGCCAACAGCACCCAGCAGCAGACAAATTTTCATGGTAAGGACATACACCTGTTTCAAACGGTCGGGGTGGCCGGCGCCAAAGTTGTAGCCTGCGATGGGCTGCATGCCTTGGCAGACGCCCAGAAATGTCATGAATATCAATCCCGCAGCCCTATTGACCACACCGTATACCGCCACCGCAGTATTGCCCTCCAGTTGCGTGAGCTGCTTGTTGAGCACAGCCACCACGGCAAAAGCCGCCACATTCATCAGGAAGGGACTGATGCCAATGGCCAGGATGTTGCGGAAGATGTACAGTTTGGGTTTCCAGGCATGGCGTTTGAAGCGGATAAAGGAGTGAGGGTGAACAAAATGGGCCACCGACACTACGGCCGTGGCGGCCATAGAAACGGTGGTGCCCCATGCAGCACCTTTCACACCGTAGCCCAGACGATTGATGAAGATATAGTCCAACAGGATATTCAGCAGCGCACCGCCAATCATGATCCACATAGATTTGGAGGGATAGCCTGACGCGCGGATAAGGCCTGTCAGGTTGAAAGTCAGCGTAGTAAGGAACATTCCCGGCAGGACGATGTCCATATATTGGGCCGCGTAATCCAGTATGTCGGCATTAGCTCCGAAGAGCAAAAGGATGGGCCGTGTCCACAGGTAGCCTGCAGAGACAAAGAGAAAGCCAAAGAAAAATGTCAGCAGCACACTGTTGCACAATATCTTCTCCGCCCAGCGCTCATCTTTGCGGCCCAGCACGATACTCATGCGGGCACTGGAACCCACGCCCACAAACGCTCCGAAAGCATGGATGATGTTCATGATGGGGAATGTGATGGCCAGGGCAGCCAGATAGACCTCACTCATCGCCGGGTCGCCATGACCCAAAAACCTGCTGTCTACAATATTATAGATGGAGGTGACGACCTGACTGATGACAGCTGGAACAGCATATTCCCATAACAATGAGGGTATGCTTTTTGTTTCCAATGATTTTGTCTTGTCTATCTCCCTCATTTCACTATGCCTTAATCCTATTCTTCAGCGCCATGAAGGCATTGTATGCCACCAGCGCATTGGCCAGCTCAATGGAACGTTCGTCGACCATGAGGTTGGGACGGTGGAGATTGCAGAAAGGCGTGCCGGGCTCGTGGATGCCGATACGGAAATAGCAGGCGGGAATTTTCTGTGCGAAGAAGGCGAAATCCTCGGCCGTCATGCGCATATCGAGCCACTCCACCTTGTCGTCGCCGAGCATGGCGACAGCGTTGTCGTGGACCTGCTGGGTGCACTCGTCGTCGTTCACCACATAGGGGTAGCCATAGTCGATGAAGAGGTCGCATTCGCCGCCCATGCTTTCGGCTATGCCCTCGGAGATGCGGCGAATCTTGTCGTGGGCCTCGAGACGCCACTTCTCATCGAAGGTGCGAATGATGCCCTCCATCTTCACCTCGTCGGGGATGATGTTGGTGCGGCCGTTGCCGTTGATCTTGCCGAAACTCAGCGTGGTAGGCATCATCGGCGACGCGTTGCGCGACACTACCTGCTGCAGCGCCACGACGATGTGGCTGGCAATGAGGATGGGGTCGACGCTGAGGTGCGGAGTAGCGCCGTGGCCGCCGCGCCCCTTGACAGTCCAGTAGAGCTCATCGGTGGAGGCCATGTATTTGCCCTTGCGCATACCCACCTTGCCGTAGTCCATCTCGGGGAGACAGTGGAAGGAATATATCTCGTTGGGCATCACCTCCTTGAACAGTCCGTCGTCCATCATCATGCGGGCGCCGCCGGGGTACATTTCCTCGGAGGGTTCGAAGATGAACATGATGGTGCCCTGCAGCTTGTCGCGTAGAGAACAGAGAATGCGTGCGGCACCGAGCAACGAAGAGGTGTGCATATCGTGGCCGCAAGCGTGCATAACGCCCTCGTTGACAGAGGCGAAAGGCAGGCCTGTAGCCTCGGTGAGCGGCAGCGCGTCGTAGTCGGCGCGCAGGGCCACGCAATAGCTGTCGGGGTCGATGGCGCCACGCAGCAGTGCCATACAGCCTGTCTTGCCGATGCCGGTGACGGGCTGCAGGCCCATCTCCGAGAGCCTGTCGGCGACAAAAGCCATCGTGTTATGCTCGTTCTGCGAGAGTTCGGGGTGCTGATGGAGCCAGCGGCGCCAACTTATCACCTCGGGGTGGATGGCTGCCGCCATCTCCTTGATCTGAGTGAGAATAGTATTATCGGTCATTTCAAAGATGTGCTTAAGTTATTGTTGTTGGCGAGCTTGAGCCTCAAGCTTGTTTTTCAACGGATTGGCATAGATACTTAAAAGGATGTCGCGGTAGTTTTCTGTAGCCTGGTCGGAGAGCAGCGTGGTGGGGAATGCCGCCACGTGAGCGATGAACTGCTCCATATCGTTGGTGGTGTAGTGGTCCTCGTATTCGGCAGAGCCGGAGAGAAGGTCGGCGGCAATGTAGTTGGTCTTGCTGAGCTGGTAGCCCAAGTAGATGCGATCGTCGATGATGGATGCCAGCGCCGCAAAGCGGTCGTTTTTCACGCGGCTGGCGCACTGGGCCACCTCCTCGGGGGTGATGGGCTTGCAGAATGTGCAGTGGATGTCTCCTTTGGGCAGGTTGATGCCCGACATGATGCTGATCATATCCTCGTTGGCCGACTTGGTATAGATGCCGTTGGAGGAGATGTAGGTCTCCGTAGCCTTGCTGGCGTCGCAGGGTTCGAGCTCGTAGCTCATGGCCACGGGGACGATATGGAGTGCGTTGAAATCCTCCTCGAAATCGCCCTTTGCCGCCATGGAGAACATCTTGAGGAGGCCATGGTCGGTGCGGTCGTTGCCGTCCTTGGTGCGGCCGTTGCGCTGGGCTATCCACACCGAGCTGTGCTTCTCGAAAAGAGCGTAGTGGATGTAGGCAGAGAGATAGAGCGAGTTGTTGTAGAACTCGCGGCGCGAGCCGTCGCGGATGATGGTGAACATCTTGTTGAGACGGAAGATGTCGGTCATGAAGTCGTTCTTCAGCAGGTTGTTTCCGAAGCCAATCTCTGGTGTGGGAAACTTGTTGTTAACGAGGATGGCGTCGAGGATAGCGGCATCGAGGATGATGTCGCGGTGGTTGGCCACGTAGAGGTAATGTTCTTTGGGATCCAGCTGGTCGAGGCCCGAGTAGGTCATTGACGTTGAGGAGCGCTTGAGAATCTGGAACACCAGGGGGCGCATCAGCACGAACTGGAGCTCGTCGCAGGTCTTGACGCACTCCATGATTGCCGCCAGACTGTTGATGTCGACCTTGGGGTTGACAGTCTTGATCCAGCGGCGGAACATGGCGTTCTGCGAGAGGCGCCTGATGGCTTCGGGCACCTGATCGTCGTGGTAGGGTTCTATGTTTGAAAAATCAAATTCAGGCATAATCTTTATTGGTGATTATAGTTGGTGGTTGTTGTCGGTGAATTACTTTATCGCGCCACAAAGTCGTACTGGCATTCGCGCAGCCTGCCCTGGTAAAAGGTGACGGTGTGGAACGTGGTGCCTGCCGGCAGGGCAAACGGCTGGGTGTAGAGCTGGTAGCTCCCGTCGTCGGTGCGCCAGTAGATGTGCGAGCCTTCCACCTCCCAGTTGAGGGTTACCGTCAGCTTTCCGTCGTCGCGTTTGGCTGTGGTCATCCACGGCTGGAAAGAGCTGGTGCCCACCTTGTAGTCGAGGATGCGCAGACGCTGTTCGTGGCGTGCCACACGGGCGCGGAAGCTTTCCCAGTTCTTGGCCGCTGTCGGCGACCACAGGTCCTCGGCCATAGCGCAGAGGCGGGGCAGCAGCATATACTCGGCCATCTCGTTGGTGTTGATATATTCGGTCCAGAGGTTGCACTGGCCACCGAGGATAAAGCGTTTCTGATAGTCATTGAGCCCGTTGGGGATGGGGTCGAACTGGTAGACCTTGTGGAGGGTGACCAGTGAGTTAGGCATTGCCGGGGGCTGGTAGTCGGGGTTGGCCTGATAGAAGTTGAAGTAGCAGAAATCGGTAGGTGTCATGATTACCTTGTTGCCGTGGCGAGCTGCCACAATGCCGCCTTTGACGCCCTGCCACGACATCACCGTGGCGTCCTTCGACACGCCGCCGTCGAGAATCTCGTCCCAGCCGATAATGTTCTTCTGCTGGCGTTTCACGTAGTTCTCAATCTCGCGAATCATCCAGCTCTGCAGGGCCTCCTCGTCGGCCAGTCCCAGTTTTTTGATGCGAGCCTGACAGCGGGGGCAGCGTTTCCAGTTCTCCTTCCAGGCCTCGTCGCCTCCGATGTGGATATACTCGTAGGGGAAGAGGGGGATGATCTCGTCCATCACATCCTTGAGGAACGTCATCACACTGTCGTTGCCGCCACAGAGTATGGCTCGCGGAGGCCAGTAAGGGCCAAACTGCACGGTGTAGGTGGTATCGTCGCCTGCGCAGGCAAGTTCGGGGTATGCCTCCAGCACGGCGCAGCAGTGGCCGGGAATCTCAATTTCAGGAATAACATCGATGTAACGCTCTGCAGCGTAGGCCACTATCTCGGCTATCTGCTCCTTGGAGTAATAGCCGCCGTTGGTGCGGGGCTCATCCTCGCCGGCGGGGTCGGCCTCGCCCCACGGCTGGTTGTCACGATCCACGCGCCACGAGCCTATATCGTTGAGCAACGTATAGTTACTGCTCTCGATACGCCATCCGTGGTCGTCGGTCAGGTGCCAGTGGAACTTGTTGAGCTTGTAGGACGCCATGAGGTCGAGGTGTTTCTTCATCTCGCTGACGCTGAAAAAGTGACGTGACACGTCAAAGTGGCTGCCGCGCCATTCGAAGCGGGGATAGTCCACGATGGAGCACCCTGTCAGGGTCACCGACTTGTAGCGCTCGTCGGTGATATCCTCGGGGAGCATCTGTGTGAAAGTCTGGAAGGCGTAGAAGAGACCCTTCTCGGTATTGGCCTGGAACAGGACACCGTCTTTGTCAACGGTAAGGCGATAGCCCTCGTCGCCAAGCACCTTGTCGTAGTCCGGGTTGAGGAGGAAATGGAGACAGTCGCCCTCAAGCTTGCCGACAATCGAAGGGTTGAAATGCCAGCCGCGAATCTGGCGGAGGATATATTTCACCGAGGGGTCGTTCTGGCCCACATTTTCCACGTAGCATGTCGTCGACGAAGAGAACACGAAGGTCTCGGAACTCATCGTCATCTCCACTGGCTGAGGGATGATGGCATAGTTGTCCACGGCGACAGTCTTGCCGCAAGCGGCAAAAATAGCCATTGCCCCAAAGAGGCAAAGCACTCTATATAAATACTTTATTGCTTTCATTAGCGCATATTAAGTTTGCAAAGATACCACTATTTTTTCACATGGCAACGGGCGTTATGATTTTTTAACTTGAAGGCGAGAGCCATGGCTCTCACCGATAGTAATACTCCCCCAAATTAATACTCCCCTAAATTTATGACTACTGATATGCAAAAAAATACCTAATGTCTGATGAAGATAATGGGACTCAACAAAAGCGGCTTCTACTACAAGCTGCAATCCAAAGCTGGATGAGACGTAGGACTCAAAATTATTGTTAAACATTTTCCTCTATTTCAATCCTAATGTGGTCTATGCAAAGGGAATACTACGGAGGTTTGGAGCAAGGCCTTTTCGAAGTTAATGTCGCAGCAGTATTTGTTGCCATTGATGTGTCTGCTCTGACTATCATTGTCCGTTTTATTTGCCGATTCGGATACTGTTCGTATCTTTGCAGTCTCAAATAACTCTAATCAAATAAGATATGCACTTAACTGAACTCATCTACCGTACCCCCTACTGGCCCACGTGGCCGTTGATCCAAGTCACTCAAAGGTGCACCCATAACAGCAGCAAGCTCTGCACGATGTACCGTGGTGTGCCGTTCCTTATGCAGTCGATGAAATGGATGGATGAAGACCTGCGCGAGCTGATGCGAGAACTAAAGACCTTCCTCGAACTGCTGACCTGCGACTGCGAGCCGAACACCCTCCACACCTCGTCGCGCCAACCCACAGTGCCCTTTCTCCCACGCAAGCAGCAGATACTCGACTCGCTGCAAGAGGCCATCGACCACGCCGACTTCGACGCCATGACCCGCCGCCGCCAGCAGAAGAGGGGCTTGTGAGGACAGCGTTCGGCGGCAACTATTCACTTGGCTATTGTTTTACAAAAAGCGTACCAGCCGGATTGGTGGTGGCTGTAGTCGTTGTTTCCAATCAGCTTTTTTCGCGGAATTCGGTGGGAGAGAGACCCGTCTCGCGGCGGAAATAACGGCTGAAGGTTGCTTGGTCTTCGAAGCCCAATAGGTCGGCGACTGTCTGCACGGTGAGGTCGTGCCGTATGTGGAGTAGCATCTTGGCTTCAACAACCACTTGGTGATGAATCCAGTAGGCGGCGGTATGGCCCGTTTCCTGCTTGACGACGGCGCTGAAGTGCTTGGTCGACAGACAGGCTTGTGAGGCATAGAATCCCACATCGCGGTGTTCACGGAAGTGCTGCTTGAGGTCGCTTTGGAAACGCGCGCTGACCTGCTTGTCGGCGCCGGGTTCGTTCAGCTTGCTTTTGCGGTATTGGCTAAGCAGCCTCAGCAGGAACTCCAGCAGGCGCGTCATCAGCATCCGGCGGTCGGGGAGGTCGAGGCGTGTGATTTCGCGCATCCCTTCCACCACGTGCGTGATTATACGGTATTCGTGCTTGTCGAGCTTCACATTGGGGTGCGGCTCATAGCGATAGCGCATCTGTTTGATGATCTGCAGCAGGGGGTCATTGAGTACCGACGAGTCGACAATGATCAGGGTTGCCAGGTAGTCGTCGGTCACGCTCACCTTGCGGAGACAGTGGTTGGGGAAGATGACACCCACCGTATGTTGCCCGCTATAATCAGACATGTCGTCATACATGAGTTCCATATTTCCGCGGTGGCCGATGGCGATGACATAATCCGACGAGGTAAACGGCTCGTTGCCCGAAGGCAACCCTCTTATATTGTCGAATACAACAATACCTTCCTCGCTGATTCTCTGAGGATAAAGGTTCATCGGGTGAGTGTAAGGCTGCTCTTTTTCCATAGTGCAAAAGTAAGGATTATTTTTGATATGGAGAGCAAAATCCGACTTTTCGCCAAACATTGCAGACGATATGTTATTGTGTAGGTGACTGGTTTGGTGTAGTTTTGCATTTCAAATAATAATACTTTTTTTTATGAAAAACAATGTCATCTTATTCATTTTCTTTGCTTTCGCGGCTTGCTGCGTAGCACAGGCGCAGAGCGACAATTCCGTTGAAGTCGTCTACAACGGCACCTCGGCGACGGTCACCGTGGCCGACAACATCAGCCAATATCTGACGGTAACCCAGCAGGGGGCACACGTATCCATTGCGCAGAGCGACT
>JAILAT010000046.1 GCA_024681475.1 Bacteroidales bacterium | reverse complement strand
TGCCCACACGACCCGACAAAGCCATGGCGAAGGCCTGGAACGACGAGATGCCCGGTCGTCGCGACCGGACGGGAGCAATGTCGCCTTCAGGTGTCTTCTTGTCTTTGCCGGCACTGCCGAACAGCAACTTGAACATCTCACCGAAGCGCCGTACCTGTACAAATCTTGTCCTCAGCGAGAAATAAAGTCCCGTCAGCAGGCACAGCCCTACCAGCGCAGGGCTCCACACCCAGCCGTTGAATGTCATGATGGCGTCCGTAAGCCACCTTCCGATAGTCTCCATAGAGGTCAGTTTTTGATGTGCAAAAATACAAATATTTGGCGATATGGCAAAATGTTTGTATTTTTGCACCTATAAACAATAGTGACAACTATGCTGCAGAAAGGTACCAAAGCCCCTTATTTCGAGGGTGTTGATGAAAACGGAAATACCGTAAAACTGACTGATTTCGCCGGCAAGAAGCTGGTGCTCTACTTCTACCCCAAGGACAGCACCCCGGGCTGCACTGCCGAGGCCTGCGACCTGCGCGACAACTACGAGCGCTTCCTCGCCTTGGGCTACGAGGTGCTGGGCGTCAGCCGCGACAGCGCCGCCAGCCACCAGCGTTTCATCGAGAAATACCAGTTGCCCTTCCACCTCGTCGCCGACACCGACCTCACTATCCTCAAGGCCTACGAAGCCTGGGGCGAGAAGAAGAACTACGGCAAGGTCAGTATGGGCACCCTCCGCACCACCTACGTCATCGACGAGCAGGGCACCATCATCGACGCCATCGGCAAAGTCGACACCAAGAACCACACGGCACAGATACTTTAGACCATGCAGCGAGGCAAGTATAAATGTAAGCAGTTGAAGACGGTACGCAAGCTCATCGCCGACGAGAACGGTATACCGCTCAAGCAGAAAGAGTGCACCTACGACGGCCCTTGCCGCGGTACTTGCCCTTATTGCGAGGCCGAGATGCGCTATCTAGAGCGGGCGTTAACCGACCGTATACGGCTGGGTCGTATGGTCACCGTGGCGGGTCTCAGTTTGGGACTGGCCGCCTGCGGTGGAAAAACACCCAGTGGAGCGCCTATGCTGACCACCGAGAGTTCTTTGGCCGCCGACTCGCTGATTGACAGCCTCCGTGACACGTTGCCGTCAGGCCTGCAACACAGTGGCCCGGATGTGATTTCCGTCCCCGAGGTGGGAGAAATGGAAGTGGTTGGCGACGTGATAGATGTTCCGCCGCCACCGCCACCGGAACCTCCTGACGACGAGTTGATAGTTGGCGAGATGGACGAGCCCATGTATGAAGGCGAGATAGATGATGATACATACTTCCAAGTAGTGGATGAAGAGCCATCTTTCCCGGGTGGAATGGAGGCCATGTACAAGTTCTATTCCGAGAACATTAAGTACCCGCAGGAGGCCAAAGACAACAACATCTCAGGCAAGGTGTACGTTACCTTTGTCGTGGAGGCCGACGGCAGCATTTCTAATCCCCGCCTGCTTCGCGACATCGGTGGCGGTTGCGGCCAAGAAGCCATCCGTGTGGTGAAGCTCATGCCTCGCTGGAATCCTGGCAAGGAAAAAGGACAACCCGTCCGCGTGCAGTTCAATCTGCCTGTAAACTTTACTCTAACAGATGAATAGGGAACGCGAGATATTCAAAGTGACCCTCGTCGGCAGCGCGGCGAATGTGCTGCTGACGGTCTTCAAGTTTGTGGCCGGCATCCTGGGCCGCAGTGCCGCTATGACGGCCGACGCGGTGCACTCGCTCTCCGACCTGCTCACCGACGCCATCGTGCTCGTGTTTGTCCGTATCGGTGCCAAACCCGAGGACGACACTCACGACTACGGCCACGGGAAATACGAGACCCTCGCCACCACCATCATCGGCATTGCTCTTGGCGTGGTAGCTCTGGGTATAGGCTATCGCGCAGTGACGGCGATGCTCTACTGGTACCAGGGCGGCACACTGCAGGCTCCTGGCATGCTGGCACTATGGGCTGCGCTGGTGTCAATAGTGCTGAAGGAACTTGTCTACC
>JAILAT010000037.1 GCA_024681475.1 Bacteroidales bacterium | reverse complement strand
CGACAGACCACTACGGCAGCAACGAGGTGCTGCTGAACGGACTGGCAGGCTCGTCGTCGTTCTTGTTGAAGGCAGCCTCGCTGTGCGACGACGGCACCGTATCGTCAAAGGTAAGCACCACGTTCACAACACCCTGCGGTGCCATCACGCACGACGACATGCCCTTCACCGAAGGCTTTGAAGACTACGAGCTGGAGGTGTATCAAGACCACGAGATAGGGCTGTGCTGGCACCGCTTCAACTACTACAACACCACGAGCGTGATACCCTACGTGCACAACCAGAACCCACACAGCGGCAGCAAGTCGATAAAATTCACCACCAACCAGAACTACCGGCCGGCATTTCTGGTGATGCCCCGCGTGGACTACCTGGACGACGTGAAGCTGAGCTTCTGGGTGCGCCGCAGCAACGCCAACTATTCGGGCATACAGGTGGGCGTGATGAGCGACCCGACGGACTCGACGACCTTCGTCAATGTGGCCACCTTCGGCAGCGGCACCTACGACTGGACACAATACGAAGTAACCTTTGAAAACTACACAGGAACAGGCAAATACATAGCTTTCCGCAATAGGGTGAACGCCCCGTCGACCACATATGCCGACATCTACCTGGACGACATCCTGCTGGAGGTGGTGGACCCCTGTCCGCGCGCCGAGAGCGTGGCGGCCACAGCGATCGAAGCCACCTCGGCCACCCTGACGGTGACCGACACACTGACAGGAGTATCCTACCAAGCCCTGGTGAGCGACGGGACATGGGACACCACAATACTGTTCAGCGGAAACAATATCGTTATCGGAGGCCTGACGCCCCACACCGACTACAGCGTAGAACTACGTTCCGTGTGCGACAATGGTCTGCTGACAGGTCCCGTCTACACCTCTTTCCAGACTGAATGGTACTGCCCTGCCATCGACATTATTCCCTGGAGCGAAGACTTCGACAACATGGAAGCCGGCCTGACGGCACCATGCTGGATAGCATACTACCACATTCAGAACAGTACAGACAGCAACTTTGTTCGCGACACGCTACCCTACATCCGCGCAAGCCAAACTTACATTAATGATGATAACCATGCCGCAGGCCAGACATTGTACATGATGTGCCAGTCGTCGGGCGGCACACACATCTACAGCGTGGCTTATCTGCCCGAGATAGGCGACACGCTCAGCGACCTGAAGATACGGTTCTGGTACAAGGCGACGAGCAACTACAATAACGTCGAGCTACTTGTGGGTATCAGCGACCTGGGGCCCTTCTCCAACGGAGAGTATGACACAACCACCTTTGTGCGCCACGCTCTCATCGTACCTGAGGACAACTACTTCCACGAATACGAGGTTGAGCTGGGCAACATTGGCAACAGCTCAAGCCGCATCACCTTTATCCAACGACCCCACCCCGGCTCTTCCATGTTCGGCTACGGCTATCTCGACGAGGTGCGTGTGGTGCCTAGCACTGCCTGCCACCGTCCTCTGCGCGTCGCAGCGCTGCCCCTCAGCACCGACAGTGCTTTCGTCCACTGGACTGAAACGGACACTGTGGGAACATACAAAGTGGTGTGGCACAGCGACCTGGCCAACGACTCCACAGTTGTCGTCGGCGACACGACGTGTCTGCTGACAGGTCTCTCCCCTGCCACCTACTACAACGTGGAGGTGAGCAAGTTGTGCGACTCTGTCTACACGATTGCTCGCAGCACTTCTTTCCTCACCCGCTGCGCCATCATCACACACAACGATTTGCCCTGGACCGAGGACTTCGAGAGCTACAACATGATTTACAACCAGTGGAGAAGCAACCCCTGCTGGACCATGCACGACTACGACAACGCCGCCGGATGGTATCCCCGCATCTCCAACACCCAGGCTATAGGCCAAAAAAGCCTGATGTTCAGTCCTGGTAACAACAAGCCTCAGTATGCCGTTCTCCCCGCCCTCGACGACCTGAGCGACGTGACGCTACGCTTCCACTACTATGGCGGCATTCGCAGCACGTTGGCCATCGGAGTGATGGACGACCCGACCGACACCACCACCTTTGTACAACTCATCAGTATTCCTTACATGAACGACATCTGGGAGTCCGACGAGGTCAACCTGGCTAGCTATACTGGCACTGGGCACTACATTGCCCTCCGCGCCGGACGCACAAATGCTCCCGGCAACAGCTTCGTAAACACCTTCGTCGACAGCATCCAGATTTGCATCTCCGAGGCATGTCCGAGTCCAAGTGGTATTGCCGCAACAGCAACCTCATCAACCACGGCAACGCTCTCGGTCATCGACCCCGCCAACATCGGTCACTACATGCTCTACCTCCACCGCGGCACGACGACGGGCAACGTGGTAGATTTGGCCATGCCCGACTCGCTGGAGATTTGGACCCCGAGCCACACGCTGTCTGCGCTCCTTCCTCAGACGGAATACTGTGTCGAGGTTGCCACAATCTGTCCCGACGGAACGCATACTACACGGCGCTCATGCATCTTCCGTACGGACTGTATCATACTGACGCGCGACGACTTGCCTTACATCCAGGATTTCGAGATGGGGTTTTCGACGCCTCCAGCTGCTGCCAGCGCCGCCTTCGGCGACCCTTGCTGGACGCTGCATGACTACTCGGGCAACGGCTATCCGGTGCTGACGAGCTCGCAGGCGTCGTCGGGGGGTAGCAGCCTGGTCTTCTTCAGTCCCAATGACAGCTTGCCGCAGTATGCCGTCACGCCGCAGTTCGACTCATTGCAGGGGCTAAAGGTGAGGCTGAAGCTGCTGGGGAGCAGCTACTATGCTTCGGACGGCCTGGTGGTGGGCAGCATGGGTGACCCTGCCGACACGGCGACTTTCACCCCTCTGGCCACACTACTCGCCGACGGCGACGGCTGGTCGAACTTCGCGGTAAGCCTGGATTCGTACTCGGGCGACGACCATTATCTGGCTTTGCGCCACGGTGGGGGCCGCATGTGCGTGGACAGCGTGGTGGTAGAGCAGGATGCGCGGTGCAACGGTGTGGGGGAACTGACGGTGGTGGATGTGACGGCCACTTCGGCGACGGTGTACGAGGTGGGCAACACGGGGATGCTGCACCGGCGTGTGGACCTGTACAGCGACGAGGGGCACGTGGCTTTCGACACTGTGGTGCAGGGCGGCCTGGTGATGGGGGGGCTGAGGCCCAACACGGTCTACCGGCTGTTGCTCCGCAACGTGTGCGAGGACGGCAGGACGACGAGTCCGGGCGGGGTGCAGTTCGTCACCCTGCCGCTCGACTGCCAGGCTCCGAGGGGGCTGCAGCTGCTGGATGCGACGACTTCGCAGGCGGTGCTGGGCTGGACTGCGGGCGGCGGGGAGAGTGGCTGGCTGCTCGAGGTGTGGGGGCAGGACTTCGACAGCCTGTACACGCTGACTTCGAACCCTGCGAGCATCGGGGGGCTGGAGCCTTCGACAAGCTACCACGCGACGATCTGCTCGCTGTGCGGCGCGGCGTGGCAGCACTCGGAGTATGGCGACACTATCGTGTTCAGCACTGTGGCATGCGCCACGCCGGGGGGTCCGACGGTGGTAGTGCTTTCGCCTACGGCGGCGCGCGTGGAGTGGGCAGCCGAGGCGGAGAGCTACACGATTGAATATGGCCCGGCGGGCTTTGCGGACGGGGAGGGGACGCAGGTGCTGGCGACGACGAGCCCGCACGGGCTCGACGGGCTGACTCCGGGGAGCCACTACGAGGTGCACCTGCGGGCCAACTGCCCGGGGGGCACGACGAGCGGGTGGTCGGGACGCACCTCGTTCGCGACGACGCTGGGCATGGAGACGTTCGGCGGCATGGCCCTGGCGATAGCCCCCAACCCGGCAAGGGGCACGACGATGCTGACGGTGGAGGGCTCAGGCGGGGAGGCGACAGTTGACATTGTAGACCTGAAGGGGCGGACGGTGAGGAGCCTGACGGTGCCTTGTGCTGGCGGCTGCAGTGCCGAGGTGGACCTTGGCGAGCTGGCGGCGGGTGTGTACTTTGTACACCTCCGATCGGCCAACGGCAGGGCGGTGCGCCGTCTGGTGGTGACCCGGGAGTAGCGGCAACCTTGGAGCCTAGGCCTTCAGTTTCCCCCAAGGCGTATCGCTGTTGGGGGATTTTTTTGTCACTTGGCGAGTTAGAAAAAATGTTTATCTTTGCAAAAAAAATCAAACTCTCTATGCATTGGATAATTCTCTTGTTGGCAGGATGTTGCGAGTTTGCTTTTGCTTTCTGCCTAGGCAAAGCGCGAGGAGCCGAAGGGCTTTTGTGGTGGGAATGGATTGGCGGTTTTGCCTTTTTCTATGTGGCGAGCGCGGTGCTGCTGGCGAAGGCTACGGAGGCGATACCGATAGGCACGGCATACCCCGTGTGGACTGGCATCGGCGCTGTGGGCAGTGTGCTGATCGGCATCCTGGTATTTCGCGAGCCGGCGACATTCTGGCGCATTTTTTTCATGACGACGCTGATCGCCTCGATAGTGGGACTGAAGATGTGTGAACGGTAATGGGTGAAGAGTTGTACAGGTGCGTTGTTCTGGAGCCGGTCGACGCTTTGTGCATTCTTTTTAAAAAAAATGGGTTCCATATCAAAAAAAAAACGTATCTTTGCAAAATGTTTTTCGCACGAAAAAGTAATAATTAATAAATAATCAACTGAAAATGAAGAAAATAATCAACACTCCCAATGCGCCTGCAGCCATCGGACCTTACAGCCAGGCCGTCCAGGCGGGCAACACGCTCTACATCTCGGGCCAGATTCCCATCAATCCCGCTACAAAGACTGTCCCTGAGGGCATTACCGCTCAGACCGAGCAGGTCATGCAGAACATCAAGGCCATCCTCGACGAAGCCGGATACACTTTCCAGGATGTGGTGAAAAGCACCTGCCTGCTGGCCGACATGGAGTATTTCAAACCCATGAACGAGGTCTACGCCAAGTACTACAGTACGGACTGCCCCGCCCGCGCCGCCTTCGCCGTGAAGGGTCTGCCGATGGGCGTGCTGGTGGAGATTGAAACTATTGCAGTGAAATAAATAATTATTAGATATGGATTTTAGCTACACGAAACAAGAAGAGCTCTTCCTGCAGATGATTCGCGAGTTTGCAGAGAAGGAGGTGAAGCCCCTCGCCGCCGAAGTCGACGAGGAGGAGCGTTTCCCGATGGAGACAGTGGAGAAGATGGCCAAGATAGGCCTGATGGGCATTCCTATTCCCACACAGTATGGCGGTGCCGGCGGCACGAACATCATGTACGGTATGGCCGTTGAGGAACTCAGCCGCGTTTGCGCCACCACTGGCGTGATTCTTTCGTCCCACACGAGCCTCTGCTGCGCGCCCATACTGGAGAGCGGCACTGAGGAGCAGAAACAGAAATACCTGCCCAAACTGGCCAGCGGCGAGTGGATTGGCGCCTTCGGCCTCACCGAGCCCAATGCCGGTACCGACGCTGCCGGTCAGCAGACCATCGCCGTCGAGGACGGTGACCACTGGGTGCTCAACGGCAGCAAGATTTTCATCACCAACGGCAGCTACGCCAACGTATTCATCATCATCGCCATGACCGACAAGAGCCTCGGCACCAAGGGCATCAGCGCCTTCATCGTCGAGAAGACAGACCCGGGCTTCAGCATCGGCAAGAAGGAGAAGAAGATGGGTATCCGCGGCAGCGCCACCACCGAGCTTATCTTCGAGGATTGCCGCATCCCGAAGGACCGTCAGCTGGGCCAGCTGGGCAAAGGTTTTGGCCTGGCCATGAAGACCCTCGACGGCGGCCGCATCGGTATCGCCTGCCAGGCTCTTGGCATCGCACAAGGTGCTATGGACGAGACGGTGAAGTACACCAAGGAACGCAAACAGTTTGGCCGCTCGATCAGCCAGTTCCAGAACACCCAGTTCCAGATGGCCGACCTCGAGACCAAGGTGCAGGCTGCCCGTCTGCTGTGCCGTTCGGCTCACTACAAGAAAGACCACGGCATACCCTACAGCGCCGACGCTGCCATGGCAAAGCTCTTTGCTGCCGAGACGGCAATGGAGGTGACCACCAAGGCTGTCCAGTTCCACGGCGGATACGGATACACACGCGAATACCCTGTCGAGCGCATGATGCGCGACGCCAAGATTACCGAGATCTACGAAGGCACCAGCGAGGTGCAGCGCATGGTCATCGCAGGCAAATTGTTTAAATAAAAGAAAGGAATTGAAATGAAGATAGTAGTTTGCATAAAGCAAGTGCCTGACACCACCGAGGTGAAAATCAACCCGCAGACGGGCACGCTTATCCGCGAGGGTGTTCCCAGCATCATGAACCCCGACGACAAAGGCGGACTGGAGTATGCACTCCAGCTGAAAGACCAATACGGTGCCCACGTTACCGTCATCACCATGGGCCTGCCACAGGCCGAGGACATCCTCCGCGAGGCACTGGCCATGGGTGTGGACCGCGCCATACTGCTCACCGACCGTAAGCTGGGCGGCGCCGACACACTCGCCACCAGCAGTGCCCTTGCAGGAGCGCTGCGCACCTTGGATTTCGACCTCATCATCAGCGGCCGCCAAGCCATCGACGGCGACACCGCTCAGGTGGGCCCCCAGATCGCTGAACATCTCGACCTGCCCCAGGTGTCCTACATGGAAGACCTGCAGTTTGACGAAGCCACCAAGACCTTCACTATCCGCAAACAGACCGAAGAAGGCTACCAGATACTCCAGATGCAGGCTCCTTGCCTCGTCACTGCCCTGGCAAGCAGCGTCAAACCTCGCTACATGAGTGTCAACGGCATTGTCACCGCCTTCGACCGCGAAGTCGAGGTGTGGGGTGCCGACCGCATCAATGTGCCTGAAGACCGCATCGGCAAAACAGGCTCGCCCACCAGCGTCTTCAAAGCCTTCCCAAAACAGCTCAAGCCTGCCGGCGAGACCTTCGAGGTGTCACCCGAAGAGGCCGTGGAGCTCATTGTCAACAAGCTGAAGGAGAAGCACATTATCTAGTAACCCTTGTTTAACTGGTCTAACTAGTCCAACTAGTTCAACTGGAAAAACTAGAAAAAAACAAAGAAAAATGAACTTAGCAGAATATAAAGACGTTTATGTATTTGCCGAACAACGCGACGGCAAAATCCAGAATGTAGCGCTGGAGCTGTTGGGCGAAGCCCGCGAGCTGGCCGATGCCAACAACGAGAAGGTGGTAGCCATCCTGCTGGGCAAGGGCATCGCCAACCAGGCTCCTGTCCTCATCGCCCATGGCGCCGACAAGGTAGTGGTGGTCGACGACCCCCATCTTGAGGTCTACCTCACCGAGCCTTACACCGAGGCTATCACCCAGATCATCAAGGAGATGAAACCCAGCATACTCCTCCTCGGTGCCACCACCATTGGCCGTGACCTCGGCCCGCGCGTCAGCGCTCGCAACATCACCGGCCTCACCGCCGATGCCACCAAGCTGGAAATCAGCGACGACGAAGCCCACGAGTTCCGCATGACGCGTCCCGCCTTCGGCGGCAACCTCATGGCCACCATCCTCTGCAAGGACAACCGTCCGCAGATGAGCACCGTGCGACCTGGCGTGATGCAGAAACTGCCTGCCGACAACACCCGCAAGGGCGAAGTGGTCGACTACAAAGTGGCTTTCGACGACGCCAAGATCAACCGTGTGAAAATCATCAAGACCGTCAAGGAGGAGAAGACCGTGGCCGACATCGCCGAGGCCAAGATCCTCGTCAGCGGTGGCCGTGGCGTGGGCAACAAAGAAGGCTTCGACAAACTGGCAGCCATCGCCAAAGAGCTCGGCGGTGAAGTGTCGTCAAGCCGTGCCATGGTCGACGCCGGTGTCATGGAGCAGAGCCGTCAGGTGGGCCAGACGGGCAAGACAGTCCGTCCGCAGCTCTACATGGCTTGTGGCATCAGCGGCGCCATCCAGCACCTCGCCGGTATGGAAGAAAGCGAATACATCATTGCCATCAACAAGGACAAGTTCGCCCCCATCTTCAGCGTAGCCGACCTCGGCATCGTGGGCGACCTCCACAAAATCGTCCCCATGCTCACCGAGCGTTTGAAATCGATGCAACGATAATTGAATATACCACGAGTACAAAGGGAGAGGCATCGCAAAGCGATGCCTCTCCCTATTTTTCATGTCAATGCCAGCCGCCCGAGTCCTTATCTTTTTTCCATCCAGGCCTCCAGGACGGTGTGATAGAAATAGTCGTTGAAGAGGTTCACGCCGGCGTTGTTGAGGTGGTCTTCATCATAATAGTGCAAACTGTCGTCAAGGCAAGGCTGGAGAGCCACAAAGTCACCCAAGGAGGTCATCTGCTCAAGAAAAACGCCGTAGTTCTGCCACGACGACGTCAGTGTCGCGGTAGCCGGCACCTGGACGAGGAGACAGGGAATGTTGCGCTCATCGAGCATCTCCAGACATTTCCGCAAGGCTTCAACCTGCTCGGGAAGGGGCTCGACGTTGCGAGAAACGCAGGGGTGCGGAGAGTAGCACCTGTCGGGCAACTGGCAGAAGCCTCGACCCTCATAGCTCACCTCGCCAATCACCTTGTCCTCCTCGAAACCAGCCATGCGGATGCGATTCCACAGGGTAGCGTAGAGGACTGTGCCCAACTCCTTGGAACTACGGGAATGAAGGGCCATTCTCCAGGTGGCACAAGTGACGGGCGTGTTGGAGATGAGATCCACAGCGCCCTCCACACCGTCGTTGGACATGATGTCGGGATGCACCTCAAAGACCACATAACGAGGATTCAGCGTGTCGAGCAGCTGCTCGAGAAGTACAGCCGTCTGGACAGGTGTCTGATTGGAGGAGCCCAGATTGAATGTAGAAAGGCCTTGCTGCTCATAGTATTGCGGGTCGAAGGTGCGATAGGAATGCGAGGAGCCGAGGAAGAGTACATCGACGTCACGGCACTGTCGGGCCTCCTGCAAACGTGTGAAGAGATGGCCATAGTTGCCCAGATGATACGACACCGTGCGCATGATCCCCGTGCCACCCAGCGCCCAGCAGAGCAGTGTGCAGCATGGCAGCGCCAGAAGCAAGAAGAATAATATGTTGCGGACAAATCGTTTCATCGTGATGAGGCATCAAAATTGGAAGTAGACAAAAGGCATCTCGCCCGTAGGCATCAACGCCAGTATCATAAAAATCAACACAATATAGCATCCCCAACGCAGCCAGCGCCGACGGGGAAGCCGCGCGAACTCGTGGGTAGAATCACGGTTAAGCCATTCCACCAGCAGCATCACCGACACAGAGAGTGCGATGATGAGAAAGTCGTGCGGAGCACCCTCCCAGGGTCTCCCCCACCCGCCATGGACAAGACCTTGCATGAAACGCCACCAGTCGCCTATAGAATTGCAGCGGAACAGTATCCATCCGAATGTAACCAACACGAAAGTGCCTGACATCTGCAGCAACTCCCTAAAAGAGGGCAGCTTGTCTCGCGATGCCACCACATCCAAGTAGCGTCGGTTCTTGCCGGCCATGATGAGCGGCATGAAGAGCACAGCATGGAACAGCCCCCAGCAGATGAAAGTCCAATTGGCGCCATGCCAGAAGCCACTCACCAAGAAAATTATCAGCGTATTGAGCAACACCCGCGGCTTGCTGCAGCGGCTGCCGCCCAGCGGGATGTAGAGATAATCGCGGAACCATGTGGTGAGCGAGATGTGCCAGCGGCGCCAGAACTCAGCGACGTCGCGACTGAAATAGGGCGTGGCGAAGTTGCGCCGCAGGTTGATGTCGAAAAGCTTGGCACAGCCAATGGCGATGTTGCTGTAGCCAGAAAAGTCAGCATATATCTGTATAGAGAAACACAGGGCAGCCACAGCGAGCGTGACACTGTTGTGCCCGTCTACCGAGCCAAACACCGCGTCGACATACAGGGCACAGCTGTCGGCCACCACCATCTTCTTGAAGAAGCCCCAAAGCATCTGGCGAAGACCGTCCACTGCCAGCGCATAATCGAAATGACGCTGACGCTCAAATTGGGGCAAGAGATTGGTGGCACGCTCGATAGGTCCTGCCACCAACTGGGGGAAAAAGGCCACGTAGGCCATGAACGCCACGATGTCGTGGGTGGGACGGACAGTGCCGCGGCGCACATCGATGGTGTAGCTCAAAGCCTGAAAGGTATAGAACGAGATGCCTACAGGAAGTATCAGATGCAGCAAGAGTGCATCGCCTTGTCCTGCCAGAAACACGTCGGCGAACTGCTGAGCGAAGAAGTCATAATACTTGAATAGCCCCAGGATGCCCAGATTCAGCGCCACGTTGCACCACATGACCGCCTTGACGGCACGCTGCGACGACAAACGCTCCATGGCCATTCCGGAAACGAAGCTGGCCAGGGAAGTAAACGCTATCAGCAGCAGGCAATGCCAATCCCACCAGCCATAGAACACATACGAAGCCACCAGCACAGCCATGTTCTGCAGCCGCGGGCGCGACCGCAACAGCCAATAGACAGCAAATGTCACTGGCAGGAACAAGGCAAACTGCAACGATGTGAACAACATGATGGTGACTGGTGATTAGTGTTTCTACAATGGGAGGTCGCTTAGCGACTCTCCAAAACAACACAGGCGCGGAAAAAATCCACGCCCGCGTTGTATTTGTGTAAGCCTATTGCTTATTTCTTTTTGCCTTTCTTACCGGCGTTGGCGTTGTTGTCCTGGATACCCAGTTTAGCCTTGATGGCAGGAGGAATGGCATCCTTGTGCACCACGATGTTCATGGTTTTGTAGCGGACGAAAGCCTTGCTGCAGTAGAAGATGCCGTGGTAGTCGCCATAGTCGCCCCACGAGTTCTTCACCATGTAGTACTCGTTGCCCATCTGGTCCTTGGCGGTGCCATAGATAAGCATGCCGTGGTCGTCGGTGGTCTCACCGTTGTCATAAGCATCCTGACGCTCCTCCTGGGTCACCCAGCGCTGCGGAGTGGGATGGTTGGCAGCCTCGTCCTGGATGTCCTTGGCGCTCATGCCGCTCCAGCGGGCCTGATCGCTGCCAAGACCGGCGGCATTGCCGTCGGTGGCGGGCAGAACGCAGAAGCCCTTGCGGACACCCATGCGGAAGCCCTGCTCGCTGACGTCGCTACCCCAAGCGACAGGATAGCCGTTCTCGATGGCATAGTCGAAGATTTCCATCATCTCGTCGAGGGGCACATTGTAGCTCAGACCCCAACGCCAGTTGTCCTGGATTTCGAGGACGAACTGCTCGTAGAAAGGATGATGGGTATAGCTGGTGATGCTCACATAGTCGTCAGCATTGAGACCCGTGGACTCGTAGAACGATTTCGGGGTGTAGGTCACACCGTTGTAGGTGAAGCGCTCGGGGCACTTGCCGAGGTAGATGTCGTGGACAGCGTCAACGGCTTTGAGCCACATCATGCCGCCATCTTTGCTTTTCTGTTTCTTTTTGGCTTTGGCCATGGCAGCGACCATAGCGTCGGTCAGCGCGCTCAGCTCGCTGTGGTCCGACAGGGTGTCGCCGTACATGACGCCGGGACGCATCTCGCTCTCAGGGACAAGGCCATAGTGCTTCATGCCGTAGATGACATCGTTGAAAGCACCGCCCTGGCTGAAGCTGACGTCGCCGCTGGTGCGGACGGCGGCCTGAGCGCGGTCGTGGTAGGTCTTGTTGACAATGTACATCTCGCTGAAGTCGTACTCGCCCTTGCCCATGCGGAGCAGCTCGGCCTCAATGAAAGCCAGACCGCTGTAGCACCAGCAGGTACCAGCGTTCTTTTGGTTTTTCACCGAAGTGATAGGGAGCTCCTTGGTGATGGTGAATTTGTAGCCCTCGTCCTCGGAAGCCTTGTCAGTTGCCTTTTGGGCAAACATCGTGGCGCTGATAGCGATAGCGCCAAGCAGTAAAAACACTTTTTTCATTCGTTTACAAGTATTTAATTTATTATTTCTTTATTATTCAACGTTGCAAAGATACAACTATTTTTTAAATTGGCAATTTTTTTAGTTACAAGTGTTTGGTGAAGAGATGGCGCACAGGCCACTGGTCAACCAGCACCTATCCACTTGGAAAGCAGCGATTACTCTTCGGGTGAGAACATCGGATCCCAAGCAGGCAACTGGATGGGGGTCTGATTCAGCAACGCTCTGATATTTGCGGGGATATACTTCTCGTGGAGCACCACGCGGAACATATACTCATTGAACCACTCGTTGGTCATGATGAGGAAACCCTGGTAGCCGTATGTCGGGCCCCAGCTGTTCTCCACCATCCACTTCAGGGGCTTGCCGTCCTTGTCGAGGTCCACGGCGCAAAGCGTCATGGCATGGCTACTACCGCTGGCGAAAGTGCTGACACGCTGTTTCTTGTCCATATTGAACGAGGTGCCCATCAGCGAGGCATAGTCGTAGTTGTTGATGTCCATATAGCCCTTGTCGCGGTCGAGAAACTTGCCCACGTCGCAGCTGAAATACATCATCGTGCTATCCTTGATGGAGGCGATACACATCGGAGCTATCTCACTCATAGGAAGGTTGATATATTTCCAGTTTTGGCCGTCATACACATGGCGGTCGTACTGGATCTCGTATACCTTGTAATAATCGCGCGTCGGGTCGTTCATCACCATGTAGTATTTCGAGAAGTCGGTCTTGGCATATTTCTCGTAGAACGACTTGGGCGTGTATTTCTCGGTGCTGACAACCTCGCCTTTGGCGTTGCGCTCGGTCCAGGTGAACTCAGCAGGAGGCTCACCGAAAGTGAGCACCAGCATACGGTAGATCGTTCCCAGCATCTCCGTTTTTTTGGCTGCCAGCTTGGCAGGCGTCATGCCCTTCTGGCCGGCCATCTCACGCAGTACAAGACCGTCCTCGCGCAGTTTGAGCGACAGCAGGTTACTGATGCTGGAGGTGTTGTTCGTGTTGTAGGTCTCCGGCATCACATCGCTCGGCACCAAGCCGTATTTCTCCACCAGATTGGCCACGCCTGTAAACTGGCCGCCGTCGCCGATGGGGTTCTTGAAAAGCCATTCCACCTCTTGGTCGTCCATGGGTTTCTTGTAGGTGTCGATGACCGCCTGCAGGAACAGGTTGCTCTTCTCCAGCTGGTCGTAGAAGAACGTATAGGCCTGAGAAAACTGGAAATTGGCCGGCAAGTTGTGCTCACGGATAGCCTTGTTGCGCATGACGTTCATGCCCGTAAACATCCAGCAACGTCCACTGCTCTTCTGGTCGGTGACTGCGGACGACACCACGCGGTTCGAGAAATGCGAGTCGAACGAAGTGGCATTTTCATGGTTAAGTGCCAGTTTGGCAGGATTTTGCGACACCATGATGTTGCGCATGGCACGGTCGCTGGCGCTGCCGCCGTAAGACTTCTTGATTTGGTTCATCATTTCGGTGCTGATGCCGCCGTTGTCGGCCGGTGCCGCACCCTTCTTCTGCGCCTGGGCCGCACCGCACAACAGCAATCCAGCCAAGGTCATTGTAAAAATACTGATTCTATTCATAACAATAACATTATTATTATCAACTATTTAGCTTCACGCACGACAATCAATCCCCATTGCAAAGATACAGATTATCCTGCAATCAACCAAATACTATCGGGATTATTTTTTTAACGGCCTGGGATACCGGATGACAAATGCCGCATCACAGCAGGCGCCAACGGTCTTTGAAGCGGATGTAAAAGGCAAAGATGGCGTCGGATCGCTGCTCCTTGAAATCGTAGTAAAGTTTGAAGAGGGCTCCGACGTTGAGGTGACGGTACTCGTGTTCCAATTCAAGAGCAACGGTGAGCATGTTGCGCGACTCGTCGTACCATTTGTTCTTTTCAAACTGCGGTGACGACAAAACACTGTGATACAGCTGTGTCCCATACCAGTAGCCCACTGTGGCGCGAGCCGAAAAGCCGCGGCCGGCATGGTAGTCCAGATGCTTCCATTCGTAGCTCATCGTGGGCCAAAAGCCGTAGCCGACGCTGTCGACAGGCACGTCGCTGAAATGGTGTATGAACAGGGCGGGCTCGACGGTCAAACGATGCGAAGAGTATACGTGATCAACCCTCTGCGCGTCGCCATATTGCAATCGCAATGCAACGCTCTCATTAAAAGATGTTTGTGCATTGGTATCAAGCGTGCTTGTCACACCGCCGCGGTGATTGGCCATGAAGACGGCCGGCAGCGTCAGTCGCCATCCGGCATCACGCATCGCCGTGCCGACAAACCGTCCTGAGCCCATCATCTCCTCGTCATCCAACGAGTTGAGCAGCAGCACTTCGTGGCGCCCGCCGAAGGTGAAATACTCTTGTTCCAGTCGACCCAATTCCAAATAGTGGCGCCAATTGAGCCATGTGTCGCTTTGCCAGCGTCGCGTGGTGGTGGTGATCTGCATGCCGTTTTCAGAATAGTCGTAGATCCAATTATCTGGATTATAGAGCGGTGCAGGCAATTTGTGGTAAGAGGATCCTTCGAGCGTGCCGACGGCAAGACGGAGCCAATCAAGCGGTTCATAAACCAATGACACCATGGGCCTTACGCCATGCAATGAATCGCTGCCAGCAAAATAGGATGCTGTCATACCCACGCGCAGCAAAGCCCGGTCGTTGATGCCGTAGAGCAGCGACGGAGCCAGACGGGTACCGACGACACTGATACTTTTGGCAAAAGGCAAAGTATACTCCGAATCGAAGAAATAGCCCGATGCGTCGAGATCAAAGTAAAGATGATGTGCACCGCCGTCGGGCTCGCCACTGAGGGTGAGCGGGGGCTCCTGCAACATGTGGAGTGTTGCGGGTGACTCGCCTTGGAGTACGAAGGTGCTGTCGGGGGGCGCTGCAGCGGCATGGGCCACGCCGCCAAGCATGGAGGCGACAAAGAGCAGTAAAAGAGCCGGTTGCTTAATTGTCATTAGTGTCGTTGTATTGGTTGTTATCACTTAGTGGACCGAGGCCGTTCCCATTGGATGCCCCAGGGCCGAAAAGCGGTTGCAAAGTTACAAATTTTGTTCGAAACGGCCAAATTATTGTCGCCACAAATGCCCTGCGGGGCGCCTCCAGGAGTTCACAAAGAGCCATCATGCCACACAGAACCAGCGAGTTATATTTTTATATTATTTTTTTACTATATATATGGATATTTTTGTGTATTTTTGCACGAAATTTTAATAACATGTATACAGACACATCCAAATTCATCGGCGAAGGGCTCACGTATGACGACGTGCTGCTGGTGCCTTCGTATTCTGACATACTTCCGCGCGAGGTGAAGGTCAACTCACGCTTTTCTCGTAACATCTCGCTGAACACGCCCCTCGTGTCGGCCGCCATGGACACCGTCACCGAGGCTGCCATGGCCATCGGCATGGCACAGGAGGGCGGCATCGGCGTGCTGCACAAGAATATGAGTATCGAAAACCAGGCCAACGAAGTGCGCAAAGTGAAACGTTCGGAGAACGGCATGATTGTGGACCCCGTGACACTGGGCCGCGACGCGCTGGTGAAGGACGCCCTGAGCCTGATGCACGAATACCATATCGGCGGCATCCCCATCGTCGACGAGCAACGTCGCCTCATCGGCATGGTGACCAACCGCGACCTGCGCTTCGAGCGCAACATGAGCCGCCCGCTGAGCGAAATAATGATCACCAATCTGATCACCACCCATGTAGGCACCACTTTCGAAGAAGCCGCTGAGATACTGCAGGAGCACAAAATCGAGAAGCTTCCCGTGGTGAACGAAGAGGGCCAGTTTGTGGGCCTCATCACCTACAGCGACATCATGAAGACCAAAGAACACCCCAACGCCTGCAAGGACAGCAACGGCCGTCTGCGCGTGGCTGCCGGCGTGGGCATCACCGCCGACATGATGGACCGCGTCGACGCGCTGGTGGCTGCAGGTGTTGACGCCATCGTCATCGACACCGCCCATGGCCACAGCATCCGCGTTGTGGAGGCTTTGAAGACCGCCAAGGCCAAATACCCCTCCCTTGACATCGTGGTGGGCAACATCGCCACCGGCGATGCCGCCATCATGCTGGCCGAAGCCGGCGCCGACGCCGTGAAAGTCGGCATAGGACCTGGAAGCATCTGCTCCACACGTATCATCGCCGGTATCGGCGTGCCGCAGCTCACCGCTGTCTGCGAGGTGGCTGGTGCGCTGAAACAGAAAGGTTACGACATACCCCTCATCGCCGACGGCGGCATCCGCTACAGTGGCGACATCGTCAAGGCCCTGGCAGCAGGAGCCCACAGCGTGATGATCGGCAGCCTGGTAGCAGGCGTCGACGAAGCGCCGGGCGAGACCATCATCTTCGAAGGCCGCAAATTCAAGTCGTACCGCGGCATGGGCTCGCTGGAGGCCATGCAGAGCGGCTCAAAGGATCGCTATTTCCAAGACAAGGAGACCGACGCCAAGAAGCTGGTCCCCGAAGGTGTGGTGGGCCGCGTGCCCTACAAAGGCACCCTCAACGAGGTGCTCTACCAGCTGGTGGGCGGACTGCGCGCCGGCATGGGCTACACCGGATCGAAAGACATCGAGTCGCTGCAGAAGGCACAGTTTATCCGCATCACCGCTGCAGGCCGCACCGAGAGCCATCCGCACGACATCGCCATCACCCGCGAGGCACCCAACTATTCGCGCTAAGCACATCGCAATTTTTAACCATTAAGGCAACGAAGACACTGAAAATGAATTCGAAAATAATGCTGAGAAGCACAATCGACGCATGGCATAGCCTCCGCGCCATAGCCCTTGTGGCCATCCTCGGAATCACTTTGGCTGCACAGGCACAACAGAACGATGACCCCGTTGTGGTCGAGATAGCAGGCAAGCCCATCCACAAATCGGAGTTCATGAACGAATTCCTCCGCTCGGTGGGCAACGAGGTGAACACCACCCCCGGCGTCTGCACCTTTGAGAAACGCGAAGCGCTGAACAACTACGTGGAGCTTTTTGTCAACTACCGCACCAAGCTGGCCGACGCCTATGCTTTGGGCTACGACACCACCAAGGCGCTACGCAAAGAGCTGGCTGGCTACCGTGCCGAGCTGGCGACGCCCTATCTGATAGACTCAGCCACACTGACTCGCATCATGGACGAAGCCTACGAGCGCAACCACTACCTGCTGCACGCGGCACACATTCTTGTCAACGTGACGCCCACCGCCTCACCGGCCGACACCATGGAAGCCTACAAAACAGCCATGAACTACTACAACCGTGTCATGGCAGGCGAAGACTTCATGACCTTGGCCCACGAAGCCACCCAGAAACGTTTTGATGCCGACATGGTCGACCCCAACGACCCCATCCGCCAGAAAAACGTCGATGATCTGGGCTGTTTCACGGTCTTCGACATGATATACCCCTTCGAGAACTGGGCCTACGGCCTGGAACCTGGCGGCATCTCGGCGCCCGGCCGCTCCAAATACGGATACCACATCGTAAAGCTTTTCAGCAAAACGCCCTTCTTCAGCAAAGCCACCTTCCAACATATCTGGATTTCGCCGAAGAAGAACGAGGGCGTTACCGAGGGCAAATGCCGCGAGGCATGGCAGCGCATCAATGAAGGCGAGAGCTTTGCCAGCATCTGCCGCAACTATAGCGATGACTTTAGTTCCTCGGAAAACGGCGGCCTGGTGACCGACATCAGCTACAGGCAGATACCGCCCGAGTATTCCATTTTGCTCACCCAATTGAAGCCCGGCCAGATGTCGGAGCCTTTCAAGACCGACCTGGGCTGGCACATCATCATACCCATCAGCCACGACGAGCTGGCTCCCTTTGAGGATATGGTACCGCTGTATCGCCAGCGCCTGGCGCGCGACTCGCGCAACGACAAGCCCCGCAGCGCCTTTGTGGAGCAATGCAAACGCAGATACAATGTTGTAGACTACACTACGGCACTCACCAAGCCTACCAAGAAGAAAGAGAAACCCGTATACATGGCCTCGCTCGATGAGAGCCTCCGTCTGCTAGACAGCTCGGTGTTCTCGAAAGAATGGCGTCTCGACGAATCGAAAGTAATCGACATGCGTCCCCTGCTGCGTGTGGACACTGCCACCTACAACACCATAGACTTCCTACGCTACATACAGGCCAACATGCGCGCCATCAGTCCTTACAGCCTCGACCTGTTTGTCTACAAGAAATACCAAGACTTCATCGACCAGACCGTCTACAACTACGCCAACAGCCATCTGGAAGATGAGAACGAAGAGTTCCACGACCTCATCAATGAATACCTCAACGGTCTGATGATTTTCGCCTACAACGACGAGAAGATATGGTCCAAAGCCATCAACGACACCACTGGCTATACCGAGTTCTACAACCGCACCGCTGAGAGCCATGCTTTCGACGACGACGATGCCGCCAACTACTGGTGGAACGACCGCGCCCAAGTGCGCATCGTCAGCGTGGCCGACAGCAGCCTGCTAAAACCCTCGAAAGCCATCAAGCTGGTCAACAAGGCCGAAAAGAACGGCTGGAGCGCAGCACAGCTCAGAGACAAACTGATGGAGAAAGTCAAAATCGACACCCTCGAGGCGTCGAAGTTGACGGTCGAAGAGGTGCTGGTGGAGAAAGGCAACCAACAGCTGCTCACCTCCTCGCAATGGCGCACAGGCCTCTACGAGCGAAGCAACGGACATGGCTACCGCCTGATCTATGTGGAGAAACTGATAGACGCCACCCGCAAAGACAAGATGGAAGCCCGCGGACACTACATCAACGACTACCAGAACTACATCGAGCAGCAACTGCTGGAACGCATCAAGAAACAATACAACGTCAAGGTGCACCAAGATGTCATTGACAATATAGTATACTAATATATATACCCAATCTGTAACGATATCCGCAAGAATCAATGAGACGAACGATAATAGCAATCATCATACTGCTGGCTGCCAGCGCCGGTGTCAAGGCCCAGGAGTCGCCTGTCGTCGATAAGATTGTGGCTGTGGTTGGCAAGAACATCGTCAAGATGTCCGACATCGAGAACAACTACGCCGCCATCCGTGTGCGCCAAGGCAACGACAAAGCCCACGAAAACCGCTGCTCGATACTGGAGAACATGCTTGTCTCCAAGCTGTTGCTCCACAAGGGACAGGTCGACAGCACCGAAGTGACCGACGAGGAGGTGGAGACCAACCTGCAATACTACCTCGACGCCTACGAGATGCAATACGGCGGCCGCGAGGGTATGCGCAAAGCCACAGGATACACCTACGATGAATTCAAAGAGCTGTTGGGCAAGATGCTGCGTGAACGAATGATTATCGAGCGTGTGCAGCGCGAGCTCACCAGCAATGTGAAAGTGACCCCCAGCCAGGTGACCGAATACTACAACAAAATTCCCGAAGACAGCGTTCCCACGCTCGAAGCCACCTACGAGATTGCCGAAATCGTCCGCAAGCCCGCCATCAGCGAAGAAGAGCGCGACCGCGTGAAGCTGGAGCTCAACAAGATGCGCGAACGCGTGCTGAACGGCGAAAGTTTCACCATGCTGGCCACGCTCTACTCCGAAGACCCTGGCTCGGCACGCAAAGGCGGCGAACTGGGCTTCTTCACCCGCGGCAAGATGGTGGCCGAATTTGAAGCTGCCGCCTTCGCCCTCAAGCCCGGCGAGGTGTCGCCAGTCATCGAGTCACCGATGGGATTCCACATTATCCAATACATTGAACGTCGCGGCAACACCATCAATGTGCGCCACATCCTCATGGCCCCCAAAGTGTCGCCCGAAGACATGCTGCGCAACCGTATACTGCTCGACAGTGTGGCACAAGAAATACGTTTGGGGCATCTCACCTTCGCCGAAGCGGCACAGAAATACTCCGACAACAGCAACAGCCAGCAGGGCGGCACCGTGTCGCACCCCCAGAACGGCGGCTACAAGTTCACCAAGGACGAACTGCGCCAGCTTTATCCTGGAGTGAGTTTCACCACCATGAACGCCGGAGACATCTCCAACGCCATGGCCATCAAGACCGAAGACAACAAGGATGCCTACCGCATCGTCACGCTGGTCCGCTCCACGCCAGAGCACAAAGCCAACTTGGTGGACGACTACGACCGCATCTACAATGCCGCTCTCGAGATGGAGAAGGAAAACAAGGTATTCGACTGGGCGAGCAAAATCATCAAGAATACCTACATCCGTATCGATGACGAATACAAAGACTGCAACTTCCGCCTCGATTGGCTGAAGACCAAATAACCGAACTGACGAGCACCTGCAACCACTAACACAGCAAAAAGTAAAGAAAAGCATGATACCTAGTTCCGACACAGAAGCACTCAACGAGCTGGTTTCCAAATACACTCAACTAAAAAAGGAGATTGGCAAAGTCATCATCGGCCAAGACCGGGTGGTGGACAGCCTGCTGCTCTCCATCTTCACTGGTGGACACTGTCTGCTAGTCGGCGTTCCCGGACTGGCCAAAACATTGATGGTCAACACGCTGGCCAAGACCTTGGGGCTCCAATTCAGCCGCATCCAGTTCACTCCCGACCTGATGCCCAGCGACATCACCGGCACCGAAATTCTGGATGAGAACCGCCGCTTCAAATTCGTGAAGGGCCCCATCTTTGCCAACATCCTGCTGGCCGACGAAATCAACCGCACACCGCCCAAAACGCAGTCGGCACTTCTCGAGGCCATGCAGGAGCATTCTGTCACTGTGGCCGGCAACAGCTACCAGCTGGAGGCTCCCTTCTTCGTGCTCGCCACGCAGAACCCCATCGAGCAGGAAGGCACCTATCCCCTGCCCGAAGCCCAGCTGGACCGTTTCATGCTGAATATCAAGCTCGATTACCCCTCCCTCGAGGAAGAGATGGAGATTGTGCGGACCACAACCATCGACACGATGGCACAGCCCGAAATAGTGCTCTCGGCCGAGGACATCACCGGCTACCAGCGTGTGATACGCAAGATGCCCGTCCCCGACAATGTGGTGAACTACGCAGTGCGGCTGGTCAGCTCCACGCGTCCCAACACGGAGAGCAACACCCTGGCCAACAAATATCTGTCGTGGGGTGCTGGTCCTCGTGCCTCGCAGTACCTCATCATGGGTGCCAAGACGCACGCCGCCTTTGCCGGCAAATATTCGCCCGACATCGAAGATGTCAACAGTGTCGCCACCGAGGTGCTCCGCCACCGCGTGGTGCGAAATTATTTCGCCGAGGCCGAAGGCATCTCCACCGACGAAGTGATTGCGCAACTGATTGTGAAATAATGTATCGTGGGCAGCGATGCCCGCGCCAACAGATAATAAACAGAGAGAAAAATGAAGCATTTGTATCGTCTTACCATACAGATAGGCTGCTGCCTGCTGCTGATGCTGCCGCTTTACGCCCAAGCACAGACAGGCATCTATATCCCCAGTGCCAAGCCCATCAAGAATATGCAGAAAGCCATGGAGCATCCCGACGTTTTCTGTGTTATCATCAACTATTCGGGCAGCAACGACCAGTACAGCATCGGCGACCTCGACTGGCTGGACTCCGCCTATCGTGTGGCTTTCGACCGTGGCAACCCCAAACTGTATGCCATGACCATCGAAGGCTACAGCGGCAACGAGGCGCTATCGCAGTCGCGCGTGGACAATATCTACAACTATTTCTCCGCCCGCTGCTACGCCCCATTCCCTATCCGCTATGCCATCAACCCCATCCATTGCAACTGCCATGGCGACACGGTGGAATATCTGCGCTATGAGGTGCCTGTGGCACGCCACGCCTACAATGTGGCCGATCTGCCCGAAAGCCGTAAGACGTTCAACGGCAACATTAAACTCGACAACTGTGTGCTTATCACATTCAAACATAATCCCGACGAATGCCTCGGCGCATCGCGGGGATGCATGGTGCCAGGGGAGGACACAACTGTTCGCGGTTACTACGCGGCAGCGTTTATGAAAAAGGGTGTCCTCTACTCTGTCACCGATACCAAAGACACCTGCCCCTCCGACCTGCAGTTCTACATCGAGGAACACCTTGACTACAAAGACATTGTAGAAAACTATTTCCTCATTCCCCATCGCAAACAAATCATCGTGCAGGTAGGCTACGTGGTGCTCCACAGCAACGTGAAACGCCAATATGGCGAATGCAAGGAGGCACTGCCCGACTCCATCTACATCCGCTTCCCTGTCACTCAGGAGCAATTCGTCAACAAGGTGCGCATCTTCGGCAAGAAATACTCCGAGAAAGGCTGCGAATACAAAGGACTGACGACCAAAAAGATACCCTCGAAGATATCCCTCAACGTGCAAGCCGCCATCAACGCCATGCAACTGGACACCATCTTCCTCGGAAAACGCATACAGCCCAATGAGTTGAGCGACTATTTCTACGAATGCAAGACAGACCTGGAGGACGGCTCGTTCAAAGCCGCCGGCAAGCAATGGAAAGCCTATCGTCTCGACAAACATGGCAACTACGAAATCAAGAAGCCCTTGCGCGCACTGATGCGTATCGTCGAAGACGAGGTGGAAGACATTGAAGAACAGGTGGAAGGCGACAAACGCTATGCCGGCGACGAAGAGATTGAAGAATAGCCGCCAACAGTAATCAAGTATCACCCTATCAACACAAATACCATGGCATACTTACAAACCGATGTGACCAAAGTAACCACACGCGTTTTACAGAATATGAAAGTGCATGGCGAAAAGATCGCCATGCTGACAGCCTATGACTATTCGATGGCTGCCATCCTGAACCGCACCAAGATTGACGTCATCCTGGTTGGCGACTCTGCCGCCAACGTCATGGAGGGCTACAAGACCACGCTGCCCATCACACTCGACGAGATGATTGTCTACGCCTCGTCGGTAGTACGCGCAGTAAGCCGCGCACTGGTGGTGGTGGACATGCCCTTCGGCACCTACCAAGGCAACTCCAAGCAAGCGCTGGCATCGGCCATCCGTATCATGAAGGAGACGGGTGCCGACGCCATCAAGCTCGAAGGCGGCGAAGAGGTGCTGGAGTCCATCCAGCGTATCCTCACGGCCGGTATTCCCGTCATGGGACACCTGGGTCTCACCCCCCAGAGCATCAACAAATTCGGCACCTACGCTGTGCGCGCCACGGAAGAAGAAGAGGCCAACCGCATCATCCACGATGCCCACATCCTCGAAGAGGTGGGCTGTTTTGCCATGGTCATCGAGAAAGTGCCGGCCGCATTGGCAGGCCGCATCGCCAGTGAGGTGAAGATACCCATCATCGGCATCGGCGCCGGCAGCCAGGTGGACGGCCAAGTGCTGGTGCTTCAGGACATGCTGGGCATCACCCAGCAGTTCAAGCCGCGCTATCTGCGCACCTACGGCAACATTGGCGACGATATCACCAACGCCGTGCAGCAATACATCACCGACGTGAAGTCGGTCGACTTCCCCAACACCCGTGAACAGTACTAATACTATTATAGTATAAATAAAAAAACGAAAGCCACCCGATTGGGTGGCTTTTTGTGATCTGTAACAGATTTGAACTGTTGACCTCTTGCCTGTCAAGCAAGCGCTCTAAACCAACTGAGCTAACAGATCATTTTTGCTCGAAAGCGAGTGCAAAAGTACGAAGATTTTTTGATATAGCAAGAAAAAAGTTGCTTTTGCCCCCAAAAAAAGGCAATCATCAAACCATAAAACACGAATTATCAACAGAATACACATCACCAGACCCATGGCCGGAAAAAATATCAAATAGTCCAAAAAAGACAATTCCAAATGATAAAAAGACAGAATTGAAGGCTTAGCGACCGCAAAAAGGCTCCCCAAAAATGCATCAATCTAACTTACAATGCATTATCTCCCAACAGACAATTGCAGCAAATCGTCGGGATTCAGGAAGCGCTGGGCTGAAGCAAGAAGACGTTCAGGAGTGACGGGTGACAACGATGAAGATGCAGTCTTCTGGCTCTCTGGGTTCTTTGTTTCGCGTGGTGCCAGCACTGCCAGCAAATTCTCCGTAAATGCAGAGGTGATGCAATTTGTTGTTTGCTGTCTGAATATCTCGCTGCGCTCGAAGACGCCGTCGATGCTGCGGATGAAGTCGCCCAACATGCTGTTGCGCACCAACTCCAGCTCTTCGGACACAACGGGCTCGTTGCGAAGACGTTCTATCTCTTTCACAATCTCCTGGCGAGCCAATGCCTCCTTGTCGGCAGCCACATCGGTGATGATGCTGAAGACCAGAAAGCCACGATACAGGCGCGTCACAGCATTGACACCATAAGTGTAGCCTTTATCCTCACGGATGTTGGACATGAGACGGGAACCGAAATAGCCGCCCAACAGTGTGGAGAGCACCATGAAATCGGCATAATCGGGAGAATCCCAGGCAAAAGGAAGGATCCGGCCTATGCGCAGTGTGTTCTGCACCGCGTCGGGCATCACAATATGCTGAAAACCACGGTCGTCCCATGGATTGGGCTGGGGCAGCGAAAAAAGGTCGGCTGCAGCAGCGGGCTCAATGGCCAAGGCGCGCTCAATGCGATGCAGCACATCGCCAGTCACATTTCCCGACACCAGCAGCTGTGCCTGGTTCAAATGGTAATGTTGCCGGTAATACTGACGGACATCCTCCACGGTGATGGCATCGTAGTCTTCCTCATGGGCACAGCGTCCTATGGGGTGCTGTGGCCCAAAAAGATGTGCCTCGTAGTTGGTCATCGCCACAAAAGAGGTCTTCTTGACATTGGTCAGATAGCGCTGCCGCTGTTTGGCAATAAAGAGTTCAAACTCATGCTGATGGAAGGCTGGATGGGTCAGGATTTCAACCATCATGGGCAGCAGGTCGTCGAGATGACGCGAAAGGCAGTAGAACGACAACGAGGCCGATACCGTATCCACCTGTTTCTCAACGATGATGCCACGAAAATCGAAGAAATGGGCAATCTCGTTAGCAGTATGCTGCATTGTGCCTTCGGTGAGGAGCTGCAACGTTGAGTTGGCCACCAAAAGCTTGGGCTGCATCGCCGTTCCCGCCTCAAAAGTGACGTCAATCTTCAGCAGATCGATGTGGTTGTCGACGAAATAATACAACGGCTGACCGTTGGACATCGAATAACATTGCGGTGTCAGCGCTTCGCGGTTGATGGTAGCAGGATTGAGCGAGCCAGCGATTGGATTGGTGGTGGAGATCATGGTGTTTGGTGGTGTAAAGAATTAAAAGGTCACTGTCAGTTTTAGATTCAATTGACGACGTGTCAAGTAGTTAGGCACAGCATAATGTTCGTTGGCATAGTCGGAAATCCAGATGAACGAGACAACATTGTGGTAGTCGAAGAGGTTGAACACCTCGAAAGAGACCAGGATGTCATCCACATGGTTCATCAGTCGTGATTTCTTGATGCGCTCAAAGCGGGACAGCTGAATCGTGTTGCCCCAGTCGATGCGATAGTAGGTAGGATAGTAATGGGGAATGGTGTAGTCGGCCTGGTCGGGCAACGTGAACGGCAAGCCGCTCGCCACGATAAAGTTGAGCGACATACGCCAGAAAGGGATGTCGGGCAGATAGTCCTGGAAAAAGATTTTCAGGCTGATACGCTGGTCGGTGGGACGGGCCATCCATCCATAGGCGTCGCCCAGAATGTCCTGTTGCGTCTTCATGAGCGACAGTGACGCCCACGACTCGAGGCCTTCAACCACCTCGCCGCTGAGACGCAGCGAGATTCCCGTAGCATAGCCTACTGCCTCATTGTGTGCATCATAGCGGATGCGGAGATTGTCGACACGATAGGGTATCAGATTGGTGATATACTTATAATAGACATCCGTGGTAAATTTGAAGGGGCTCTCGCCTATCTTGAAGTTCCAGTCGACAGTGCCCATCACCTGATAAGAATTCTGCGCCTTGACAGCATGGTTGAGAGCGCCATCGTCGTAACGGTACTCGCGATAGAACGGCGGCTGGCTGTATACGCCTGTAGCCAGGCGGAACAGCATATCCCGCTTCCAGTTGGGTTTGTAGTTGAAACTCACGCGGGGCGAAAAGAGCAGCTGATGGTTGTGGTCGGCATTGCCTGCAGCAATATGTTCTACGGAATAGTTGGAAAAGGCATCATCGTCGTCGCTGAAGTTGATGTCATAGTATTGCAGACGGCCGCCCACCACCAGCGAGAACAGGTCCTCACGACGGTTGTAGAAATCGAAGTTGCGCTGCAAAGAGGCAGAGAGACGTGAGGTAGAGACTTCGTGACGGGCACGGCAATAGAGCTGCAGCAGCGGCGTTTGAGGAACCGTGTCGAGCAGGTATTGTGTCCACTGCACCGGCATGGCGAAGCCAGCAGAGTCGACCCACTTCCATTCACGCATACGGTCGTTGACCTGCTCATGCTGCAATTTGAGGCTCCAACTCCAATTGCCCAGGAGGGCATAGTGCTTGCCACGCACCTCGGTAGAAACAATATTCGTGTACAGATAGTTGCGCGCATGTTCCAGATAGGAACCCACACCGCGCTCAAAACGTTCCTGCTCGCCGTCGGGGGTAACGACGCCCACATTGAGCTCGTCGAGACGATACTGGCTGAGGATGTCGTAGAGTTCCTGCTCGCTGTTGGTCTGGAAAGAGGTAATCCACTTGATATCAGTCTCGTCGTTGGGGGTCCAATTCAAAGTCAGCGCACCCAGCAACGTGCGGTAGCGGTCCTGCTCCTCACCCTCGTAATAGACGGAGAATTGCATCGTTTGGTCGAAACCTCCGAAAGTCGTCGTCTGCTCTTCGGGGATGAGGCCATAGATGTTGCGCGAGGCGATGAGCAACGCATTGACATTCAGATGGTCGCTGAGACGGTAGGTGAGTAACGCCTGCAAATCGGTGTAGCGCGTAGTGTAGTTGCCTTTGGTGTCCAGCGAGCGCAGCAGATAGCGGTTGGCTTGGTGGCGGAATCCGACTGAATAGGTAAAACGCTCACCGACAGCATCTTCGGCAAACAGTGACGCACCCAGAAACGATGCCGAAGCCTTGGCACGGAAGTGCGTTGGACGGGCGTAGGTGATATCGAGCACCGACGCCATGCGGTCGCCATAGACAGCATCGAAACCTCCTGGTGAGAAGAGGATATGGTCCACCATATCAGGGTTGATGATGGAGGCGCCCTCCTGTTGACCCGTGCGGATGAGCATGGGGCGATAGACCTCTACATTATTGATATAGACGAGGTTCTCGTCGAACGAGCCGCCACGGACAGAATACTGAGTAGACAGTTCGTTGTTCGATGCCACGTCGGGCAGCGTCTTCAGCAGCGCCTCGACACCGGCTTGCGGACCCACAGCATGCTCGATACGTTCCACATCGATGTTGGTGAACGTCGTAGGACGCGAACGTTCTTCGCTCACCGTCACCTTGCCCAAAGTCGACAGCGGCTGTAGAGTGACATTCAAAACCTTACGTTGTCCAACGGACAGTGAAACAAGGGTATCCACCGAGGTGAAGCCCTGCTGCTGGATGCGGATATGGATGTTGGAATCGACGGGGATGTCAATGGAATAGTAGCCTTTCTCGTCACACTGTATGCCCAGCGGCGGCGTCATGTTCACCGCTGCCACCATAGCATAAGCAGCGGGCTGGCCGTCGGCACGCATTATGCGTCCCGACAAAGTTCCCTTGCCCTGGGCCCATGATGTCAACGAAGTAGCCACAAAACACAGAGCCACAACAAATTGTATAACCTTACGGAGAACAAACATAACATCATAACGACGAGCCCACAGGTTTATTGTCCCAGCATTGCGAAAAACTCAACAATCAAAGGAATAGAGATACTGCACAATGCCATTGGGTTGGCTGAATATTCTGCTCCTTCTGAGCGTGGACTCTCTCGCATTTTTCCCGGCATGTTACGCTGGGCTGACGGATTGTTGCTACTTTGGAGCGTATTGGAAGATATTGGAGACAATCCAACAACACTCTAACAAATTAACTATCAACAGAATATAATAACAAACATAAAAAAAAGCATAGAAAAAACAACTGTATTATTATAAAATTGTTATCTTTGCAGTGTGATTTACAAACCAACCAACAATTAGGAATAAGGACTCAGCCTAATGCCCGGGAGGTTAATACGGAAAACAAAGAGAGTCCACTAGTAGTAACAAAACGATCAAAACATGAAAAAAAACTACTCTTTTCTCAAAATTGGCATGGTTGCCTTATTCCTGATGTGCTGTCAATTGGGCCATGCGCAAACTTGGAACGAAATGGTCAACTGGTTACAATCAAGTAACGGCATGAGCACCTTGGCCATGTTGGCTCATCCGTCTGACGGCCAAAAAAGCAATGTGGAATACAAATTTGTAAGGTCCAATTCTGAAGAAGTGGTTATCAAAATCACGTATGAAGGATGGTTTTCCTCTTACACCGATACCTATACCATTAAAAAAGGGACATACAACGGGAAGCCCTATTTTCGCCGCATCTTAATAGACGAGATTTGGGATCCTGTCACTGGCGCCTTCATGGGCATAGATCGCTTCGGCTTAGGTTATGCCCTTGTATACAACGGAATACCATTCAGCAGACTCTATGGCGACGTTGATTTTGCAAACTTGTCACGCGGTGAAAAAGGCGCCTACGCCCTGTTTGCTTATTTCCTTGAATACTATTATTGATTAATCACAAATGGCATAGAAGGGACGCTCGATGGAGCGTCCCTTTTTGTTTTTTGAGATGTAGTGATGACAAATAGTAATCTTATGACGCTCAAACACGCAATCCATTGCCTATCGGAAAAAAACTTCTTACACTATATAATAAAAGTGGGATTGTGCCGTTAATAATGGAAAAATATAATAATGCGACAATTACTGACCGTTCTCATCCTTTTGCTGGCCGCGGTTAGCACGGTGGGGCAAAACCAGAGCCTGCATTTCATTTCGATGAACGATGCACGCTTTTTTGTGTATGTCAATGGCAAACTGCAAAATGAGCGTGCCGCGGGGATGTATACCGTCAACGGGCTGGAAGACAAGGAGTACCATATCCGCATCGTAATAGACGACCCTTTCACCATTGCGGTGACCAAGACGATACGTCCCGATGCCAAACACCGCGAGTGGACTGTGGAGTTCAACGCCGTAAAAGAACGGGTGTATCTGCGTGAGGCCAAGGCAGAAAAAGAGGAGGCCAACGATGACAACGAGGGTAGAAGCCGCGTGCGCGATGACGGAAAAGACAAGGGGTCCCCTGTCTCATCGAAAGCTTCAAGGACCCAAACCAACACCACCAAACTGGCAGGCAGCAACGGCGGGCAGAACATCAACCAGCTGAAGACCAAGACCGTCATGGAAGACAAATGACACTCCTGATTACCGAACAGAAATAAAACGCAAAACATAACAAATCCATCCAAAAACAAACAGTAAGCATCATGAAATACAGAATCATCCTTTTGGCATTGGTGTGCTTAGGCCTCGCCTGTCAGGCACAGAACAGAGTGGACAAACAGGGTCGCCGTCAGGGTCACTGGATCAAGACCGACAAGGACGGCAGCAAGATTTTCGAGGGCGACTTCGTGGACGGCCTGGAGACAGGCACCTTCACCTATTACTACCCCGACGGAACGCTGAAAATCCGCAACATATTCACCACGCCTGGCAAATATTGCAGCCACGAAGCCTACGACGAGAAAGGGCATCTGCTGGCCAAAGGTTATTATAGTCAGCACAATCGTGACGGTCAATGGACCTTCTACAACGAAGATGGCAAAGTGGTGAAACAGGCAAGCTACCGCATGGGTGTGAAAGAGGGCGTCCACATTGTGTTCACCTCCAAAGGCGACACCGCCGAAGTGACGACCTGGAAAGACAACCATCGTGAAGGACGCTGGTGGAAGCGTGTAGGCGAAAAAGGATGGATCACCGCCAACTATGCCGGCGGCATGATGCAAGGCCGCCTTGCGGAATACGACGACAACGGACGCCTATGCCGCGAAGGCTGGTACAAGGACGGCCAGAAAGACGGCAGCTACCGCTACTATGAAAACGGCAGCAAAACGGTGGATGAAGCCTGGAAAAAAGGAGTGCTGGGCGACCGCAAGATACTGATACATGTGCCGCAAGACCAGTGGGTGTCGATTTATGCCATCTCCTATTTCATGCCCAAAGGGAGCATGGGCACCATGCTGTATACCAACGACGGCAAGAAATACAGCTGCCGAGAGAGTATCGAGGAGCTCAACGGTCGTGTGGGACAAGAACAATTTGTCACCGTCGACAAGCGCAACCGCGTGACCGCCAACCTGTCGGCCATCAACGGGCTGAAAGCTTCTGGCGACGGCCGCATGATACTCGACCTCTCACCGGAGCCGCCTTTCGTCATCTTCCCCGACGACGACTGCGTGAAACTCATCAAGTCGCTTAAACGCATCGACGAACTGGACCAATAACCAACCCCATAACGACCAAGCATTATGAACGAGACAGTACTCAACGCACTGAATAGCCGGAGGAGCTGCAAGAGCTTCCGCCCCGAGCAGATAAAAGACGAGGAGCTGAATGCCGTGCTGAAAGCCGGCACCATGGCTCCCACAGGCCGCAACAGCCAGTCGCCCACCATGGTGGTGGTGCAGGACGCCGAAACCATCGCCCTCATGTCGCGTCTCAATGCCGCGGTGATGGGCATGGAGGGCGACCCTTTTTACGGCGCCCCCACAGTGGTGGTAGTATTCGGCGACACCCAGCACATGACCTGGTTTGAAGACGGATGCCTCGTGATGGGCAACCTGCTGAACGCAGCACCTGCGGCAGGCCTCGGAGGATGCTGGATACACAGAGCACGCCAGACCTTCGAGACGCCAGAAGGCCGCGAACTGATGAAACGCTGGGGACTCACGGAGCAGCATGTCGGCATCGGCAACTGCGTATTGGGCTATCCTGCAGGCGAACCCAAGCCACGCACACCTCGCAAAGAAAACTACATCATCAGAGGATGACATCCAGACGCATAGCCACCCACACGCTGGGCTGCAAGCTCAATTTCGCCGAGACATCGCATCTTCTAAACCAGTTTCGTATGGCTGGCTGGAAAGTGGTGGACTTCAACGACGAAGCCGACCTATACGTTGTCAACACCTGCACCGTGACGGCCGTGGCAGAGAAAAAATGCCGCAATGCCATCAGGCAGGCAGTGTCAGCCAATCCAGAGGCGCTGGTGGCAGTGATTGGCTGCTTTGCGCAGAACGCATCGGCAGCCATAGCCAAAATAGAAGGTGTGGACATCATCCTCGGCAACGACAGGAAGCACCGATTGCTCGAGGTGGTCGGGCACGAACGGCCCGAATGGTTTGACGCCACATCGGCCATCACTCCTGAGCGTCATGCCTTTGAGCGCCCTGGGCAGCCTACCGAATTTCAAATATCCTACTCTCAAGAAGACAGAACACGAACCTTCTTCAAGATACAAGACGGATGCGACTACTTCTGCAGCTATTGTGCCATACCCTTTGCCCGCGGCCGTTCGCGCAGCGCCACGGTGGAAGAGACCATAAACATTGCCAAAGAGATAGCCGCCGGCGGCGCCAAAGAGGTAGTGCTGACGGGTATCAACACCGGCACTTTTGGTCAGGATCATGGCGAGAACCTGCTGCAGCTGCTGCAAGAGCTGGACAAGATAGAAAGCATCGAACGCTACCGAATCTCGAGTATCGAGCCCAATCTGCTGACCAACGAAGTCGTTGATTTTGTAGCTCATTCGAGGGCATTCCTACCACACTTCCACATACCCCTTCAGGCCGGCAGCGACAAGGTGCTGAAGCTGATGCACAGACGCTATGACACAGCTTTCTACGCCCATCTTCTGGAGCACATCAAGGCGGTGATGCCCGACGCCTGCCTGGCCGCCGACATCATGGCCGGATTCAACGGCGAAGACGAGGCAACATTCAAAGAAACAATACGATACATCGAATCGCTCCCCATTTCCTACCTTCATGTTTTCACCTTCAGCGAGCGGCCCAACACCGCAGCGCTGAAGATGGACGGACGCATCGAGATACACCAAAGGCGCGAACACAGCCGTGTGCTGCACGAAATCTCGGAACGCAAGAAGATGCAGTTCTACAGCGAGCAGACCGGGCGCACACGTCCTGTGCTCTGGGAGAGCGACTGCAAAGACGATATGATGTACGGATTTACGGACAACTACATTCGCGTTCGCCGACCCTACAATGCAGCACTGGTGAACCATATCACCCCTTTTGTGCTGGAAAAACTGAACCAGAAGGAAGAAGTCTTTGACGGAAAATGAGCATCCTTGAGCAAACAGATCATACCCATAGGTGTTAACTGTTTGTTAGCAATTTAACAATCATTATGTTGTGTGGACAATAATTATTCCATAACTTTGCAATTTTAATAAAAACAATATATAATAATTATCATTTTAAAAAACAGAAACTTATGAGCGGATTATTTGGCATTGTATCCAAGAATTCCTGTGCTACGGACTTGTTTTACGGGACCGATTATCATTCACATCTGGGCACACGTCGTGCTGGACTGAGCACCATCGACAACGGTGTGATGCACCTCAACATCCACAACATCCAGAATTCCTATTTCCGGACCAAGTTCAGCGACGACCTGCATGAGATGGCCGGCAACATGGGCATCGGCGTCATTAGCGACACCGACCCGCAGCCCATCGTGGTGAATTCGCATTTGGGGCGCTTTGCAGTGTGCACGGTAAGCAAAATCAACAACATGGCAGAGCTCGAGGAGAAATGCCTCAGTCAGCGCCAGCAGTTTACGGAGCTGAGTATGGGTGGCACCAACCCTACCGAGCTGATAGCCTTGCTGATAACACAGGGTCGCGACTTTGCCGACGGTATCCGCAACGTGTACCGCAGCATCAAAGGCAGCGTGTCGTTCCTCGTGCTGACGGAGCATGGCATCATCGCCGCACGCGACTTTCTGGGCCGCACGCCCCTGGTGATTGGCCGTCGCGGCACCGACTACGCCGTCGCTTCGGAAAACCACTCCTACATCAATCTTGGCTATCAGACCATACGCTATATCTCTGCCGGCGAAGCCGTCATGATCACCCCCAACGGCATCGAACAGCTGGTGGAGCCCTCCAACAAGATGCAGATCTGCTCGTTCCTGTGGATCTACTACGGCTACCCCGTGACCCAATACGAAGGCATCAGCGCCGAAGAGGTGCGCTACAAACTGGGTAGCGCCATGGGCAAACACGACGATGTGGATGCCGACTTTGTATCGGGCATCCCCGACTCGGGCGTCGGCATGGCACTAGGCTACGCCATCGGCAAAGGCATCCCCTACAAGCGAGGCATCATGAAATACACACCCACCTGGTCGCGCAGCTTCATGCCAGTGAACCAGGAGAGCAGAAGTCTTGTCGCCAAGATGAAACTCATACCCTGCAGCAGCATCCTGAAAGGCAAAGAGGCCGTGTTCTGCGACGACTCAATCGTGCGCGGCACGCAGCTTCGCGACCAAGTGAAGATGCTCTACGAGGCTGGCGCCAAGAAAGTACACATCCGCATCAGCTGCCCACCGCTTATACACGGATGCACCTATCTGAACTTCTCGGCCTCGAAGACTGATATGGAACTCATCGCACGGCGCTGCATCGAGGAGCTGGAAGGCGGTCAGATCCGCAATCTGGAGGCCTATCGCGACCACACCAGCAAACAGTATGCCACCATGGTGGAGAAGATACGTCAGCATGTCGGTGTAGACACTTTGAAATTCAACAGCTTGGAAGATGTCTGCGACGCCATCGGGCTTCCCAAGGAGCAGGTGTGCACCCACTGCTTCGACGGCTCGAGCTACGACGTAGGCACACTGGCTGAGAACCAACTCAAGATGGATCTCTAAAACCCACATCACTATAGTCAAGGCGAGATGAGGAGAAGACTGCTGATTATCATATTATTGATTATCGCCGCAACACAAGCGTTTGCCCAGTCGGACAGCACCGCTGGGCAGACGCCGCGTGTCGTCTATCTCTCAGCTCGCGACCTCTGTCCCGGCCACAACATCGATGTGCGCCTTATCGACGACGGCACTATTCTGAACCACATCGTGGATAGCCTGAAAGGTGTCCAGCCCAATGCCTATCCGCTCATCAGCCAATGGTGCAACAGCCAGCGGCGCCGCATCACCCGTTTCCGCAACAGTCTGCTGGACGACTACAAATGGGATCGCAACCTGGTGTGGATGGACTCGACGCATTGCATCATCGATGCCGGTCCCTTCGTCAACACAGCACAGAAACGCATCGAACTGCTTGAAGAGCTCTCCGAGTTCTACGAAAGCGAGGAGAAAAAGCGTATTGAAGAAGAGCGCAAAGCAGCCGAGGCTCACGCCATTATGGAGTCGATCCGCATCCAGCAGGAAAAAGAAGACCTGCTGGCCTGGTACCAAGACACCATCAAAGCGCTGCATCAGGAGATATCCACCGTTTGCGATGGCAAGACGCTGACCGACAAGGAACGGCTGAAACAGCTGAAGGATCTATACTACGCTTACCTGTCCATCTACAACCGCTACGACCTGAGCAGCCGCAGCACCGAAGAGCACCGCTTCGAACAGCTGAAAGAGTTGCACCAGTTCCAGACAGAGATGCTTGACAGCATCCTTGGCAACAACTCGTATGCCACCCGTATCAACGAATTCAGCACCACGCTGAAGGCGCGCTGCGGCAAGACACACGCCGACATCAACAAGTCGTATGCCAAAGCCGTCAAACGCATGCAGGTGCCTGTGAATTTCAAGACCTTGGCGGAGTATCGCCGGTATGTCAACGGGTTGCGCGAGATACTCATTGTACAGGAATACTACCTGGCGGCCATCGACTACCGCGACACGCTGGCCAGCAACACCAACAAGCTACAGAACCTCTCCAGCCGCAGGCATAAAGAGATATACACCTCGTATCAGCAGATGCTCAGCGACTACAACCTGCTTCCAGAATTCACCAACCAGAAAGAGGGCGAGCAATACCTCGCCCTGCTGCAAGAGCTTACGCTGGTGCAAGAAGAATACATTGCCGCCTTTGGCCGCCTCGACATCATCGAACGCCGTGGCGACAGCATTGTGAACAACTGTCCACGCAAGATTGCCGACATGTCGACCGCCTACAAACAGATGGCCGCGAAGTACGACTTTGTCCCCTCGTTCCGGAACTTGAGCGGTGCGGCAAGCTACAACAAGCATCTCGACGATTTCGAGGTGATGCAGACCATCTACGCCGAAGGCATCTCGCTGCGCAATGCCATCGCCTCCAAAGCCGACACCATCAACGGCAGCCGCACAGCACCCAAAGGGCTCAGCTCGGGATACAAGCAGATGAGCTCCTACACAGTATTCACGCCCACTTTCAGCACCACCAGCGGCGGCGAGCAGTATCTCAGCCAGCTGCGCGAATTTCTTAACATCCAGGACAAGTTCATCACCATCATCGTCACCAACGACAAAATCGAGTCGACCTCACGGCGCTTCAAGACGGCCTTCCGTGAATATCCCAACATCGGCAAAGCCTACGAGCGCGTGCTGAAGACTTACGACTACGACCTGAACATCCTGTCGATGGTGGACATCAACACCTACATCCGTCATCAGCAACAGGTGCTGGACATGCAGGCACAATTCGACGAGGTGCTGAGCGGCAACGAAAAGTCGCGCTACAACGAGCGTCTAAAGAAAGAAAAAGATGTAGCAAACATCAAGCTTATCATGCATGTCAACTAGATAAGCTTGCTGTTGCCCTTTCAGCCAGGAGACCTTCAGTCAATCCATTTTGCCAGTTCATCGACGAGGTGCGCGGCACCGTCGAAAATCTCGCTGATGTGCGTGGCGGCCATGTATGCCGGTGTGGTGAAGACCTTATGCTCGGAGTCGACGCACACATCGGTAGGGCCGCAGGCCTGCACTCTGCATCCGAAACCCTTGGCCACCTGTGAGGCAGCATTGTCGTCAGGTCCCAGGGTGAGTTCCACACCATAGCGACCCAGCACCTTGGCCAGCACCATGGGGGCAATACACATGGCCAAGACAGGCTTCTTGGCGCGATACGTGTCGAGAATGGCATCAGCCACCGAATCGATGACCTCCATACGGGGACCGTCGAAAGCGAAGGTGGAGAGATTACGGGCAGCGCCCATACCACCCGGAAGGGCAAGGGCATCGTAATCGGCAGGACGGTACTGCTCGAGCGAGAAAAGGTTGCCACGGGCGATGCGGGCGCTCTCGACAAAAATGTCACGCTGCTCCATGTCAAGCACCGTTCCTTCCTCTTCTTCGTCTTTGACATCGATGTGGGGCACGACCTCGAAAAAGCCCTCGGGAGCGAAGCACTGGTACTGCCAGCCGCGACGGTCGATGGCAAGCATCAACGACAAACTTTCCTGAAGCTCCGAACCATCGCGGTTGCCACAGCCACTTAGAATAACTGCTATTTTTTTCATGATCAAGTATGATAAAAAAATATAGGGCTTATAGGACCAGAGTCTTATAAGCCCTACATGACTTAGAATTGGATACTCTTATTTGCGGCTCTCTTCGACGCTCTCCTTGATGAGCTGGAAGGTAGCCTCAATGTCGTTGTCGAGACCCATGGAGAAGCGGATGAGGCCTTCGCTCATGCCCATCTCCTTCTGGATTTCCTCAGGAACCTCGCTGGAGGTCGACTTGCCGGAGTTGGAGAAGAGGGTCTTGAAGTAGCCCAGCGACACGGCGAGGTAGCCTACGCCCTTACGCTGCATGATTTCCATAATCTTGCTGGCGCTCTCGGCAGTGCCCATATCGATGCTGATCATGCCTCCGAAGCCGTAGCCTTCGTTCATCATGCTGCAGAACAGCTCATAGTCGGGATGCTCGGGCAGACCCGGGTAGTTGTATTTGAATCCCACCTCTTTGAAACGTTTTGCCAGATACATGGCGTTCTCGCCGTGTTTCTTCATACGGATATGGAGGGTGTGCAAATTCTTGTTGATGGAGGCGCTGCGCATAGGATCCAGCACGGGGCCGAGGAGCATGCAGGTACCGTCGTTCACATCGATCAGGCTGTTGATATAGTCGGCACTACCGCAGATGGCACCGGCGACGCAGTCGTTGGTACCGTTGATATATTTGGTCATAGAATAGACGGTGACATCGGCACCCAGACGGCAGGGGCTGAAAATCATCGGGGTAAAGGTATTGTCGACGATGAGCTTGGCGCCGGCGGCATGAGCCATCTTGCTCAGCTCGGGGACGTTGGCGATACGGAGCAGGGGGTTGTTCATGGTCTCGGTGTAGACGACCTTGGTGTTGGGATGCTCAGCGAGGGCTTTCTTCACAGCGTCGAGATTCTGCATATTCACGAAAGAGCAGCTGACGTTGAACTTTTTCAAGTAGTTGGCCATGAAAGCGAAAGTGCCGCCGTAGGTTGTCATGCTGGCCACAATATGGTCGCCGGAGCAGACCTCATGCAGCAGAGCGCTGGTGATGGCAGCGAGGCCGGAGCCCGTGACCCAAGCCATCTCGGTGCCTTCCATAGCGGCCAGGCGCTGGCAAAGGGCGAGGTTGGAGGGGTTCCAGTGGCGGCTGTAGAGGAAGTAGCCTTCCGTTTCGCCATGGAAAGTTTCGGTCATCAGATGAGCCTCGGGAAAGGTAAAGGTGGCGCTGTCGCATATTGCGGGGTTCACACCACGGTTGGCATCGCGTCCATCGATGCGCTGGATTGCTGTTGCGGGATCAAATTTTGTCATTTTTTAATATTTTAGTTATTGTTTTACTTTAGTTTATAGTCAATTCGGGCTGTTCTGCAAGCCACTAATGCGATTGCAAATATACGAATAAAAAATCACATGGCGAAAAAAACTTTTCCCCAAGGCAGACACAGAGGAAGCCGCACACTGGGCAAAGGTGCGTATTCGTCTAGAAACCAATAAGAAAAACCGTATTGCGTTTATGGAGGTTGAGTTGCTGGCGCAGGGAACGCCACTGCGAGGCAGAGCGGGTGAGCACCTGCTGTGTCGGCAGGGTGAGATCGACGGCCACAGTGACCAGCGTGTCGGGTCGGCAACATTCGGCAAGCGTCTCAAGCATCTGGTTGTTGCGATAGGGTGCCTCGATAAACAACTGAGTCTGATGCTCTTTGAGGGCACGATTCTCCAGACTGCGGATGGCAGCAGCGCGCTGATGGCGCTCCACAGGCAGATAGCCCACAAAGGCGAAGCTCTGGCCGTTGAGTCCCGACGCCATCAGTGCCAGCATGAGCGACGAGGGCCCCACCAAAGGCACCACCTCGACACCGCGACGTTGCGCCATGGCGGTGACCAGTGCGCCCGGGTCGGCCACGCAGGGCAGCCCAGCCTCGCTGAGCAGACCCACATTCTCGCCATGCAGCGTAGCGTCGAGATAGCCGGACAGCTCCGAGGGCTCAGTGTGCTCGTTGAGAAGCAAAAAAACAGTGTCGTCGATGGCATGTGCATAGTCCGCATGTTTCAGGAAACGGCGCGCTGTGCGCAGCTCCTCGACGATAAAAGTGTGGCAACTGTTGAGCAGCTGGAGGTTATACGCCGGCAACGACACCGACAAATCGTCGGCGCCTATCGGCACAGGGAAAAGTATCAGCTTGCCTGTCATTTCTTCTTCTGGCTCAGTTGGCGCTCACGCTCGCGGATGAGGTTGATGTTGTCCTTTTCGATGGTCGTCCATTTGGCCTCGATATCGGCAGGGGTGGTGTTGACAGCCTTGAACCAGGGCTGAGGGTCAAAGAAATCCCTTAGCTCCGAGTTGTTGAAGCGATAGCCGTGGATGGCGTAGTTGGCATTGCGAGCCAGATAGAGCTCATCGGCCGAAAGCTGGTTGATTTCCGACTCGGTGAGGGCACGCTTCCTCGTATCGACCAACCGTATTCCGTTGAAACGGCTGGGCTTGGCGATAGGGTTGCAGTTCACCTGGGGCAGCATCTGCTCCTCGTCGCGCACAGAGACTATTTCGGGGTCGCTGTTCATGGCCTGGCGCTGCTCGGGGCTGATAGGGCGCACAGCCGAAGAGTCTTGATTGATAGCATTTTGAGCAACGAACACCGTATCAACGCGCCACACTGTGTCGTGCACCAGGGCTGTCGGCCTGTGGCGCATAGGAAGGCAGATGAGTAAAATAATGGCGGCAGTGAAAGCCACTATGGCGGTGCAGATCACTGCAGTCATATTGACGGTGCGTGTACGTGTCGTAGGGATTTCATAGCTGTTGAAATCGGGCGTGGAGGGGTCTTCAAAAACCTCGTTGAATGCTTCGGGAATCGACTGCTCGTCGATATCTTTAGTGCGTTTTTTCATGTGCTTTACCTTTTTTTTGCGCAAGCCTGAAGATATATAGCATACTTATTTCCAATGGCTTGCAACATATTATACCATGTATTTCCGAAATGCAATAATAAGATTTTTTTCACAACTGTTAGCAAATATTTTTGCTAAAAAAACATAACACACTTGGCAACAAAGAAAAAAGACGTATATTTGCATCTGAATAGCATAATGCAATTTATGCATAAATATTTGAATATCATATTATAATAATAAAAACACATCCATGACGAAAAACACAATTCCAACTATAGCGCTGATAGCTGCCTCACTGCTCTTGGCCGCCTGCAGCGACAGCCTGCATAAGGATGCCCGTGTCTATGCCCAAAAGCATGCCCAGTGCATGGCGCTGAGCGAGGCCGACCCCAACAGCGATGAGGCTACCAAATGCTGGAACGAATTGGACCCTCTTTTGGTCGAGATGCAGAACAAGTATGCAGGCCCCGAAGAGGAACAGAAATTTCTGGCAGCCTACTACGAGGAGATACGCAAGTGCGACATCTCCGACGATTTCCGCGAGTATCTCGATTTCATGGACTCGGTGAACAGAGGCTCGTTGGGCAACAACAACTTGGCCGACATCGATTTGGACAACATCGAGATTGACATCAGCCAGCTGCTGACCGAAGAAAACTAGCGCACAACGCCCTCAAATGTGAATTATCATTAATTACCAAAAATAAAGAATCATAAACAACATGAAAAGACAACTGACAAAAGGCCTGCTGCTCGTTTGCGCAATGGCCGTTATCGGAATGATTGCCGCTTGCGGCGAAGACGACATGCACAAGGAAGCCAAGAAACTGGCCAAATTGACCGTAAAGTCGATGGAATTGGAAGAGGAGATGAACACCATGACCGATGATCTGATAGAAAAATATGGCGAGGATAGCTCTGGTTTCGTCAGCTTCCAACTTCTCTATATCGACGAACTGCTGAAACTCGACATTAAAGATGAGGCCAGAGAAGATCTGACCCAAACCGCCAAATACCTGAAGGGAGAAATCTCTGAAGCCGAATACTATGGTTTCGATTTCGACATGGATGATATGGAATATATGGAAGTCGACCCCGACGAGATGGATGTGGACGAGGTTGTGGACTCTGTCGTGAGTACGAAGTCCTAAACCAAACAATCGGTTTTCCCATTAGGAACAAACTCAGTAATTCATATTCAATCAATTAAAGCCGAAGAGCCTGATGGTTAATAACAAGGCAAAAACAATAATGAAAAAAACACTATTATTAGCTCTTGCAGTCCTGGTGACCTCGATGTCGATGGCCCAGCTGAAAAGCGAGACCCGCGTGCGCGACCTGAGCCAGATGAACCATGGCACCAAAGACGGTGCGATTTGCTGGGAAAACATTGGCACTCCTTTCACAGCTACCGACATCAACGGCAACACCATCTCGCTGCAGTCCTATTTGGATTCGGGCTTCTGCGTGGTCATTGACTACTTCGCTTGCTGGTGCGGTCCGTGCTGGAACGTACACCAGGCTGGCATTCTCGACCAGATTTGGGAGACCTATGGTCCTGAAGGTAACAACACGATGCGTGTGTTGCAGATTGAGACCGAAGACAACAACACCGCAGCCCAGCTGACAGGCACCAGCGGCTCTGGCTATAGCCAAACTGCCGGTAACTGGGTCGCCGGTGTGCCGTACCCCACCATCGACGCTTCGGCTCCGCTGAACACCTGCACTTCGCTGTATGAAGGCTATATTCCTTACATTGTTTTCATCACTCCCGAAGGTTGCTACTGCGCCATCTATGGTGAAGACTATGGTATCCCCTATCCTCTGAACGTTGCTACAAGTGTTGCCAACATGCCTACACTGAGAAACGGCCGTCCTCAATCTGGCGACATGCCCCTCATCAATTATATCAATGGTAATGACCAAGTACTGAAAGGAAGCACCCTGCAGTTTTCCGCCAGCATGTGTAGCGTGGATCCCATAACCGATATCACATGGACCATTGAAGGCCAGAATTACACTGGCGCCACAGCTACCCATACTTTTAACACCACTGGCGACTTCACCGTAACTCTGGCAGTTACCAATGCCAATGGTACGACAACGAAGAGCATGAACGTTCATGTCTTCGAGTGGAACTGGGGTGAAACGATGTACTACTGCGACGATGCGAACGAGGGTTCCCTTGGTCTGAGCGCCGGTGGCGCCATCACCTGGGGTGTGCAGTTCCCCGCCAGCGCTATGACAGGCCGCCAGTATGCCAAGAGCGTGGACATCTTTACCCATGCCACGGGCAACTACAACGTGAAGCTGTATCAGGGTGGTGCGAACGCTCCTGAGACCCAAATTTATAACCGCACCTTCAACGTCAGCACTGCCGACGCATGGTATTCCATGAACGTGAGCGGCAGCGTGTCGCTGGACCAGACCAAGAACCTCTGGGTGATTATCACCGCCAACGGCTATGCCGCCACCTACAGCGAATACTGCGGCGACGACAACAGCAACTGGATAAATCTGCAGAATACCTGGTATCACCTCGATGATGTTTACGACGGCAATGGCTCCTGGATGATCAAGTTCACCTCCGGCAACAGCGGCAACGTGGGCATCAACAGCGTGGACGGCAGCAACATCAACGTGTTCCCCAACCCCACCACGGGCAAGGTGAACATCGATGCCGAGGGCCTGAACCGCATTGAGGTGCTGGATATGACTGGTCGCACCGTGCTGACCAGCAACGCTTCGACGGTTGACATGAGCAACCTGAACAACGGCGTTTACATGTTCCGCGTGGTTACCGAGAACGGTACTTCGCTGAAGAAAGTTGTGAAACGCTAAGCGTTATTCCGACCATAAGACATGGGACAGGTGCTCTTAGGAGCGCCTGTTCTTTTTTTACTATCAATGAAATCCTCTCAGGAATCTATCTGCGCAGATGGTTACGGACTGCCGTTGCAATGTTGGAGAGATAGAAACGGCGGAACATGGACTGGCCATAGATGCGACGATAGAGACGCGCGTAGCGCAGATAGTGCAGCGAACGACGCGACACACGCACAATGGGGTTGGGATGGCGTGGCGCGATGTGAAGATAGAGCTGCTCAAAGTCGGAGGGCGTCATGCCCAACTGCTGCCAAGTAGGGATGTCGCCATTGTCGAAATGGAAGCGGTGGAGACAATAGCGCGACAGCAGATGCACAAAGCAAGCCAGCTCGGTGCCCTGCATCTCCTTTGAGAGTTTCTCATAGTCCATATCGGGAGAGAGAAGCAGCAAAGTCCAGTCAATCAGGCTACGCAGCCGGATAGGCTGATGAAAAAAGACGGCATGATACTCCATGTGCGCCGCCAAGAAACGCGCCTCCTGCTCAGGCACCAGCCGGCGAAGCAAAGAAACGTTGGAAAAATCAGTACTGTCGGAGAAACCGGAATCGGAGCTCCCAAAATCCTCATTTCCAGTCTGCCAAGGTATGGAACGCCATTGCGGTTCTTTTTCACGATACAGCAAACGATGATGGCACTCGAAATCCACGCCATGGAAAGAAAAATAGGAGTGGCGGAAGTTGCTCTCGTCCACATCGACGCCAAGAGACCTCGCATAGCCGTTGACGCGAGCCGTGTCGACACCGGTGAAGATGTCGTTGTCACCGCATTCGCGGTGCAATGGCACAGGATAGAGACGCGCCAACGAGCTCCCTTTCACCACAACGGGAGTGATGTCGAGCTGCTGCTGAAGCAGCGTGGCAAAATGCAGCAATGTCGCATGGCGGCGGCTGTTGTCCTGCTCTATGGTCATCGTGGTGGATGTCAGCTGGAACAGTTCGCGGCGAGGCGGGCGCTGCTCCTCGGGGAGTTTCTGCACGGCGTCGTAGAGAAGCGCGGTGACACCTTGCGAGGCGGCCTCGTCCACCAGTTCAAGCCATTGCGCGGCAGTGAGCTGCGGCTTGTAGTCGAAAGGGTTGGTGGTGCCGAAAAGGCTGAAAGAGAGCAGGCTGTTCAGCATGACGGGGAGGTATTGCGCAGCTGGCGGCAGAGCCATGCCAGCGCATGGTGAGTGATTCGGCAATAGAGCATCCGCTGCCTGAATCCATGAGGCGTGTAAGGAACGGCCTCGTCGTCGAGCAGCTGTCCCCGGAGCCTGTCGAGCAGTGCCGCCGGGCAGCCTTTTACAGCCATAACACGCAGATATACATATCTATATCGATCGTATAGCGAATGCATGCATGGCACCGACGGGTGCTGCAGCACGAAGGTGCGGAAGGCTGTGAAGAAAGCGGTGACGTCGTTCATGCGGTCGGCGCAGCGCGCGGGCGACCACGCGCCGGAGGTGGATGAATCGCCGTAGACATGATGCAGATAGGGCGACAGTGTGCTGTTTTCCATCATCCTAGCCTCGCTGTCCAGCATTCTCAGCACCAACATGGAATCCTCCAGCAGGGCATGCTCTTCGGGGAAACGTAAAGCAGGGTTGTTGCGGAGCCATTCGGTGGCGACAATCCAGGTGAACATATCCAGGCATCCCGACTGCGGCAGCAGCACCGTGGCCAGTGTCGCAGAACCCGAGGCTCCTGGCTGTGGCGCTGCCAACGATGGCATCCTGTGGGGGCGTGAAAGGATGTGATAATTGCCAGTGTGGAACATCTGCACGTCGGGCGGCAAGGATTCCAACACTTGAAGCAATGCACGGAAATGGACGGCATCGACAGTGTCGTCGGCATCGACGAACCATAGGTAGCGGCCATCGGCATGCTCGATGCCGACGTTGCGTGCCGCGGCAGCGCCACGGTGCGCTGTGGGTATCAGCACAACCGACCTCTCCCCCATGTCCTTCACCACCTCGCGTATGGCTGCTGCCTGCTGAGGTGCGCTGCCATCGTCGACCACCAGCAGCTGCACGTCGTGGTCAGTCGCGCCGGCATGCAGCGACAGCAGACAGCGCCGCAGCGGAGCGGCGGTGTTGTATATGGGAATGACGACAGTGAGCAGCATAGTCCAGTTCTGCAATGCAATAAAGGGCTGCAGCGTTGAGCCGCAGTCCCTTACATACATGCTATGAAAAATGATTATTATTTCTCAGGTATAGCCTCAAGAGCTGCCACGAGATAGTCGTAGAACTTCTTGCAGCTGGGTATGTTGGCGCGCTCGTCAGGGCTGTGGGGGCTCTGCAGCGTGGGGCCGAAGGAGATCATGTCCATATCGGGGTATTTGCCGCCGAGCAGACCGCACTCGAGGCCTGCGTGGATAGCCACCACCTTGGGCTCCTTCTTGTAGAGTTTCTTGTAGGTCTGCTTCATGGTCATCAGCAGCGGGCTCTGCATATTGGGCTTCCAGCCAGGATATGCTCCTGACAGTTTGCAGGTGCCGCCAACCATTTCGGCGAGGCAGACGAGACGCTCGGCGAGGGCCTCCTTGGCGGTGTCGACCGACGAGCGGAGCAGTGCCTGAACGGTGAAAGCCTTGCCGGTGGTCTTGACGATGGCGAGGTTCAGGGAGGTCTCCACGAGGCCTTCCATGTCGCGGCTCATGCGGATGACGCCGTTAGGAGCCACCATCATCGTGTTGATAATCTTCTGCGTGTCGGCGTTGGTAATGACATTCTGAGGCATACGGACGCGCTCATATTTCATGAAGAAGTCGGGCTCCACACTATTGAGCTCTTTCTTGACCCAGCCGGCCACTTTGTCGAGCTCCTCGAGGATGCATTTCTCGTTCTTCTTGGGGAAAGCGATGACAGCTTCGGCATCGCGCGGGATGGCGTTGCGCATATTGCCGCCATCGATGCTGATGATGCGCAGACCGCACTCGGCGACCCAGCGCAGATGGCGGAACATCAACTTGTTGACATTGGCACGACCCGAATTGATCTCCATACCCGAGTGACCGCCCTTGAGGCCACCGAAGGTGACACGATAGGCCATATAGTCCTTGGGAGCCTTCTCGGTCTTGTAGGGGATGTTGATGGTAGCATCGATGCCGCCAGCGCAGCCCACATAGAGCTCGCCCTCGGTCTCGGAGTCGAGGTTGAGCAGGAATTCGCCCTTCAGCTCTTTGGCTTTCAGACCGAAAGCACCGGTCATGCCCGTCTCTTCGTCGGTGGTGATGAGGGCCTCGAGGGGACCGTGCTTGATGGTCTTCGACTCGAAGACAGCCATGATGGCGGCCACGCCCATGCCGTCGTCGGCACCGAGAGTGGTATCGCATGCATATACCCAATCGTCAACAATTTTGGTCTCGATGGGATCTTTCAGAAAATCGTGCTTTTTGCCGGCACGGGCCTGGGGCACCATGTCCATGTGAGCCTGCAGCACGACGGGGCGACGTTTCTCCATGCCCTTGGTAGCGGGCTTGGTCATGATGATGTTACCTACTTTGTCAACACGGCAGTCGATTTTTTTCTTCTTAGCCCAGTCCACAAGGAATTTGCGAACGGCCTCTTCATGCTTCGAAGGGCGCGGCTGACGGGTAAGGGAGTAGAAATTACCCCATAGTTCTTTTGGTTCCAGTTCTTTGATTGTCATAATATTAGGTATTTATTTTAATAATATTTTGTTCGTAACAGGCTACAAAGATACATTTTATTTTCGAACTGACAAAATTTTTTTTGCTTTTTGGCGTTGGAAGGTAGTGGCTTGGGGGGCCAGAAAGGCCTCCTTTGACAGCCGTAAAAAAACAACAGGAATTATGGAAGAAGACTTTTGCACCGTATGCCCACGGGGATGCCCCGAAGGTGCCGCAGGCCGCGGATTCTGCGGCAAGGCTGCCGGCGCCATGATGGAGGTAGCCGAAATTGTGGTCCATCGCGGCGAGGAGCCCGTGCTGTCGGGACAGCGCGGCATATGCAACGTCTTTTTTGCCCACTGCAACCTGCAGTGCATATACTGCCAGAACCACACCATCTCGGGGCGGTGTGTCGAGGAGCGGCTGGTGCGCCACCGTGGCATGGAGCCCGTGGTCGATGCCATCGCCAGGCGGCTGGCGGAGACCGAGAACATGCTGGGACTGGTGACCGCCACGCACTATGCCGACCAGATTCCGGCGCTGATGGAAGCCTTGTGGGCCAGAGACCTGCATCCCACGGTGGTCTACAACAGCAGTGGCTACGAGCGTGTGGAGACTTTGCAGATGCTGGCACCCTATGTGGACATCTGGCTGCCCGACTACAAATACAGCGACAGCGCATTGGCGGCACGCTATTCGCACGCCGCCGACTATCCCCGGCGAGCCCAGGAGGCGCTGCTGGAGATGTTCGCGCAAAAAGGCGCGGGGCTGCCCACCGACGAAGGGCTGGCATTCCGCGGCATGATAGTACGCCACCTTGTGCTGCCCGGACAAGTGGAGAACTCCATCGGCTGCCTGCAGTGGCTGGCCGAGAACCTGTCGACTCGGCTGCACGTCTCGCTCATGGCGCAGTATTGTCCGCCCGACGTGCCCGCCCTGCCCGACGCGCTGGGCCGACGGCTGGAAGCCGCCGAATACGAGCGCGTAGTGGAAGCCTTCTTCGACCTCGGCTTCGAACGCGGTTGGGTGCAGGAACTGACGGCGGCCGACAACTACAAGCCCCATTTTGGAGAACAGATAACTTTTGAATGATGGCACAGAGAATACAGACACTGGAATTCGACGACGAAGAATACTGCGACGAGCTGTTGCAGAACACCACCGCACTGATGTGGAGCACCCAGCATGCGCTGCCGCGTGTGGCATGGATGCTCAACGATCTGCTTGCCTGCCACTTCGAGCGCCTGCCCAACATCACCGTGCAACTCGACAAGCAGGAGGTGGAATGCCGCATCTTCTGCCATCAGGACCCCGTGCGCATGGAGACATGGCTGCTGGCCGACAACAACCGCATGGAGGCGCAGCAGGTGCCCGAACTGGGATACTGGGACATCATGCTGGCTGTCTACGGCATCACCTCCGGCGAGCGCATTGCCAACCTCATCACCACCTTGGAGAGCCCCTTCCCTGTACGCCACACCCTGCATGGCGAACGCATGGAGCACGACCGTCAGACACTTGTCTCCGGCATCTTCGACACGCAGACGCTCAACTTCAGCTCGCCACGCAACCCCGAATGCAGCCTCTTTGGCGACGTGGTGCGTCCGACAGCCAGACAGCGGCGATTCCTCAAACTCCACCGCGATTACGTCCTGGCGCTACTCCTCGAAGAAGAGTGCCATCTGCCTGAAAGATAACTAAAACTAGCGCTTTCCATCACGACAGGCTCCACATCCCGCCATTTTTCCCATGTCTTGGGAAGAAAAAAAATACGCTTCGGGACAACTTTTTGCTTCCATTTCGTTTTTTTGTGTATTTTTGCATCTCCAAAGAAGATAAACCCAAACGCATAAAACCGTTTATTCTATTAAAAAACAAAAAGTTACAACCTAAATTAAAACGAGATGGAACAACCAAATGAACCTGTGGTGACCAACGAAACCTCCACGATGAACCCCGAAATTGTCGAGGCGACACCACAAACGCAGAACGAGGCCATTGAGGCGACTCAACAGCCTACAGGAACTGAGGAAACCATTCCGGAAACCGCTACCGAAGTACTGGCAGAGACCCCTGCTGAACCCTCGCAAGCTGACGAACCGACAGCACCCCAAGCCGCTGAGGCTGAAACGGTTCAAGAGTCCGAAACACCTGCCGAAGAGCCAGCCGCCGAGGTTGCCCCGACAGAGGAACCCAACAGCGTTCCTGCCGAAGAGAAGGCCGCCTATCAGGAGCCCACGGTGGACTACAGCGGCATGAGCCGCGAAGAACTCACCGAAGCGCTGCGCGAGCTGCTGCAGGAAGAGGACATCACCAAAATCAAAAACCGCGTAGCCGGCATCAAGATTGCTTTTGTCGACGCCGACAAGGCCTTCAAGGAAGAAGCATTCAAGCAATTCATCGAAGGCGGCGGTCTGAAAGAAGACTATCAACCTGCCGACGACCCCGTGGCCGACGCATACCACAAGGTCTACAACGTCTACCGCGAACGTCGCCAGAAACATATCAATGAGGTCGAAGCAGCCAAACAGAAGAACCTGGAGCTGAAAAAGGCTGTGCTCGAAGAGCTTCGCACGCTGATTGACAGCGACAACGAGAGCCTCAAGGAGACCTACGACCAGTTCAACGCCATCCAGGACAAGTGGAAAACCATCGGCGAAGTGCCCCGCACCGAGCTCAACACGCTGTGGCAGAGTTACCATTTCATGGTGGAACAGTTCTTCAACAAAGTGCGCATGAACAAAGAACTCATGCTACTCGACCAGCGCAAGAACCTGGAGAGCAAGACCTTGCTGTGCGAAAAAGTCGAAGAGCTCATCGTGGAGCCCTCCATCACCAAAGCATTCAAGGAGTTACAGAGCCTACGCGAGCAGTGGCGCGAAATCGGTCCTGTCCCCGCTGAGCAGAACGAGGAGATCTGGACCCGTTTCCGCACCGCCGCCAACCAAATCGACGAGCGTCGCCGCCAGTACTACGAGCAGCGTCGCGGCGAGTTGGAGAAGAACCTGTTGGCAAAGCAGGCGCTGGTGGAGAAGGTGAACGAGCTGACCGCCGAGAAACCCACCTCCATGAAGCAGTGGAACGACACCTCGGCATCGCTCGACGAGCTGCTGAAACTGTGGAAGACCATCGGCCCGGTGCCCAAGGAGCAGAACGAGACCATCTGGGAACAGTTCAAAGGCACCATCGACCGTTTCTACACCGAGAAGAAGCAGTACTTCGACTCCCTCAAGGACGAGCAGACCGAGAACTATAACAAGAAGATAGACCTTTGCCTCCAGGCCGAGGCCATCGCCAGCCGCGAGGACTGGAAGAAAGCCACCGAAGAGTTGCTGCAGCTGCAGAACGAGTGGAAGAACATCGGTGCCGTGAGCCGCAAGGTGAGCGACAAAGTGTGGCAGCGTTTCCGCAAAGCCTGCGACGAGTTTTTCGCTCGCAAATCGGCATACTACAACAACTTGCGCGGCTCCGAGCAGGAGAACCTGGAGAAGAAGGAAGCCATCCTGGCAGAACTGAAAGCCACCCAGTTCGGCGACGACAAGGAGGAGAACCTGAACATACTGAAAGACTTCCAGCGCCGCTGGATGGAGGTGGGATTTGTGCCCATCAGCGAGAAGCAGCGTCTGCAGACCGACTTCCGCAACACCATCAACGGACTCTTCGAGCAGCTGAAAATCAGTGCCCGCGAAGCCGAGGCCGATGCCTACCGCGAGCGCGTGCGCAATGTGATGGGCGACACCCGCGCCATGAACAGCGAGCGTGAGAAGATTCAGGAGCAGATACAGCATCTGCACGACGAAATCAAGCTGCTGGACAACAACATGGGCTTCTTCGCCAGCTCGAAACAGGCCGACCTGCTGAAGGAAGAGTTTGAGAAGAAGGTGCAGAAAGCCAAACAGGAGATAGCCCTGCTGCAGGCCAAGCTGCGTATCCTCAACGAGGGCAACAAGGCCGAGAAAAACGACGCCGCCAATGGCGAAAACAAAGAATAGCCGACGACCAGCACACCGCTGGACCGACCTATAACGACGAATCCCGCAAGTCACAACGACTTGCGGGATTTCCATTTAATCAATTCTGCACCTAATAATAATAAAAAACGCCATATCATTTTTTTTGTGTATTTTTGCAAACGTTTTCAATGAAAATTTTGGCATGATAACGAAACGCAATATAATAATATTCAGCTTATTGTCAGTTATCTCTGCACTCACCTTGGTGTCGTGCAAAGAGGGCAAAACATCCTCTTCGAAGGAGGGTGTGAGCATTCTGCGCTACGAGGAGACACTCTTCGCAACGCCTGCCGACCAGCTGGGCACGGCGCTCAACGACTTCTCCATGCAGTTCCAGAGCCCGCTGCTGCCCCCCGTCTACCCCAACGACCCGCAATATATGGCTGATCTTCAGGGATTCCTGAACGACAGCGTGGTACACGACATCTATGTCAGGACCCATCAGCGATATGCCGACCTGAGTTGGCTGGAGAAAGAGCTGGGCGTAGCCCTGGCCAAAGCGCACAAACTGGACGAAGATATTGAGGTACAGCACATTGCCACTTGGGTAACGGCCTGGTTCATGTATCCGGAACGCATTGTCGCCGACCGCGAAAGCAAGAGCGTTCTGATCAGTCTGGACCAATATGCATTGGGCGAGATGGAAGACTACGCCTACTTCAACCTGCCCATGTATATCGTCGAGCTCAGCGACAGCGCCTATCTGGCCAGCGACGTGATGACAGCCATAGCGCACCAATACATCGCTGCCCCCGACGAGAACGGCTTCACCATGCTGGACCTCATGATTGCCGAAGGCAAGGCGTTGTATTTCCTGGACCAGGTGATGCCCGACAAAGCCGACTACCTGAAACTGCGCTACACCCCTGAGCAGATGGAGTGGATGAAGAAAAACGAGAGCAACGTGTGGGGCTACTTCATCCAACACAACCTGCTCTACGACCAGGATTTCAACCACTTCCACAATTTCGTGGACGAGGCTCCCAAGACCAACGCCTTCAGCGACTCGGCACCGCGAACAACAGACTACATCGGCTGGCAGATAGTTAAGAGTTACATGAAAAACAACAAAGTAAGCCTTAAGGAGCTTTTTGAAAACAAAGACTCGCAAGGCATCTTGTTGGCATCAGAATACAAACCTTGAAAGAAACTGAGACATGAGACAAAAGAATTATTGGTGGCATACGGGTAACGTATATCACTACATCACCATCAAAATGATATGGGCACTGGTAGCCTTGCTGCTCACGCAGCTGTTTTTCTACCTGCTCAACACACAGCACTTCCAAGTTGACGGCTTCGGCGAGGCCATGGGCATCGTGTGGGGCAACATACGCTTCGGCCTGGCCACGCTGACGCTGGTGCTGCTGCCGTGGCTGCTGCTGAACCTGCTGCCTTTCCGCTTTCGCTGGAACAAGCTGTACCGCTGCATCAGCGACATCCTGTATCTCATCCCCATGCTCACCGTGTTGGTTGTCAACCAGGTGGATGTCGCCTATTTCCAGTTCACCTATCGTCGCATGAGCAGCGAGATGTTCGCCTATATGGGTGTCGGCGGCCAGATGGGGTCACTGATACCGCGCTTCCTTGTGGACTTTTGGCCCACCACTGTCAGCGGACTGTGCATCATCCTTTTCTTCTGCCTTCTCTCACACAAGACGGCGTTCCCACCCAAAAAAGATTTCGACCGTCGCCACACCAACGATATAATAGGAATGGTTGTGGGACTGCTGGTGGCCTTCGTGCTGGTGCGCGGCGGATTCCAGCGCCACTGGATAGGCCTCAACGATTCGGCCAAATACTGCCAGATGCAGAACACGCCGATGGTCTTCAACTCGCCTTACAACATTATCCGCACCTTCGGCCAGCCCGACCTCAATGTTGAAGAGCTGACCTTCATGGGCGACGACGAGGCACGCCAGCTGTTCGACCCCCTGTTCGTACCCCTTGCCAACGAGGCCAACAACACACAGCCTACCAGCTACGGCTACTTCACTGCCGGCGGCGGCATGACCAGTTACGTCGGCCAGGACAGCCTCAGCTACCCCCGCCGAAAGAACGTGGTCATCTTCGTATTGGAAGGTTTCGCTCAGGAATACCTCAACTTCTACAACGACAGCCTGAAGGAATGCTATGCGCCGTTCCTCGACTCACTGTCGCACCACAGTATCCTGTTCCAGGGCTACTCCAACGGCAAGAAATCCATCGAGTCCATCCCCGCCATCATGGCCTCGATGCCGACGCTTACCGACAAGCCTTTCACCATGTCGTCATTCGGCGGCAACGACCTCTACGGTCTGCCCAAGATACTTAAGAACTACGGCTACAACACCTCGTTCTTCCACGGCTCATACAACGGTGTGATGGGTTTCGACGCCTTCTGCTACAAGGTGGGCTTCGACGCCTACTATGGCCAGAATGAGTTCCCCGACCAGAGCAAGGTGGACGACTGTTGGGGCATCTACGACGAGCCCTATCTGCAATTCACCGCTCGTCAGCTCAGCCGCTGCCCCGAGCCTTTCTTCTCGGGCATCTTCACCATCTCGTCGCACCACCCCTACTCCATTCCCGAGGAACACATCGGCGTGTTCAAACAAGGCGAACACCCCATTCTGGAGACCATCGGCTATGTGGACCACGCACTGCGCAAGTTCTTCGAGGCCGCCTCGCAAGAAGCATGGTACGAGAACACCATCTTCCTCTTCATGGGCGACCATCCGGGTCCTGCCATCAGCAAGGAGTTCAACACACCTGCCGGCATGTACCGCATCCCCATGATGGTCTTCGACCCGCAACATCCTGAGGGTCTGCGCAGCGACCGTGTGATGCAGCAGGCCGACGTGATGCCCACGCTGATAGACTATCTGGGCATCGACGAGACTTGTATCGCCTTCGGCAGCAGCGTGTTCCAACGCCCCGACGGCTTCCAGGTAGCCTACGGCAGCGGATACTATCAACTCATCAACCAGTCGGGCGTGTCGCTCATGGAGATGAGCCACGGCAAGAGCCGTGAGGTAGACAGCGACGGCGGCATAGCCTTGCTGAAAGCCATCCTGCAACAGTACGCGCAGCGGATGCAAAGCAACAGCCTTACACCCAAAGCGACACAGAAAGCAAACGCCCAATCGCAATCAGCACAAGAGCAACAGTAACACCATGAAACACAGCATCCTTTTCATCGTCAACCCCGTGTCGGGCATCGGCAAGCAGAAGAATATCGAGAACGTCATAGAAAAATATCTGGACCACAGGGCACTCGACTATTCCGTTCGCTACACCGAATTCAGCCACCACGGCAAACAGCTGGCTCGTGAAGCCGTGGAGCAGGGATGCTTCGACGCCATCGTCGCTGTGGGCGGCGACGGCAGCGTGAACGACGTCGCCACCAGCCTGTCGGGCACCGACGTCGCCATGGGCATCATACCCTGCGGCAGCGGCAACGGACTGGCACGCAATCTGCACATCCCGCTGACGCCCAGCCACGCCGTAGAGATACTGAACAAATACAACGTCGCCACCATCGACACCATCACAGTGTCCAACAACCCCGAGAAAGACGGAGAGAGCCACAGCCACATCATCGCCAGCATCGCCGGCGTCGGCTTCGACGCACTGGTGGCACGACGTATGCAGGATGCCAAACTGCGTGGCCTTCAGGCTTATGCCCGCATAATACTGAACGACTACCCCACCTACAAAGAGCAGACCTACAAAATGAAGATCGACGACCGCGAGGTGGAGCGCAAAGCATGGTTCATCAGTTTTGCTAACTCCAACCAGTTCGGCTTCAACACAGCCATTGCGCCACTGGCCAAACTGGACGACGGCCTGATAGACATCTGCATCGTCGACAAAATACCGCTGATACACCTGCCCATGACGGCGCCGTTGCTCTATCTGAACCACTTCGAGCTGTCGCAACATGTGGAGATGTACAAAGCCCGCGAGGTGACGGTGTACAACAACGAAGAAGAGTGGGTCAACATCGACGGCGAAGGCGAGTTCATCGGCAAAGAGCTGCACTTCAAGAATTCCAACAAGTCGCTCAAAGTGCTGGTTCCCTAACCCTTGGACAGAGACAAAAAAGGAGGCGCTTTCCGTGGGAAGCGCCTCCTTATGTTTTTGTTTAGCTGCGTTCCAACTGGCGCAGCCACGCTATCTCCTCGGCCCATCGTGTCGGGTCGGGAGTCTCGAGAATGATAGGCATGTTGTCGAAACGCGCGTCGCGCATGAAACGGGTGAAGAATTCTTTGCCCATCATGCCCATGCCAAGACTTTCGTGGCGGTCGACATGGCTGCCGGCGCCTTTCTTGCTGTCGTTCAGATGTATGGCTCGCAAGTACTTGAATCCCACAATGCGGTCGAAGTCATCGAAACAGAAATTGTAGCCCATCTCGGTGGTCAGGTCGTAGCCGGCAGCTAGCGTATGGCAGGTGTCGATGCAGACGCCCACTCGACTCTTATCCTCCACCCCCTCGATGATGCGGGAGATGTGCTCGAAACGCCATCCCAGGTTGGTGCCTTGGCCTGCAGTGTTCTCGATGACAGCCGTCACGCCCTCCGTCCTGCTGAGTGCCCAGTTGACTTCGCGAGCTATCTGGTCCAGACACTCCTCTTCGCTAACCTTGTTGAGGTGGCTACCAGGATGAAAATTCATCAGCTTCAGCCCCAGCTGCTGCGCTCGCTGCATCTCGTCGAGGAATGCGGCGCGGCTCTTCTGCAGCGTCTCCTCGTCGGGCGAGCCGAGATTGATAAGATAACTGTCGTGCGGCAACACATGGTCGGCACTGAAGCCACGCTCGTGCAGCAACAATTTGAACGCCTCCACATCGTTGGGGTCCAGCGGTTTGCTCACCCAACTGCGCTGGTTGCGTGTAAACAATGCAAAAGCGTCGGCACCGATAGCCTCGGCATTCAAAATGGCGTTGCACACGCCACCCGATGCGCTCACATGAGCTCCAATGTATTTTGTCATAGTTGTTTAAATATAACGTTAATGGCCCTTGATTCCTGTTTACTAATTCGTATGCAAAAATACGAACTTTCGGCGGAATGGCAAAAAAAATTTGTCCACGTTGCAAAAAGTATGTATTTTTGCAATTGATTTCAGAAGGAAATCAAAGAAGCGTTATGCTTATTCTGTGATTGGAAATGTGAGAGTTTCAATGAAGTTGCAGAAAGAGTGTAACGGTTCATGCTCTATGGCGTGGACTGATTACAACTTCTCAACTTCAGGTTCCTCTCACAACCTCCAATCAAGAAGGGCATATCAGCACCACGCTTCTTTTTATATGCTTTCTTCGAGGTGCAGAAGAAAAAGAAAAAAAGGACAATCATGAACGAAAAAGCACAGAACTACATCAACGAGCAGATAGCCCACGAGCGAGAAAGATATGAGCAAGAAAAAAACAGTGTCCTGAAACAACTGGGGCTTGGAGAAATCGAGTATCAGCCCAAAGGCGGCAAGAAGGAAGACTATCCTGAAAAGGACGAGGAAGAAAAACGCTACCGGTTCATACCCATCGAGATTTCGGATGAAGACTTTGAAGAGCTCAAGCGTCACATCCCCTCATCGGAAACAATCGAGACAGACAAGCCTTCGGGAAAAAATTCCTGGTATAAATTTTCCCTCGCAGTAACAATTCTGGCAGGATTCACGATGCTACTGGGTCTGTTGGCTAATAGCGATACAACCGCCATCATCAGCGGTAGTGTATTTGGATATATGCTTTTCTTCATGCTTCCCATCATCAGCTTACTATCCCAGATAGAGCAGAACCAACGCATAAAATAGCAGAGTGCTCCCAAGTTTCACAACCTAGGCTTTTGTTATCTTTTCGGTCATTGCATTGAGTGCCAGGCACTCGGCTCTGGTGATGGGCTGGGTTGTGGTACGATTGCACCATGGGGAGAGGATGGGCAGTTTGCCTCGGGAGCAGGCCTCTATGAAGGTGCCTCCGGGCTTGGTAAAGGAGGTGAAGCAGTTGGCCCGTCCATGACCTCAAAAAAAGGGGCACCATTGTGCCCCATTTGTTACTTATGCCTTCAGCAGGAAATCGATATTACTTCGGAGGCCGTACTCTTTGGTGTTCTCCATCTTGGTCTTGAAGACCTTCATCTTGTTGGGCTTGCCGATGAGTTTCAGCTTGCCGTCTTCGAGCAGCAGTGCCGTAGCTTCGCGGATGGCAGCGACGGTAGCCTTGGGATTCACCATAATATACTCTTTCAGACGGTCGTCGCGGGTTTCGCCGCCGTGCTTGGGGTCGAAGAAGTCGGTGTAGTGCGGGTTGATCTGGAAGGGCACGATACCCATGCAGTCGAACGAGGCGGGCATGACGATGGGCATGTCGTTGGTGGTGCAGAGCGTGGGGCCAGCGACGTTGCTGCCAGCGCTCCAGCCCATATAGGGCATACCGTCGAAAGCGCGTTGACGGATGGCCTGCATGAGGCCTGTGCGCTGCAGTTCGCGGACAAGGTGGAAGGTGTTGCCGCCGCCGACAGCCACGCAGTCGGTGTCATACAGCGCGTTGATGGGCAGAGCCTTGTGGTGCACACTGGTGAGCTTCACGCCAAATTCAGCGTATACTGCCGCCACCTTTTTTTCGTATGCGTCGTAGCTCTTGGCGAGTCCCCCTTCGGCCAGGCTCACGCCGGCGTAGGGCACAAAGAGCACCTTTTTCACATCATGCCGACGGCAGAAGTCGGCAATCATAACCTTGCACCATCCGAGGTAAGCCTCGCCGCGCATGGTAGAGTTGCTTATCAGCAATAGATTCCTTTTGTCCATAATAGTTATGTTTTATTGGTTTATAAGTCAAGTGTCGCATAAGTTGCGTTCTGCTCGATAAACTCGCGGCGGGGGGGCACGTCTTCGCCCATGAGCATCGAGAAGGTGCGGTCGGCGCTGGCGGCGTTGTCGATGGTGATTTGGCGCAGCATACGGTTCTCGGGGTTCATGGTGGTCTCCCACAGCTGGTCGGGGTTCATCTCACCCAGACCTTTGTAGCGCTGTATATGCAGTCCGCTCTCGCCCTTGTCGCCGCCGAGCTCGCTGATGGCGCTGAGACGCTCCTCCTCGGTCCAGCAGTAACGGCTGTTCTTGCCTTTGCGCACCAGGTAGAGCGGCGGGGTAGCCAGATAGACGTAGCCGTTCTCGATGAGTTCGGGCATGTAGCGGAAGAAGAAGGTGAGCATGAGGGTGCCGATATGAGCACCGTCGACATCGGCATCGGTCATGATGATAACCTTGTGGTAGCGCAACTTGTCGAGGTTCAGCGCCTTGCTGTCCTCGGCGGTGCCGATGGTGACACCCAACGCGGTATAGATATTCTTGATTTCCTCGCTCTCGAAGGCGCGGTGTTGCAGGGCTTTCTCCACGTTGAGGATTTTGCCTCGCAGCGGCAGGATGGCCTGGTAGCGACGGTCGCGTCCTTGCTTGGCGCTTCCGCCTGCCGAGTCGCCCTCCACGAAGTAGATTTCGCACACCGACGGGTCGCCGTCCTGGCAGTCGGCCAGTTTGCCGGGCAGACCGCCGCTGCTGAAGACGGTGCCGCGCTGCACCATCTCGCGGGCCTTGCGGGCCGCCTGACGTGCGCGGGCAGCCAATATCACCTTGTCGACGATGGTCTTGGCCTCGGAGGGGTGCTCCTCGAGGTAGTTCTCCAGCATCTCGCTGACGGCGCTGTCCACAGCACCGCGCACCTCGTTGTTGCCCAGCTTGGTCTTGGTCTGGCCTTCGAACTGAGGCTCGGCCACCTTCACGGAGATGATGGCCGTGAGACCCTCGCGGAAGTCGTCGCCCGAGATTTCCACCTTGGCCTTGGCCAGGATGCCGCTCTTGTCGGCGTAGGCCTTCAGCGTGCGGGTGAGGCCGCTGCGGAAGCCCGTGAGGTGCGTGCCGCCCTCGTGGGTGTTGATGTTGTTGACATAGGAGTGAAGGTTCTCGCTGAACGAGGTGTTGTACTCCATGGCGATCTCGATGGGGATGCCCTGACGTTCGCCCTCGATGTAGATGGGCTCGGCCATGAGACGCTCGCGGTTCTCGTCGAGGTACTTGATGAAGTCCTTCAGGCCGTCCTGCGAATAGAAATGCTGGCTGAACGCCACGCCCTTCTCGTCGCGGTTGCGGAGGTCCTCGATGTTGAGTTCAATGCCCTTGTTGAGGTATGCCAACTCGCGCATGCGGCTTTCGAGGGTGGCATAGTCATATTCCGTCGTTGTAAAGATTTCAGGGTCGGGATGGAAATGAATGCAGGTGCCACGTTTTTCGGTGGTGCCCACCTCCTTGACGGGGTAGAGCGGCAAACCGCGGCTGTATTCCTGGCGGTAGATTTTGCCGTCGCGGTACACCTCGGCGGTCATGTGGTCGCTAAGTGCGTTGACGCAGCTGACACCGACGCCGTGGAGGCCACCGCTGACCTTGTAGCTGCCCTTGTCGAACTTGCCGCCGGCGTGCAGCACTGTCATCACCACCTCGAGAGCCGAGCGGTGCTCTTTTTCATGCATATCCACGGGGATGCCGCGGCCGTTGTCGACAACGGTGATGGAGTTGTCCTCCTCTATGGTGACATTTATCTTGGTGCAGTAGCCGGCCAGTGCTTCGTCGATGGAGTTGTCCACCACCTCGTAGACCAGATGGTGCAGACCTCGGAAGTTGACATCGCCGATGTACATGGCGGGACGCATTCTTACAGCCTCCAAGCCTTCGAGCACGGTGATGTTACTGGCACTATATTCGCCTTGTTTTGTGATATTTACATCTTCACTCATTGTTTCTTGCCTTTTTTCAATAATTTGCAAAAATACACATTTTTCTCCATATAATAGATTATTTCCTATTTATTCTTTTCAACAATTTGTGGAAAAATATCGCCACCTCGCTAAGGTGCTGAATGGTAGGTTGATATTTTTTTTGTGCTAACGGCATGCGAATGCGGAAAAAGTCGTACCTTTGCAGTGTCAATGTGAAATGAACGCCTCCTTCCCCATTCTGCCAACAGTCAGAATGACAATATTTTATGCAAAAAACATAACCATCCAATACCATCGAACCATGAAAAAAAACAAAATTTCGGAAAACATAAACCGCTTTGCCATAGGGGTGTGGCAGACCATCAAAAACCACCCTGCCGAGATCGTCATACTGCTCTACACCACAGCGATCCTTTTTGGCATAATTACCGAGAGCAGTTCGGAAATACTCAACAACCTGCTTTCTTTGCCGCTCTACCTCACGCCGCTATGTTTCGTGATAACCTACACGCTGAGCCAATATCAGCAGCGTGGCATGGGCTGGAGGGTGGCCTACTGGCTGCCGCTGGCGTTCTTTTTTGCCGCTCTGCTCATGCCCTTCATCAAGCAATGGTCCGATGATCCCTCCTATTCCATTGTCATGCTGGGCATTGTGCCGCTGTGGATGTTGCTGCGACGGTTTACAACCCACAACGACACCTTTTCCGCCGGCACGATCGACATGACACGCTCACTTGCCATCGCCCTCTTTTTCTCAGGGGTAGCATTCCTGCTCTTCGCTCTGATACTACTGAGCATCGAATTGCTGTTCGACATCAAATCCGAATACTACGGCCAAGTGGCCACAGTGCTGTTTGTACTGGTAGCGCCCATCCTGTTCATCACGTTCGACGACAGAAACAACAAGTTTGCCATGAACAAACTGGGTAGCGCGCTGGTCAACTGGGTCGTTTCCCCCGCCCTGCTTATCTACACCCTGGTGCTCTACATCTACGCCGCCAAGATCCTCATCACCAGGACGCTGCCCAACGGCTCGGTGGCCATCATGATATCCGTCTTCTGCCTGTTGGCCATGCTGATGCAGCTCTCGCAGCTGACGATGGAAAAACGGCCTTTTGGCTGGTACTACAGGTTTTTCAGCCTCATTGCACTGCCGCTGATAGTGCTCTTCTGGGTCGGCGTGGCGCGCCGCCTGTCGGACTATGGCCTCACCCCCACACGCTACTGGCTGGTGTTCTGCGGCGGGCTGATGACGCTCTACGTGCTGCTGTTCCTGGTGCCCAACCGCAGAGGCTACTACCTGCTTACCGCGCTGGCAGCCACACTGCTGCTCGTCATTGTGGCCATTCCGCCACTGACGCCCGAAAGGATGTCCGACAGGTCACAGATACACCGCATACGCACCATCGCCGCCAAAGTGGACCGTCTGAAGCCCGACGGCACGCTACTGATTACGAAAGCCGACATTGCCGACACGGCGCACAAGGCCGAATTCCGCAAAATATACCAATCTCTCGACTATTTCTCGTCAGAGAAAGCCCCCATGCTCGATTATGAGCTGGGTGTAAACTGTGCCGACGACTTCGCCGTCTCGCTCTCCGAGCCCACCTGCCAATTCGCCAAAGCATACTACTGGGAATTCAGAGAGGAATATGGTTATGATATAGAAGAAGTTGTCACCTTACCAATTAGTCTCTACTGGTCAACTGTGGATGAAAAAATAGACCTCAGTGGTGCCAAATCCATAGAATTTGAAGAGTTGACTTTTTGGGATACACCGGAGGTGCTAAATATAGCCCCCGACATCACTGTAACAAGCAAGGAACTGCTTGACACATGGTTTGAAAAATGCGGCAGTATCGGCGATGCCGACCTTGAGACATGGTGCAAGCAACACACCAAAGAATTGCTGGTGTACAAGACCGACAAGGCAACCGTGATTTTCGACAATATCGACATTTATACACTTGAAAACAACGAATTGCAGATACACTATGCCAAAACCAAGGCTATCATTCGCTACTGAGCATCGAGCCAGGACCCTTTTTGCCATTGTTGCGGAACAAATATGTCGCCATATTGAAAAAAAATCGTACCTTTGCAAAATGAAAAGTACGTCATGAAGCTGAAAAAAGTTATTATCGCACTGGCTTTTACGTTATTGTGTGCAGTGTCCACTGCGCAAGAATTTCGTAGTACCGTCTCCATCAACTACCAAAAGCTGCAAAGTACCACCCAAAGCTACGAGACCGCCGACACAAAAATCTTCGAGACCATGAAGCGCTCGATAGAAGACTTTGTGAACGGCCGCCGCTGGACGAACCTCGAATTCGACCAGAACGAGCGGCTGGACTGCTCCATCAGCATCGTACTGTCGGAACGCACCTCAGCCACCGACTTCAAAGGGCAGATACAGGTGCAGCTGCGCCGCCCCGTGTTCAACTCCAACTACACCTCGGGCCTGTTCAACTACATGGAAAGCAACAATTTCATGTTCTCCTTCAACGAGAGCCAGTCGCTCGACTTCGACCCCAACACGTTCTACGACAACCTGAGCTCCACGCTGGCCTACTATTGTTACATCATGCTGGGCATGTACTTCGATTCCTTCGGCCCCAACGGTGGCCAGGACTTCTACGAGATGGCCCGCACCATAGCGCAGACCGCCAGCACGTCGGGTTACAAGGGTTGGAACTCCTCGACCGACGGCGCCAAGGCACGCTACTGGTTCATGGAGAACCACACCAACTCGGCATACGAGCCGCTGCACAGCGTGTACTACTACTATTATCGTCTGGGGCTCGACATGATGACCAAAGACCAGCCCACGGCACGTCAGAACATCATCCAGTCACTGCGATACATACAGCAGGTGCACAAAACACGCACCAATGTGCTGTCGGTCACGCAATTCATCGATGTGAACATCACCGAAATTATCTCCATCTTCACCCCTGCCCCCCAGCAGGAGCAGAAAGAGGTGTACGACATCATCAAGGAGGTGTCGCCCATCAATGTGGCCAAGATGAAGGACTGGAACATACGCTGAACGCAATAGCCAAGACAACAAACAGATATTAATACAAAACAAATAATTATGAACCAAATACCCATAAGCAAAGAGACGATCGACAAAATCGCGTCGCAAAACAAAATCAAGAACCCCGGCACCGCCAGCATCCGCGAAATGCGCAAGATGATCCAGGACGTGGAGTCCGAGACCGGCATCCGCTTCGTGAAGATGGAGATGGGCATCCCCGGACTGCCGGCGCCGAAGGTGGGCGTGGAGGCTCAGATTGAAGCCCTGCGCAGCGGCGTGGCATCGATCTATCCTGAGATCTACGGCACCGCCGACTTCAAGCACGAGGCAGCACGCTTCGTCAAGAACTTCCTCGACATCGACGTCACACCCGACTGCTGCGTCCCCACCGTGGGCTCCATGCAGGCCGGCTTCGCCAGCTTCCTGACCCTCACGCGCTACGACGCCAAAAAGACCAAGGTGCTCTTCATCGACCCCGGCTTCCCCGTGCAGAAACAGCAGTGCCGCGTGCTGGGCATCCCCATGAAGACTTTCGACGTCTATGAATACCGTGGCGACAAGCTGCGCGACAAACTGGAAGAAGAACTGCACGACGGCGACGTGGCTTGCCTTATCTACAGCAGCCCCAACAACCCCGCATGGTTCTGCTTCACCGACCACGAGCTGCGCATCATCGGCGAAATGGCCAACAAATACGGCGTGGTGGTTCTTGAGGACGACGCCTACTTCCTCATGGACTTCCGCAAAGACTACTCCGTGCCCGGCCAGGCTCCTTTCCAGCCCACGGTGGCCAAATACACCGACAACTACGTGCTGATGATCAGCGGTTCCAAATCGTTCAGCTATGCCGGAGAGCGCATCGCCATGATGATCTGCAGCCCCGCGCTCTTCAACAAAGAATGCCCCGACTTGGCACGCTACTACAGCCAGACGCAGCTGGGCCGCGCCCTCATATTCGGCACACTCTACTGCCTGAGCTCCGGCACCGCCCACTCGGTGCAGTATGCCATGGCGGCCATGCTGAAAGGCGCCAACGACGGCACCTTCAACTTTGTGAAGGATATCAAAGAATATGGCGAGAAAGCACACATCATGAAGGACCTCTTCGTGCAGAACGGATTCGAAATCGTCTACGACAAAGATATGGGCGACCCCATCGGCGACGGTTTCTACTTCACCTTCTGCTACCCGGGCTTCAACGGTGTCGACCTGCTCAACGAACTGATTCGTTATGGCATCAGCGCCATTTCTCTCGACATCACGGGCAGCCACCGTCAGGGCATCCGCGCCTGTGTAGCCCTTGTGCAGCGCGACCAGTTCCCCGACCTCAAGGTGCGTCTCGAACAATTCCACGCCGACCATCCCGTCAAGGGCTGATGGTCACCACAACAACAATAACAGCAGCGGCCAGACAAGTGTCTGGCCGCTGCTGTTATTTTGTCACCCCGTATGCCGATCACACCTGCTTGGCCTTGTATCCTAAAGCGGTGAGCAGCGCCACCACCTTCTCGCGGTGGTCGCCCTGAATAAGGATTTCACCGTCTTTGGCGTTGCCGCCGACACCGCATTTGGTTTTCAGCATCTTGCCCAAATCGGCAAGATCGTCGTCGGTACCCACAAAACCGCTGACCAACGTCACCTGCTTGCCGCCACGCTGTTTGCGGTCGAGGCTTACGCGCAGCTTCTGCTGCTGAGGCGGCAGCGTGGCCACCTGAAGCTCGTCGTCTTCATATTGGTATTGGAAATCGGGATTGGTGGAATAGACAACACCTACTTTGTTCTTTGCCATAACATCAGTGTATAAAAATCAATATTGGGTAGTCACATCCTTGTGGCGGCCACCCTTGTAGAAATGCTTTTTCCAGTAAGAATTCTCCAACGTGCTGATGGAGACGCCATTGGATGTGGAAGAATGGGCGAACATATTATCCTTGAGGTAGATGCCCACGTGCGACACCTTACCGTTGGAGTTGGTGAAGAACACCAGGTCGCCCTCACGCAACTGGCTACGGCCTATCAGTTTCACATCTCCCGTCATATCGTTGGCGGTGCGCGACAATTTGATTGAATAGACCGACTTGAAAATATTGCCCACAAAACAAGAGCAGTCGACACCGCTGGTGCTGCAACCGCCATACTGGTAAGGGGTGCCGAACCATTTCTCAATGGCCGCATAGAGTTTGCGATTGTCCTTGTCGTTCAGTGGGATGCCCAGCTTGTCGGCGTTGCCCTCATTGCCTCCACTTGCAGAGGGTTTCTTCATCTTGACAGGCTGCTCTTTGACATATTCGTCAGCATAGAGCTGGCCTACAATGTAATCTTCGTCGGAGAGATCGGTGTTGAAAAAACGCTTCACCGCATTGCACGAAGTGAAAAGCATTGCCACCAGCGGAAGTACAAGGAGTATCTTTTTGTTCATAACAACGTGATATTGAGTGGATAAGTATTGCCCTTACTTTTTCTTGCCCTGATTGGCGTGCTGCACCACAAAGACATCTTCGCTTTCCCGCTTCATGTAGTATTTTTCTCGGCCGTAGCGCTCGATGGAATCCATGTCGTCCACCAGACTCTCGGCGCGGATGCTGTCCTGCACGATGCCTTGCTTCAACGTATCGACGGTGCGCTGCAACTCGGCGACATCACGCTTGAGCGAACGGGTTAGCCGCAGATTATTTTCGTCGACAAACAGGATGAGTATCAGGAAGATTGTCAGCGTGACGAAATATTTGTTCGTCACCACCTTGAAGATCTTGTTATCTTTGATATTGACCATGTGACACTTGCTTGATTATCTGTTATTCATATCCTTATCCCGTCACTTCACACGCAGGCGCTTGCCCACCTGGATGACATCGGATTTAAGATTGTTCAATTGTTTGATTTTGGCCACCGTGGTATGGTTCTTGGCAGCAATGGAAGAGAGCGAGTCGCCTTTCTTTACGGTGTAATACACAGGTTGTTGCGACTTGTTTGCGTTGCTCTGGTTAGCTGGCTTGGTGGCGTTGGCAGGTTTTGTCTCCTGAACTGGCTTTTGCTCTGCCTGCGCCGCTGCGGTCTGAGCCGTCGAGTCGGTGGCAGCGGCTGTCGAGTCGGCAACAGTGGCCGTGCTGGCCTCGGCCGCTTCGACCTTCGGTGCGGGCAGATAGATTTTGAGTTTCTGGCCCACGCGCAGCGTACTCTTGCTGCGCAAGCCATTCCAGCGACGAAGATTGGCAGCCGCGACACCATACTTGCGAGCCACCGAATTCACTGTCTCGCCCTTGCGCACTGTGTGATATATCATCGTGGTGTTCGACAGCGACACCGTGGTGCGCTTGGCGATGGTGTCCTTCGAGGCGCGATAGATGGAGTCCTCGTTTTTCAAGAACGGAGCCACCTTGTTGGAAGGCAGGCAGAGCGTATACTGGCGCGACGCAGCAGGGATGATGTCGGCACGATACTGCGGATTGAGCTGGCGCAACTGGTCGACAGGGACGCCTGTCACCTTCTCGACAATGGCAAAATGCACATCATTGTGTATGTTTACCGTATCGGTGTGCACAGGGAGCTGGTAGTGTGGCGCGGTGATGCCATGCTCATGGTAGTAGTTCATGGAGTAAACGGCAGCGATGTAGGCGGGGACATAGCCACGCGTCTCGCGAGGCAGATAAGGGTATATCTCCCAGAACGAAGTCTTCCCTCCCGAGCGGGCGATGGCCTTGTTGACGGTGCCGGGGCCACAATTGTAGGCCGCCAGCGCCAGATTCCAGTCGTGATAGATCTCATAGAGACGTTTCAGGAAGCGTGCCGCAGCGACGGTAGACTTGTAGGGGTCGCGTCGCTCGTCGACCAAGGAATTGACTTCCAGGTCGTATTCTTTGCCTGTCTTGTACATAAACTGCCACAATCCGGCAGCGCCGGCGCGCGAAGTGGCCTGCGGATTGAGCGCCGACTCCACGATGGTGAGGTATTTCAACTCCTCGGGCATGCCATAGCGGTCGAGAGTCTCCTCGAACATGGGGAAATAATACTCCGAAAGTGAAAGCATGGCCTCAATACGGCGGCTCATGATGCGGACGTACAGTTTGATGTAGGCCCTCACATCGGCGTTGTACGACATGGGCACCACCATGTGCATATCGTTCAGCCGCTTGATGAACACCGAGTCGGGGATGTTGTCGAAGTCAGCATAATACTGCGTGGCGCGGCGATCCATGTGGTTCTTGGCCGTCTTGGCATAATGCCGCATATAGAAATTCAGCAGCAGGCTGTCGTAGTTGGCGGCGTCAACAGCCTGAAAATAAGAGGTGTCGATACTGTTGTTGGGCTGCTGGGCCTGCGCCTTGCCGGGCCACAGCACCACAGTCAACAAAAGCAACGACAACACTATATGATGAAAACGATATTTCATGACATTATTTTTTATCATTATAACTATAAATTGAAACATTTATTATATCATAAAAATATTTTAAGATTAAAGCCCCATCACAACATTAACATTATCAAAGTATTAAATAAAATTATCAACATTTTTTTCGTAAAAAAAAGACATTGGGGACAAAAAAAATAATCACCATTGAAGAAAAATTGCTAACTTTGCAAATTGAAATTGAATAATAAAAAAACAACAAAAATATGAATACACGGAAATACACTTTGGTTATCAACCCTGGCGCAACATCCACAAAATGTGCCATCTACGAAGGTGAAACTGAAATTTTTACCGAAAATTTAAGTCACCCTATCAGCGAGATACAGCAGTTCAAAGAGGTGGCCGATCAGTTCGACTATCGCAAAAAATCCATTTTGGAGATGCTGCAACGCCATAATGTGAGCACCGACGAAATCGCCATCGTCATGGGTCGCGGCGGCCTGACACGTCCCTGCGAGTCGGGTACCTACGAGGTCAACGACCTGATGAAGCAGGAGTGCCACGACGGCATCCAGGGCAAGCACGCCTGCAACCTTGGCGCACTGATTTCCGACAGCATCAGCCGTGAGATTGGACTGGCTCACGCCTACATTGCCGACCCCGGCATCGTCGACGAGCGTCCTGCCATCGCCAAGATCAGCGGCCATCCCGTGTTCGACATGGACCCCAACCGCGAAGGCGTCATCTGGCATTGCCTGAACCAGAAGATGACCGCCAAGCTGTACGCCCGTGAGGTAGGCAAGCGCTACGACGAGCTGAACCTCATCATCGCCCATATGGGTGGCGGCGTCAGCGTCGGTATCCACAACCACGGCAAGGTGGTAGAGGTGAACCGCGCACTCTGCGGTCTGGGCGCTTTCTCGCCCACGCGCGCCGGCAGCATCAACGCCAGCAAGCTGATTGAGGTCTGCTTCAGCGGCAAATACACCGAAGCCGACGTCAAGAAGATGATCACCGCCGAAGGTGGTTTTGTGGCCTATCTGGGCACCAACGATGCCTACGACGTGGAGATCCGCGCCGGCAAGGGCGACCCCAAATGCCAACTGCTGGTCGACGCATTCTGTTATCAGGTATCACTGGAAATCAGCCGTCTGGCCGCCGTCGTCAACGGTCAGGTCGACGCCATCCTGCTGACGGGCGGCATTGCCTACAGCAAACCTTGGATGGCCGAGATCGAGAAACGCGTCGGCTGGATTGCCCCCGTCAAGATCTACAAAGGCGAGAACGAGATGCTGGCATTGGCCATCTGCGGCAAAGAGGTTCTCGACGGTACCCCCGCCAAGATTTACAAGTAATCCAATTCGAAAACAACAACACACAAGAGCAGTTTGGAGCACACCCACAGAACGTTCCAAACTGCTTTTGGTACAAAGAGAAACAATACACAAAAAGATGAAAAAAATCACCATCATTTTATGCGCATTGACCTGCGCCACTGCAGTGCTGGCACAAGCCCCTGACGTAAAAATCAAGAAAGGCAAAGCCACCTTGGACGAGGCTTACTACTACCAGCTGAAACAGAAAGCCGACGCCTACGAAGCCCTGCTCAAAGAGTCCAACGCCACACAGAACAAACTGAACCAAGTACAAGCCGAACTGAAGAGCAAGAACGAGCCCATCAAACTGAAAGACTTCAACGACTCGGCCTCTTACGCCATCGGCAAAGATATGGGCAACGCCTGGACACAACAGAAACTCGGCATCAACCTCAAGGCTGCCGGCCAGTCGCTGGTCGACATGGCAGAAGGTCGCAACAACTGGGGTCAAGAGGTGATGCAGCCGTTGCTGCGCCGTTTCCAGAGCGAGTTTGAGCAGCGTCAACGCCAGCACGAGGAAGAGATGATGGCATCGCTGGGCAAAAACAAAGAGGCTGGCGCCGCATTCCTCAAAGAGAATGCCAAGAGCAAAAGTATCTATACCACTGCCAGCGGACTGCAATACAAAATCGTGGAGCGTGGCACCGGCAAGAAACCCACCAAAAACAGCATTGTGAAAGTGCACTACACCGGCACGCTTATTGACGGCACGAAGTTCGACAGCAGCGTCGACCGCGGACAGCCTGCTGAGTTCTCCGTGGGAGGCGTCATCCCCGGATGGATCGAAGGTCTGCAGCTTATGAACGAGGGTTCGCATTACATCTTTTACATTCCCTCCGAGCTAGGCTACGGCGACCATATAGCCGGCGACATCCCCCCTGGATCTACGCTGATTTTCGACGTGCAACTGCTTGAAGTAAAATAAGTTTATGGGGAGTCCAAAGGGCTCCCCATAACTAAACATACAAGACCTATAGGAACTTTTAAGACCTATAAGACCTGTATGTCCTATAAGACCAATACGCGCCAGAAACCATGAACACCTTCGGCAACAATTTCAGGCTGACCACCTTCGGTGAGTCGCACGGCGCCGCCATCGGCGGCGTGGTGGACGGATTCCCTGCAGGCATCCATATCGACACCGACTTCATTGCCGGCGAGATGCAACGTCGTCACGACAACGTCCTCGGCACTTCGCGTCGGGAGCCCGACGAGGTGGAAATGCTGTCGGGACTGCTCGACGGCGTAACGCTGGGCACACCCATCGCTTTCCTCATCCGCAACCACGATGTGCGCAGCGAGGACTATGCCGCCTTGCAACGGCTGCAACGACCGGGCCACGCCGACTACACCTGGGAGCAACGCTACGGCCTTCGCGACTGGCGTGGCGGCGGCCGCGCTTCGGGCCGCGAGACAGCGGCGCGAGTGGTGGGTGGCTCCATCGCCAAGATACTGCTCTGCACCAGGCAGATAGCCATCAGCTCCAAAGTGGTGGAGCAGGGCGCCGCTGGCGAAGGCGACAGCGCCGGCGGCGTTGTGGAGTGCACCATCACGGGTCTCAAAGCCGGCTACGGCAACCCCGTCTTCGACAAACTCAACGCGCGTCTAGGAGCGGCGATGATGAGCATCCCTTCGGCCATCGGCTTCGAGATGGGTGCCGGATTTGCCGCCGCACGCATGCAGGGCAGCGAATACATCGACCGCTGGAATCCCGACCACACCACACAAAGCAACCACTGCGGCGGTGTGCAGGGAGGCATCAGCAACGGCATGCCAGTGGTGTGCCGCGTGGCCTTCCATCCCGTGGCAAGCATCGCCAAGCCCAAAGAGTGCATTGACAACAAAGGAAATATCGAGACCTTAACCCTGGCAGGGCGCCACGACCGCTGCCATGTGCCCCGCACCGCCGTGGTGGTGGAAGCCATGGCTGCCATGACGGTGGCAGATTTTTTGCTTGGCGAAAAATAAAAAGAACCATTCCTCGTTAGCATCAAAAAACAAGACCTCTTATGAAGAAACACACCATCCAGCTCATAGCCCTAGCGCTCGGTATCATGCTGCTGGCCTCCTGCGGCAGCAAGAAAGGAGCCGACGACAATGGATTCTCCCTTGAAGGGACGTTGGACAACGCCTCCAACAAGACGCTGTATATCACCGAGATGACAGCCGACAACGGCGAGCAGTTCGTCGACTCGATACGTTGCGACGCCAAGGGGCATTTCAACTATTCAGGAACGATGAGCTATCAGACATTCTACAGTCTGCACAGCAGTGAATATGTCTACATCGTGCTGCTACCCAACCATGGCGAGGAGATCACGTTGACAGGCGACTACGAGCGGCTAGACCAAACCTACATGGTCAACGGCTCTCCCGAGTCGCAGCTGCTGTGGCAAATACAGGCGCAGATCAACGATGCCAACAATTTCATCCACGACCTGGCCGAAACAGACAAGGCCAACCAAAGCTCCATGAACAAAAAAGACTACGAAAAAGCGCACAAGGAGACGGACTCGCTGTTCATGGTGGAATACCAGCTGGTCTACACCACCCTCTATCAATTCATCGAGGACAACCAGGGCTCGCTAAGCACCCTGTATGCCCTAGATGCTCCATTCAACCACTCGAGTCGCGTGTTCAACGCCTCGCGTGATATGGATATTTTTGAGCAGGTGCTCAACGGACTCATGGAAAACAACCCCGACAATCCTCATACCCAATATTTCAAAGCCCGCTTCGACCGCACACAGAGCGAAATAAGAATGCAGCAGGCACAAATGATGTAGCCACCAAAAGCAGTCACAATGCGCACCAAGACTTACTTCATCACCGACGCCCACCTGGGCAGTGGCCCCGACAGCCGCCAACGCGAGCGCGACATGGTGGCATGGCTCGACGCCATCGCTCTCGACGCATGCCGTGTGGTGATGCTGGGCGACATCTTCGACTTTTGGTTCAGCTACAAGCATGTGGTACCTCGCGGCTTCGTGCGTCTGCTGGGCAAGATGGCGCAGATGGTCGACGACGGTGTGGAGTTCCATTTCTTTATCGGCAACCACGACATGTGGATGTTCGACTATCTGGAAAAAGAGGTCGGAGTGGTGATGCACAACGAGCCCCTGACTGTGGAATGGGACGGCAAGCTGTTCCTGCTGGGCCACGGCGACGGGATGGACCCGAAAGACCACAGCTACAACCTGATGAAGCGCATCTTCCGTTGCCCCTTGAATCAGTGGCTCTTTGCAGGCATACATCCCAAAATAGGGTTCTCCATTGCCCAAAGTTGGTCGGACAGCAGCCGCAAATCGCACAACAAACTGCACAACACCTATCTGGGCGACGACCGCGAAGGCATTGCACAATACTGCCTGGCCCAGCAACGTGCACGTCGCACAAAAGGCCTCACCCCTTACGATTACTATCTTTTCGGCCATCGCCATACACCCGTCAGGCGCGAACTGGATGGTGGCATCTATGTCAACGTCGGCAACTGGATCGAGCATCGCGACTATGCCATGTTCGACAGCACATCACTCGTGCTCACCGAATGGAATCCTCAAAAAAGACAATAATCATGGACGTAGGCAGTGACACCTGTAACCACCTGAAAGCCATACGTCACAGCATTGCTGAGGAAAACGGCATCGCACTCAACCAAGAGCCCTGTTATCACGAAGGACCTTGCCGTGGCACCTGCCCATACTGTGAACAGGAGTTGCAACAACTGGAAGAGGCCTTATCCCATCGAATACGCCTTGGCCATATTGTCACTGTGGCAGGCATCGGTGTCACGTTGGCCAGTTGTCAGGGAGCCGCCAATGCTCCCGCAGAGGCCGTCTCTCCCACCCCAACAATCCAAGAAACCTCCAACAACTTCGGCGGCAGCATACTGAGAGACAGCTGCATCACACCAGGCATCAATGAGGATGCCACTGAGATGGAGATTTTCCCAAGCCAATATTCTGAGGAAGTACGGACAGAAACCAACAAAGAAAATAGCGAGGCCTCGGCAGTACACAAACGGCATGCCGACATCGATCGGATTGAGAACGAACGGACTACCATTGACCCTAACGATATGCGACAGTCAACACCTCTACTCAAAGAAGAATACACTACATTGCTTCGTGGAGAAGACGGTGCGGTTATCGAAAGAAAAGGGATACTCCGAAGGAGATACTATCCCCTCATCATCCCCAAAACGCCATTCGAACAGTACCAAGAGAAACAGAAGAGCGACCCCATGCCAGCCATAACCATGGAAGAGGAAAGCACCAATCCGATGGACTGAACAGTGGTGTCAGTCATAAAAGCGGGTGCAGATCCCTACTGCACACAACTCTCCGAAAGAACAATAATGAATAGCAATCCTATCGCAGCCAGGAGCGAGGATTTTGGCTCTCTTTGCCGTTCCATAGCTGGAAGCTGAATTCGCCATGTCCTTCGCCGTCGGAGGCTACAGTGCCGATGACGGCGCGAGTTTTCACCTTCTGGCCGCTCTTGACCGAGCAGGTAGCCATATTTGCATAGACAGTCATATAGTCGCCATGACGGATGATGATACCCAACGTGCCGTTGGGACAGGTGAAGGTGCGCGACACGGTGCCGTTGAAAACGGCATATACATTGGTTCCCTGAACGGTGAGCAGGTCGATGCCATTATTCATATTCTGGCCTCCCGACTCATGCGTATAGAGTCCGTAGTTACGTGTAATAGAGGTGTAGGCTACCGGCCATGCCAGTTTTCCCTTGTTGGAGGCAAAATCGTTGGAGAGTGCCGACTCTTCGGTGGCGGTCTTGTCGGTCACAGTCGTCGTAGCGCCAGCACTTGCCGCACCGGAACTCTTCCCGGAAGCAGTGCCCGTGGATGCTGTGCCAGCCTTGCCAGTCGAAGCCTTGGCCACGGCTTTGCGTTTTTCCTCTGCCCTGCGTTTCTCTTCAGCGGCCTTGCGGACCTCTTCGTCGATCATGCGCTGGATCTGTTGCTGCAGCTTGCGTTTCTGAGCCTCTTTGGCGCCAAGCTGCTTCGACAGTTGTTTTTCGTTTTTCTTGGACTGCTGCACCGAAGCCTCTTTCTGCTTCTGCTCCTTAGTCAACTGCTCGCGTTGCTGCTGCTCTTTCTGAAGCAGGGTGCTCTGCTCTGACTTTTTGCGTTGGAGCTCGTCGTTATACTCCTGCAGACGGCTCTCACAGTCGCGTATCTGACGCGACTGCTCGAGACGGTAGGCGTTGTATTTCTTGAAATACTTGGTGCGCAACAGGGCCTTGTTGTAGGAAGGCGTATCGAAAAGCAGCACCCACTTGTCGACATTGTTGTATTCACGATAGAGTGAACGGACCGCGGCGGCATAGTTCTCCTGCAGTCGCTTGCGTTGCTGCTGCACCGTGGTGATGCTGTCGCCAGTGGCCGAAATCTCCGAGTCGAGGTGACAGAGCTGACTATTGATATTATCAATCAACTTATTGCGCTCGTTAATCTTCTTGTTGAGCGCATTGAGCTGGGAAGTCGTCAGCTTGGTGTTCTTCTTGGCGTTGGCCAGCTCGGTGTTGAGTTTCTTAATCTCCGCCTCGAGCTGCGTACGTTCTTTCTCCAGCTGCTTCTTCGTCTTGTTCTGCGCCTGGCACGGCACAAGAGCCAACAGGAGTAATACCAGAAGGGATAATATCTGCCTATTCATTTGTGTGCTACTTATTTGCCTAGTCAACGCCCGAACAATGAAATTATTGTGTACCACATAAAAAAAAGCATCAGGATGGAGCCCCTTCCTCCAACACAAAGCCAGGCACCGCAGTGCGGTGCCTGGCTGAAAAGTGTACTGATTATTCTATTTTTGAAAATCCACAATCAATATCTTACCATCCCAGCAGGCGCTTGAAGTCGTAGTCCTCGGGGTTGGGGAGATACTTGCGGGCAGCCTCGTAGTCGGCGGGGGTGATGTAGTCCATAATGTCGTTGACATAGGACATCACCTTGTTGGAGTTGACATTGACCAGACGCGGGGGGATCTTGCCCGTCACAGGGTCTTGCAAATCCTTCAGGTAGAGCGGCGACGCGTTGCCTTGGTAGTCGACGTAGACCATGCAGCCTGTGCAGCCCTGGTTGAAGAGGGCGTGGACGCCCATACCCATCAGCGAGCAATAGGTGAGGTCGAAAGCGATAGGCGTATGGCAACGGATCTCGTAGCCAATCTCCACGGGACGGGTCTTGACCTTCAGTCCGAGCTCTTTCAGCTTGCGCTCAATCATATCGTTGAACACGTGGGCCTTGGAGACCTTACCCAGTTCGGGATGGCCATGCTCGTCGTAGCTGAAATGGATACCCGACTTGGCAATCTCCTCGTCGCTGAGGCTGTGGAAGACACCTTCGGATATCATGGCGGCGCCATAGTTGATGCCCATCAGTTTGCGCTTCACCATGCAGGATATCACCATGTTGACGATCTTGTCGACGGTAATCTCAGCCTTGTTGAAGAACTCGGGGATGATGACCATAGGATAGTGGCAAGCGCCGGCGATGCCAAGGGCCAGGTGGCCAGCGGAGCGGCCCATGGCGCTGACAACGAACCAGTTCTCGCTGGTGCGGGCATCCTCCATGACGGCGGTAGCCAGCACACAACCCTGCGCCTTGGCGCTGTTGTAGCCGAAGGTGGGGCTGCTGTTGGGCAACGGCAAGTCGTTGTCGATAGTTTTGGGCACATGGATGTTGGCTATGGGGTAGTGCTTGGACTCCAAGAACTTGGCAATACGGTTAGCCGTCGAAGCCGTGTCGTCGCCACCCACAGTGACCAGCAGTTTCACCTCGTTCTCGGTGAAGAAAGCGAGGTTGAAGCGTTTCTCAAAATCCTCGTCGGTGGGTTTGAAACGGCTCATCTTCAAGATTGAACCGCCTTTGTTGAAGATTTCGTCGGCAGTGAGGAAATCGAGATCCTGCATACGGGGTTCGGTGGTGAAAAGAGCCGAATAGCCGCCATGCAGACCGATGACGCGGAAGCCATCGCGCACGAAAGTCTTGGTCACGGAAGCCACAACAGTGTTCATTCCGGGAGCGGGACCTCCACCTGTAAGAATTGCTACTGATTTCATGTGTTCTTTGTTTTGTGTTAGTTATTGTTCTATTCGTCAGAATGCCGTCAACAACTTATTATCAAGACATTGCATGACAAATCGTATCATTTCACGGCATTATTGTTTTGCAAAAATACAACTTTTTTCCCAAATGGCGTCTGTTTTTGTTAAAAAAAAGACAAAATACAATAATAAGCGCATTCCTGCGTTAAATTGGGAACAAGAGAACGAGGAACTTTAGCAGCGTTATGGAAGAACTGATATTTGCCACCAACAACAAGCATAAACTACAGGAAGTTAGCGAAATACTGCGCGACTGCGTAGTCATCCACTCACTCGCAGAGCGAGGTCTCAGCGGCGACATCCCCGAGACCGCCGATACGCTGGAAGGCAACGCGTTGCAGAAAGCGCAATGGGTGTATGAGCGCACCGGCGCCGACTGTTTTGCCGACGACACGGGTCTGGAGGTCGACGCCCTGGGCGGCCGTCCGGGCGTCTACTCGGCACGCTACGCCGGCGAGCACTGCACCTTTGACGACAATGTGAACAAGATGCTCCGCGAGATGGAGGGGCAGCAGAACCGCAAAGCGCGCTTCCGCACTGTCATCTGCCTGCTTGAGAAGGGCGTGCCGCGCTACTTCGAAGGCTGTGTGGAGGGCTCCATCCTCACCGAGCGCTACGGACAGGGCGGCTTTGGCTACGACCCCATCTTCATGCCCGACCGCTTTGCGGTGAGCTACGCCGAGATGCCCCTGGAGGTGAAGAACCGCATCAGCCATCGCGGTCTGGCGGTGGCCAAGCTGGTGGATTATCTCACTCACAAGACACAATAAGCAACTGATACACAATGGAATACTACTACGTCTACCCTACCGAAGTCATCCGCGGCTTCACCGAAGACGGGATGCATGTGCTGATGATGTACAACCCCGACAAGGACAAGAAGGTGCCCATCATGATTGGCGAGCACGAGGCGCAGATGATACTGTTGGAGCAGGAGCAAGTGACGGCACGACGTCCGATGACGCACCAGCTCATCGGCTCCATCATGTCGGCTTTTGCGTTGACACTGAAAGAGGTACGCATCGAACGTTTCGAGGAGGGCATCTACTATGCGACGCTGGTGATCAGCGACGGCTTCAACACCAAAGAGATTGACGCCCGTGCCAGCGACGCCGTGGTGTTGGCGTTGCGCAACGATGTGGCCATCTCCATGAACCCCGACATCATCGAAGAAGTGGGGTTCACGCCTCAACCCGAGGAATTCAACCTGGATATCGAGTCCCAACCCGAGGATGAGCTGGAGGCCCTCGAGGCAGAGCTGCACCGCTGCGAGGAAAATGAAGAATACGAGCGTGCCGCCGAGCTGATGGAGCTCATCAAAGCCAAACGAGACAACAAATAACACAACATATCACAATATCCGACCATCATGAACAATCCCCTGACGCTTTTCGACGAGACTGCCGACTTTCTGCGTAGCCGCTCCACCTGCCGCCCCCAGACAGCCATCGTGCTGGGCAGCGGTCTGGGCAAGCTGGCCGAAGCAATAACTGACCCTTGCATCGTGCCTTACAAAGAGATTCCCCATTTCATGCAGAGCACCGCCACGGGGCACAAAGGCAATCTCATATTCGGCAAGCTGGGCAGCACCGAGGTGGTGGCCATGCAAGGTCGATTCCATTACTATGAAGGCTACACCATGCAGGAAGTCACCTTCCCCATGCGCGTCTTCAGCCGTCTGGGAATCAAGCGACTGATGGTCTCCAACGCCGCCGGGGGGCTGAATCCTGACTTTGAGGTGGGCGACCTGATGATTATCACCGACCACATCAGTTTCATGCCCAACCCGCTGATAGGCAAGAATATCGAAGAAATGGGGCCGCGTTTCCCCGACATGACCACCGTATACAGCCGCGCACTGCGCCAGCGCGCACACGCAATAGCGAATGCGATGGGCATAAAGCTGCGCGAGGGTGTATACGTCGCCGAGACAGGTCCCACCTACGAGACTCCAGCGGAATACCGCATGTTCCGCATGCTGGGCGGCGACGCCGTAGGCATGAGCACGGTGCCTGAGGTTATCGTGGCACGCCATTGCAGCATGGAAATCTTTGGCATGAGCGTCATCACCAACTGCGCCAAAGACCTCAACGAGAGTTGTCTGAACGATGGCGACGATGTGATACGTGCCGCCGACAAGGCCGCCGACAGCATGACAGCTATCTTCACACAACTGTTACAATAGTAGCCAGCCGTCACCCTCACTTGGCAAGTGCATCGACGAATGCCCTGGTGCAGTCATCGCCCACTTGACGCGTAGTCGCCTCCAAGAAAGGCTGATAGGCATGGGCCCCGGAAAAGACAGCCTTAGGCTGAAGTGCCTCTCCGAATGTGCCAAGCCAAACTTTGCGTGTCGCCACAGCCTGCTGCGAATCGGCATCATAACGGGCACAGAACTCAGGATGTTCAAGCTGTAAATCCTGGGCATGGAACAAGTCGCCGACAAAGTAATGATTGTCGAGTTGAAAGACAGTATGTCCGGGGGTATGTCCCGGCGCCAGATGAGCTACCACGGCGCCCAGCAACGTGTCGCCATCGTTGAAAGGAGCCACCTGCAAAGCATAATAGGAGAGCACCTTGAGCCATTGCTCATTCATCCCCTTCATCACGCCGTCAGTACTCCACGCATCAAACTCATCGACAGAGAGATAAATAGTAGCATTGGGGTATAGCGGGATGTCGCCGCGCAGCAGTCCGCCGATGTGGTCGGGGTGCAGATGGGTGAGGAAAATGGCCTCAACCCCTTCCGGGCGCACGCCGAGAGCCGAAAGTTTCTCACTGAGGACACCGCCGGCATCGGAGCCTAAGCCCGTGTCGAACAGCCAATAATGCTCGCCGTCGGAGACAAGAAAGACATTGATGGCCGACTTGAAACCCTCGGCAGGAGCCAACGTTGCCAGGAGGCTATCGTCATAAGAGCCCTTGAAGAGTTCCACGGATTGCTCCGTCTCCTTGTCGGTGATGGCGAATATCGTATAGCCCTCTGCAGAATAGCATGTAATACCCGCCATATTAATATCTTCCTCATTCAGCGGTGGCTTCGTTGCCTTGGAGTGGCAACCTGACAATAATAGTACCATGAGCATTGCGGCAGCAAAAAAAAACGATTTCTTCATATCTTGCATTTTTCGTTATTATTCTGTTTCACTTATTCTGCTTCGCTTTTACATTCATGATGAAAGGCAGCAGTTCCTGTTCAAAGATATCACGGCGAACGATGCGGTAGTGCTGGCGATATGTCTTGTTGAACAAGGCACTGTGGCGCATGGCATAGCCACCCGACTCCATCAGCCTTTCGATGGCCAGACTGTCGGCACGCCAGTTGAGCGGCTGTGGCTCAACAGTCTTCAGCACATTCATCGTGCGTTGCCATTCGAGACGGAGAGAACGCTGTAGGCCAACGGACTCCTCCTTGTCGCGCACACTGCGCAGCATCGCCGAGACAAAAACATCCATCGGGATGATGCCCGAGCGTATATAATTGATATCCACACGTATATAATTGCCATTTACCCCTGTAGGGTAATAGAACAGGGGGTTCTGCCAATCGGCGCTGTCGGCATGGGTCATCTCATTCTCGATATAGCGCACTGCTGCCATCGAGTCGGTAAGCAGATGCTCTATGCCCATAATATCCTGAAAATAAAACTTGTAGACATCACATAGCTGCGATTGGGGGAACCGAGTCATGTAACCCTGCAGCGCATCTTTCGTTTTTTCCTGAGTTGTCTGGGCATGCAACGGAAGAACAATTGCGCTGAAAAGCAGAATAGATATCAATATTTTTCTCATCGGTTATTGTTTTTTCATTGTTCTTCCATTGTTTTTTTGCGGCGTGCCGCGGTGCGGGCCACAACAGCGATGCTGAGCTCATAGAGCCCCAGGATGGGAAGTGACACCACAGAGAGGGTGAAAATGTCACCCGTCGGTGTGATGATGGCAGCCAGCAAGACTATGAGCACGATGGCATGGCGACGGTATTTGCGCATAAATTGGGGCTCCAGCAGTCCCAGCTCAGCCAGCAGCCAGCAGAGTACCGGCAATTCGAACACCACGCCCATTACCAGCAGAAGCATCTGGAAGGCAGAGATATAGGACGACAGCGAGATAACATTGGTCACCTCTTCGGAGACCTGATAGGTACCCAAAAAGCGGAACGTCAGCGGGAAGATGACGAAGTAGCCGAGCAGCATTCCCATCAGGAACAGCAGGTAGCCCGACACCACGGCCAGCAGCGAATAGCGCTTCTCGTTGCGGTAAAGCCCCGGGCTCACGAAACGGAACAGCTCGTAGATGATGTAGGGCATCACCACCATGACCGCCGCCCACAGCGCCATCTTGAAATGGATGACAAACTGTTGCTCCAGCTCGATGTTCACCAGGTTAACCTGAAAATCAGGTATCTCGTGCACCACCTGACGGACCAGACGGTAAGTAATGAAATCGTCGGATTTGGGAGCTATAATGACCGAAAACAGCAGGTCTTTGCAGCAAAAAGTGGCCACCGAGGCCACCAAAACGACTATCAAGACACGTATCAGCGTGCCGCGCAACTCGTCGAGATGCTCCCAGAAGGTCATACTATCGGCTTATTGAACCATCACAATATCAACAGACTAACAGTCTTTCCAGGAGAGTGTTACTTATTCTCTTCGTCCTGCTTAATGCTGTCGTTTTTCAGATCGTCCTCAATGCCGCTTACGCCATCTTTGAAACTCTTCACGCCCTTGCCGAGACCCTTCATAAGCTCGGGAATTTTCTTGCCACCAAACAGGAGCAGCACCAGTAGGGCTATGGCTATAATTTCTGCAATTCGTAGATTCATGATACTATGTTCTGTTTAAGTTGTTCGACATAATTGTTAATTCTGACCATCTCGTTGGGGATGTCGATAGCCTGAGGGCATTCGGCCACACACTGTCCGCAGCCGATACAATGGTCGGCCTGGCGCACCGAGGGAATGACGCGATCGTAGTCGGTCAAGAATTGGCGGCGCGCCTTGCGGTATTCACGATGGGTGGCATCCTGCTCGCCACTGTCGTTGAGCACCTTGCCCTCGTTGAGACATTTGTTGTAATGGGCAAAAATGCCAGGGATGTCGATGCCCCAAGGACAAGGCATACAATATTTGCACCCTGTGCAGGGCACAACCTTGAAGTTGGCATACACATCGGCAATCTCCTCAAGCATAGCCAGTTCGTCGTCGGTGAGGGGCTTATGCGGCGAATAGGTGCGCACATTGTCCTGCAGGTGCTCCATATAGGTCATGCCGCTAAGCACGGTGAGAATGCCCGGCTGGTTGCCGGCGAAGCGGAAAGCCCACGACGCCGTGGAGGCTTGCGGGTCGCGTTGGCGCAACAGTGTGAGCGCGTGCTCGTTGAGATCCACCAGACGGCCACCCAGCAGCGGCTCCATGACAAAGATGGAGATGCCACGACTGGCGAGTTGCTCGTAGAGATACGAGGAGTTGGTGTTGCGCTCGTTGATGAGCTTGGCATGGTTCCAGTCCACGTAGTTATGTTGGATGAGCGCATGATTCCAGTGGTATTTGTCGTGCTGGCTCAGCAGGTCGTCGAACACGGCGACGTCGCCGTGATAGGAGAACCCGAGATTGTGGATATGCCCCTTTTCGCGTTCTTCGAGGAGAAAATCGAGCATCCCGTTGTCGATGAAACGGCGGCGGAAGCAGGTCATGGCATCTATCTCGTTGCCCTGCTCGTCGCGAGCGGTCATGCCGATACCGTGAAGCATATAGTAGTCCAGATAGTCGGTGTGCAGCTCCTTCAAGGAGTTGTGGTACAGGCGCATGCTCTCCTCACGGCTCCAGGTGGCGGGGCTGAAGTTGGAGAGTTTAGTGGAGAGATAGTATTCGCTGCGGTTGTGGCGGCCGAGGGCAATGCCCACGGCATGCTCGGAACGCCCTTTGCAATAGGGTGGCGCAGTGTCGAAGAGGTTCACGCCGTGCTCGATAGCGTAGTCGACAAGCTGATTGATAGCCTCTTGGTCGAGTTCATCATCGCTCTCGCGGGCGCTGGTACCTTCAAGTGTGGGGAATCGCATACATCCGTATCCCAGCAGCGACACCTGTTCGCCATGCTGGTTTAGCCGCATAGTCATCTGGCCCACAGGAACCTCACCCACGGTGAGCCCCTTGGCCACCTCCTCGTTGGGCGAAGAGCATCCCGACGCCACAGCAGCCGTAGCCACGGCGCCGGCACCCATTATTTTCAAGAAGTCACGTCGTTCCATAATGATTGATCAAAAAGGATTGTAAAACAGATGGCTGCCGAAGGTAGCGGAGCCGTACTGGCCAAAGCCGCCATAGGGATAGCCGAGCATCATGGGCAACATGGCCCCTGTGCGGTCTTCGAGATACATCATGTGGAGGCTCAGGTAGTTGTCGTCGCCAATGCGGTAACGCATGTGCGCCGAAAAAGCCGTCGCATCGAGTTCCATGGGTGCATCGCTGAAATACCAAGGCGACAGTACTGCCGCCGAAGCCACCGAGCCGCCCCAGTGGTGCAGACTGGCTGCCAGCCACAGACGGTCGTTGACTTGATAGGATACCGACAAGTCCGCCTGCATGCCCACATGGCTGACACCAGGACGCCACGGCGCCAGGTCGCGCTCATCGCGGACACCCAGCCTATAGCCGTGCGGGGACAGCGACCATGACTCGAAAGCCGTCGCCGATGCCTTGATTTTCAACCTGTCATTGGGACGGTAGACGACCGTCGGCGTGACGCTCCACAGCGAAGCCGTCGAGAAGGAGCTGCCCACCAGCGCCGCACCCATTGAGAGGTGGAACTCCCATGGTTCGACAGTGTCGAGCAGTTTCGACGGGTCTTGCAGCAGATGGATAGGCCTGTCGGCAGTCAGCGACACGATAGTATCCTCCTGAGCTACAGCACGTGACGAGAGCATAAAGAGCACGGGCAATATGAATAGCAAACGTTTCATAACAAGTCTCTATTTTACATAGAATACAATAATAACGCTCCATGCCCTGTTTTAGTCTGTCACCCTCGAAAAAAAAGTCAAACAGGGAAAATAATGCTCATTATCAGCAGCATCACCCACCACGAAGGCAAGGGCGGAAGACTTTTTGGGCCAGATGATAATAAAAAATGGCGAGGTGCGTTAAGGTTGCATGAATATTAAAGCAATTTTCTTCGATATAGACGGGACGTTGCTGAGCTACACGAGCCATGCGATGCTGCCGAGCACAGTAACGGCCTTTAAACAGCTAAAAGCCAAAGGAATACGCGTTTTTATATCCTCAGGAAGACCCAAAATACTGATACCGGCGTTCCCTGTGCAGTTCGACGGATATATCACTGTCAACGGAGGCTACTGCTTTGTGGGCGACGAGGTGGTGGTGCGCAACCCCATACATGCCGACGACACGGAGCGCTGGCTGCGCTACGTGAAGGACAACGACCTGACAACCATGTGCTTCACCGAGCACAAGATGTATATAAACCGCATCGACCCCATCTGTGTGGCGCTGCGCAACCAGCTGGGCTTCGAGATGCCGCCACTGGCGCCCTTGGAGGAGATGTCGCATGAAGAGGCATTCCAATTCATTGCCATACAGCCCGCCGAGCAGGATGCCGAGGCTCTGTCGGTGCTGTCGCATTGCCGCATGCCGCGTTGGCACCCCGTCTTCACCGACCTCATCCCCGACGACAGCAGCAAAGCCGTCGGCATCGAGCGCATCCTAAGCCACTTCGGCATACGACGCGAAGAGACCCTGGCATTCGGCGACGGAGCTAACGACATCGAGATGCTGGAATATGTGGGCCTGGGTGTAGCCATGGGCAACGCCAGCGACCTGGTAAAACAGCATGCGGGATATGTCACCACCGACTCGGACCACGACGGGATATGGAACGCGCTGAAAGAGCTCAACATACTGTAACACAAACAAAAGCATAAAGAGATGAATCTACTGTACCAACGCATGATGGAGGCCGCCGACCCTGCCCAAGTGGAGGGACTGATGCGCTTCTTCAAATGCGGTCGCGGACAATACGGCGAAGGCGACATTTTTCTGGGCATCAAAGTGCCCGTGACTCGCAGCGTGGTGAAAGACTGTTGGCAATCCACCACTTTCGACGACCTCGAGACAGGCATCGCCTCGCCCTACCACGAGATTCGTCTGGCCACGCTGCTGACGCTGGTGCAGATATACACCCATGCCAAGAAAGACACCGCTTTGCAGCAGCGTTGCGTCGAATTCTATCTCGATCATCTGGAGAGAGTGAACAATTGGGACCTCGTCGACCTGTCGTGCTACGAACTGCTGGGACGCTGGCTGCTGGAGCGCGACCACACACTGCTCTACGACATGGCCCGGGATGGCAAGACACTGTGGGAGAAACGCATAGGTATGGTCACAACCATGTGGTTCATCCGCCACGGTGAATTGGACGACACCTATGCCATCGCCGACATATACCTGCAACAAAGCGAGCCTCTGCACGACTTGCTGCAGAAAGCCGGCGGCTGGCTGCTACGCGAAGCCGGCAAGTGCGACCCCGAAAGGCTGAAGGCCTGGCTGACGCCTCGCTGCAGCACCATGCCCCGCACCATGCTGCGCTACGCAATTGAGAAATTCACCCCCGAAGAACGTAGAATTTTCTTGAATATGTAACTGAGAACCATTCAAATAATACATCATTACTCGCGATTTATAAAAAATTAACATTTCAGACACAATAATAGAATATTTGATGCGTTTTTGTGCGGGATTGATTCTCAAAGTGTGAATGAAACTAAAGCGTAACATCATCATATTACTCATATCGTTAATGGTGACGTTGTGTGCTCATGGTGAGCCACTTAAAGTCATTTCATTCAACATACACTCTGCCAAGACACAGGAACGCGAAGGCATACACTCCTGGGTCAACCGCCGTGATGCTGTGATATTGATGATCCGCCAAGAGCGTCCAGCTGTTTTCGGCATACAGGAAGGCCTTCTCGACCAACTCAACTTCATAGATAAAAAACTGCACTACTACCGCCGTGTCGGTGTGGCCAGCGACAATGGCCTGAGCCGTGGCGAATACACCGCCATATACTACGACTTACGGCAGGTAGAACTTCTGAAATACAACACCTTATGGCTCAGTGAGCGACCACAGCGCGCCACGATGGGATGGGATGCCGGCAAATACCGCACCGTCACAGTGGCCCGGTTCCGCGACAAAAAGAGCAAGAAAGAATTCTACTACTATAACACACAGCTCGACAACCTCGGAAAAGTGGCACGCCGCGAATCGATCAAAGTGCTGGCCAACCTGATAGACAACGAAGTAGAACACGGCACTGCGGTCATTTTGGGTGGCGACATGATGGTGGATGGCAACGACTCCATTTTTATACCGTTGAAGGATATGGGTATGCAGAACGCCCGCTCGGTAGCCCAACACACCAGCTACCGCACCACCTACCACGGCTACGGCAAACAAACGTCAAAACTCACCGACCACTTCTACGTGCGCAACATGAACGTTGTGCAATTCAACGTACTCAACAACAGCTACACCGTGGGGAACCGAAAGGTGAAATACCTGTCCACCCACTACCCTATCCGGATACTTATTGAATTGTAAAAGAGACCAAAACAAATATTCACACTTTATTCAAACCACTTCTTCTTCAGTTTGGAGAAGAATTTGGGCTCCGGTTCTGGCTCCGGCGGACGGAACTGATAACGCACACCGACACCCAGCGTGGCGTGATAGACGAGCCCATCAAGAACATCCAGCTGGGGGCGATAGTCGACAGTGAGCTGCAGCGGTATTTTTAATCGCAGCTCAAACCCCAACTGCACGTCGGCGCAGAGCATCTCGAGCGACTCTTCGGAGATTACTCCCGTGGCGCCCATGCCGACATAGTAGTATAGCCGCCAAAGCACTTTGTGCTGCCACTGGTAAATGGCGGTCATTTTGTATCATTGCTATTGGTCGACAGTCGCCAGCGATACTGTCTGACCGTTGACCATCGTGGGTGTTACCCCCGTGATGATGTCGCGATGTCCCCATCCGAAATCCAACTCAAGACGCGACTTGTCGCCCCATGTGCCCGTCATGATGCTGATGTCGGCGCGTAGCTGGTCGTCGAAACTGCTGTAGCTGTAGACCTCAGGCCGGAGTCCGACTGCCCACTGTGCATGGGCCGACAATGCAGTCATGAGACAGCATGAAAGAACTATTAAAGAAATGCAGCGATTCATATTCACCTCCTTTTAGCCATATAACGCGAAAAGAGGCAAAAAAGGTATGTCAGAGCGCCAACAAATGCTCTATCAGGGTGTAGGTACCCAAAGCGATGAGCACCAGGCCAGCGACAACGGAAGCCACCTTCTCGGGGATGGGCACTTGACGTTTGCCCAGGAAGAGTCCCACCAAGGAGACGATAGCAGTCACTACGGCGATGACAGCTGCGGCAAGCACGCACTGCTGAAGGCTGTTGGCCAAGCCCATGCCAATGCCCACCACAAAGGCATCGATGGAAGTGGCAATACCCAGCAGACAGAGAACCGAAATCTTTGTAACATCCAGCCCCTTGTCCTCCTGCGCGTTACGAAGCCCATCGAAAATCATCTTGCCACCGATGAGCAGCAGCAATCCAAAAGCAATCCAGTGGTCAACGGCTTCGATAAGATCCTTGAAAGCCGAGCCTAGCAGAGCTCCCAACAAGGGGAAAAGGCCTTGAAAGAAGCCGAAAATCATCGCCATCAGCAGGCCACGCCGATAGGACATCTTGCTTTTGAAGGCGCTGGCCGTGGAGACCACCAACGAGTCGACACAGAGCGCCAGAGAGAGGAGTATGATTTCAACAAACGACATATTCAATCCCTATTACATTACAACGGCGGCGACCATAGTGTGCCACGCGCCTCTTGGTGAAGCTGCAGGTAGCGATGTGCCACAAGTCCCATGGTGTGGCGCAGATTGAGCTCGCTGACGACAATCTCGCCATCCTCGGTGAGGAAACAGTCGAGCCCCAGGGGACCCTGATAGCGGGGCGCGATGTTGGTGGCAAGCCACTGCGTGAAAGTGTCTTCGAGATGTCCGGTCAGATGAACCAAGTCGCGTATCTCGTTGTCGGGCAACAAGACATTGTGGCGATAGACACCGCTCTGCGTCGTGAAGAGCGAGAGCCCCACAAGGCACACTTCCGATGATTCGATACGATACTCCAGTGCGAAATCGCGAAGCACCTTGTAGCGGTGCTCCACCATCACGCAGCCTTGGTTTTCAATAGTCTTGCCAATCCAGGCCATATCGTGCTGCGAGAGCTGGCGGCTGACCCAGCGGATGCCTCTCCCCGACCCCGACCAGGGGGCCTTGAGCACCACCTCGTTGTGAAGATGAAGAAAAGATTCCACCTCTTCAGTGGTCTTGGCCGCTACGGCATGAGGCTGCAACGGCAGCAGCGTGCTGCGGTGCTGCAACTGCCGCAACTGGTCGAGCCAGGCATCGGAAGGCAGCAAAGCCGTGTCGATGCCGTGCTTGAGCAGGCTGTTTTTCAGCCGCTTGTCCCAGCCCCACGGCACCACCTCGACAGGTTGGCCGCAATAGTCGGCCAGCCCAATGCCATCCTCGCCATAGAGCATACGCATCAGTGCGGCGCCCTGGCTGGCAAAGCGCAGCGCCGAGGCCGGCGGCATATAGTTGGCGTCGCCATTGGCCAGGCACAGGTCGTGTTCGGGGTTAAAAATCAGCAGTTTCAGCATCGCACCGGCAACCAAGAAAAAAGGGGAGACAGCGCCTCCCCTTTTATTAATGTATTCCAATATTATTTATTGACTTGGAATTTGGTGCAACCCGTGGCAAAGAAATCGCTGATCTGGTTGGCAGCAGCGATACCTGCGTTGATGTTGGCCTCTTCGGTCTGAGCACCCATCTTCTTGGGGGTAGCAAAATAGCGACCCTCGAAAGCCTTGAACTCAGCATCGGCATCGGGCATGATGTCGGTGATGTATTTGATGTCGGCGCGCTCAGCCATCAGTTTGAGCAGCTCGGGCTCGTTGATGACCTCTTTGCGGGCGGTGTTGACCACGATGCCGCCCTTGTGCATCTTGTTGACGAGAGCGTAGTTGATGCTCTGTTTCGTCTCAGCGGTGGCGGGGATGTGGAGCGACACGATGTCGCAGGTCTCAAAGAGAGCCTCCTGATTGGCAACGGCGGTAGCCATGCCGGAAGCGTTGATCTGGTCGGCGGTGAGGAAAGCGTCGTAAGCGTAGACCTCCATGCCGAAGCCCTTGGCGATGCGGGCCACATTGCGTCCCACGTTGCCGAAAGCCAAGATACCCAGCTTCTTGCCCATCAGCTCGGAGCCAGACTTGCCGTTGTAGAAATTGCGGACGCAGAAAACGAGCAGACCCATCACCAATTCGGCGACGGCGTTGCTGTTCTGGCCGGGGGTGTTCATGGCCACGATGCCACGGGCGGTGCAAGCCTCGAGATCGAGGTTGTCATAGCCAGCGCCAGCGCGGACAACGATCTTCAGCTGTTTGGCGTGGTCGATGACCTCTTTGGTCACCTTGTCGCTGCGGACGATAAGAGCGTCAGCATCGGCGACGGCAGCGTAGAACTGGTTGACATCGGTATATTTCTCGAGAAGAGCCAGGGTGTGTCCGTTCTTCTCAACCACTTCGCGGATGCCGTCAACAGCGACTTTTGCGAAAGGTTTTTCAGTTGCAACTAAAACTTTCATCTTGTTATAAATCTTTATCTCATCAGAAAATACGCAAGAGAGCTCCTTGCGAAGCTTCTTCTCAAATCCTTCCCTTACGTCGTTTCTGATTTCCATTGTTTAATTACTTGTTAGCTTTCTCGAAGTCCTGCATGCACTGGACGAGAGCCTCGACGGCCTCGACGGGGCAAGCGTTGTAGAGGCTGGCGCGGAAGCCGCCCACCGAGCGGTGACCCTTGATGCCGACCATGCCACGCTCCTTGGCGAAAGCCATGAAAGCGTCCTGCAGGTTCTCGCGGCCTTCGGCCATCACCCAGCAGTGGTTCATGATGGAACGGTCTTCCTTCTCGGCGGTACCGCGGAACATGCTGTTGCGGTCGATCTCCTCATAGAGCATAGCGCTCTTCTTGAGGTTGATCTTGTTCATGTTCTCAACACCGCCGATGGTGTTCTTCACCCACTTCAGGGTCTCGTGCATCACGAAGATGGCGCTCACAGGAGGCGTGTTGAACATGGAGATGTTCTTGGCCTCTTCGGCAGCGTGGGTACGGAAGTCCACCATAGTGGGCAGCGGGTTCATGTACTGACGGTCGGTGATTTTGCCGAGGATGTCCTTGCGGACGATGTAGAAGGTGACACCGGCAGGGCCGACGTTCTTCTGGGCACCACCATAGATGAGACCATATTTCTTCACGTCGACGGGACGGCTCATGATGTCGGAGCTCATGTCGGCAACGAGCATCACATTGTTGATCTCGCTGGCGTCGAAGTCCGTGCGGATTTCGGTACCGTAGATGGTGTTGTTCGTGGTGATGTGGAAATAGTCGGCATCAGCAGGAACGGTCCATCCTTTGGGGATGTAGCTGTAGGTCTTGTCCTCGCTGCTGGCCACGATCACGGTCTCGCCGAAGTTCT
>JAILAT010000030.1 GCA_024681475.1 Bacteroidales bacterium | reverse complement strand
TCAGCTCGCCGACTACATAGATTATTACAACAACAAACGCATCAAGCTGAAACTAAAAATGAGTCCGGTGCAATACCGAACTCATTTCTGTAGACAAATTAACTGATTTTTTAATCCGTCCAACTTTTGGGGGTCACTTCAGCAGCGTCCCCCTTTTTTATTACTATTCACAACACGCTCCCTATTTGCCGAACATCTTGGCCGCCTCGTCCATGGCTGCGGGGACATCCACCCCGAAGGGGCAACGCGTCATGCAGCTGCCGCAGTGCGTACACTCCGAGGCGTGGTGCTCCAGGGCGTCGTATTCGGCTTGCAGTTCCGGCGTCACACCACCGGCACGTTTTGCCTTGTCCGTCAGCTCGTTGACCTTGGCGATGGCAATACCCTGCGGGCATGGCGAGCAGTGGTTGCAGTAGGTGCACTGTCCGTCGCTCTGGCTCTTGGCGGTCTGGAACGCTGCGTTGTAGTCCTTCTCGGCGTCGGTGGCATGGAGATAGTGCAGGTCGGTCTGCAGCTCCTCCAGGTTGTCGATGCCCAGGATGCAAGTGGAGATGCAGGGTTTGGCCAGACAGTAGGCGATGCACTGCTCAGGGGTGAAAGCCACTCCCAGCTGTGAAGTCTCGGCCTCCAGCAGACGGCCGCCGCCACCGAAGGTCTTCATCACCGTGACACCGATCTTGTGTGTGGCACAATAGTCGTAGAACTCCACACGCACGGGGTCGATGCCCGCCTGCAGATTGTCGAAGGCACCTGGTGTCCAGGGCGTTGCGCCACCGCGCAGACGGTCGAAAGCGGGGTTCAGCGAGAACATGATGACCTCTATCCAGCCGCTCTTGGCAGCCATCAGCGCCACCTCGGCGTTGTGCGAGCTGATGCCGATATGCTCAATCTTGCCCTCTTTTTTGAGTTGCTTGACATACTCCAGGAAGTCGCTGCCTTCCAGCTCGTTCCATTCCTCCGGCGAGTCGGCGATATGGATCATGCCCACCTCGATATGGTCGGTACCCAGGCGTTGCAGCAGATCCTCGAAGCCCTCTTTGGTCTTGGCCACGTCGCGTGTACGGGTATGCTGGCCGTTCTCCCACACGCAGCCGATGTGGCCTTGGATGATCATCTCGTCGCGACGTCCCGCCAGAGCCGCACCGATGTTCGAGCGCGTCACAGGGCTGGCGTCGTAGATGTCGATATAGTTCATGCCACTGTCGAGCGCCACCTGCATCAGCGCCGCAGCGCCGGCGGTGTCCAACTTGCCGAAGCCACCGCAACCAATACTGATCTCGCTGACTTCCAAACCCGTGTTACCCAGCTGACGATAGGTCATGCTGTTCTGGGGTTGCTCCTGGCCGTTCTTGTTGCCGCAAGCCGCCAACAGCCCCAATGCTATCATGGCGCAAGCCGCCATCCAAATTCGCAAAGTGTTATGTTTCATATTCTTATAATAATGATGATTAATTCTATCCAATAGCCACTGAGTGGCAGGAGGCCTAGCTTCGCATGGTGCGCCAAGTCAAGAAGAGACCTATGGGCAACATTACGAAGGTCGAAATCCACATACCCCAATTGCCTATCACGCCGCCGCGCACAGCTTTCTCGGCAATCATACCCACCACATAGTAGAGCACAAAGAACAGCACCGAGGCTACCATAGGCAACCCCAGACCGCCTTTGCGCACCACGCTGCCGAAGGGGGCACCCACGAAGAACAGCACCAGACATGCGATGGAGAGCGTGAACTTGCGGTGCCACTCGATATGGTGCCGGTTCAGATATTCCATCGTGGCGGTGCTCACTGACACATTGGTCTCCGCGTCGCGCAGATGCTGCTCGGCACGGGCCTCGGCCAGACGCCATACTTTGTTGCGCTCCAGCTCGTTGAGCTCCGCCATACAGTCTTTGATAGACAAGCGCTCGGCGTTGTCGGGCTGCATGGCAGGCATCTTCTCGCGCACCGAGAGCACGATTTTGTGGCGCTGGAATTCGTCTTCGCGGCTGGCTTGCAGACGTACAATATTGGTATCCAGCTGTCCCAGACTCATCATCTGGTAGCCGCCTTTGAACATCGACTCGTCGCTCTTGCTGAATGCGAACTCCGAGATGTCGAAAGTCATCTCGTTGTGTTCAAACCAGATACGCGTCAGCGGACGGCTCTCCATCTTGTCGCCGTTCACCTCCTCGTGGTACGAGCAGCCATTGTCGAGCGAGAACACCAGATAGTGCTCGTCGGGTGTTGTCTGCATGATGCCGTGCTCGGCCACCACCACGTCGGGCTGGTCGACATTGCTGCGGTGGTCATACACCGTCACGCCATGCATTGTCTTGCCGTCGCGGTCCTTCTCGTCGATACGTATCACGTAGCCGTCGATTTCCGAATAGTATTCTCCCGGCTGTATGCTGATGGCGGGCTTCTTGCGGGTGATGTCATACAGCGTGGTGCGGTATTTCAGCACTGCCGGCGGCATCACGTAATTGGAGAAAAGGAAGGCTACAACAGTGAGAATCATGACGATAAATGTCAGCGGCATCATGGCGCGCCACACGGGCACGCCGCCGGCCTTGATAGCTATCAGCTCGTAGCGCTCGCCCATATTGCCCATCGTCATAATGGAGGCGAAGAGTACCGCAATGGGCATGGCCATGGGTACCATGGTGGCCGACGCGTCGACCAGCAACTTGAAGATGATGCCTAACGGCAAGCCTTTGCCGGCAATATCGTCGACATATTTCCAGATGAACTGCATGAGCAACACGAAGATGGCGATGGCGAAAGTCATCGCGAAGGGTCCCAGAAAGGACTTCACCAGCAGTCGGTCGAGGCGTTTCATCGTCGTGAGGCTCTTATTGTTTTTCTATCGCAGGATGCGTAACAGGTCGTTGCCGTTGGCCACCACCAGCAACAACAGCAGCAGAACCATACCCACTATCTGGGCCTTGTTCAAGAAGTCGTCGCTGGGCTTGCGGCGCGTGACTATCTCCCAGAGGGTGAAGAGGATATGGCCACCGTCGAGACCCGGGATGGGGATGACGTTCATGAAGGCCAGGATGACAGCCAACATGGCCGTGATGTCCCATATCTGATGCCAATTCCACGAAGAGGGGAACAGGCTGCCCAGCGTACCGAAACCGCCGAGGCTCTGCCAGCCATCTTTCACGAAGAGTCCGCGCAGCGACTTGACGTAGGTCACCAGCTGTTGGCAGCCATACTGTATGCCCGCGGGGATGGCGGCGAAGAAGGAGTAGTCGGTGTGGACCACCTCGTAAACTTCCGTGGGAGTATGCAGCTGCACGCCCATCTTGCCGCTCTTGTCGATGTCCATCGTAAGCGACTGGTACTGTCCGTCGCGGAAGAAACCTATCTCGACGCTTTTGCCCTTATGCTCATGGAGCAGCGTCGATATCTCGGTGAAACTCTCGGCGCGTTGGCCGGCCACCATCACCACGCTGTCGCCGATGGCCATACCGGCCCTCTTGGCGTGCGACCCTGGCGAGAAGTCCTTGACCACGAAGGGCATACGCAGCCTGATAAGGTCGTCGGCTTTCTTCTTGTCCAGCAGTTTCAGCAGGTCGTCAGTGAGGGCGATGTTGACGATGTAGCTCGTGTCGCGCCACTGGGGCACGGCGTGGCTTTCAACGTGCGACGGCTCCAAGGGATCGGTGCGCTTCACCGTCACCACGCCAGGTTTCTCCAGCAGCAGCTCGCGCTGTGCGGTGGTGAGGTCGGTCATTTCGCGGCCGTCGATGGAGAGGATGATGTCGCCGTCGTGGAAGCCCTGCTCCTTCAGCATTTCGCAGTATTCGTAGCCCAGCTTGGCGTTCTGCAGCGGCAGCTCGTCCTTGCCCCAGTGGGCAAAGATACAGGTGTAGAGCAGCAACGCCGACAGGAAGTTGACCACCACGCCTGCCGAGATGACGATGAGGCGCTGCCAGGCCGGCTTGGAACGGTACTCCCAGGGCTGCGGCTCGCTGGCCAGGTCATCCTTCGTCTTGGTTTCGTCGATCATGCCGGCAATGTCACAATAGCCGCCCAGGGGTATCCATCCCAGGCCCCATACCGTGTTGTCGGGTTCCTTCTGCTCCCACTCGTCGGGAGTCGTGGCGTTGAAGAACAGCACATGCCATTTGCCGTCGAACTTCTTGATTTTCAGTATCGAGAATTTCCAATTGAAAAACACGTAAAAGCGCCGCACCCGCATCCCGAAGGCTTTGGCGGAGAGCAGATGGCCCATTTCGTGCGTCATCACCAGCAGTGTGAGACTGAATAAGAATGCCAGTATCTTTATTATCATTATCTAATGTATTATTCTTATTATTAAGGATTAAGGCCCCTAGAGGGCTTCGCTGCCCGCAGGCAGCAGTGGGTAATAACGCCGCCGCGCAGGCTTTTATTGTGGTTACATACTAAAATATCACCATGTGGCGCAGCGTGCACGCGTCGCAGCGTCGGTATCCAGCAGCTCGTCGAGGCTGGGTTGCGCCACGAAGGAGGCTTCCGTCATGGCACGCTCCACAAAGGGGGCGATGTCCATAAAGCCCATCTTGCCCTCGATAAAGCGGGCCACAGCCACCTCGTTGGCTGCGTTCATCACACAGGGCATATTGCCGCCACGGCCTATGGCCTCATAGGCCAGCGACAGGCAGCGGAATGTGTCGGTGTCAGGTCTGCGGAACGTCAACTCGGGATGGTCGGCAAAGCTGAAGCGCGGCAGATGGCTCTCGATGCGCTCGGGATAACTCAGCGCATACTGGATAGGCGTCTCCATGGTCGGCGTGCCTATCTGTGCCTTGATGGAGCCATCCTCGAACTGCACCATGGAGTGCACGATGCTCTGCGGATGCACCCACACTTCGATGCGTTCAGGCTCCACGTCGAACAGCCATTTGGCCTCTATCACCTCCAAGCCTTTGTTCATCAGGCTCGCCGAGTCGATCGTCACTTTGCGGCCCATGTTCCAGTTGGGGTGCTTCAGCACCTCGGCCAGCGGCACATCGCGCAGCTCCTCGGCTTTGCGGCCGAAGAAAGGACCTCCCGACGCCGTCAGCAGTATCTTGTCTATCTTGTTGCAATAGAAGGGGCTTTCCTCGTCGTCCTCCTGAGGATGGCGACGCCAGCCCGACTCGCCCTGCAGGCATTGGAATATGGCCGAATGCTCGGAATCGACAGGCAGGATGGCCACGCCATGCTTGCGTGCCTCCTCCACCACGATGCCGCCGGCCACCACCATGGTCTCCTTGTTGGCCAGAGCGATAGTCTTGCCGGCACGGATGGCACGCAGCGTAGGCCTAAGACCCTCAAAACCAACGATAGCGGCAACCACCATATCCACACAGTCCATCTCCACCACGTCGCCGATGGCTTCGCTGCCGGCGAAGACCTTCACATCCGTGACTGCCAGCGCATCGCGCACTGTGGCATACTTGCTCTTGTCGGCGATGACAACCATGTTAGGGTCGAACTCTTTGGCCTGTGCTATCAGCAGCTCGGCATTGCTGCCGGCCACCAGCACCTCCACCTCGTAGCGGTCGCGGTGGCGACGCACCACGTTGAGTGTCTGGGTGCCTATGGATCCTGTTGAGCCCAACAGGGCTATATGCTTCTTGTTCATTGTCTTATCATTTTGTACAGCAGTCTCCGCAAGGGGATGCGCTATTTCTTCCAGTCTTTGAAATAGGGTAACGGGTCGACGGCTTCGCCGCTGCGGCGTATGGCAAAGTAGAGATGCGCCTCGTCATCCCCTTTCTTGGCGGCAATCTGCACCAGCGGCTCGCCGGCATCTACCTCGTCGCCCTCCTTTTTCAGCCTCTTGCCCAAGCATTTGTATATGGTCACGTCGCCACCCCAGTGCTGCACCACCATGGTCACCACACCGGCGGCGTCCAGGTCGCTCAGCAGGATGATACCGCCTTGTGCCGACAGCACCTTGCTGCCGCTCTTGCCCGACACTTCCACGCCATACTGACGGTTGCGGCTGTCGAAACGGTCGGTCACCTTGCCTTCGAGAGGCAGCGCATAGTAGGCATCGCCGCCACGGCTCTCCATCTCGTCGCGCAACAGGCTGTCGGCGCGGCTGCGCACATAGGGTGTCGCCTCCACTTTGGCGCTGTCGCCCGTGGTGGCCTCAACGGTGTGGCGTGCCGCAGGGTCTTTGCCCATCATGACATCCTGTATGTCTGCCAGCAGCTCCTCCTGGGCCTTCAGCTGGGCCTCGATGGTCTGTATGGTCTTGGCGTTGGCGTAGGTCTGCTGCACCATGCGTGAATTGGTATAGCCGGGTATCAGCTCGCGCAGCGGCGTAAACGCCAGCAGCACGGCGGTCAGCACGACGAGCACCAAGGCGACGATGCCGAAGGTCACGAAAAGGTTAAGACCCGACAGGCGGAACGACACCTTTTCCTTGTAGGTCTCTGTGTCGAGCACCACGAAGCGATGCTCGTGCTTGAAGAGGTCGCTCAGCACAAAGCGCCCACGCCACAGCCGCTTTCCCAGCAGCTGCGGTCCGTGCAGAACTTTGCCTATCCATTTCTTTATTTTCATGCTCTCACAATAATATCGCCTTTTTATACCTGCATTCACTGCCAAAAAATGGCGGTTCCGCGCTTACGGCACCGCCATTTCACCTTCTGTCATTGTGCCTGCACGAGGTCAGGCGCGTGGACGACTAGAAATATAACGATCTGTTGTCCACAATCTTCGTGCGTTTCTGCAGCAACAGCGGCAGACGTTGCACGTCGTTCTGGCAGCGCTGCTCGAGCTCGTTGCTGATGCCCTGGGGATCGGTAGCAGCATCGCTGCGCGTATTGTCCACACTGATGAAGTAGATGCCCGAAGCACCCTTCACAGGACCCACCATACCGCTCTTCTTGGCGGCCACGGCACCGGCGCACTTGGGCTCCATGCCGAAGCGTCCCATATAGTAGGAGCGGAACGAGAAATCGGTGATGGTGTCGACCGTGGTGCCCATCTTGGCGGCCACAGCGTCGATATTGTTGCCGGCGTCGGCATACTGCTCGGCCAGCTGGTTGCCCAGCTTCTCCATGCGCACCAGCGGCTCGATGGCCTGACGCACCTGGTCAAGCGTCAGCTTGCCAGGCTTGTAGATGTTATCCAGACCCACCACAAGGTAGTTGTAGTCCGACGTGAAGACCTGGCCGGAGACGGCGCCCTGCTTGGTGTCCTTGTTGAAAGCCCAGCGCACAGCCTCGTGGGTGTTGGTGTAGCCCGTCAGCGAGTCGCTCATAGGTATCACAGCGCACTGGCGCAGCTGCACATTCTCCTGGGCAGCGCCTTCGCGCATAGCCTCGACGGTGGAGTATTTGCTGGCGAAGAGATTGGCTTTGTCGCGGATGGCGCGGTCCGTCTCCGAACTCGGCGTAATGGGCTTGGTCACCAGTGCCAGACTGTATTTCATTCTCGGGGCGGTCTTGTCGGTCACCTTCACGATGAAGAAGCCGCGATCGTCGGGAATATCATAGGTGAACACGTCGTTCACTTTGGTTTTCATAATCTCATCCATGAACATCACGGGGGTGCCGTCGAGCAGCCACTCCTGGTCGCCCAGGTTGGTGGTGTCGATGGAATATTTGCGCACGGCATCCTCAAAACTCATACCCATCTTGAGGTCGCGCATAGCGCTGTCGCGCTGATCCTTGGCCTCGGCGAGGGTCGTGGTGATGCCCTGGGAGTATTTCTCGCTGGGGAGGAAAATCATGGAGATACGCACACTGTCGGGACGCATGGCGGTGCCAATCACCTTGCCCATCACATACTCGCCATAGGCGTAACGTACGGGCTCGTTCTTCATCACACAGGGTACCACCTGCGGGTCAATCAGCTTGCCTGCGTGGCTGCCCCTCACCACCGAGTCGAGCGGAGCCATGATATCCTCGCTCTTCACGTAGGTGGAGTCGAAGATACCATACACATTGACGAAGTCCTTCAGGTCGTCGCCTTCAAGGTCTTTCATCTGCTCCCACATGGAGGCCACCTCCTTGTTGAGCGTCTCCATGTCGCCGAGCGACGGTGTGGCGGTGAACACAGCATAGGTCATCTCGCGATACTCGTTGAGGTCGCCGCGGAAGAACTGGGCGTTGATTTCTTTCTGGTGTGCCTTGAAGTAGTTTTCGAAATCCTCGTCGGTGAGCACCATAGCCTCGTCCTGGGCCTGCGAATAGAGCATACCGGCCACGCGCACGTCGGCCTTGCGGCTGTCGATGTCAGCAATTGTGTTGGCCAGCGCCTTGGGCATGTAGATGCCGCTGTACACCATGGTCAGATATTTGCTGCGCTCGCGGTCTTTGCGGGCATCCTGCTCCAGGCTCAGCCACTGCTTGTAGAACTCCGTGGTGTCGGGCTGCAGGGCTATCTGGCTGATGAGGTTGCGCACATACTCCTTGTTGTATTCGCCAGTCTGGGGGTCGCCCAGCTGCTGCTGCACCAGCGGCGAGATGAAACGGCCGTAGTACATATCGTTCATTTCCAGGTCGCTGACGGCGATACCGAGGGCATCGATCTCCTTGCCCAACAGTTTGTCCTGCAGCATTTCCTGCCACACGGCCTCCTTGATGCTATAGTCGGTGTAGCCGTACATCTTCATAATATTCTCACGCTCACTGACGCGGGCGTTGAACTCTTCGACGTTGACCACGTCGCCGCCGATGGTGGCGAAAGCGTTAGCATTCCGGCCAAAAGTGCTCTGGAAGAATTTGGGCACATCGCTGCCTGCTGTAAAAGCTGCAATTGCTATTGCGACAAACGCGACAATGATCCATGAATGCTTTCTTAGATTTCCAATAATTGCCATTGTTTCTTGATAGTTTTTTTATGTTTAATATTCAATATTTATGCGCAAAATAATTTTGCAAAAGTACAAAGAAATTTCAGTCCCGCCAACCTTTTGTTAAAAAAGTTTTTTCCGGAAAGGCCACGGCGCTGAATACGAAACTGTTACAGTCGCACTTGTCGGCGATGTCACATCGTGAAAACAAACGGTAACAAGCTTTCTATGCCGTCGAATATCAAGATTTTCGACTCGCTTTGCCACACCAGCATGCGCATCTTTTTTCCTTGCCTCATCTCGTACTCCGCCATCACTTGACGACAGGCGCCACAGGGAGTGGCGGCGGTGAGACGGCCCTCGCTGTCGCGTGCCACCAGGGCCAGCGCCTCGAACACCGCGCCGGGGTGCGCCGCCGAGGCGGCGAACAGCGCCGTGCGCTCTGCGCAAAGACCACTGGGATAGGCCACATTCTCCTGGTTGTTGCCCTTCACCACCTCGCCGCTGGCCAGCCGCACGGCGGCGCCGACGTGGAAGTGCGAATAGGGCGCATAGGCCCCTTCGGTGGCGGCGATGGCGGCAGCCATCAGCTCACGGTCGCGCACACACAGCTCGTCGGACGAAAACTCTTGATAACGTATCACTTGCGTCTTTTCCATGATATTTATTTCCTCCCTATCGACTTTTTTTATTATCTTTGCATTTTGTTACAATTGAACGCTCACTCAGCCATTTTATTGTGTATGGCCATAATAAATGACATAGACCTCGGCGAGTTCCCTCTCTTTTTGTCGCCCATGGACGACATCACGGACCTGCCCTTCCGGCAGCTCTGCAAACGCCATGGCGCCGATGTGCTCATCAGCGAGTTCATCGCCTCCGAGGCGCTCATCCGCGACGTGGAGAAAAGCCGCCGCAAGATGCTGTTCGACCCCTCCGAGCGTCCTATTGGCATACAAGTATTTGGCAACGAGGAAGATGCAATGCTACGTTGCATTGACGTGGTGGCCGAGGCGCAACCCGACTTCATTGACATCAACTGGGGCTGTCCCGTGCGCAAGGTGGCCGGCAAGGGCGGCGGCTCGGGAATGCTGAAAGATATACCCAAGCTGCTGAAAATCACCGCCGCGCTGGTCCAACGCTCTCCCCTGCCCGTCACCGTCAAGACACGCCTGGGCTACGATGCCAACGACAAGCCCATCGTCACCCTCGCCGAGCAGCTGCAGGACATCGGCGTCGCCGCCGTCAGCATCCACGGCCGCACCAAGACACAGATGTACTCCGGCACCGCCGACTGGACGCTCATCGCGCAGACCAAGGCCAACCCCAGGCTCCACATCCCGGTCTTCGGCAACGGCGACATCGCCACACCGCAGCAGGCCGCCGAGGCACGCCGGCGCTACGGCGTCGACGGTATCCTTATCGGTCGCGCCGCCATCGGCAACCCTTGGATTTTCGGGCAGTGCAAGCAGCTGATGTTCAACCAGGTGGAGCCACGGCCCGTCGGCGTGGCACAGCGTGTGGACGTCTGCCGCGAGCACCTGCTGGCAGCCGTGGAATTCAAGGGCGAGCACACCGCCATCTTCGAGATGCGCAAACACTACGGCAACTATTTCAAGGGACTGCCCAACTTCAAGCAGTTCCGCATCCCGCTGGTGACCCTCACAAGCCTGGAGGAGACACTGCAAGTATTGGACGAGATAAAAAACTATTACACAACAGAATAAAAACACCTACCCTATTATTTTTGCCTTACGATACACTTTTCAGCTTTCAGAAGTGTCTATAATATCAGAAGTGTCAATAATAAAACGAAAGAAGATTATGAAACGAGGCAAGACTATCTGCAACCAACTCAAGGCCATACGCCGCTCCGTGGCCGAGGCCAACGGCATACCCTTGGAAATCAAGGAGTGTACCCATCAGGGCGACTGTCGCGGCACCTGCCCCCGCTGCGAGGCCGAGGTGCGCTACATCGAGCATGAACTGCTACGTCGCAAAAGCTTGGGTGCTACGGCCATCGTGACAGGCGTGGCCATGACACTCTCGCTCTCTTCTTGTCGTTCCGGCGAGACCCAAGACCCCGTCTACTCCGACGACGTCCTCTATGAAGGCGAACCCATCGTACATTGCGACAGCAACGAGAACACACCGCCAGACTCGCCAGCTGTTCGCGACGAGGAACCCGACGGTGTGTTTGTGACCGGCATGGAAGGCGATTCTTTTGACTTTGAGGAATATGAGAAGGCCCAGAAACTGGCCCTCAGCGACACGACCCACATTTTCAGCCAAAATGAGGTGGATTGCGCTCCCCAGTTTCCAGGTGGCGATGAACAGTATTATGCCTATATCGCGCAGCACTTGCGCTATCCCGAAGGCACTTGTGCCACCGGCAGCGTCTACATCAGCTGCGTTGTCGAGCCCGACGGCAGCATCTCGTCGGCCACCATCCTGCGAGATATTGGCGGCGGCTGCGGTCAAGAAGCCAAGCGCCTGATAATGAATATGCCACGCTTTAATCCCGCCACCAAGAACGGCCATCACGTGCGCTGCGAGATAACATTGCCCGTCCGATTCGAAATATACTAACAACATAAAAGACAACACCATGGAAAGGGTCCCCTTCATCGGCATCAATCGTCACCGCATCGGCATCGACGGCATCGGTGTCACCACGCTGGCATGCTTCCATGGCTGCACCCTGCGCTGCCGCTACTGCCTGAACCGCCGATGCCTGGGCCCCGACGAAGGGATGCAACACCTCACACCCAAGGAACTCTACGACTTTTGCAGCATCGACAACCTCTATTTTGTGGCCACAGGCGGCGGCGTCTGCTTCGGCGGCGGCGAACCGCTGCTACGCATGGATTTCATCGAGGAATTCCGCCAACTCTGCGAGCACAACTGGCACCTCACCGCCGAGACGGCACTCTCCGTGCCGCGCGATGCTGTGGAGCGCGCCGCCGAAACCATCGACGATTTCATCATCGACATCAAGGACTGTAACGACGACATCTACCAGCGCTATACGGGGCACAGCAACACCTTGTCAATGGGCAACTTAAAGTGGCTCGTCAAAGCCATAGGCCCCGACCGCATGACCGTGCGCGTGCCTCTCATTCCCAACTACAACACCCCCGAAGACACCGACCGCAGCGTCGAAATCCTCAAAGCCGTGGGTATCACCCACTTCGACCGCTTTGAGTACACGCTACGCAAAATGAAGGAGGAGAATAGCTCATCAACACCCTAGCGCTAGGAAGCCACAAGAGATTGCTGAGTCCGTAAGACCTTCCCCTTAGAAACGATAGTTGACACCCAGGCTGACATTGAAAGGCCAGTCGTAGGGATTTTCGTCGCTTAGCCACAAGCTGTACACAACATTCATCGAAAACTTCAAGTGTTCACCGCCCAAGCGTATCATCGCCTGCGGCTCAATGAGTTGCGTTGAAAATCGTTCGCCGTAGTAGGTACCTGGATCTGCGTCAGACTCTCCATGACAATACCAATCGAAGAGGCTGCCCCTGACACCCAGTCCGATGTCCATTTTTCCGTTCCACAAACCGTTCCATCCATAGTTGAGTTGGAGATACTCAGTGCTCAACCGGGCCATTTCCATACTGTACCCCACATACACTTCGCCCACGCCGCTGCCCAGATGCGTGTAGCATCCCACACCTTGCCTGAAATGGTAAGGAATATAGAGAAGAGTCGACACATCGGCCTGCAAAGCCAGGTGGTTGACGGGAGAATAGGTGGCTGCAACGTTAACTCCGACCCCTGTCACCGCGGCGTCGATGCGGCAGTCGCCTTTTTCTTCCATCAAGGGAATGTCACAATTGACAGGCCAATAGTGGTAACAGCTACTGAGACAAACCACCGCTATCATGGCACACAGAATAATCATTACCTTGTTTTTCATAACATTACGCATTTAAGGTTAGAAACGATAGTTGACACCCAGGGTCAAAGTGACGGGATGTTCCTTCTCGGGAACACAATCCATATTCGCCACCTTACTCGCCACGACGAAGTTGTACATGATGTTTGCCTCCAACTTCAGATGTTCTCCACCCAACCGTATCATGACGATGGGGTCAAGCAGGATGGCGTTGTACGCCGGGCCCTCTATCTGCTCATCCTCAAGGACAGGATTCCTTCCCAGACAATAGTTGTTGCGAAGCCCCAGACCGACATCCAACTTGCCATTCCAAAGGCCGTTCCAACCATAATCACATTGCAAATATACACCCATGCGGGTTTCGATAGCGTTTCTCTCGGGCATCAGCTTGTGCATATAGTCAAATCCGGCATACGCCTCACCGATACCGCCGCCCAGATGCGTGTAGTAGCCCACAGCCTGCTGAAAGGCGTAGGGCTTGAAGGTCTCCAAGGCGCACGACGACTGCAGCGCCCAGTGGTTCGACAGCGCATAGGAGGCACTGAGATATTCCAGTGGAGTCTCCTCTAGCGACATCGACGCGCTGGCGACGAAGTCACCCTTCTTCTCCAGCAAGGCAATGTCGTGACTGGCAGCGTGGTAGGTCATTGTCGAGCACCCCGATAATGCCAGTGCCGCAACCGTCACGCAGATAATTGTTATTATTCTATTTTTCATATCATTCATTGTATTATTGAACAACTATCCCTACTGCACCACCAGCTTGCGCGAGGTTGTGCCGCGCGGCGTCGTGGCTGTCAGGATGTAGGTGCCTGAGGGCAGCTGGCTGACGTTCAGCACCGTGGCCGTGGCGTTGGGGCGTGCCTCCAGCACCGTGCGGCCGTTCATGTCGCGCAGCGTCACCAGGCTCATCGCCTCGTCGCTGGCCACGCGTATCTGCGTGTGCGCCGGGTTGGGCGTCACCGTCAGCGAA
>JAILAT010000028.1 GCA_024681475.1 Bacteroidales bacterium | reverse complement strand
GGCTGGAGGGGGTGATGGGGTAGATAGCTGCTACCTCGCTGAACATGTAGGCCACATGCGCTGCAGCGCAGTTACCGTCACAAGTCATAAACTTTTTTTCTTTTGCCATAATTGCTTAAACGTTTAAGGATTAATTATTTTAGTGAATTTTAATTTAACAATAATCATCAATACTATCTGGACCATTCCATTCTTTACCTTGCTCTAAAGTGAAATACTTTCTAACGCCATTTTCTTCAAAATATGTGCTGATGCTTTCATGGATAAATTGGATGCCGGAATGGTATACTTTCAATAATCCATAATGTTTTGTCGCATTTGGGTTAATATCTTTTGTAGCAACAAGCAGAGTCTTTTTATCTTCAATTAAAGCGAAATCAAATACAGTATGTTCTGTGTACTTATTTCGTGAGAATGTTTTACCAATAGCAAGATTCGAAAAATAATCTTGTAATGGTGTATCTGTGGTCTCGGTCGGACAGCATAGAAACTCGGTGGGAGTCTTCCAATCTTTTTGTAATGCAGTTTCTGGATATAAGGCTTTAGTGAAAACAGGGTCGGGTGTGTGCGTCACCGGTTGTTTAGGGGCAGTGAAACGCCAGTCATTATTTTGAGTGCGGTTCCATGCCATAGCTTCAGCTTGCTCTTGTCGTTTTAGCTCTTCGTTCCCAACATGTTCTTCTGACTGTACACGTCTTCGCGTTTGGGATTTCATAGCTTGTACTCTTGCATATGCAGCCTTGGCTTCCTCTGCCGATACAGTACGCATCCAACTGATATCAGGATCATTTGCAAGATCATGCAGACATGAAGGGTTATTGATAAACTTTGTAATGTCACCACCGCACAAATAGGTTATCTTTCTGCAAGTGCCCTCGTTTAATAAAGCATTCTCAAGACGTGTTAGCCAACGTAGATTCTCTGCTCGGTTGTTACAGCGATTAGTATCTATGTGGTCAACAACATAAACCTTGGTATCGTTCTCACCGAGGAAAGCTGTAGCAACAATAATGTGTACACGGTGCTGACCGATGTACATATATCCATTCGTTTCGTTCTTCTCGCCAAACGTCCATTTGCCGTCATCCTTGCGAAGTCTACCTTCAGGCCTCGGCTGACGACATACGGCACCATTATCCCGCACCTTATAAGTTTCACCCTTATAGGTACAAGTCCGCTCTAATATGTATTCGTCAATGAGGTTCATTGGATTAAATAGCTATTGCCGATACAACTCTTCTAGACAACGATTAATAGCAATCCTAATGTCGTCAGCCTCTGTTTTCCCTTGACCTTCTCCAGTCAATACACAAATGACTTGATTAGTTTTTGCTGATACCATTTGTAATGTTATTTCGATAGTATATCCACCGCCACCAGTATTTCGTCTTCCTGTTTCTCCATAATTAATAATCATGGTTTTGTCTGCCAGTTCACTTTTCAAGTCAGGCAATCGAATTAACCCTTTTTTGATAAGATTTCCAGATATTATATCTGCTGGATTTGTGCTTCTACTTGATGAGGATCCGTAAACTCCATATTCATTTCCATATACACTGCCTGAAGAGCTAGTTTTTACTTCTGTTGAGGTAATGTAAAAATAGGTGTATGGTTTTATTGATTCATTTATAACTATACTTACGGGTTCAAGAACTACAGGTTGTGGCACTTGATGCGTAGCCACACATGATCCGAATACAAGAGGCATCAATAATATGAAGATTGTTTTATGTGGTTTCATGCGATATATTATTAATTTAAAAAATATTTCATCAGTTTCCTATTTTCCACTTCTTCCAGCACAGTCATTTATTATCTTGTTTAAACCCAATCCGTTTCCGTGGCGTTGAAGGCTTCTCGCGCAGTTGGTCGAGGGCGTTGTTGATGGCTTCTATCTGCACGGCCATCTCCATATTGTTCTCGTTTTGCTCGTGGAGAATCTCATCCACACGGGCGTTGAGGGAATCTACCTTGTGCGACAATTGTTCCACCTTTAAGTTGGTATCCTGCCAGGCACCGATTGCGTGACGAATGGTTACAAACGCCCGCATAATATTGATGTTTACCTGTATGGCTGTCTCCGACCGCAGCACCGAACTCAGCATCGCAATACCAAGTTCAGTAAATACAACAGGAGGTCGGCGCATACCCATACGGATAGAATTGGACATCACAATTTGTGATTTCCAAGCATTCATCTCATCATCGGTCATCACAAACATAAGATCCTCTGGGAATCTGTCGATATTACGTCTCACCGCCTGATTCAAAGCACGAGTTTCTACATTGTACAACTCTGCCAAGTCACGGTCAAGCATAACGCGCAAACCTCGCACCTCGTAGATGCGGTACTTGATGACTTCAATGTCTGTGTTTGCCTTTATGATTATCTCTTCACTCATTGGCTTCGGTATATCTAGTGAGGTTGCCTGTTGTCCGTACGCCTGTCATACCAACATAAACAGTTAAATAATAACCTCTTATTATACACTCCTTTCTTTTTACAAAGGTACAAATATACATATAATTTCTGAAACTGCAAAAAAAAGTTATCACAAAAGCACCACCCGCACCGTGTCTTGTCCGCTTTTTGCAGTATTGAAGGGTAAAAAGAAAGGGGGAGCCGGTATGGCTTCCCCTCTGATTCCAGGAAACAGCTTCTTATTTCTTGACGGGGATGGCTTCGAGTGTGGCCACCAGATAGTCGTAGAATTTCTTACTACTGGGGATATTGGCGCGCTCGTCGGGGCTGTGGGGGCTCTGGAGCGTCGGGCCGAAGCTAATCATCTCCATGTCGGGGTACTTGCCGCCGAGCAGGCCGCACTCCAGACCGGCGTGGATAGCCACCACGGCGGGCTCTTTCTTGTAGAGTTTCTTGTAGGTCTGCTTCATTATCTTCAGCAGTTCGCTCTCCATATTAGGCTTCCAACCGGGGTAGGCGCCGCTCAAACGGCAGGTGCCGCCACACAGTTCGGCCAGGCACACCAGGCGCTCGGCCAGCGCCTCCTTGGCGGTGTCGACGCTCGAACGCAGCAGGGCCTGCACATTGAAGCTCTTGCCGTTGGTTTTCACGATGGCGATGTTGAGCGAGGTCTCCACCAGGCCTTCCATGTCGTTGCTCATGCGGATTACGCCATTGGGGGCCACCATCATCATGTTGATAATCTTCTGGGTGTCGGCAGCGGTAATCACGTTGGGGCTGATGCGAACCTTCTCATACTTGACGAAGAAGTCGGGCTCCACGCTGGCCAGCTCTTTCTTCACCCATCCGGCCACCTTGTCGAACTCTTTGAGGATGCAGTCGGTGTGCTCTTTGGGGAAAGCGATGACGTCCTCGCCGTCGCGGGGGATGGCGTTGCGCATGTTGCCGCCGTTGACGCTGATCAGGCGCAGACCACACTCGGCCACCCAGCGCAGGTGACGGAAGAGCAGTTTGTTGACATTGGCGCGGCCGCTGTTGATTTCCATACCGCTGTGGCCGCCTTTGAGGCCGCCGAGGGTGAGGCGGTAGGCCACCATGCCGGCGGGGGTCTTCTCGGTGGCGTAGGGGATGTTCATCACGGCGTCGATACCGCCGGCGCAGCCCACATACAGCTCGCCTTCGGTCTCGCTGTCGAGGTTCAGCAGGTAGTCGCCCTTCAGCTCACCTTTCTTCAGGCCGAAGGCACCGGTCATGCTGGTCTCCTCGTCGGTGGTGATGAGGGCCTCCAGCGGACCGTGCTTGATGGTCGTGGACTCGAAGACGGCCATGATGGCTGCCACGCCCAGACCGTCGTCGGCGCCCAGGGTGGTGTCGCAGGCATACACCCACTCGTCCACAATCTTGGTCTCGATGGGGTCTTTCAAGAAGTCATGCTTCTTGCCGGCACGGGCTTGGGGCACCATGTCCATGTGGGCCTGCAGCACCACGGGGTGACGGTTCTCCATCCCCTTGGTGGCGGGTTTCGACAGAATCACGTTGCCCACCTTGTCCACTCGGCAGTCAATTTTCTTCTTTTTAGCCCAGTGCACCAGGAATTCGCGCACGATTTCTTCGTGTTTCGAGGGGCGAGGG
>JAILAT010000002.1 GCA_024681475.1 Bacteroidales bacterium | reverse complement strand
GATGACCGCCAAGCCCGGCACCTACAACGACAACGACCCCATCGGCGTGCTCGATGTCACCATCCTCAGCAACCTCGTCCTCGACAAGGTGCTCGGCATCAAGGACCTCCGCACCGACAAGCGCATCGACTTCGTCGGCGGCATCCGTGGCCTCGGCGAGCTGAAACGTCGCGTCGACAACGGCGAGATGAAGGTCGCCTTCGCCCTCTATCCCGTGAGCATGAAGCAGATCATCGATATTGCCGACACCGGCAACATCATGCCCCCGAAGACCACCTGGTTCGAGCCCAAACTGCGCTCCGGCCTCGTGATCCACGAGCTCTGCTAATAATCTACCAATCAAAAGGGTATACGCCAAATCAAAGACGTATACCCTTTTGTTTTCAAATGGACAAACGACTGCCAATAGAGAAATTGTCGCCCGTTCTTTTCTGGGACATCGACCTTGATTTGTTCGATCCCTGAGAATAACTCTGCTCAGTTGATTCAGCACGTGTTTGAGTGCGGTGAGCTGAACGACTGGAGGATTATACGCGACTATTATGGTTTGGAATGCATCGCCGACGACTGCAAAGGACTGCGCACGCTCTCGCCAGAAGCATTGTCGTTTGTTTGTACTATGACCAACACAAAAAAAAGAAGACTACCGATGCTACAATACCCCGTCCTATTGTCTTCACAAAAAGAATCCGTACGCCAATGAATCAGATATGATTCTGTGAGGATAATCCCAGCCATACCTTCTTCCTGACATTGCTCAGTCTGTCTCTACCACTTCGATAGATTTTTTTACATTGAAATGCAAATATTTCAAGGTAGGTTCTATTTTTTGCTTTTTAGCCATCAGAACAGACAGAACCCATTAATCTGCCAGTCGGCCGTTGTTTAACATTCGGTTTACTGGTATAAAGATACGATTATTTTCCCATTTGACAATGAAGCTATTGCCATCTCTTTTTGATGAATGGGGGTAAAGTCCTGCGATTGCTCTCTTGGATGCACAATCGTCAATCTTGGACCAAACGGATGGAATACCCTCCGCAACGGTAGGATTCACCCACGCTCACGGTGGTACTCACACGGCTCGCAGCGAAAAAGAGATACCATACGTAGCCAGGATCCTTGCGTGTGGACGACAAGTAGTAGCCGAGGGTGTTTGAGCTGTATACACTTCCATCACAACCACGTGAGCCCATGGCGGGCATGTATATGTAGTTACCATTAGGACCGTATACATTGCAACCATTGCCAGTTGACACCCAAGTGCACTTCTCTTTCAGTTCCTCATATTGTTCCCGGGTCGGCAACTTGTCTCCATACTTAGAGATTGCTTCATCATAAGTAAGGAAGCCGCCCTTTTCATTTGTGGACTTCCATTTTGTACCACTTGGCAGCCCGAGGTCCACGTAACTTTGTGCGTTGATTGACAGTGCCATCAGACATATCGCTACTAAAACAATTACTTTTTTCATTGTTGTTTGATTTTAGTAAAAAAAGTGTTTTAAAAATATCAGTTCATACCAATATGAAGCAAAAATACAAATGCTTGGTCCTTCCTCTTGAAATTTTGCCGATTTCGATAGCAGGACAACAACGCAATGCTTTTCTTGCTTACGCTTTCTACCTATCGAAAGCGAGTGCAAAATTACGCATTTATTTTCATCTGACAAAATATTTTTTTAAAAAAAGGGGAAATGGTGTTTTTTTTTCGTTGGAGTTATTATTTCAAGAACGTAGCAAACCACACGGGAGGATGTATTATACTGCTCCTTTTCGATCCGTTTCTTTTTGCAGAGAGCGCGTGCCTCCGGCACGCTGTGTTTAGGCGATGAGGATACCCCACACTGGCATGTGGGGTTATTGAGGGCACGTGCCTCCGGCACGTTATACCGACAATGGTAATGATTTTCATGGTCATAGATAGCTAGAGCCTCTGGTACGCTGTTTTGAGGAATTTCTTGGTTTTCATGGTTATGGAAAGTTCTTGCCTCAGGCTCCATGATTCTGTAAGGATGGGGAACGGTATGGATACTACATGATAACACGATACTACTAGATATCTCGATACCACACTACTAGATATCTCGATACTATACTACTAGATAACACCTGTGGTTTATTGCTTGGGGAGCATCTACATGAATGTTTTTTTTACTTGAAGCGCAATAATGTGAGTTTTATTGCGTTACTGAATAATTAACACTATATTAAACTATATTAAAAAGAAACTATATATAATAACCTACAATTAAGAACGATGTTATTATTGGACGAAACTGGAAATCTGGTGGCTGCAGCTGCGGCTGCCACCAATGCACCGACGGTGGACTCGTTGGGCAACTCGGAACTGGTGCAGACGGCCATTGAGGCTGACAGCATCAAGAAGACTCTTGTCGACAGCCTGACACACATGAATGTCGACGACTTTAAGGCCGTGGTGACCGGCGAGAACACATTGATAAAAGACGCGCTGTCGTCGCTGCTGGACATCTCGGTGGCATTCGTGCCCAAGATGATTGGCGCCATCGCGGTGCTGTGGATAGGCTGGAAACTTATCAAACTGCTGAAGAAGACGCTGACGAAGCTTCTGGAGAAGCGTGGCGCGGAGCCAACACTGAAGGGATTCCTCACCTCACTGGTCGACGTGCTGATGAAGGTGATGCTTGTCATCATGGTGATGGACATCATCGGTATCAAGGCCACCTCGTTCATCGCCATCCTGGGTGCTGCCGGCTTGGCCATCGGCATGGCTTTGCAAGGCACGCTGCAGAACTTTGCCGGCGGCGTCATCCTGCTGTTGATGCGCCCCTTCAAGGCTGGCGACTACATCGAGTGCGGCAACTACAAAGGCTATGTGAAAGAGATACGCATCTTCCACACGCTGATACGCCCCTTCAACGGACGCATCATCATCGTGCCCAACAGTGAGCTGGCCACCAAGTCGCTCATCAACCACACCAAGGAGCCCGTCATCCGTCTGGACGTCGTGGCCAGCGTGGCCTACGGCACCGACCTTGATTTCGCCCGCAAGGTGATTGAAGAGGTGATAAACTCCGACCCCTTGGTGAAGCGCGACCCTGCACCCAGCATCTGTGTCAGCGACCTGAACAACAGCTCGGTAGACTGGAGCATCTGGGTTTGGGCCTCGGTGGACGACTACTGGACCATCTGGAAACGCATCCGCGAAAACCTTTACAAGGCCTTCAACGAATATGGCATCGGCATTCCCTATCCGCAAATGGATGTGCATATCAATCCCGAAGCCGTAACACCCAAGAAGGCCGCGCCATTACAGAAGAACGACGATCCCATTGCCCCATTAATGGACAATATCGGCAGCGACGAATAGTCCGAATCAACTAGAAGTCAATATATTATGAGTACAATAGTAACCATAAACAACTGGAAATCGGCAGCCATGGCGCTGTGCTTACTGCTTACGCTGAAGCTGTCGGCGCAGGAGATTGTGGGTTTGAACCTCTATCCGCACGCCTGCGCAGGACGGTCGTTTGTGGTCACCTTCGGACACTCGGACACCAATACAGTGCAGATCTCGCTACCCGAGGCCTCGCTGGGACATGCTGACACCATATTCCTGCCCGATGGAGTGTCGTGTGGCACGATGGGATGCTCCTACCAGTCGCCTGTCGTCTTCACAGATTTTCCCAGCAGTGGTCCCGGCAGCACCATCACCTCAGTGAACGACATCAAATATGTACGCCTCAAGATGGAACACTCTTACATCGGCGACATCCACATCAACCTCACCTGCCCCAACAACCACTCTGCCAGCCTACTGAACTTCAGCGGTTACGGCACCTCGGACTGCACGAGTAGCATTCCCCAATCCCGTCGCGGCTGGCAGGAGGGCAACAACATGGACAATGGCACCTTTCTGGGCAACCCCATCGATGACGAAGACTATCTTTATCCCTGCAACTCCAACCGTCCGGACAATGCTCCCGGCACGGGATGGAACTACTGCTGGAGCAACAATAACAATTCGGGCTACACCTACGGTTCCGGCGACGGCATCATCTACCGTGCAGGCAACACCGTCAATATTGGCGGAGGCTTTTGGGGCAACCAGGGCGTCGACTCCTCCAACGTCGCCGCCGGCACCCATTTCTACCATCCCGACCAGAGTTTCTCAAGCCTCATAGGTTGTCCCCTCAACGGCTCGTGGCGCATCGAAGTCATCGACGGATGGAGCGGCGACAACGGATATATCTTCGAATGGGAACTGGCGCTCGACCCCAGCCTCATCCCCACCACGTGCCAGATAGACTCACGACAGGTGGTTGGCCCCAATGTCGGCACCATCAACGACTCCACCTTCAGGATCACTGCGCCCTCGCGACTGGACCACGACACCTGCATCCAGTACCTGTTCCGCATCAACACCTCTTGCGGCACTCTCGACACCGTCACCACCATCTGCTTCCACCCCTCATACACCAGGACTGTCGACACCGTCGCCTGCGGCTCGTTCGAGTGGTGGGGCCAAACCTACACAGAGAGCACCATCATCCGCGATCCCATGCTATCCAGTTTCGACTGCGACAGCAGTTTCAACCTCAACCTCGTCATCCATCCCACATACAACACCACTGAACGCGAGGTGGTATGCGAAGGCAGCCCCACACACTATGGATTCTCCGAGAGCGGCATCTGGACCCTGCCCTTCGAAAGCGAAGACCACTGCGACAGCATCGTCACCTACTCGCTGACGGTCAATCCGGTATACGAACTGCTCAGAAGAGACACCATCTGCGACAACGACTCGATCACTTTCGACGGACAGACCATCAACACCACAGGGCACTACGAAGCGCACTATCAAACAGTTGCAAGATGCGACTCGAACATACTCTTAGACCTTGTAGTGCATCCTACCTTTTTCGAGAAACAGCAAGTCACGATATGCTCAAACAGCGACTACACCTGGATTGACGGCAATACCTACACAGAGACAACACACACACCGACAATGACATACGCGAACATGTGGGGCTGCGACTCGACCTACCGCCTGCTACTGAATGTGGACAACAGTTTCCAAGCCAGGATGCGCGCCACGCCGACCATCGTCAGCTTCAACAATCAAGAGGTGCTCCTGGAGGACATCTCGCATGGCCGTTCGCGCAGCTGGGACATCGGTGGGGAGAGCGACACCAACATCGTAGTGCATTTTGTCTATCCGCTTGAGGTGGACTCGATGCTGATAGCGCTCCACGCTGTCAGCCGTGGAGGCTGCAGCGACGACACGAGCGTCGTCATTCGAGCCGATTTGGCACGTGTGTGGGTGCCAAACGTCTTCACCCCCGACGAGAACCAAAACCGCGTATTTGCCATCGCAACATACGACATCGTCGAGGCCCAAATCACCATTTATGACCGCAGTGGCCTCTATATCACCAGTTTTGACGCCCTGACAGACTCATGGGACGGCACCAATGACGGAAAACCCTGTCCGCAAGGTGCCTACGTCTGGCTACTCACTTACGTCTCCAAAGCACAGCCACTCATCACACAAAAAGAGAAAGGAAGCGTTCTGCTGCTGAGATGATATTCTCTGGAGAAAACCAGCAAGACAGTCAGCAATTGAACTAATCATATCCAATTGAAAATCAACCACCCTAGAAAAAATTAACATTATTTAACACAATAATTGCAACTATTTTGGCCCCAAAAGCGACATAATAGAAAAACAAGACTGCAAAACGACAAAGAAAAAAAGCAACAAGATGCCGGATAATCACCATATAGAGCATTATTCCTGCCTCAAGGAGCCTCACGTGCAAAGTTCCAAGGTGAGACTGTCACGTTTTGTTGTGCTGATGTTGACTATTCTGCTGGGCGTTACCGCCGTCCAAGGTCAAAACGGGAACGTCATTATTCCTTCTGCGCAGGGGAACCAAAACTACGTTTTGCAAGCAGGCGAGACCTACACCATCTATGACCCTGGAGGACAAGGCAATTATCCGGCCGATTGCAACATAACACTTCAATTCATATCGGAATGCGGCCAAGGCATCACCATCGACGGAGACTTCGATGTCGTCGGCTGCAATACTTTCTTCCTCATTGACCAAGGGAACGGCATTCCTGGCACTGGGACAAACATGAATATTCTGAATACCGTTGGTTGGAGCGGACATCTTCATTACGAAAGCCACGGAACAGTACTATTGTTATTCTCAAGCAGCGACAACACCAATGGTAGCTCGGGCTTTGAGTTTACCGCAAAGGCGTGCTGTTCGTCGATATATAACATCACTGCCGATCAAAACGATAATACCGGCATTCTCAATCTGAACTGGAGCGACTCAAGCGACGCCACGGAATGGTACATTATTTGGGGATTGGTAGGCAGTTCAGTACAACACCGCGACACCACATACAGCACCCACTACACCCTGCAATTTCTGGAAGGAGACATTGAAGTATGGTATAGTGTGGGAAGCAACGTTGTTGGGTGCCAGCCTTCCTATGCACCCCGAAACAGCATAATACTAGATTGCATACATTCGTCTTCGACATGCATCGACATCACCCAAAAAGGCTCGTGCAACACACTCTATTATTGGGGCAGTTTGAATAATTCACACCAGCATACCTCCCGAGTCGACAACGGTCCTGACAATGCGAACTCGCGCCACACCGTGTGCACTACCCTAAGGTACGACCCCAACACCAACAACCAATTACGCACCATTCCAGTGGGTTACAGCGCATCCGCACGCATCGGTGGACCCCTGACAGGAGGAACCACTGAAGGCATCAGCTACCGGATGCATGTGGACACCATGAACCACGACCTCCTCATCCTGAAATACGCCGCCCTGATGGAGAATCCCAATCACTCGTTTGAACAACAGCCTAAGTTCACCTTTAGTATTTTGGATTCCCTGGGATACCCTCTAAGCGACGCTTGCTTCTATGCCCTCTTTGTAAGCAACAATAACTTGGGGTGGAACATAGGCCAATACCAATGGCTATGGAAAGACTGGACCACTGTGGGATTTGACCTGGGTCCGTTTCACGACCAGGACATATATGTCAACCTGCAAACTTACGACTGCGTACCTGGAGGTCATTCCTCCTATGCATACTATGTGCTCGAATGTAACCAGAAGCAGATTGTATCTTCCGAATGTGGCGACGTGGATACAAACACCTTTACCGCTCCTGACGGCTTCTTATACAGATGGTACAAAGCTGACGCTCCGGGCGTCACTCTCGGCACCGGTCGCTCGCTGCTTGTGGTCGACTCTGGCATATACCACTGCGAATGCATCTACACCACCAGCACCAACACCAGCTGTTCATTCATCCTGACTGCCATAGCGGGCCACCGCTGGCCCGCCGCAATAGCAGGTTGGGAAACAGCAGGCGACGACGACTGCAACACGATGGTCCGCCTGCTCGACTACAGCGTGGTGAGCACCGACGAGGGACACAACAACCTTACGGACTTTCCCTGTGAGGAGACCCTCTGGCGCATCGACAACAACATCGAGACCACTGAGAGAAATCCACTAGTATCAATGGCCCCGGGGCAACACCACGTAACCCTCTATGCAAGCATCGGCGGAGGCGACTGTGTCGATTCAACCAGTTTGACAATCAATATTCCACCTCATACATTTTACGACACTCTACAGGTTGCCGTCTGCGACAACGAGCTCCCCTACACCTTGTACGACAGCTCTTTCTACTCGGCAGGTGTGTATGACATGGTCCACGACTGCCATCATATCCACCTCATTTTCAATATCAATAGCACCTACAATACTGACCTCTTCGACACCATTGCACAACCGATGCTACCCTACATTCTCGGCGACAGACGGTTCATTCGTCCCACCGACGGAGCGCCTGTACTTTTCAGCAGCCAGGAAGGTTGCGACAGCGTTGTGACACTCCATCTGCACATATGGAACAACGACACCGTGCAACTCGACAGCACAGTATGTTCCAACCAATTGCCAATCGTATGGGAAAACACCACATTCACCCATGCCGACAGCATTTCCTTCGCGCTCCAAAACATCCACGGTGCAGACAGTATCATTATCTTAAATCTCAATGTACTACCCAGTTACATCATCTACGACACAATTGTTGCCTGTCAAGGAGACACCACCTACAACAACGACATGGAGAGCGGAGACTACATCAACGAGAACCTCACATCGCTGGGATGCGACAGCAACACGTATCTCCATCTCATCATACATCCTGTATACGACAACCAACTATACGACACCATCTGCTCGGACCATAGTCTCATGTGGCACGACAACGAACTCACCCTCAACGGAATATACTTATACGAAGATCACACCTCACAGGGATGCGACAGCAACGAGACGCTGCACCTGTGGGTGAAGCCCGCTTACCACAATACCCATAGTGTGCGCATCTGCAATGGAAGTCCTTACACATGGCAGGATGGTGTGACCTACACCGAATCAACCAATCTACCCAGCATCGTATACAATGTCAACGGCTGCGACTCCGTCATTCATCTCGACCTCATCATCACCAGCAACTTCCAAGCCATCATGGAGATACAGCCTCCCATTGTCACCTACGACGACCACGAAGTGGAGCTGCGCGACGAATCTGGTGGGCGCAGCCGCCTGTGGCAATACATGGGCCTGACCGACACCGCTGCTATCGTGCACTTTGCCTACCCCATGGAAGAAGACTCTGTGCTCGTGATGCTTATCGCCGTCAGCCTGCATGACTGCACCGACACCGCCTTCGGGCTCGTGCGGGCAGACCGTTCGGTGCTGTGGGCACCCAACGCTTTCACTCCCAATGAAAACCAGAACCGGGAATTCGTCATCAAAAGCAACGAGCTGGCCACGGCCACCGTGTGGGTCTACGATCGCGGCGGCAACCTGATGGCCTCCTTTGACGGGCTCACGGGCTCGTGGGACGGAACATGTAAAGGAAAAGCCTGCAAACAAGCCGCCTATGTGTGGGTGATGCGCTACACCACCCTCGCGCAGCCGCGACAGGAGCGGACTGCCAAGGGAAGCGTCTTGCTGCTGAGATAGAAGTATTTACCAATCCCAGGTCCAGCCCGTCTCCGAATAGGACGACGCTGTGTTGGACTCGTCAACACTATTGGCTTCGAACATCCGGTTCTCTTCAACCATGCTGACACAATACCCTCTTTCGACAGCTACTTTCACGAACACTATCTCGGGTGCAACATACTCTTTCTTCATATCTGTGACTATTAATATATCAAGGATAAAATATCTTCAATCATTTCTCTGGAAGCCAATGTCTCCGGCAGCTCCGGCCGGGTGCGGATACTCTGGCCGATCAGCAGTGTGTCCAGCGTGCTGCACAGCGTGGTTTCCAACGCATCGGTAGCCAACTGCACATCGGTGATGACACCGCGCTGCTGGTCGGTGACAACCGAGAGCTCCACGCCGCCCCATGCAAACTGCGCGCTGTGCTGTGCCGTGAAGTTGCGCCAGCGCGCATAAAGCCATGCATCACTGCTGAACTTGTCATACAAGGCCACCACCTCGGGCTTTTTCAGCATCTCGTCGAAAGACTCCCGCTGGGCCTTCTCGCCATATTCTGCCTCGAATGCAGCGCAAAGATGCGGCACAATATTCTCGCTGGTCACATCGGCAAGCTCTTTGAGATTCACCACACGGCTCTGTACCGACTGTACCCCATGTTTCTGCAGTTTGGCCGGCTTGACTTTCAGATAGCGCTGCATGTCGACAATATTGCCGCCAATGAGGATTGTGCCATGATGGAGCAGTCGCTGCCCGTTGCGCGAAAAAGCGTTGCCGCTGAATTTGCGTCCGTCGATAGTCATGTCGTTGCGGCCACTGACCTGCGCCGTCAGCCCATAGTCGGCAAGGGCGCGGCATATCACACGGAACTGCTTGTTTTGGTCGTAACGTTCTGCCGGAGCCACGAAGCTGAAATTGATGTTGCCGTCGTCGTGATATACGGCGCCCCCGCCGGTGCTGCGACGCATGAGGTATCCTCCATCGGCCAACAGGGTATCCACATTGCATTCGGCAAAAGGATTCTGGTTCTGTCCCACGACAACGGTGCGACGATTTTTCCATAGATACAGGGTCATACAATCGTCACACTGCGCCACAAGGTAGTTTTCAAGCGCCACATTCCAGTAGGGATTGGTCTGGTTGCTGATGATGATTTGAATCATTGGGTACGCTCTCTAATGTAGTTTTACCATTTGAACGACAAGGAAAGGTAGTTAGGTGCCTGACCGAGATGGTAGTTGCGGCGGGCATAAGAGAATTCGAAACGCTTGGTTCGAAGACCCATGCCATAGCTGAAACCGCTGAGATTCATATTGGTGCGGTCGTTGGCGGCCATTTCGGCATTCTGCCGATAACGGTAGCCGGTGCGGAGAAAGAGCGCTTTGCCCAGACGGGCTTCAACACCCACAGCGCAGTGGCGTCCCACCTCATCCAAAACATCGGTAACACCTGAATACCAAGGATCTTTGAGCGGTTCTCCTGTATAGGGGTCGCGCGTGGGTCGTGCCGACAGGTTATCGTTGTAGGCCATCTGCCAGCGTGTCAGCTCCTCAAGGCCCAGAAAGAAAGTGAAAGGCGCATTGCTGAGCTTGTAGCTCACCTCGGCACTGAGGCTGAAGGGCAGCCGTTCCGTAGTGCGGTCGAAAGTGACCAGCTGGGCACCGATGTTTCGCGCCGACAGCGTGGCAGCAAAACGGCGGCTGTCGGAGAAATAGGTGGCGGCCACATTGGCCGAGAGCGCTACAGCCGTATAGCTCTCATATTGCGAAAGGATGGGCATCAGCTGCACACCCAAGGCGAAGTTTGAGTCGACAGGCAACCCCCACGCGGCTGAGAGCGCATAGTCGGCAGCGAAGAAATCGCCCTGATACACGCCCTGCTCGTCGTAGCCCTTGAATGTGCCATAGCTGTTGAAATGAGCTCCGAAAAGGAAGGTCCCCGGCACCTTGTCGAATTTGTAGCCCATGGCCACGGTGCCGAATCCGGCGCCACCGAAGAGACCCACATAGTCCACCGCCATGCGGCGATGGTAGCCCTCACAAACCAGCGACGCGTTGTCGATGCCCAGCTGCAGATCCTGTGGATCGTAGAGCGACAGGTAGGGCATCCCCAGAGCTGCAGTGCGCGCAGAGGAGGACATTTGTAGCATCGACAGCGTGTTCATGCCCGCCACTTGGGCTCTGCCGATGCCTGTAATAAGCATCATGCCCACTGTAAGCCATATTGCAGCACACCGTCTCATGCCGTCATTCATGTTCTTACCTGTTCCACACCTCCTTGGCATCCTCGGTGAGGTAGCCGGTCTTCACCGTCTTGCCCTCACGTTGGCGAATGACATACTTGCCACTCATGATGAGCACCTCGTCGTAGACGAAATCGGTGATGAACTTGCCCTGCACATCGATGAAAGCCCATTTGCCTTTGCGACGCACAGCGGCATAATTGGTCTTGTAGCCGTTCTTGCGATAGTCTATCTCGCAGACAGCGGCATCATAGACCACATCCGTCAGCGGCTCACCGCTGACACCCACAAAGCCCCACTTGCCTTTAAGACTCACAGGATACATTCCGCCGTTGGTCTCATAGAGCACAGCGTCGTACTGCGGGCGGATGCTCCAGTTGTCGTTCTTGTCGACATAGCCCCACTTGCCCGTCTCGGCGCGGCAAGGATAATACATGGGATAGGCCTCCTGCGCCCAGGTGCAGACAGCAAACATGCACAGCATGGCTGTGAGGATGAGATGCTTACAGATGGTTCTTTTCATCGTTGAAGAGTGTTAGTGAGGATTGAAATACCAGTATTACTAGTTTTTAGAATTGCAGGGGCAGCCGCTCGCGGCTGCCCCTGACAAATGGCAATGTTTATTTCTTCTTGTTGCGCTCATGACGCATCAGGTGGCTGGGTTCGAGAGCCATACGGTCGGTCTCGAGCAACGAGGCGACACCTTCGTCGACACGCTTCTTGGCCTGGCAAGCCTCGCAATGGCACTCTTCGTGATACTCACGGGGCTCGGTGTAGGTTGTGATGACGCCTTCGAAGTTACGCAGAATCACCTTATTGGGGCTCTGCGAGATAACGTAGTTGGGCATCACGGGAGTCTTGCCGCCACCGCCGGGAGCGTCGACCACAAAGGTAGGCACAGCATAGCCGCTGGTATGGCCACGCAAATTCTCGATAATCTCGATACCCTTGCTGACCGGCGTACGGAAATGCTCCAGACCCATGGAGAGGTCGCACTGGTAGATGTAGTACGGACGCACACGGTTGCGCACCAGCTCGTGCATCAGTTTCTTCATGACATGCACGCAGTCGTTCACGCCGCGCAGCAGCACGGTCTGGTTGCCCAGAGGGATACCGGCGTTAGCCAGCTTGGCCAGCGCAGCTTCGGCCTCGGGAGTGAACTCGTTGGGATGGTTGAAATGGGTGTTCAGCCAGATGGGGTGATACTTCTTGAGCATATTCACCAGGTCGTCGGTGATGCGCTGCGGACACACCACGGGGGTACGGCTGCCGATGCGGACAATCTCCACATGCGGAATGGCGCGAAGACGCTGGATGATGTACTCCAACTTCTTGTCGCTCACCATCAGGGCGTCGCCGCCGCTGAGCAGCACGTCGCGCACCTGCGGGGTCTTCTCGATGTAGGCCAAGCATTTCTCGATGCGCTCGCTGGGGCTCTCGTCGTCCTTTTGGCCGGCGAAACGACGGCGGGTGCAGTGACGGCAGTACATGGAGCACGTGTCGGTGATGAGGAACAGCACGCGGTCCGGATAGCGGTGCGTGAGGCCGGGTGCCGGCGAATCCTCATCCTCATGCAACGGGTCGTTGAGGTCTGCGGGGGCAATGTTGCACTCCTCGCCGGCGGGGATGGCCTGACGACGGATGGGGTCGTAAGGGTCGTTGGGGTCAATCAGACTCAGATAGTACGGTGTGATAGCCATACGGAACTTGGCCAAAGCCTTCTTGATGCCTTCAGCCTCCTCGGGGGAGAAGGTGAAATACTTGCTCAGTTGCTCGTAAGTCTCAATGCGGTTCTTCACCTGCCATTTCCAATCGTTCCATTCAGCGTCGCTGACATTCGGGAACAATTCTTTTCTGCGGTTAACTTTCATATAATTAATTCTTTGTTTTTCGATGTAGAACCCGCGGCAGGGTCTCCCCTATCCGCGGATTGGGTTTCTATTAAGCGTAGAGCTCTTCGAAGATCTTACGCAGCTTCGGGCTCTCGCGGAGCTCCTGGAGGGTGAACTCGGCATGGCCTTTGGTGTAGCCGTTGCCCATAATCATGTTCACGTCGCTGCCGATACCTTCAGCGCCCAAGCTGGCCTTGGTGAAGCTGGTGGCCATCGAGAAGAAATAGACGATACCGTCGTCCTTGGTGATGAGGACAGCCGTCATCTCCTGGTCGGGAACGTTGACGCAGTTGATGGTCACATCGGCCATCTTGCCGTTGGTCAGGCGCTCGATCAGCTCGTAAACCTGCACGGGAGTCATGCCGGCGGCACTTTCCACGATGTCGCAGAAGCCGAGGTCCTTGATACGCTGCGTGCTCTTGGGGCTGTTGGCGATACCGATCACCTTGCCCGTCACGCCGACGCGCTTCTTGGCCTCATAGCAGCAGAGCATACCGCTCTTGCCGCCAGCGCCGAGGATGACGACGGTCTGGCCATACTGGCACAACTTGGCAGTCTGAGCAGGAGCACCGGCGACATCGAGTGCGCTGAGCGCCAGTTTCTCGGGCATATCATCGGGAATCTTGGCATAGATACCGCTCTCGAAAAGGATAGCCTTACCCTTGATGTCGACCTGGTCGATCTCGGGACGGATCTCGCCGAACGAGTCGATGCGGAGAGGAGTCAGCGACAGGGAAACGAGGGTAGCAATGCGGTCGCCCTCTTTCAGGTCGATTTTACCCTTCAGGGCGTCACCGATCTTCTCAACCTTACCGAGGAGCATACCGCCCGAACCGGTACGACGGTTACGGTGTTTGCCCTGCAGCTCGACGTTGAGCAGCATCTCTTTCTTCACCTCTTCGAGGATTTTCTCCTGGCTGGCGCCTTCGCCAGCTTGCTGCTTGGCGTAGTTCATAATGTCGGTGAACGAAGCCGAGTCGACATTCAGCGTCTGAACATCGATGAGGATCTCGTTGTCGTAGAGGACATCCATATTGTTGTCCAATTTGTTTGCCGGCTGCGGCAGCACGCCCTTGGGCTCGATTACACGGTGGACACCGTATTTGTTACCTTTTGGTTGCATAAGAATAAGTTATTTAATTGATTATTAATAATAAATACATTGTTTTCATTCTAAAATGAAAGTTCAAAAATACACAAAAAAAACAATATGACAAAAGATTTTTTGCATATTGCTATTAAAAAAATGATTTGCAGACGATTGTAAAACAGCAGCAAAAACGTGTCACCTGCATGCCTGAAGGGCTCAGGAAAGCTGCAGATTGTGGTCTTTGGCTATCTGGTCGAGCAGTGCGGCGCAACCGATGACGAGGTCGTTCCATGTTTTGTGGAAATCGCCCGTGTACCAGGGGTCGGCCACATCGCGACGGGCGAAGGTGGGCTCATCGGCGACAAAATCGAGGAGCTTGCACATCTTGGGATTGCCATGCTCGCGGATGATGCGCTCGGCGTTGTAGAGGTTTTTGCCGTCCATGACGATGACATAGTCGTTGTCGTCGAACATCTGGCGGGTCATCTGCACGGCAGTCTTGCCGTCGCAGCCGATGCCGTGGGCGGCCAAAATCTCGCGTGCCGGGGGATAGACAGGATTGCCTATCTCCTCAGAGCTGGTGGCCGCAGAAGTGATGACGAATCTGTCGGCCACGCCATGCTGGTTCACAAGCCATTTGAAATAGAACTCTGCCATAGGGCTACGACAAATGTTGCCATGGCATACAAAGAGTATGCGGATAGGGGAAGAAGGATAGCTCATTATTCTGTATTGTTTTGAAAACGGGCGACCGCGCACGGTCGCCCGTATCTGTTTTTATTTTGGGGTATCGTCGGCCTATTTGCCCGAGCCGAAGACCGCCAGGATGGTGTTGATGGCGCTGATGGTCGTGGTGGCCTTGTTGACGATGTTGGTGCTCGACACACCCGAAAGGGCGCTGCTGTTGAGCAGGGCGTTCATCACAGTGGTGGAGTTGGCGGCAGTGATGAGACCGTTGCCGCCGGTGATCATACCCGTAGCGAAAGCCGTCTTGTAGGAAGAAACATCCTTGTTGGCTTTCAGCGAGTTGTAGCCGTTGATGACGGTCAGGATGTTGGTAAGGTCGGAGGCATTGGTCACCGAGAGGGTGCCAGCCTTCTTGCTCTTGTAGAGTGCTGAGAGCGCTGCTCCAGTGGTGGCGCCGTTGGTAGCTGCCGCAGTGGATGTGGTGCTGCCACTGAGAGCACTGCAGGAGACCATGGCGAACATGGAGACGAATGTGAGAATGATACCGATTTTCTTCATTTTTTAATATTTTTATTAGTTTTTAATTTCTTTATTTACAATAAATTAACAATACACACAAATAATCGAGCCATTGAACAAAATTACTATTTTTTTGACGATTACAAAAAATAATGTATCTTTGCAATGTGATTTTTTCACACAAAACGTGCAAAATACTGAATATAAATCAATAATCTATAAATAATTATTTATGAACAACATTCTTTTTTCTTTCCCGAAACCTGAGAACGAGCCCGTGTTGGGTTACGCTCCCGGCAGCCCTGAACGCGCCAAAATACGCGCAGCACTCAATGAGTTATACAATACGGTGACCGACATTCCCGCCATTATCGGTGGCAAAGAGGTGTACACCAAAGAGACTGGCACCCTGGTGATGCCTACCGAGAACAAGCACGTGCTGGCCACCTACTACAAAGTGGGCGAGAAAGAGGTGCGTATGGCTATCGATGCCGCCATGAAAGCCCACGAGCAGTGGGCCAACACACCGTGGCTGGAGCGCGCCAGCGTGATGCAGAAGATTGCCACGCTGATCAGCGGCAAATACCGTTGGCTTATCAACGCCGCCACGATGCTGGGTCAGGGCAAGACCACGATGCAGGCCGAAATCGACTCGGCTTGCGAGCTGGTGGACTTTCTGCGCTACAATGCCTACTACGCTTCGCAGATATACAGCGACCAGCCCTGCAGCGACAAGGGCACACTGAACTATGTGACCTACCGTCCTCTGGAAGGCTTTGTGTTTGCCATCACGCCGTTCAACTTCACCTCCATCGCTTCGAACCTCTGCCTGTCGCCCGTGCTGATGGGCAACGTGTGCATCTGGAAGCCTTCGACGACGGCCATGCTGTCGAACTACCTGCTGATGAAGATTTACAAAGAGGCCGGTCTTCCCGACGGCGTGGTGAACTTCCTGCCGGGCAGCGGCTCGCTGATCGGCAAGGTGGCTTTCGCCGACAAGAACCTGGCCGGCGTGCACTTCACCGGTGGCACCAAGACCTTCAACAGCTTCTGGAAATCGATTGGCGACAACATCGCCAACTATCGCACCTACCCGAAGATCGTCGGCGAGACCGGCGGCAAGGACTTCATCTTTGCCCATTCGTCGGCCAACCCCGCCCAGGTGGCCACGGCCATCGTGCGCGGTGCCTTCGAGTTCCAGGGTCAGAAATGTTCCGCCGCTTCGCGCGCATACATTCCCAAATCGATGTGGCCTGAAGTGAAGAAGATTGTCGGCAAGATGATTGCTGAAATCAAGGTGGGCGACGTGCGCGACTTCAGCGCCTTCGTCAACGCCGTCATCGACGAGGCTTCGTTCGACAACTGCATGAACTACATCAACCATGCCAAGGCCAGCAAGGATGCCGAGATCGTCTTTGGCGGCACCGGCGACAAGAGCAAAGGATGGTTCATCCAGCCCACCGTCATCCTCGCCAAGAATCCCAACTACAAGTCGATGGCCGAGGAGATCTTCGGACCCATCATCACCGTGTATGTCTACGACGACAACAAATACGAGCAAACGCTGCACCTGTGCGACGAGACTTCGCCTTACGCCCTTACGGGAGCCATCTTCGCCAACGACCGTCAGGCGCTGCAGAAAGGTGCTGAGATCCTGAAATATGCCGCCGGCAACATCTACTACAACGACAAGCCCACAGGCGCCGTGGTAGGCCAGCAGCCCTTCGGCGGTGCTCGCGCGTCGGGCACCAACGACAAGGCCGGTTCTTACCTGAACCTCATCCGCTGGACCTCGCCGCAGGCCGTGAAGGAGACTTTCGACCCCGCCACGAACTACAGCTATCCCTTCGTGAGCAACGAGGACAACCCCTACGTGGCTCCCAAAGCAGCGCCCGCCAAGAAGGCCGCTCCTGCCAAGAAAGCTGTCGCCAAGAAGGCCGCTCCGTCGAAAGCCACGGTGAAGAAAGCCACCGCCACGGTGGCTAAAAAGGCTGCCGCCACCAAGAAGGCTGCCGCCACAAAGCCTGTGAAGAAATAAATCTGGCAATGCTTTTAAGGGGAAGAGCCACCGCATCCGCGCGCTCTTCCCCATTTTTTATTCATAATACCATACATATCACATGAGACTCAAACACCCAGGCCGTTGGCTCCTAGTCATGTTGCTGAGTATTGGGCTAAATCCTGTCGTGGCTCAGAACGACACTATCGTAGCCTTTGTGGGCGACGACCTCTCTGCCGGGACCCCTATGAAGGATGTGCTGTTTCCGCGCCATGCCACGGCACCATGGAGCGCCGGCCTCTTCTTCGGCAGCGACTACAACAACCATATCGTCAATATGGCCTACGCCGACAAGCTGGTGTATACCGGCGAAAAGGGCAAGACGGCGGGCATCTTCGCGCAATACTGGCTCACCGGATGGCTGTCGGGACGCGCCGACTTGCTGTGGCTGCAGAAAAACTACAATATGCGCCGCGAAAACCCCTACATCTCTTTCTGCCACACCAAAACCACCACCAACTATCTGCAGATACCGCTGACGGCACATGTCTCGCTGGGACGCGCCGCCAAAGTGTACGGCTTCGGTGGCGCCTATGTGGGCTACTGGATGTCGGGGCACCGCAAAGGCCAGAGTTTCTCGGCCACCTATCTGCTCACCCAAGACGAGAGCACTACATACTTCGATGAAGACTACGAGTTCGACAGCCGACGCGACAACCGTTTCGATGCCGGATGGACCTACGGCGGCGGCTTGCAGGTGACGCTCTTCCACCGCCTGAACATCTTCGGCGAGATTCGCTGGTACTACGGCTTCACCGACGTGCAGAAAAACTATATGGACAACCGCAACCCTCGCTACAACACCACACGCTCCTTCCAGTTCGGCGCTGCCTACTGGTTCGGCAATAAATAAAACGACAACAATCCGCTGCAGCGTCCTCGCTCCACAGCGGCAAACATAGATACAACAAAACCATGAATATCAAGAGATATACCCTTGTCGCCATACTCCTCGTCGCCGCGCTGGCCACCAGCTGCCGCAAAGAGCCGCTGGACCTGGTGAACCCCGACAGACAGCCGACCTCGGGCTACGTGCAGCAATTCGAGATGGTTTGGCAAGGTTTCGACCAAGGCTACATGTTTTGGGCTTACGAGAGCATCGACTGGGACTCCATGCACAACGCATTGCTGCCGCGCTTCGAAGCTTTCGACGAGGCCGGCTACGCCAGCGATGACGACTTCAGACAAGCCTATGAAGATATGTGCAGCAAGCTGCACGACCATCACCTCTCGGTGCAGGTGCTCAACCCCTCCACAGGCCATGTGGCCTATGTGCAGCCCGGAGATATGGAAGTAGTCACTCGCGACTACTACCATCCCAACTACATCAACCAACAGACCGCCTTGCTGAGCAGCATGGAGGGTGTCACCGAATACCGCGAATCGGAGAACAACATCTGCTCCAACTGGTTCTGCCTCTTCCCCGGCAAGACACCCGGCAAGAAGATCGCCTATCTGCGATTCAACAGATTCTACGTGACGACTGCCAGCTATTATGGCGCCACCAATCTCCTGCCACTCAACGCTTTCTATGGCAACTACCAACTCAATGGAGTGACAGGAGGCTGGGCTGCTTCGGACAAAGTGGAAGCCATCATCATCGACGTGCGCGGCAATGGCGGCGGCAACGCCGACGAGCTCATCCCCCTGGTCGGCAGCCTCACCAACAAGAAGACGCAGTATGGCTATTCCCGCATCAAGGAGGGCCTCGGCCGTCTGGACTACAGTCCGTGGACACCCTTCTGGCTGCCCTGCCACAGCCACCACCTCGACGGCAGCAAGCCCGTAGTGGTGCTGGCCGACGTCAACTCGGCCAGCTGTTCGGAGATAACAGCGCAAATCGTCAAAAGCTTTCCCCACGGCACCTTCATCGGTGAGCGCACCTTCGGTGCCACCTGTCCCCTGCTGCCAGGCAACCATGACCTGTTCTACAGCGGCGTTTTTGGCGACCAATGGTTCAATTCCTGCAACTACTACGTCTACACCAGCAACTTCGACGTGGTGGATGTGAACTACAAAAGCTACGAAGGCATCGGCATCACCCCCGATATCGAATGCATCTTCGACCTCAGCGCCCTGCAGGCCGGCCACGACAACCAGCTGGAACGCGCCCTCGAATTCCTGAGAACGGGGAAATAATAATACTTTTCTCTCGTTCTATCTGTTACCCTTAGCCTTGTTGTGTGTCTTGCACAGCATCTGACAATTGTCTTCTGTAGTAGGTCCACCTTTACTCCACGCCGTTACATGATCCGCCTCCATTTCATCGAGTTTATAGATCTTGTTGTGCTTGCCCTTGATTGCGCATAACGGGCAGTTGCTGATTCCTTTTGCTTTGGCTTCTGCTGTCTGGCGGTTGTACACTTTTCGTTGCGTCGGCTTGTCGAACAAGCGCACATTGAGTAGTTTTGTTTCCTTGCATCCTCCCAACACATACTCGAACACTCCCCTTCTATCCTGTACATAGTCGTCCGCCAAAAGTTCTCTAATTTTAGCCGACACCACCGTGTGATCGTATGGTTGAGTATGATAACGTTCGTATAGGTCTCCCCACTGAAGGCCGCGCATTTCTGGATAAGGCTCGTCAAAAATACTATCCACCCAAGCTATCACACTATCGAAATAACTACGAAGCTCCTCAATGTTATCGTCGTAGCGGTGCGTACTCATGTAATCGTCAATTTTGCCCTTGCTGACCCATTCCAATGCAACCTCAAGTATCTCCTGCCGCTTTACGTCACCTTTAACGTATGCTGACCATTTTTGCACATTACTATCCTTGCTGTTAGAAAGATAGGCACGAGCTAATTTCACGAACGGACCGCTGTATTCCGCGTTTCGTTTCTCTTGCTCTGTCAGTTCGAAGCCTGCCTTGTTGATAATACGGAACCAAGCTTTCACCTCGCTCTCCATACCTTCGCAGATATAGGCACGCAGCTTGGTTTGTAGAATAAGTTGTCTCTTGTCTTCGGGCAGAGAACTGAATTTGCGTTCCCTGTCGCCCAGTCTGTAAGAAAACTTACCAGTCAAGTAGCGTCCAAGTGCCGTGATGCGTTGCTGCCCGTCAAGCACCTCCAACATTCCATCAGCTCGACGGTTGAAGTAGAGCAATCCCAAAGGGTAAGACTTCAGCACCGAATCGATGACTTCATACTCTGCCTTGCCATTTTTCTCAGAATAGATATAGTTGCGTTGGTATTCAGGTTGTATGACCAACTGCCCATTCAGGACATAAACGCCCTTCTCTTCCAAATCGTTGTAGTAAAATCCTTCACACAGTTGCTCTACTGTGTAGGTTGCAAATTCTGGCTCTTTCATATATGTTTACGAATAAATAATCTACCATATTGTCTTTCGCCTTGCACATACACCCTTCCCTTGGGAATGTTCAAGTCATATTCATTTCCCAATATTTCAAACTGTTCTGGACAATAGAAATCCAGCCATGAGATGGGCACCCCCATTACACCATCATAATCGGATGGTATTGCGTCGGAGAAGGGCACCTCGATAGCATCGTAGTTGTCGTAGTGCTGGTAGGCGAAACGCCACTTGTTATTATTCTTGTGTTTGCTGTATTTCACATTCTCTTGCATTGTCATCAACTTCATTGGCTTATGGCGGCGACCATGTTCCAGGTTAGTGAACCACCGCACTCCTTTCACCCGAATATACTTGTGTCCGTCCTCATCTACGCGCCAGCCACTGGCCTCTATCGGATATTCGCTGGGTATGGCAAACTCGCGGTCTCCACTATGGATGCTTTCGCCATACCACACTCGATTCACTTTTATGTAAGGGAATATTTCCTTGTAGGTAACAGCATTCATGTTGCCTATAATCAAGAATTGCTTCTGTGCTTCCATAATCCAACCAAAAAACTTACGGAAAAGCGAGAACGGCGGATTAGTGATGATGATGTCAGCTTCGTCGCGCAGTTGTTTGACCTCATCGCTGTTGAAATCACCGTCACCATTCAGATACTGCCACTTCAAGTCGTCGAGGTCAATATGCCCATCTCCTGTGCGGTCTTTATCAAGGATATATATCTTGCCGTGTGTCTTGCTTTTGTCAGCGTCGAATTGTGGTGAATTTTCTTCAAGTAGTGATTTCTGCAGACTTATTTTGAATTGTTTGCTCTCGATGGCATAGCTTGTCGAGACGAGTCGTCGTAGTCCTAGCCTCTCGAAGTTCTCTGCGAAGTAGCGTGTAAATTTACTCCAATCCGGATCATCGCAAGGGAGTAATACCGATTTGCCACGAAATACATCGGGGTTGTAGTCGAGGTAACACTCTACTTCACGTTCAATGTCACGGTACTGTGTATAAAACTCGTCTTTCTTTGCATTTCTGGCATTTGCCAGGTCTCTGTTTTGCATATGAGGTGATTGATATTATGCACTGCTATCAATCACAATCAAGGAAAAAGAAAAAGGCGCGAGCCTTTTGTTGCGTTCAAGGGAAGCCTCGGATGGAAACCCTACCATGCTTTAAACTCACGCCTAACTGGCGTGACTACTACAAGCATGGTATGGGTGGTTGCCCTAAGGCTTACCGTTGAACTACTTTCCCGATTCTTCAAAATCAGTTTCCGAGGCTTATTTTGAACGCGAAATGGTAGTCAATGCTTATTAATATGTCTTCTAATCTATTCTAATTCTTCTTTCTATTATGCTATATTATCAGTATTTGTTTTAGATAATTCTGTTTTCAATTATTTTTACAAGCTTTCAATCTCTTCTTCGGAAAGTCCTGTAATATCCACAATATCCTCCACAGCATAACTCTTTGCTTTCATACGGCGGGCGGTCTGCTCAAGATTTTTGGTAGTGGTAGTTTCGACGATTACGGCTTCATTCTTTTCCCAAGCCTCCCAGTCAGTGTCTGACAAGTAATGCGACACCTGCTCTCGGAGAGGTCTCAAGTCTTCACTAATGACTTTCCATACCTCTTGAGGTTTTATCTGATAGTAGTCGTGCACCAACACATGCCGCATCCGCATAATAGCTTTCCATGGTGTCTCAGTATGCTGGCAACAGTATGCGTTAGTCAACTTGTAAGCAGCCTCACCGATAATTTCGATATTCTTTACCACACCATAGTATTTCAAGCTATCGGCCTCCAGCTCCTCTTTGTTTTTGCCATCAGCAAAAGCCAGGATACGGTCGATGGCTTCTGCCATATGTTCCAACCTGTCGCGATCTCTAACGTACTGTCTCATATATTAGTTTTCTGTCTTGGTTTACACTTTCGCTTATCCGAGGGCGAAGAGTTCCGTCCTCTACAATGTCTACGGGGCGGTCGAGAATTTTTTCCAATTCACAAATCATGGCTGCATGTTTCAACAGACTTACGCCTCCCTCGTTATACTGTACGAGCAAATCCACATCGCTCAGCGGCGTTTCCTCGCCACGGGCGAAAGAGCCGAAGATCCAGGCTTTCTCGACGGGTTGCGTCTTGAAGTAGTCGGCAATAATCTGTATCATCGCTTGCGTGCTCATAAGTATATTATTATCATATGATTTCAATTTGCAAAGTTACGAAAGTTTTTTTAAACCACGCAAAAAAATGTTTATTTTTATTTTTTGAGGTGACGTAAAGTAGACATCGTCAAGTTGTTTTGAATAGGCAAAAAACGGCATCTTCGCCATCGAAAAATCCTTCATTCATTCCGTAAAACGGGCGCGGAGGAGTTTGACCACTTCGATGTTGCGGGGCACCTGGAGGTCTATCATGCCACTTTCGAGGGCAATGACACGACCTTTCTTCACGGCGGTGAGCTGTGTGTAGGGTGCCGTATTGCAGAATGTGGCGCTGTCTTCGCGACGGATGAGAATAAAGGTGGGGTCGGCGTGGAGTAGCGCCTCGACGCTGAAGGTCCAACCTTCACTGTCTTTGGCGATGTTGTCGCCGCCCGACATGGAGATGATGTCGTTGATGAAGGTGTTGCCACCCGATGTGAAGTTGCCTCCCGAGCCATAGCCCACGACATAGTATACCGTGGGGGGATCATCTCTGTCGGGATGACATGTCCACTGCATGGCGTCCAATTCGTTGTGGAGTACCTTGGCGAGGCTGTCGCCACGCTCTGAACAGTTGAGCAGACGGGCTATTTTGTCAATATTGTCAAAGAGGCCGTTGAATTGAGGTTGCTCGATAACGGACACCAAGGGCACTCCCATGGTCTGGAATTGTTCCACCACCTTGCGGGGTATCATGGAGCCGGCGATGATGAGATCGGGATTGAGCGAGAGAACCTTCTCGATGTTGAGGTTGCTGATGCCGCCGATATTCTCGATACTTTGCGCTTCAGGGGGATAGACGCAGAACTCGGTGCGGCCCACCAGAAGGCTGTCGGCGCCCAGGGCGAAGACGATCTCGGTGACTGCCGGTGACAGCGAGACGACACGCCGCGGTCGCGAGGGCACCTCGATAACCTGGCCATAGTCGTCGGTGTAAGAATATGACTCGGCGACAGGCTCTTCATTCGACATGTCGTTCTTGTGATTGCATGCCCCGAAGAGCAGCGATGCGAAGAGAGCGATAAACAGCAGTTTTGTTTTCATTGTTGTAAAATCCATAATGAATACCACAAAAACACAGGGGTGTCACATGGGGCACCCCTGAGTTTGTTTGCATCAAGACGCGAGGTCTCGATAATTTATCGAAAAGCGATTAGAGCAGCGTGGCCAGCTTGGCGGCGAGGTCGCCGACGCGGGTCGAGTAGCCCTTCTCATTGTCATACCAGGAGACAACCTTCACGAAGTTGCCATCCATGACCTGCGTAAGCAGCGCGTCGAAGATGGAACTGTGGGTGTTGTCGATGATGTCGACGCTGACGATAGGCTCCTCAACATACTGCAGGATACCTTTCATGGGGCCTTCGGCAGCCTCCTTAATGGCGGCGTTGATTTCCTCCTTGGTCACTGGGCGGTTGAGCTCAGCGGTGAGGTCAACAACCGAACCGTCGGGAGTGGGAACGCGCATGGCGAAGCCATCCAGCTTGCCTTTCAGCTCGGGGATAACCAGACCCACAGCCTTGGCGGCACCCGACGAAGTGGGGATGATGCTGACGGCGGCAGCGCGGGCACGGCGCAGGTCGCTGTGCGGCTGGTCGAGGATCTTCTGGTCGTTGGTGTAGCTATGGACGGTGTTCATCAAACCACGACGGATACCGAACTTGTCGTTCAGCACCTTGGCCACAGGCGACAGGCAGTTGGTGGTGCAGCTGGCGTTGGAAACGAGCTGAACATCCTTGGTGAGCACATGGTCGTTGACACCGAGAACGACGGTGGCGTCGACATCATCAGCCTTGCTGGCGGGAACGGTGAGGATCACCTTCTTGGCGCCGGCGTTGATGTGCTTCATCATCTGCTCTCTTTTCTTGAAGAGACCGGTGGACTCGACAACGATGTCGACACCCAGTTCGCCCCAAGGCAGATTCTGCGGGTCACGCTCTGCGTAGATACGCACTTTCTTGCCGTTGACAACGATGCAGTTGTCCTCAGCGTGCACATCGCCGTCAAAGTTCTCGTGCACCGAGTCGTATTTGAACAGATAAGCCAGCGTTGCGGCATCCGTCAAATCGTTGATAGCAACGATTTCCAGTTCCGGATGAGCCATCATGGCGCGGAACGACATTCTTCCGATACGGCCGAAGCCGTTAATTGCTACTTTTGCCATATTGTTTTAATATTTAAATGTTTATACTAATAAATGATTCATAAATGGTTTTCGCTAACCGAGGGTATTACACCTCCCAGGTATCGCCGCTGTTGAGCAGGTCGTCGACGCATTTGTATTTGCCGTTGGCCTGCTGCTCCTCCATCTGGTTCTCGAAGAGCTGGGTGTAGGAGACCTTCTTCACGTTGCGGATGACGCCGAGAGCCACGGGGAGGTCGCCGCCCATACGGGCCAGCATCATGTGGATGCCAGCGTCCTCGGTGTCCTCGTAGTGCACCATGATGTCGTCGATGGTGACTCCGTTCTCGCCGATGGTGACAGCCTCGAGGCTACGGCCATTGAAGCGGATACCGCGGTTTTTCTCCTTGCCGAAGATCATGGGCTTGCCATGCTCGAGGACAATGGTGCGGTCGTCGCGCACAGCGCGGTCGGTGATGGCGGCATGCGTCTTATCGTTGAAGATGACGCAGTTCTGCAGCACCTCGACGACGGAAGTGCCGTCGTGCTCTGCGGCGCGGGTCATCACGTCGGTGGTGAGCTGCGGCACGCAGTCGAGCGTACGGGCGAAGAAAGTGCCCTGAGCACCCATGACGAGCTCGCCAGGGATGAAAGGATAGTCGATGGTGCCGTAGGGCGACGTCTTGGTCACCTGGCCAAACTTCGTGGTGGGGCTGTATTGTCCCTTGGTGAGGCCGTAGATCTCGTTGTTGAAGATGGTGATATTGAGGTCCTGGTTGCGGCGCACAGCATGGATCAGGTGATTGCCGCCGATGGCCATGGAGTCACCGTCGCCCATGTTGACCCACACGCTGAGGTGCGGATTGGCGAGCTTGACGCCCGTGGCGATGGCGCAGGCACGACCGTGGATACCGTGGAAGCCGTAGGTATTGACATAGTAAGGAATGCGCGACGAGCATCCGATACCAGAGACCATGCATACGTTCTCCAGTTTGGTATGTGTCTTGGGGAAAGCGTTGAGCAGTGCGGAGAGGATGGCGTGGTCGCCGCATCCGGGGCACCATTTCACAATCTGGTCGCTGGTGAAATCAGCCTTGGTGTATTCGAAGTCCGTTTTCGGAACATAATGTTTCTCAGTCATGATGTTACTCTCCCAAAATTTTGTTAAACTCATCTTTTAATTCGCTCACCTCGAAAGGCAGACCCATCACCTTGTTGTACTGGTGCATGGGGCACTCGGGGAATTGCGTGCGCAGGTAGCCTGCGAACTGCCCATTATTAAGTTCGCAGACCACAATTTTCTTATACTTGCGCAGCACCTCGCCCGTATTTTTGGGCAACGGGCAGATATAGTTGAAGTGGGTGTAGGCCACCTTCTTGCCTTCGTTGTTCATCTCTTCGACGGCAAGAGTGAGTGCACCGGCGGTGCCGCCCCAACCGACGACCAGCAGGTCGGCGTCGGGGTCGCCTGTCACTTTCTGGTTGGGAATATCGTTGGCCACGCGGTTCACCTTCTCCTGGCGGTTGTAGGTCATCAGAGCGTGGTTCTCAGGATCGGTGCTGAGAGGACCGTCGGGGCATTTCTCGAGGCCGCCGACACGGTGGCGCAGGCCTTCCATGCCGGGAATAGCCCATTCGCGAGCGAAGGTCTCGGGGTCGCGACGGAACGGACGGTAGTTGGGGTCGTTGGGTTTGGCGAAGCGCGGCGTGATGCTCGGCAGGTCGGCAACCTTGGGGATACGGAACAGCTGCGAGCCGTTGCCCAGATAGCCGTCGGTGAGCAGGACAACAGGAGTCATGTGCTCCAGAGCCAGCTTGGCAGCCATGTAGGCCCAGTAGAAGCAGTTGGCGCTGCTGCTGGCGGCGACGACCACGAGAGGAGCCTCGCCGTTGCGGCCATAGAGAGCCTGGTTCAGGTCGGACTGCTCGGTCTTGGTGGGCAGACCCGTCGAGGGGCCGCCACGCTGCACGTCGACCACGACGATGGGCAGCTCGGTCATGACGGCCAAGCCGAGGGCCTCGCTCTTCAGCGACAGGCCGGGACCCGACGTGGAGGTGCAAGCCAGCGCACCGGCGTAGGAGGCGCCGATGGCAGAGCAGATGCCGGCAATCTCGTCTTCAGCCTGGAAGACGCGGGCACCCAACGATTTATGTTTAGCCAACTCGACCATCACATCGGTAGCCGGGGTGATGGGATAGGAGCCGAGGAAGAGGGTCAGACCGCTACGCTCGGCGGCGGCCAGCAGGCCCCATGCCGTAGCCACGTTGCCGGTGATGTTGCGATAACGGCCTTTGGGCATGGCGTTGGCGGTAGCCACCTCTACGATCTTGCTATGTATCAGCTCCAGCTTGTCGGCATACTCGTAACCTTCAGTGAGGACAGCCTTGTTGAGGGCCACCACTTCGGGCTTCTTGGCGAACTTGCGCTCAAGGTAGGCATAAGTCTTGTCGAGCGACTTGTGAGTGAGGTAGAAGATGATGCCGAGAGCGAACATGTTGCGGCTCTTGTCGGCAGCCTTCTTGTCGACGCCCTGCTCGGTGCCGATGCGCTGGGTGAACGACGTGATGGGGGCGCGCACGATGGTGTAGGCCACCTCCAGCTCGTCAGTGAAGGGATTTTCGGTGTATCCGGCTTTCTCCATAGCCTCATCGGTGAAGGTGTCGATGTCGACGATGACAGTGGCGCCCTTCTTGGCCCATTTCAGCTGTGATTTGAAAGCGGCGGGGTTCATTGCAACGAGGATGTCACACTTATCGCCGGAGCTATAAATGTGGGAGCCTACATGCACCTGGAATCCGGAGACACCAGCGATGGTGTTGTGCGGAGCGCGGATTTCGGCAGGATAGTCGGGGAAAGTGGCAATATCGTTGCCCTGGAGGGCAGACGCATCGGAAAACAGCGTACCCGAGAGCTGCATACCGTCACCAGAGTCTCCTGCAAATCGGATAACGAGGTCATCCTTATTAACAATCTGATTTTGTGACATTTTATAAGTTTTTTATTTGCGTTTTAATTATGTTTTGAAAGTGCAAAGATACGTAATAACTTTGGAATAGCAAAGTTATTTAATAAAATAATATAACATTTTTTTAACAATCTTGCCGTTGTCAGCTCCTGTAGCATGCCATGGTAGGCTCAAGCCAATAGGCAAAACGCTGTGCGGGAGCTGCGTAGCGTTGCTGCAGGGCTTTCATGCGGCCGCTGAGGGCGATGCCGTCGGCCACATTGTGCCAGATGTCGGTGAAAACGAAGTCGTAGGGACGTCCCGTCGCAGGGTTGGCGAAGCGGCACCGGGCGGCATGATCGAAGGCATCGGAATGGAGGATTTTGAGCTTCTCGCGATGCGGAAATTTTGGCAGAATAGCCTCGTTGAAAAGGGCTATCACATCCGCGTCGCAATCGACGACAGTCACCGACGCAACATCCTGTTTTTCAGAAACCATAAAAGCGTAATAGCCCAGTCCCAATCCATAGACCAGCACGTCGCCGATGGCTGCCAAAATGGCATTTTTCATCGTGATAACCTCATTGGGATTGACGGCCATCCACTCCACCCCATTCTTGTAGATGATGGGGTAGCGGAAAACGGTGCGGAAGAAGCCCAAAGAGGCTATCAGATGTCCTTGGGCATCGTGGTGCATATCGCCGCAGGCGAAGCACTCGCAAGGGGCGTATTCCGCGCTTCCCAGCACAGCATCGCCATGGCGGGCCTCCAGCACACCTAAAGTGCGCGCATAAGGGTCGTTTTCAAAGGGTTGCGCATCCATGAGACGGACCGACGGAAGGAGATTGTAGTGAAAAAAATCGCGCTGCTGCCCGTCACCGTCAGGGTCGATGCCGAAAGCGGTGGCAATCAGCGTGGCGGCAGCCTGTTCCTCACTGATACCCAACGCCGTAAGTTCGTCGATTGCTTCCGGTGTCAGCAGGCGGGGCGCGGTGGTCAGCAGCTGCTGCTCGAGGCGCAGAAGGGTCTCGTTGTTTTTCTCCGTGATGCTCATGCCGGGATAACACGAAAAGAGGAGGATTATTGTGTGCGAAGAGGCTTTTTGCGGCAACAGGAGACCCGTGCCGTGCAGCGGTAACCGTGCGCCTCGGCACGGCAACACAACACCTTGTCGTGGCGGAACAAAAAAAAGTTTGGCACCGAAGGCTCGGAAATAAAAAAAGTGTGTATATTTGCATTTTAAAATATAACACATAATATATGAAAAAAATAGCGTTAGTTGTAAGCTTATGCTGCGCTTTAGGTGCTGTGGCACAGAACAAAAGCACCATTGAAACGCGGGCGTTGATAGAGAACTACAGCCATGCGAAAAGCGTGGACAAAATGTCGAAAAAACTCCTAAACCGCTTTCCGCTGCGTTCCAAGGGCGAGACGACCTGCATCGGTGTGTTGGCCAAGGTGAACAGCCAGTTCGACCGTCAGGCTGCTGCCGCTGTCGGCATCCGCGTCACGTCGGAGGTGGACGACATCGTAGCCATGCGCGTGCCGTTGTCACGGCTGTCGTATCTGGAACAGTGTGCTGGCATAGAAGTCTTTAGCGTCGCTCACCGTGCCACGCTGGAGATGAACAACACCCGTTTCGACACCCACACCGACAGCGTGCAGGCCGGCGTGGGCGTGCCCATGCCTTTCAACGGTGCCGGTGTCATCATCGGTATCACCGACTGGGGCTTCGACTATACGCATCCCAACCTTTCTGTGTACAACAACCGTCGCATACTGCGCGCCTGGGACCACTACAAGTTGTCGGGTCCGGCGCCCGACGGTTTCGACTATGGCACCGAGTTTGTGGGCTACGATGAGCTGAAGGCTGCCAAGGGAGACACCAGCGGCCTGTATGGCTATGGCACGCACGGCACACACGTGGCCGGCATCTGCGCGGGCAACGGCATCAATGGCAATGCCATCGGCCAGGCGCCCGGCGCCGAGATGCTGCTGGGCTCGTGGCTGCTCGACGAGGCGTCGTGGCTCGACCAGGTTGCATGGATGTACCGCGTTTCGCGCAACGAAGGCAAACGGCTGGTCATCAACAGCAGCTGGGGCATGTACACCTTCAGCACGCTCGACGGCACCTCGCTGTTGAGCCAAGGCATCGACCACTACAGCGACAAAGGCGTGGTGTTTGTCACCAGCGGCGGTAACAACGGCGACAACAAATACCACATACGTCACGTGTTCGGCAACGACGACACACTGAGGTCTGTGGCCGCCTGGTATAGCGGCGGCATCGGCCAGGCACTGGTGTTCTGGGGCGAGCCCGGCGAGGACTTCCAGGCAGGCTTTGCCATGATGAGCACCACCGACCAGAGCGACATCTCGGAGACGGTGCTGTTCCCCACCACCCAAGACATTCCCTTCTACGAGGGCTTTATCATCACCAGCCAGAACGACACCATCCACTACGACGTGCTGGTGGAGCACTCCAATCCGCTCGACGCACGTCCCCACGTGCTGCTGAATGTGGAGAAAAATAACGATTACCGCATCGTGATGCAGGCCACCGCCGACAGCAACACGACACTCAACGTATTCAACATCAACAACATGCTAAACCATGCCGGCAACGTTGGCTGCCCCTTTACACGCGGCAACATTCCCGACGCCGCAACGGGCGACGACGAATATGGCATCGGCGAGCCGGCCTGCTCGCACAAAGCCATCGGCGTGGCGGCACACGTGGCCGACCGTATAAACAACAACACCGGCGAGCTGACCGAAGGCACGCTGACCTCCTTCTCGAGCCATGGCCCCACCCTCGACGGCCGCAACAAGCCCGAGATCTCGGCTCCCGGCTCCAACGTCATCTCGTCGCTGTCGTCATACAGCGACCTGTCGTCGTACAGCGCCGTGTACTTCACCATGAGCAACGGCAGACGCTACATCTGGGGTTCCATGAGCGGCACCTCGATGTCGGGTCCTGCCGTCACCGGCATCGTGGCGCTGATGTTGCAGGCCAACCCGAACCTGAGTGTCGACGACATCCGCAACATCCTGTTCCGCACGGCACGCAACGACAGCAAGACAGGTCCGCTGCACGCCAACGACAGCATGAGCCTTGTGTGGGGCTGGGGCAAGATTGACGCGCTGGCCGCCGTCAACGCCGCCTACGACAAGCTCTCCGTGGAGGAGGCCATCGCCCACCCCGCACCGCTGATGGTATACCCCAACCCCACCGCCCACAGCGTCACACTGCTGACCAGCAGCAACGAGCAGTGCGCCATGGAGTTGTATGACATGAGCGGCCGCCGCATGCTGCGAGGCACCGTCAGCGACCAGAGCACCGTGGACCTTTCGCCACTTGCGCCCGGAGTATATTACATCAAGCTCTACGACCGCACCGGTGTGCGCACCGCCAAGGTGGTGAAGCAATAGCAGAAAGAAAAGACCAGTAGGACTGGTTGAACTAAAAAATAGCAAAGACCACAATGATAGAAGCCTTCCGACAGAGCAAACCTTCGCAGATAGTCATCATCCTGATGGCTGTCGCGGCGCTGTGGGCACGAGCCTTCGTGATGCCCGTGGCGCCGGAGGCGAGCCATAGCTTCGCACCCATCTACGAATGGCTGTACGGATGGCTGGCACCGACGCCACGGCTTGCCAGCGGCGTCGCCCTGCTGCTGGTGCTTGGCGAGGGCATACTCCTCAACGTGCTGCTCTACAGCAAGAAAGTCATCAGCACCCCTACCCTCTTCCCGCTGTTCCTCTATGTGGTGGCCATGAGCGCCATGCCGGGACAGCTGACACTGACACCTGTGCTGCTGGTGAACCTGATGCTGCTGGGCGTCATGAGCCAACTGCTGACTACAGGCAGCACCAAACTGTCGTTCGACCTGAATTTCAACGCATCGTTCTTTCTGGGGCTGGCAGCCATGTGCTATCTGCCGGCGCTGGCCTACTTGGTGCCCATGATGTTCATCTTCGTGGTCTACAAGATGTACCGCTGGCGCGACATAGTGGTGAGCATGCTGGGCTTCATCGCCCCGCTGTTCGTGCTGGGCACCTATGCCTTCCTGACCGACCGCTGGGTATACTACCTTTTCCTGATACGCCACGACCTGGGCGACCTGGGCTTACGTCTGGGCGACCTACAGCCCTGGACACAAGCCTACAACGCGCTGTTCCTGTTGCTGCTGGTAGTCATCCTTGTGCACCAGCTTTTTGGTGTGAACCGCAACCTGAACGTGCAGCGCATCAACACCGGCGTGATGGCCTTGCCGCTGCTGGGCAGCGCACTGGTGCTGCTGTACAGCACCCTGTTTCCAGTCAACACACAGCTGACGGCCTGCACTTTTGCCTACCTGGCAACGTTCTATTTCCTGGCCGAGCGACGCCGCAAATGGCTGATGCCCTTGCTGCTGTGGCTGTGGCTGGTGCTGACCGTGGCCAATGTGTGGATTAGCTAATCATATCGTTGAGCATGAAAGACAAAGAGCACACCATATTGAAGACACACTACCTTGCAGGGCAGATAGAAGCCGGCTGTGACGAGGCCGGCCGTGGATGCCTGGCAGGGCCTGTGTATGCCGCCGCCGTGGTGCTGCCCGAGGGCTACAGCAACCCATTGCTCAACGACTCCAAGCAGCTGAGCGAACAGCAACGCTACCAGCTGCGCGACGAGATAGTGCGCGACGCGCTGGCATGGGCCGTGGCGGCGGTGGACAACGAAGAGATAGACCGCACCAACATACTGCGCGCCTCGTTCCATGCTATGAACATGGCCGTCAAGCAGCTGACGGTGCAGCCCGAGATGCTGCTCATCGACGGCAACCGCTTCTACAACGAGACCTCGTTGCCCTACGTATGCATCGTGAAAGGCGACGGGCAATACCAAAGCATCGCTGCCGCCAGCATACTGGCCAAGACAGGCCGCGACGACTACATGAAGGCACAGAATGCCCTATACCCCCACTACGGCTGGGACAACAACAAAGGCTATCCCACCAAGGCACACTACGACGCCATAGAACGCTACGGCATCACACCGCTGCACCGCCGCAGCTATAGGCTGGAGAGACAGATGGAACTCGACTTCGGCAGCGAAGAAGCCTGAGCCACAACAGGATACACAACACGAATAATAGAAAGGAAACACAGATATGTTCGAATTTATCAAGAAACACCACCAGAAACGCCACCTGCGCGACCTGATGGAAAAACAGCGCGACAAACGCATCGAGAACTGGGAGAACATCAAGACCATAGGCATGATATTCACCGTCGGCGACGCCCAGCGCTGGAATCTCATTCAACGCTTCATCACCGCTCAAGAGAAAGAGAAGAAAGAGGTCTACCTCATCGGCTTCCAGGAGCAGGGCTACGAAATCGACTACATCTTCTCGCACACCAAGACCACCATCGTGCACGAAAAGGAAGACCTGAACTTTTTCAGGCTGCCCAAGGAGGGCGTGGTGGACACCTTTGTGGATCACCACTACGACCTGCTGATCGACACCACCGAGCAACCCAACTTCTTCGGCAAATACATGACGGTGCACAGCGACGCCGACCTGAAGGTGGGCTACCATAACCTCGACGCCGACTATGACGAAGGCAACATGGAGATGTACGACCTGGCCATCCAGGGCCACGGCGTCGTGGAATTCAAAGACTATATCGAGCAGATAGTAAGATACTTACGTATGATACAAAAATAGCACATCAGAGATGACAAAACCATTATTTACAGGTACTGGCGTTGCGCTGATTACGCCATTCAGAAAACAAGAGACCCCCGACTTCAGCAAGCTGGAGGAACTGATAGACTTTGTAATTGATTCAGGAGTGGACTACATCGTAGCCCTGGGCACCACCAGCGAGGCGGCGACGATGAGCGACCAAGAGCGTTCGGCCCTGCGCGACTTCATCGTGGAATGCGTTGGCGGCCGTGTGCCCATCATGCTGGGCATGGGCGGCAACAACACCCGCGCCGTGACCGACGCCATCAGCCAGACCAATTTCGACGGCATACAGGGCATCCTATCGGTAACACCCTACTACAACAAGCCACAGCAACGAGGACTGGTGCAGCATTTCAAAAGCATCGCCGACGTGTCGCCAGTACCCGTGGTACTCTACAATGTGCCCGGCCGCACCTCGTGCAACATGAAGGCAGAGACAACGCTGCAGCTGGCAGAGGAATGTCCCAACATCATTGCCATCAAGGAAGCCTCTGGCGACATGGGCCAAGTGATGGAGCTGCTGCGCTGCAAGCCCGCGGGATTCAGCGTCATCTCGGGCGACGACGCGCTGACATGCCCCATGATTGCCATGGGTGCCAGCGGCGTTATCTCGGTGATGGCCAACGCATTGCCCAAGGAGATGTCCGACATGGTGCGCTACGCGCTGAAAGGCGACCTGAAACGTGCCCTGCCGCTACACTACAAGATGCTGCCGCTGATGGGTGCCATCTTCGAAGAGGGCAACCCTGGCGGCATCAAAGCTTTGCTGGAGATTGAAGGCCTGATAGTCAACCAGCTGCGCTCTCCGCTGTGCAAAGTGAGCAAGCCGCTCTACAACAAGTTGGCCACACTGTACAACGACTTCAAGAAATAGGCAGCCATGACGCACGACGAACTCACCCTGCGGGCACGGCAAGTGTTTGCCCACGACCGCTACGCCACGGAACTGACCGGCGTGGAGCTGACCGAGGTAGGTGACGGACTGGCAGTGTGCCGCCTGACGCTGACGGAGCAGCACCTCAACGCCAAAGGTGCCGTGATGGGCGGCGTGCTGTTCACACTGGCCGACCTGGCCTTTGCCGCTGCCGCCAACAGCGAGGCGCTGGCAGCGGCCCCGACAGCCGACGCTGTGGAGCTGCACTGGGTGTCGTCGGCAGCGGAGATACATTTCCTCAGCGGCACCCGCGGCAGCACGCTGGAGGCACGCTGCGAAGCAGTGAAACGCGGCCGTAGCCAGGCAGTGTTCCAGAGCACCATCGTCGACGAGACAGGCAAGATGATAGCCTTGATAACAACTACAGGAGCCAAAATCATTTAACAGAACACCATGAACATCAACGAGATAAAACAACTTCTAAGCACCTCCATGGCGCCCTATGAAAAGGCTCGCCAGCAGTTTCTGGCGGCCCAGAGCGGCCCGATGAGCGACATTGTGGCCTATCTGGAGCGTCAACGCGGCAAAGAGCTGCGCCCCCTGCTGACACTGATGAGCGCCCACGCCTGCGGCCTGCCGGAAGGCACCAAGGAGAGCAACCCTGTATTCCGCGTGGCGGTACTGATGGAGCTGCTCCACAACGCGACGCTGATGCACGACGACGTCATCGACGAGTCGGCACTTCGCCGCGGCGAGCCCACCGTCAATGCCCAGTGGGGCAACCAGGTGGCCGTCCTGGCCGGCGACTACTTCCTGTCGCAGGTGATGCAAGGACTGCACGAAATCGACAACCCCTTGATTACAGACATGGTGAACCACGCCGTCACAGCCATGAGTCTCGGCGAGTTGATACAGCTGCAACAATGCGGCGACTACACAATCGGCGAAACCGACTATCTGTGCACCATAGAGCACAAGACAGCAAGACTGATGCAGGCATGCTGTGGCGCTGGCGCCGTGCTGGGCACCAGCCGCAAAGACTATCGCGACGCTGCGATGCAGTTCGGAATGGCCTACGGCATGGCGTTCCAGATGCACGACGACTGGGCCGACATGCAGCCCAGTTCAGTCACCGGTAAGCCGCAAGGCAACGACCTGAAAGAGCACAAGGTGACTCTGCCCATCATCCTGACACTAAAAAGATTAGAGGGAGATACTAAAAGCGCATTCCTGACGTTATTGCAAAAAGAGATGCTCACCGACAGCGACGTGCAGCAAGCCATCCAGACTATCGAGGCCAGCGGCGCCGTCGAGGCCACACAGGGCAAGATTGCCGAGCAGGTGCAGCAAGCACTGTGCCAGTTGGCAAGACTGCCGCAAAGCCCATACAGAGAGGGGCTTACAAGCATGGCCGAATCGCTGACATAGCATTGGACCATACAAACCGGAAGAAAAACGAGAAAACAATAAAAAGACAATAAAACAATGAAAAAACTTATTCTTACACTGGCAGCCATCGTGCTGTGCGGCAGCATGATGGCGCAGAACGCCAAGCTGCCCGAGAATGTTACCCTGAAGACCCTCGACGGCAAGACCGTACAGTCGTCGGTTATCCAAAACGATGGCAAGCCCATCATCATCAGTTTCTGGGCCACATGGTGCAAGCCCTGCAACAAAGAGCTCGACGCCATCCGTGAAGTGTACGAAGAGTGGCAAGACGAGACTGGTGTGAAGCTTGTGGCCATCTCGATCGACGACGCCCGCGCCGCATCGCGCGTGAAACCGTGGGTGAACGGCCACGAATGGGAGTATGAAGTCTATCTGGACCAGAACCAAGACATGAAACGTGCCATGAACGTGGTCAATGTGCCTCATGTGTTTCTGCTGAACGGCGAAGGCGAAATAGTGTGGCAGCACACCACCTACACCGAAGGTAGCGAGGAAGAGCTGATAGAACTGGTGCGTAAAGTAGCGAAAGGTGAACCGATAGAATAGTTCTTTGTGAATAGCGGATGGTGATGTGCCGAAACAGTGGTGACAGCGCCATTAGCACCAATACCCCAATAACAATCCAACAACATGAACAAGAAACTGATAACATTGCTTGCCCTGCTGGCAAGCACCGCCTTGATGCCCTTGATGGCACAAGGTATCATGGGCGGCCACGTGACGGGCAACATACAGATGGACGGGCAGATCTCGCATCGCGACACCACCATCGGTGCCAGCGAGGTGCCCGAAAAGCTGCTGATGAACGCTCGCGCCGACATACTCTACACCAACGGCGACTTCTCGGCGGGACTGCGCTTCGAGGCCTACCAGCATCCCATGCTGGGCTTCAACAGCCAGTACAAAGGCCAAGGGCTGGCCAACTATTTTGTGAGCTATAAGACACAGGACTTCGGCATCACAGCCGGCTACTACTACGAGCAGTTCGGCAACGGCATGGTGCTGCGCGCCTACGAGGACCGCTATCTGGGACTCGACAACGCCCTGCTGGGCTTCAACGTCTACTATCGTCCGTGGGACGGCGTGACCTTCAAGGGATTGGTTGGAAAGCAACGTGTGTATTGGAATATCGGCGAAGGTCTGGTGCGCGGTCTCGATGCTGAAGTGAGCCTCAACGACGTGGTGAAACGTTGGAGCGAAGCCACGACGCGTGTGACATTGGGTGGCTCGTTCGTAAGCAAATACGAGGAAGACGAAAGCATCGCCTCCACAATCCCCGGCTACAAGCTGAACCTGCCCAAGAATGTAGGTGCCGGCGCGGTGCGTATGGACCTGGCACACGGCGGTTTTGGCCTGCAGGCAGAATACGCCATGAAGGGCCAGGACCCCAATATTATGAATGATTACATATATAAAAACGGCAACGCCCTGTGGGTGAGCGCCAGCTACTCGCAGAAGGGTCTCAGCGCCAACCTGCAGGCCAAGCGTGTGGATAACATGGGCTACAAGTCAGTGCGTTCGCAGACTGGCGAAATGCTGTATATCAACTACATACCAGCCATCAACAAAGAGCAGACCTACGCCTTCCTGACCATGTATCCCTATGCCACACAGAGCACCGGCGAGATGGGCTTGCAGGGCGACTTCATGTACAAGTTCAAGAAAGAGACCCTGCTGGGCGGCAAATACGGCACCGACCTGCATATCAACAGCTCCATCATCACAGCACTGGACACCACCTATCTGGGTGGCCGCGGCACCAACGGCTACGAATCCAGCTATTTCGGCACCGGCGAGCTGTACTATGGCGACCTGACAGTGGAGATAGCCAAGAAGCTGAGCAACAACGTGAAATTTGCCTTCACCTACGGTTATGTGGTGTTCAACCCCATAGTGGAAGGTCACGAAGGCGACCTGCACCACAACAATGTGCTGGTGGGCGATGTGACATGGAAACTCAACAAACACAACGTGTTGCGCTTCGAGGCCGAATGGATGGGCAGCGACAGCCAATACGACAAAGAGGTGGACGACAAGCGCTGCGGCGACTGGATCATGGGACTGGTGGAATACAACTTCGCCAAATCGTGGTTCGTTTCGGCCAGCGACCAATACTGCTACAACGACGGTGTAGGCAACTACTACAACCTTTCGGTGGGCTACAACAAAGGCGCCATGCGCCTGCAAGTGGGCTACGGCAAGCAACGTGAAGGCCTGCTGTGCATCGGCGGCGTATGCCGTCAGGTCCCCGCCAGCAACGGCCTGACATTCAGCCTGACGCACTCGTTTTAATTAGCGTGGGCCACAATTCACCTCAATAAAATACAACTGAACGATGAAAAAACTATTCAAAATATTTGCGATAACACTTGTCGGCAGTCTGCTGTTCGGCGCCTGCGACAAGATTGAAGAGAACGAATACGTGGTGTTCGGCGGCGCTGCCGGCACCTGGTATGACGGCGACGGTGTGGCCGACCACAGCCAAAGAGCCTTCCTCGAGAAATACACCGGAGTGCGCTGCACCAACTGTCCGAAAGCCGACGATGCCATAGCGACAGCACAGGCAGCCTACAACGGCAAGCTGATTGCTGTGGCCATCCACGACTCGAGCGTGTTCACCACCCCCTTCGTCGACAGCCCCGACCTGCGTACCGACGACGGTGACGCCTGGAGCAAAGCGCTCGGCGTGTTCAGCGCAGGCTCCTACCCCGCCGCTATCGTGAGCCGCACTCCGGCCACGACGGGATGGGACCTCTTCACTCCCACCAGCGGCATCGAAAGCCGCGTGGATGCCATTGTAAATCAGCCTGCCAGCATCGCCATCGCGGTGGAGAGCAAACTGGAGGAGGGTGCTGTGACCATCGGCGTTGACCTGGAATTCCTTCAAGATGTGGACGGCGAGCTGACGCTGACACTGCTGCTGATGGAAGACGGTATCGTGGCCACACAGGTCCAGCCCGACGGCACACGCCAGACGGACTACACCCACAACCATGTGTTGCGCGACGTGATCACCGACTTGTGGGGTCTCGACGTGGAGGCCGACGGCCAAACGGGCACTGCCCGCTTTGTGCAGGTGAAATATGACAGATATGATGAAGACTGGGACCTGACGAAGTGCCACGTGGTAGCTTTCGTGAGCGACAAAGCCACCAAGCGAGTGCTCAATGTGGCTGAATGCGAGGTGCAATAGTAGAACTAGTTAAACTAGTAGTAGTCCTGGCAATTTGAACGGCTTAACCCAATGAACCGCAGGATACTTCGGCTGGCACTGCCCAACATCATTACCAATATCACCGTGCCCCTGCTGGGCTTTGTGGATATGGCTATCGTTGGGCATATGAGCATGTCGCACATCGACGCTATTGCCATCGGCACGGGTATCTTCAACATGATTTACTGGAACTTCGGATTCCTGCGCATGGGCACCAGCGGTTTTACCGCCCAGGCCTACGGCGCCCAACGGATGGACGAGGCGGTGCGGGTGTTTGTACGCGCTTTCGCCCTGGCTCTGGCCATCGCGACGATACTCCTTGTATGCCAGTATCCCATAGCACTGCTGAGCGACATCGTCTTTGAAGGCAGTGACAGGGTGAAGCAGCTGGCATTCAGTTACTTTTATATCCGCATCTGGGCGGCTCCCGCCACCTTGGGGCTCTATGCCATCAAGGGCTGGTTCATCGGGATGCAGAACTCCAAGCTGCCCATGTGGATGGCCATTTTCATCAATGTGGTCAACATTTTATGCAGCCTGTTGTTCGTCCTCGTGCTGCATTGGGACATACGAGGAGTGGCCTTGGGCACAGTGATTGCGCAATACAGTGGTCTGGCCGTGGGACTGTCGTTCCTCGTGCTGCGCTACGGCTCGCTGTTCCGCGAGCACCTGACGGTAGCCTTCGTCAGAGAGACGCTGCACTGGAGAGAGATGAAGCAATTTTTCAAAATCAACGGCGATATCTTCCTGCGCACCATCTGCCTGGTGCTGGTCTTCACCTTCATCACCCGCGAATCGGGGCGCATTGGCGACGACGTGATGGCTATCGACGCGCTGATGCTACAGTTCTTTACCCTCTTTAGCTACATCATGGACGGCTTCGCCTATGCCGGCGAATCGCTGGTGGGACGCTACATCGGAGCCCGTGACCGCAAGAACCTCGTCGCCACGGTGCGGCACCTGCTGATGTGGGGGCTGGGACTGACAGTGTTCTTCACGCTAGTCTATGCCCAATGGAACGAGCAGATACTAAGAATCTTCAGCAAGGAGGCTGCGGTAATCGAAGGGGCACAGCCCTACCTATTCTGGGTGCTCATCGTGCCGGTGTGCGGCTTTGCGGCATTCCTGTTCGACGGCATCTTCGTGGGAGCCACCGCCTCGCGTACCATGCGCAATTCGATGCTGATAGCCACAGCGGCATTCTTCGCCATGTACTACGGTCTGCGTGTAGCGCTGACGGCGCACGACGCCAGCAGCGCGATGGCGCTGAACAACGCGCTGTGGACAGCGTTCATGGTATACCTGGCGGCGCGAGGCATCGGGCAGGCCGTGATGCTGAAAAAATCGGTATATGGAAGAGTTTGAATGGATTAACCAAAATATTAAAAAAACAGATAACAATGAAAAAAGTATTACTATTCTTGGTCATGATTGGCTGCTTGGCAGGCGTGCAGGCTGCCATAGTTCACAATGTTCCCGTCAAGGTAGTGCAGCCCGACGGCGACACCATCCAACTGTATGTCTCCGGCGACGAATTCTACCAGCGGTTGCACGACGAGCAAGGCTACACCGTGGTAAAGGACTCGGAGGGCTGGTATGTCTACGCCACACGTGAATGGACGTCGGTGAGCCGGCCGGGTGGCGACTGGAGGCTGGTGCCCACCCACAATGTGGCGCTACGTGAAAATCCCGCATTGGCGGGCCTCACCCCCGGCCTGGCCGAATCGCCGGCCACCATCGAGCGGCTGCGCCACAAGCTGGACATACCACAACAATACCGCATGGATGGCTATGACGCACAAGGAAACCACATCGACAAGACGAGGGCACAGCACAGCGACCGCAAAGACGGCAGTGCAGTGACGACAATGAACAACATCGTCATCTTCATCCGGTTCTCCGACGAAACGGAAATCACCACCCCCTTCAGCGCCATCGACTCGATGTTCAACGACACTACCGAAACCGGCATCTCGATGCTCAACTACTTCAGGCATGTCTCCATGGGGCAACTCGAATTGCCCACCCAGTTTTTCCCCACGCCACAGGGCGACCTCGTAGTCTCCTATCAAGACATCAATCCCCGCTCGTACTATATGCCATACGATTCCATCGTGAACACCAACGGCTATCAGGACAACCAACGCGCCGGCCGCGAATTCGGCCTGCTGCAGCGCGCCGTGGCATATGTGAACCAGAACTATCCTGTGCCCACGAGCATCAACCTGGACTACAACAACGATGGCCTGGTTGACAATGTCTGCTTCGTCATCAAAGGCACCTTCACCGGCTGGAGCGACTTGCTGTGGCCGCACAAATGGAGCATCTACGACCGCGATGTGCGCATCAACGGCAAGCGGGTCTACACCTTCAACCTCCAGCTGGAGGGCAGCGGGAGCCACTACTTCAGCACGTCGACGTTCTGCCACGAGATGTTCCACACCCTGGGAGCCCCCGACCTCTACCACTACGACGAGTACACCAACGTCACCGGCGCCGGCATCTGGGACCTGATGTGCAGCAACACACAGCCGCCGCAGTACATGAGCCTGTATATGCGTATGCGCTACGGCAAATGGCTGGACAGCATACCCGAAATCAGCGAAGCCGGCACCTACGCGCTGCACTCCGTAGCCAACCCACTGTACAGCAACCAGGCTTACCGCATCCAGGCCGGCGACCCCAGCCAGTGGTACTACCTGGAATACCGCAACAACACCGACCTGTTCGAGACAGGACTGCCGGGCTCGGGACTCATCGTGTGGCGTACCGACTCGCGCTTCAACGGCAACGCCAACTTCAGCCCCTCGCAGGGCATCTACGACGAAGTGTATGTATACCGCCCCGGTGCCTACAACGACACCACGCCAGGCTCCCAAGCCCAAGCCTTTTTCGGTGCCCATGCGGGTCGTCCCAATTTCACCGTCGACACCGACCCCTTCCCCTGGCTCACGGGGAACGTCATCGACACCACGTTGGCCATCACCAACATACACATAGAGGGCGACAGCCTGCTCTTCACCTACACACCGCACCGTCCCACACGTCCTTACAATGACACCGCCGCACGCTGCACCATCAGTATCACCATGAGCGACCAGTATGGCGACACCTGGAACGGCGCATACCTCACTATCGAGAACCTCCAGCACCAGCCCGTTGCCACCGTCGCACTTGGCGACTGCAAACCCACTGAGACCCGTGAGATAACGATATACAACGAACCCATACGCCTCTATTGGGACGGCGGCTCCTATCCCGACGAATGCAGCTTCTCCATCACCCTCGGCGACGGCACCCTCTGGGAGCCCACCAACATGGAACCCGGCACATGGATCGACACCATCCAGTATCCATGCGGTCTGCCCACCTATGAAGTCATCGCCTGGTCGACCGACACCGTCATGGGCACCGTCAGCGGCAGCGGCAACTATACCCTCGGCGAGACGGCCACCGTCACCGCCACAGCCAATAGCGGCTACCACTTCGCCTACTGGACCGTCGGCGTCGACACCATCACCGACAATCCCTACACCTTCGTAGTGGAGCACAGCACCGGGTGCAACGCCTGGTTCGAGGCCAACGTCGGCATCGACGAAGCCGCCGACTGCCTCACCATCAGCCAGACGGGGCTCAACGTCACCCTCACTGGGGCCGAATCGCGCAAGGTGGAGGTCGTTGACTTGCTCGGCCGCAGCCACTACCGCGGCATCGGCAGCGCGAGGACACACATCACCCTGCCCCAGGCCGGCGTCTACCTGCTGAGCGTGGAAGGTATCGGGACACGAAAAATCGTGGCATTCCAATAAAAAAAAGATACACACCTATTACACTAGGGCCGAAGCACTTAAGTGCTCCGGCCTTTTTCTTTTGCACTGGCTGTTGATATTTTTTTGAAACTTTTTTCTGATTAAAAGCGACTATAGATGCAACAAAAAAGGTGCATTCTGCGTCTAAGGGACAAACGACGGAAAAGCAGATTTACATATAATTATTAATACAATTATTATTTTAATACAATAAAAAATACTTATGAGACGGATCCTAATTACAACCATCATGCTGCTGGCGACAGTGATGCCGCTGGCAACGAAAGGTAACACCCTCATGGTGTGCCAGAGCGGAAGCACTACAACGTTCATGCCGTTCTACGGCTACTACACAAACATGACCACACGGTCTGAATTCGTCTACCCTGCACGGTTACTGGAGGCGATGAACGGCGGAACCATCACATCGCTACGCTTCCAGGCACAGAGCAACTTCAGCTGGACAGGCACCTTCGAAGTGAAGTTGGAAGTGGTGGACGACACCGTGTTTGACGGAGCTTTCATAAGCAGTTCGAAGGCGCAAACGGTGTATACCGGCACACTGGAGGTGGTGGATGTGCAAGGAACGTATTACACCTATCATGCCATGACCATCAACTTCGACAGCGCGTTCCAATACAATGGCGGCAACCTGCTGGTGAGTATAGGCTGCGTGACCACTGGCAACCGAGCCAGCCAGACCTTCCGATTCTATGCTCAGCCAATGGCCCACGTCTGCGGCGTGTGGTGGACAGGTGCCACGACGGGCGGCATGACCAACGCGCAATTTCTGCCCCAGTGCGAATTCACCTACACGCTGAACAACAGCGGATGCAAAGGCCCCAAGAGCCTGGCACTGAGCAATGTGACAAACGACGAGGGCACGCTGAGCTGGACGCCGCGCGGTACGGAAAACAGCTGGGAAATGCTGCTGGACGGTGTGGCAGTGGACACCGTAGGCACGACGCAATACACCTATACGGGGCTTACACCGATGACCCACTACACCGTGGGGGTGCGGGCCCTGTGCGGCACCTCAGGCAGCGAGGTGCGCAGCATACCGCTGCACACGGACTGCGACACCGTCAGACACAGCCAACTGCCATTGGTGCAGGGCTTTGAGCAGATGACCCCGTCGAGCAGCAAGTTTCTGGAACGCGACTGCTGGCGCGGACTTTACTTCAACAACAGCAACTATGCCCGCATCCTTTCGAGCACCGTGCATACAGGCCACAACAGCATCGCACTCTACCCCAGTTACGACACTTACCCCAACTATCTGATACTGCCACCCATTGACATGGTGCAAGACCTGAAGCTAACCTACTGGGTATATGGACAGTACAACACCATCCAAGTGGGCGTGATGACCGACCCGACAGACTCCTCGACCTTCGTGCCGATGGATGTGGTGAGCCTTCCCGGTGCCTCATGGACACAACAGGAGGTGCTGTTCAACAGCTACATGGACGGAGGGCACCACATCGCGTTCCGCGTGACTGGCTCGGGCTACTGCTACGTGGACGACATCATGGTGGAAGCCATCGACTGCTTCCACCCCATGGCGGTGACCACCAGCACGTTGACACCGACAAGCGTGATGGTGCACGTGGACGACTTCACGGGAGCCAACAGCTACCGCATCTGGTGGAGCGACGGCACGACGACCGATTCGCTCTACTCCAACTACAGCAGCGTGACCATCAACAACTTAACCTCCAACACGCATTACACCATCAGCGCCGCCACGGTGTGCAACGACGGCACGGTGACCAGCTCGGTGAGCACCAGCATCACCACCCCTTGCCAGGGCTTCACGCACAACGACCTGCCCGTGCATGAGAAATTCGACAGCTACGCCGTGACCAGCAGCACGTGGGACGGCAGTGCCAACTGCTGGACGATACACAACTACAGCAACTACAACTTCCCGCGCATCACCACAACACACTACGACCCCGCCGGCGGAGCGGGGCACGGACTGAGCTTCAAGACGCGGGACATGAGCCAGCCGCAATTTGCCGTCATGCCGCGCATGGACTCGCTGAGCGACCTGAACGTACAATTCTGGGCACAAGGCGACGCCAGCGCGGTACTTACCGTAGGAGTGATGAGCGACCCGACAGACACGACGACCTTCGTGGCCTTGGAGCGCATCGTGCCGGCCACGACATGGACGAGCTATGACATCTATCTGGGCAGCGACACCAGCGGCGGCAATTTCATCGCCTTCCGCGCCGGCGGCTACGCCACGAGCGGCAGCAACCTGCACATCGACGAGATAGAGATATCGCTGGCCGACAGCTGCCAGCACCCCACGATGCTGAACATCACGAGGCTGACACAGGACAGCGTGAGCGTGGTGGTGGACGACCCGATGCACCGCGGAGCCTACCGCCTGCAGGTGAGCGACGGCAGCAGTACCCTTACGGCCAACATCGTGGGCAACAGCCATTCCTTTGGTGGCCTGACGGCAGGCACATCCTACACGGTGAGCGCCGCAACGCTATGCAACAGCGTCGTCACCAGTGAGAGCTTCAGCCGTATCTTCACCACGCCCTGCACGGCGGTGGCGACACCATGGAGCGACGGTTTCGAGAACTACACAGTGTTTGGCATGCCACCCTGCTACGGCCACCTCGGCAGCGGACAGGCCAACCGCATGATGGGCTCACCCTACGCCGGCAGCTACAGCATCACCTTGGGCAACGGCGGCGGCGAGAACGTGCTGCTGTTGCCAGCCATGGACACCGTGTCGGGACAGATGCTGCGCTTCTACACCAAGCCAGGCAGTGTGAACAACGCCAGCAACGGCAAACTGGAAGTGGGCTACGTGACCAACAGCGGCGACGCCTCCAGCTTCGTGGCATTGGGCAGCCTGGCCTACAACGACTCACGCTTCGCCAGCGGCGACTATGTCGACTTCGAAATTGTATACCCCGACAATCTGGAGCCCGGCACACGCATGGCCTTCCGTAACAGAGAGCAGTTTTGGAACGGCTCGTGGCGACTGGACGAGCTGAGCGTTCTTCCCGCGCCGGCGTGTATGCGGCCCGACAGCGTGCGCGTGCCCGACAGTCTGATAACGTGGAGCGACGTGACGGTGATGATATACGACCCACAAGAGCTGAACAGCTACCGCCTGTGGTGGACGAACCAAAGCACCGGGGAGACCGACTCGACA
>JAILAT010000026.1 GCA_024681475.1 Bacteroidales bacterium | reverse complement strand
GCCTCGCCCTGTGGGTAATTGTAGGCCACTGCTTTCAACTCGCCTGCTTCATAAGGAACTTTGTCCCAAATCATTCGGTAGCGGCGTAGCACGCCCCAAGTGGTGTCGGCGGCAGCCTGCTCGGCGGTGAGCTTGTGCTGGCGGCCCAGAGTGCGGCCGTTCAGAATTAGCTCAACCTCAGGGTAGTCGGTATAAACCATCACGGGCAGCGTGTCGCCTGTGTTCCAGTTCCAGTGGGGCACGATGTGTAGCGTGTGTTTTTCGGTGTTCCAGACGCTGCGGAACAGGTAGAAACGGTCTTTGGGAATGGAGGCCAGATCGACCATGCCGAAGTAGGAGGTATGCGCTGGCCATGCGTCATTGTCATACGGCGTAGGCTCACCGATGTAGTCGAAGCCAGTCCATACAAACTGCCCCATGGTCCATGGCAGGTCGTCCTGCATGGCGAAGTCGTCGTCGGGGGTGTTGCTCCAACTGGTGTACTCCATGTCGTAGCTCGAGCATTGGAAGTCTTCGCTGTCGCCGCTGGCGCTGAAAGCGTTGAATAACTGACTGTTGTTATTGCGTCGCACGGGCAATTTGTAAATTCCTCGAGATGAGACGGTTGAGCCTGTCTCAGCGCTGAGGATAAGTTTCTGCGGCAGGGTTTCGTAAATCTGCTTGTACCATGATAAATGATAATTGATACCGAGTACTTCCAGTTCGTTGGCAAAACCGTTCTGCAAGAAGCATTTAGGCTTGTTCAGACCGCAAGTTACAGGTCGGGTAGGGTCCTCACGGTGACAAATGTCTTGTAAGAATTTTAGCGTTTGGGCGCCGTTCTCATCGCATTGCGAAGGCACTTCGTTGCCAATGCTCCACATCACTATCGAAGGATGATTGCGATACTGGTGCAGCATATTCACCATGTCGCGTTCGGCCCATGTCTTGTCCTGACCTTCTTCCACCTCGTTGAAAAAGCGGTGGTAGCCGTTGTTGCATTTGGCCACATCCCACTCGTCGAAGGCTTCGCACATCACCATCAGTCCAATCGAGTCGCATAGCTCCACCAGTTCGGGGGCAGGCATATTGTGCGAGGTGCGGATGGCATCGCAGCCCATGTCCTTCATCATGAGCAGCTGATGGCGGATGGCGTCGCGGTTGGCCACGGCTCCCAACGGCCCCTGGTCGTGGTGCAGGCATACGCCTTTAAACTTGCGCACCTGCCCGTTCAGGGCGAAGCCCTCATTGGGAATGATTTCCACCTTGCGAAAGCCGACTTTCTCTTCGTGCACATCGCTGAGCTTGCCGTTAGCGTAAACCTCTATGCGTAAATTATATAGGTTGGGTTGCTCTGGTGACCACAGCCCTATGTCGGCGAGACGATAATCAAAAGTGACATCTACCTCTCTTTCCTTAGTGTTGATGGTCTTTAGCATTTTTTGATGCATAAAATAATGACCTTGAAGTTCTATCACTACTTGTATCTTTTGCTTTTTATTGGATAACGCTTTGGATTTCAGATGTAATTTAACGCTGTCTTGGCTGACATCGGTGGTGACTTGCGTGCCCCAAACGGGAATGTAGGCTGGGCCGGTGCTGATGAGGTGCACATGGCGGTAGATGCCCGCGCCTGGGTACCAGCGCGACGATTGTGGCTCGTTTTTCACGCGCACCATAATTTCGTTGTCGCCAGCGGTGAGGTAAGGGGTGATTTCTTTGTGGAAGGAGGCGTAGCCGTAGGGCCAGTAAATGACTTGCTTGCCATTGATATAGACGCGGGCTTCACTCATTACACCATCGAAGAGCAGGGTGTAGTGGGTGCCTTTTTTAAGGCTATCGGCGGGAATGTGAATCGTGGTCATATAGCGGGCTGTGCCCATGTATGGCAGTCCCCCCGTGCGTCCAGTCTTGACGCGCGGCTTCGTTTCAAAATTCTCCTTGACTGCTGTGGTTTGGATGTCGTTCTCGCGGTCAAAGGGTCCGTAGATGGCCCAGTCGTGCGGTACCTTCACATCGCTCCAATCCAACATGATAACCTTGTAGCCATGGGTGGTG
>JAILAT010000055.1 GCA_024681475.1 Bacteroidales bacterium | reverse complement strand
AACTACGTATTACGAATGAGTTGCTATTCCAATTGAGCTAAAGAGGCCTTTCTCGTTGTGCGTCCGCGTTTTTTTGCCAGTCGGGGTGAGAAGACTCGAACTTCCGGCCTCCACGTCCCGAACGTGGCGCGCTAGCCAACTGCGCTACACCCCGATTCTTGTGTCCTGGCAGGGATTCGAACCCTGGACCCATTGATTAAGAGTCAATTGCTCTACCAGCTGAGCTACCAAGACATTCATGATTTCAAATTCCTCTTTTGTTTCAGTACTCCGGGTGGGACTTGAACCCACACGCCCTTGCGGGCAAGGGATTTTAAGTCCCTCGTGTCTACCATTCCACCACCAGAGCGTGTGGCCTTTCCCTATTCGGAGCCTTCTTTTGGAGCGGAAAACGAGACTCGAACTCGCGACCCCGACCTTGGCAAGGTCGTGCTCTACCAACTGAGCTATTTCCGCCTGTCCTTTTCACAATGTTTATGTCCTCTTCTGGGCTGCTGAAATCTTCTTCTTTCTGTTTGCGATTCCCTCTTCTTTTTTTGCCCTTGGAGCGGAAAACGAGACTCGAACTCGCGACCCCGACCTTGGCAAGGTCGTGCTCTACCAACTGAGCTATTTCCGCCTACTTTTTTCTGTCAAAAGCGAGTGCAAAAGTACAACTATTTTTGATACTGGAAAAATTTTTTTATTTTTTCTTGACAATTTTTTTGATTTCGTTCAGCTTTAGAAGCGCTTCTATGGGTGTAAGTGTGTCAATATCAATGTCTAATAATTTCTCCCGTATCTCGAGCAATGTGGGGTCGTCAAGCTGGATAAAGCTGAGCTGAAAGCCACTTTCGGGCACTTTTTCAACCTCGTTTTTGCTTTTTTTGACTGTTTTTTCGACGCTGATTTTTTCGCTTTTCGACTCCAAAATTTCGAGCATGGCATGGGCCCGTTTCAGCACCTGCGGAGGCATCCCGGCCATACGCGCCACGTGGATGCCGAAGCTGTGTTCGCTGCCTCCCATCTCCAGCTTGCGCAGGAAGATGACTTTGTTGCCGACCTCTTTCACGGCGATGTGATAGTTCTGGATGCGCGCATAGCGGTCGGCCATCTCTATCAGCTCGTGATAGTGGGTGGCGAACATCACTTTCGGACGGAACTGCTTGTGTTCGTGCAGGTATTCTGTGATGGCCCAGGCGATAGAGATGCCGTCGTAGGTGCTCGTGCCGCGACCTATCTCGTCGAGCAGCACCAGGCTGCGGTCCGACACGTTGTTCAGGATGCTGGCGGTCTCGTTCATCTCGACCATGAAGGTGGACTCGCCCGAGGAAATGTTGTCCGAGGCTCCGACACGGGTGAATATCTTGTCTACCAGTCCGATGGAGGCCTTCTCGGCGGGCACGTAGGACCCTATCTGTGCCAGCAGGACGATGAGCGCCGTCTGGCGCAGCAGGGCCGACTTACCGGACATGTTGGGACCGGTGATGATCATAATCTGCTGGGTCTCATTGTCCAGATAGACGTTGTTGGCGATGTATTTCTCGCCCAGCGGCAGCTGGGTCTCGATGACGGCATGGCGGCCTTCTTTGATGTCGATGACTTTGCCGTCGTCGAGTTGAGGACGGCAGTAGTGGTTTGTAAGTGCCACAGAGGCAAAACTTTGCAGGCAGTCGAGCTGGGCGATGAGCTGCGCGTCGTATTGGATGGGCTCCACATAGGAGGTGACGGTCTGCAGCAGCTGCTCGTAGAGCTGTGCCTCCAGGATGCCGATTTTCTCTTCTGCACCCAGTATCTTCTCTTCGTATTCTTTCAGCTCGGGGGTGATGTAGCGCTCGGCGTTGGTCAGCGTCTGTTTGCGGGTCCACTCCGGCGGCACTTTGTCTTTGTGTGTGTTGGTGACTTCCAGATAGTAGCCGAAGACATTGTTGAAGCCCACTTTCAGCGAGGGGATGCCGGTGCGCTCACTTTCATGGTGCTGCAGGGTCATCAGGAACTCTTTGCCCGAGCCGGCCAGGCCGCGCAACTCGTCGAGCTCGGCATTGACGCCGGCGGCTATCACATTGCCTTTGTCGACTTTCACGGGTGGGTCGTCGGTGATTTCGCGGTCTATCTTGTCGTGTATCGTGCGGCAGCTGTTCAACTGTTCGCCGTAGCGGCGGAAAGCGTCGCTTTTGGCTTTCTGGCACATGGCTTTGATGAGCTCTATCTCGCCCAGCGAGCGTTTCAGTTGCAGCAGCTCGCGAGGGTTGATGCGGCCGACTACTACCTTGGAAATCAGTCGTTCCAAGTCGCCGATGCCGCGGATGTGGCCGCGCAGCGCCGACGAGAAGTCGGTGTCGATCACCAGTGCGTCGACCACCGCCAAGCGTTCCTCGATGGGGGCTTTCTCTTTCAACGGCAGCATGATCCAGCGTTTCATCAGACGCGACCCCATGGGTGTGGCGGTCTGGTCCAGCACGTCGACAAGGGTCTTTGCGTTTTCGTTGGGCGAATGGATGAGTTCCAGGTTGCGCGCCGTGAAGCGGTCGAGCCACACATAGCGGTCCTCCTCTATACGTGTCAGCTTGGTGATATGCTGTGTGCGGTCGTGCTGTGTCTCCTGGAGATAGTGTAGGGCGGCGCCAGCGGCGATGATGCCCAGCGTATAGTCTTCAATGCCAAAGCCTTTCAGCGACGAGGTGGAGAATTGCTTCATCAGTATCTCTTCGGCAAAGTCGTAGGTGAACACCCAGTCGTCGAAGGTGTTGGTGTAGTATTTCTGCGGAAATAGGTCGTGGAAGCGATGCAGCTGCTTGCGTTCCACGATGACTTCCGTGGGCTGGAAGTTTTGCAGCAGTTTGTCGATGTAGGCGGTGTCGCCTTGCGACAGGTAGAATTCGCCAGTCGAGATATCCAAAAAGCTGATACCGTGCATTTTGTCTGTCAAGTGCAGGCCGCACAGGAAGTTGTTCTCCTTCACCTCCAGCACCATCTCGTTCATCGATACGCCAGGTGTCACCAGCTCCGTGATGCCGCGTTTCACCAAACCTTTGGTGGTCTTGGGGTCTTCCAGCTGCTCGCAGATGGCCACGCGCAGCCCTGCCTTCACCAGTCGCGGGAGATACTGCTCCAGCGCATGGTGCGGAAAACCGGCCAACTCGGTGTAGGTCGAGTTGCCGCTGGCCTTGCGCGTCAGGGTGATGCCCAATATGGATGAGCTCTTGATGGCATCGTCGCTGAAGGTCTCGTAGAAGTCGCCGACGCGGAACAACAGCATCGCGTCGGGGAATTTTTTCTTCATCTCGGCGTACTGGCGCATCAACGGGGTGTCCTTATCGGTATTCTTTTCAGTGCTTTTCGCTGCCACGGTATTACTTTTTTTGCGCTGCAAAGGTACGACTTTTTTCTCGCGCGTATCATATTATATATATAGCGGATTGCACTTTTCGGCGCAATCCGCTATGTATTAGTCCCTTTTGTGTTGGTAACTTTCTGTGGACTTGTCTATTCGTGAATGCTGTGGATTTCCAGTTCGTAGATAAGTATCGTGTTGGGCGGGATGCCGTCGGAGCCCTTGGCGCCGAAGGCCAGCGAGCTGGGCAGATACACGCGGTATTTGCCGCCGCTTTGCATTTCGCATAAGGCTGCTATCAGGCCGGGCATCATCGGCTCGCCGATGACATGGACTATCGGCGGGCGGTTGCCGTAGGTCTGGTCAAAAATTTGGCCGTTGGTGAAGGAGAGCCGGTAGTCAAACTCTGCCACAAGGCCTTCCTTGCCCATCATGCCGGAGCCCTCTTGCAGCACCTCCAGGTAGATGCCCGAGTTGCATTTCTTGATGTTGGGGTTCTGGGCTGTCAAGTCGGCGAAGTATTTCTCTTCCTCGGCCGATACCTGGCTGTTCTGTTGGCGCTGATGCAGGAACATCATCTCTTCCAGCTGGTTCATGGCGGTCATGGTCTGGCTCTCGCTCAAGGGCTGCTGCTTGCTGTCGAGGGTGATACTGATGGCTTCAAAGAGCACTTCTTTGTTGACATCCAGTCCTGTAGAGGCAATGGTCTGTGCCAGCGAGAACCCCAGCGCCCAGCTCAATGTGTCGTTGGTCGAGGTCAGTTCGGGGGCTTTGTCGGTGGACACCACTATCTTGTTTTTGCCGCCGTTGCACGACGTGGCCAGCCCTAGAAGGGCTATCGTTACCAGTGTCAGTGTAATTCTTTTCGTCATGTTTATCCTTTTTATTGTTTTCATTGTTTTTCATAACGCCAGTTGCGCGTTATTATTATGGTACAGTTCACTTTTTTTTTCGATAGTAAGCCATTCTCTCCGTTGGTTTGCCTTGAATAAAAAGGAAGCGACGACCATCAATAGGTCGCCGCTTCTATTGGTTTTGCTTAAATGTACTGATTAGTCGACCTGGGTCAGGACAGCCGTACCGCCAGCGCTGACACCTTCTGCAACTTGGTAAGAGATGTTGAAGGTGATGGTTTTGTTCTGGGGATTGTAAGTGTAGTTGGTGCTGTAGCCGTCGGCATCGAAGGTGAGTGTGCCCGCGTTGTTCTCGAAGGTGTAGGTGACTTTGTCATTATCGGAACCCAGCGTTTCGCCATTGTAAGCAATGTCGCAGTTATAATCCATTCTGGTTTCGGATGTGGCGGTGATTACGAAATCAAAAGTAAAGACATAGCCCTGAGCCTCATAGGTCTGGTCCGTGATGGTACCCTCGAAGGTGTGGCCGTTGATGGGGTTGGTGGTCTGTTCCTGGCCGCCATTGTTGTTGCCGCCATTGTCTTCGCCTTCATCGTCTTTGCCGCAGCTGAACAAAGCCACGGTCGAGATAGCCATCATGGCTACCAACATGTACTTGAATACTTTTTTCATTTTTGTTGTGTTTTAATTGGTGATTTTTTTAAATTATTTGTCAAATGTGATAATTTGAAAAACAAGTAATATGTTGTTGATCAAAGTTTTATTGTGCAAATAGCAGTTTTTCTGCCTTGGCTACAACAATGCAAATATACACCTTTTATTTGTGTTGGTCTCAAATTCTTTCTTTTTTTTCTGCTAGCAGGTGTTGCGGTGCAGGGTTTAGTATCCAAGAATCTTCAACATCGACTTGTGGCTCTGCTCTTTGGCGAAGAGTTTGGTGGTGTAGTCCCCGTTTTCGTCTTTGTCAATGATGATGTGTTTCGGTGCCGGAATCAGGCAGTGCTGTATACCGCCATAGCCACCCAGACTCTCCTGGTATGCTCCCGTGTGGAAGAAACCGATGTATAGAGGCTCGTCCTTCTGCAACTTGGGCAGGAAGATGGCGTTGGCATGTGAGTCGGCATTGTAGTAGTCTTCGCTGTCGCACGTTAGTCCGCCGAGGAATACGCGCTGATACTCGCAGTCCCAATGGTTGATGGGCAGCATGATGAAACGTTGGTTGATGCCCCACGTGTCCGGCAGGGTGGTGATGAACGACGAGTCGATCATGTACCACAGCTCGCGGTCGTTCTGTTGCTTCTGGTCCAAGATGCTGTAGAGGGTGGCGCCGCTCTCGCCGACGGTAAACGATCCAAACTCTGTGAAAATGTTGGGCTCCTCCACGCCGCGTGTGCCGCAGATGTTTTTGATCTGGGCCAGTATCTCTTCGGCCATGTATTCGTAGTCGTAGTTGGCGGCAAGCGAGTTCTTGATGGGAAATCCGCCGCCTATGTTCAGCGAGTCGAGCTCGGGGCACACCTGCTTCAGGTCGCAATACACGTTGACGCACTTGGCTAGCTCGTTCCAGTAGTAGGCCGTGTCGCGAATACCTGTGTTGATGAAGAAGTGCAGCATCTTGAAGGTGTATTTCGGATTGCCTTTGATGACCTCTTCGTAGAACGAGACGATGTCGTGGTATCGGATGCCCAGACGCGATGTGTAGAAGTCGAACTTCGGCTCCTCCTCCGAGGCGATGCGTATGCCTATCTTCATGGGCACTTCAGGATTCTCTAGCGTGTCGTCGAGCATGAACATCTCATGCTTGTTGTCGATAATGGGAACAATGTTGTGGAATCCATCGCTGTAAAGGTCGCAGATGTTGTCGATGTATTGTTGGCGCTTGAAGCCGTTGCTGACGATGAATATGTTCTTGTCAATCTTGCCGGCGCTATACAACTCCTGTATGAGGTTGATGTCGAAGGCACTCGAGGTCTCGAGGTTGATGTCGTTCTTCAGCGCTTCTTCCATCACAAACGAGAAATGGCTACTTTTGGTGCAGTAGCAGTAGTTGTATGTGCCACGGTAGTCGGTCTTGGCTATGGCTACGTTGAACAAGCGTTTGGCCCGTTGTATCTGGGAACTTATTTTGGGCAGATAGGTGATTTTGAGGGGTGTTCCGTATTGCTTGATGACTTCCATCAGTGGTATTTCATGGAAGTACAGTTCGCCGTCTTCGGTGCGGAATTCGTCCTGTGGGAACTCGAAAGTTTGGTCAATGAGGTCAATGTATTTGTTTTTCATGTCACAATGTAATTAAGTTGGATGGTTTGTTTTGTTCTGTTTTGGCTCGGTTTGTTTCTCTATTTTCGGGTTGCAAAGATACAAGTAATTATTCATTATTACGGCTTTTTGTCTCATTTTGTTTCGCTATTTTTATTTTGTTTGTCTATGCTACTTTTATAATCTATTATTTTTTAATTTGTTAGATGTGAGTTTGCTATTTTGTGACAATATGGTTCATGCCGATAAAATAAGTGAGTCGGATTGGCGTTTTTGTGCCAATCCGACTCATTCGGAATGTGGATATTGTGCTTTTTGATTATTTTTTGATCAGTTTTCTCACGCTGCGGTCACCGTTGGTATGGGTGACTTCGATGAGGTAGATGCCGTTGGTGAGTTTGCTGACGTCGAGAGTCGTGCGGCTTTGCTGGCCGTCGATACTTTCCGTTGCCAGTGCTTGGCCCAGCAAGTTCAGCACGCGGACCTGCTGCAGCGCCTCACCTTCGATGGTGACACTGTGTTGGGCGGGGTTGGGGTAGAGGATCAACTCGTAATGGGTTGCTTCGTCAATGCCTATCGTGCCGTTGACAACAATGGTGGTGCTGGCGTTGCTGCTGCAGTTGCCGTTGTAGCCCGTCACGGTGTAGGTCGTCGTCTCGGTGGGATAAACATCGATGGTCGGAACCTTGGCGCCAGTGTTCCAGAGGAGGTCGTTGTAGTTCTCGCCTTGGACGGTCAGACGAGCATGTTCTCCGGCTTTTATCGTAGAGGTACTGGTGTTGATGGTGATGGTCGGCGTGGCGTTGACAACCAGCGTCAGGTATGTGAGGGCGTTGGCGTTGCTGTTGTCGGTATATTGGAAGCGACCTGTCGTGGAGGTGTTGATGGTCTGGCCGGCGAAGGTGTATTCGCTGCCTTGGCACACGCTGTCGAGCAGGAAGGTCTCTTGCGTAGAGACACCTGGCAGTTTGATGTTGTCGATCCATGCACAGTCGGAGCCGCTGCGTTGTGAGGCATCTTTGGCGTAGCTCCACTTAAAGGTATGCGTACCTGCTGGCACATAGTAGCTGCTGCGGCTCCAGTTGTTGTTGGTGCCGCTCATGGATTCCATCTCGTTGCCGTCGATATAGAAATAGTAGAAGTCATAGTTGTTTTCCGACGACACGTTCTTGTAGAACGAGATGCTGTCGCCGATAGCCGAAGTCCATGTAAGTGTCAGGTCCGAAGTGCAGTTGTTGCCGTTCTGGCTACCCCAGTAGGAAGTGGACCATGTTTTCGACCGTGCGCAGTATGTGCCGGCGTAGACGCCCGTGGTGGTGATCTCCCACGGATAGTCGCCGTGTGTCCAGCTGTAGTCGCCCCAGGCGTTGTCCTCAAAGTCGATATCGGCCGTGCGGGTGCCGTAGTTCACATAGATGGTGTCCACAAAGCGGTGGCTGCCGTTGCTGATAACCTGGATGAAGGGCAGTGTGCCGTATTCTCCCAGGTTGCCGGTGCAGGTGAGGGTGTATTGTGTGTGGTCTGTAGCGTCGGTAGCCAAGTTGTTGATACTGACGGGGCTGCTTACGGTAATGGAGGGGTGCAGGCTTGTCAGCTCGGCAGTGGCGTTGGTCAGCGCGGCATGGCCGCTATTTACGTTGTCGACGGTAAGCACTGTAGTGCTGTTGCTCGTCAGAGCGGAAGATGTGGTGCTTGTTGTGGCATGGACATTCGGAGCCTGCAGCTGGAAGTTGAAGGTCTGGATGGTCTTGTCGTTTTCCCAGGTGCCCCAACGCACGATGACGTTAATTTCTGTCGTCCGGTTGTCGGCCACGTTATCCCACACGTATGCACTGTTGATGTTGTTGAGTGTCATGGTGCCCAGCGGGGTCATGGTGCCTTCCACGGCAATCTGGCCGGAGGTGGCCAGCAGCAGGTCGCCGGCGACAGTCTGCAGCTCCACGGTCATGTTGTTGTAGCTTTCGGAACCGTAGTTCTGGATGGTGAGGTCGAAGTTCACGTTCGTTCCTGCCACCAAGGGGGCCGACGGTGTCAACACCGTGGCATAGGGGCGCTGACGGCTGATGACGGTGATGGTCTTTGTGTAAGGGCGATAGCCTTGGGCGGTGATCACCACATCTATGGTGCCAAACATATTGGTGGGAAGATCGATGTGGGCTGTGCCGTTGCTGTTGGCAAAAGCGGCGCCGATGAGCTCCTGGTTGGTGTTGGTGACACCGATGTAGGCGTAGGGCACGGCGGTGATGTTCAGCCCTTGCTGTGTGTAGGCCATGTCGGGTACCGAGGCTGCCATTGTCGCTGCAGTGCCCAGCCAAGGCATCAGCGACGGGTCGCCCATCACATGATACACCTGCCAGTAGTAAGTCTTGAGCGTCGATGTGCTGCTCTCCACGGCCATGTTGCCTGCGCGGATCATGCCGCCCAGCGTGAGATACTGGTTGGTGTAGCTTTCGTTGTGCGTATGGAACAAGCGGTCGTACATGCCCAGATTGCTGGCATTGTATGTGGGATTGCAGGTGTTGCTCACATTGTTGCGCACTCCCACCTGCCAGTAGAAGTCTTCTGTCCAATAGGTGTAGTTGCTGGCGCCGATGTATCCCACAGCTCCTGCGTTGTTGCCTTTGCGCAGCAGCGCTTCGCCGAAGCATTCGTTCTGTTGGAAACTGCTGGAGAGGCAGCAGTTACCTATCATCACCATGGGCTTGTCGTTATTGGTCATCTGGCTCACGTGCGAGGTGGTGAAGCTGGGCGTGGACCAGCTATCTACATCGCCATGGGCGGAATAGTTGGCCCATCCGCAGCCGCTGTTGTATAGGTTCCGCAGGGCTGTGGCGGTAGCGCTGGTCTGCGAGCTGCCAGTCACCGTCACGCCGGTGGGAGCAAAGCTGGTGTTGTTCTTGTAATATGCCACGGTGTTGAAGCCGTGGGCGCTGTTCACATATTCCTTGGCAGTGTAGTCCATGGCGGGGTCGCAGTATTTGTAGGCGTTGTCCGACTCGTAGCCGCCGTCTTCGCCGGCGATGAGGGCGGCCACCGACAGGTAGCTGTCGTCGGGGAAGGTGTATTGCTCATACATCAGCGTCTTGCAGATCTGCGATGTCAGCTGGTCCGCCGTCTGCGCCGAGAAACGACCGTAGTAGGCATCGGGGATGTTGTCGCCAGTGGTCCAGCACACGTATGGCAGGTCGCTGTAATGGTTCTCGTTGTTGCTCGACACGTAGAATGCCGGCACCTGGGCCACGTCGCCCACGAAGAGCACGTAGGTGGGGGCGGGAACGCTGGTCGTAGCGTTGTCGTAAAGGCTTTTCAGATAGGTCTGGATGCTCTCTTTGGTGCTGCCCACTTCGCTGTCGTCGGTGTATTTTTCGTCCACTATGAAGCCTTGGCGTTTTTTCCAGACGACGAAATCGTCCAGCATGCCGCGGAAGCTGCTATGGGCAATGATGGTATAGCGCAGCGGCGCCGTGGTGTAGTTGTCTTTCGGCATGTTGAGGATTTCAACACCGTTGCTGAAAGCGCCACTGGCGTGCAGCTTGCGCATGGTCTGTGTGGCTGCCACGTCGGGCTGGTTGACAGTCAGGGTGATGGTGGCTTCGCGCACCACAACGACTTGGTTCGTCACAGGGTTCCACTGTACGGGGTTGAACAGCACGCGCACCAGGTTCTGGTTGCGGGCCACGCCTATCGTCTCCACCTCTGCCAGCGGCAGGGCGTAGAAAGCATTGGTGGCGTAGGTTGTGGCGTTCTTGTACAGCACCAGGGGACTCACGTCGCTCTTGCTACGCGAAGGTTGTGCCGGCAGCACGGAGTGGAAGATTCCCATCTCTTCGCCGTCCAGCGTGTCGCACACCATCGCCTCCACGGTGGTGGTGACACCTTGTCCCAGCGACATCTCTACCAGCTTCACCAGCGTAGGCAGCGCCGGCTGGCCTACTTCGCTGCGGTGACCGTAGCCTGTCATGTTCAGTTGCGAGTAGTTGGTGCTCAACAGGGTCACTTCAGTGGCACTGAGTTTGCCTGTAGTGTAATGCAATTGAACCTCAGCCAGGTTCCTTTGCACCACTTCGCATTGTTGGGCTTTGACACCCAAGGAAATCAGACAGCAGATCGCCGTCAGCAGAATTGTTTTTTTCATTGATATTCAGTGTTATCCTATTATTATTAAATAGATTTTTTCTTTAATATTAATTGCAAAAGTAGTCTTTTTTTTTCTTAAGGAATATTAAAAATGCTTAAAAGGGGTAAATACTTCTCAACGTAGCCTCTTTTTGCAGTCAGAGCCGTGCGCAGCTGCGCACGGCTCTGATGTTGTATCTCACGCTTGTTCAATGTCTTCCAGCTCTTGCCAGATGGGAAGCTGAGGCACGGGGGCTACGATGCACATGGGTTCTTTGCGCACGGGATGGATGAACTCCAATTTCCTGGCATGCAGCGAGATGCCGCCGTCGGGATTGTTGCGTTCGGCACCATATTTCAGGTCGCCTTTGATGACGCAGCCCATGTTCGATAGTTGTGCCCTGATCTGGTGGTGCCGTCCAGTGTGCAGGTCTATCTCCAGCAGGTTGTAGCCTCCCTTGGTCTGGCCTATCAGCTTGTAATCCAGTATGGCCAGCTTCGCTTTGGGGGTTCCTTCTTTCACCACATAGCTCTTGTTCTGTGTCTCGTTGCGCAGCAGCCAGTTCTCCAGATGCCCCGACGGCTCGGGCGGCATGCCTTGTGTCAGCGCCCAGTAGGTTTTCTTGATGTTGTGTGCTTTCACCGCTTCATTCATGCGTGTCAGCGCTTTGCTGGTGCGTGCAAAGAGTACCACGCCACTGACGGGACGGTCCAGTCTGTGCACCACACCGCAGAACACGTTGCCGGGTCGGTTGTCGCGCTCGCGGATAAAATCTCTGATAAGGTCGGGCATGGTCACATCGTTGGTCTTGTCGGCCTGTACAATCTGCCCAATCTTTTTGTTCAAAATCAACAGGTGGTTATCTTCGTAGAGTATCTGTTCTCCTATGCTGGCGACTTCGGGTGTCATAGATGTTTGTCGTTATCGTTCGGGGACTGCTTTGATATTTGATTAATAGCCGGTTATCATCAGGTAGCTCATCACGAAGGGCACTGCCATCAGCATACTGTCGAAACGGTCCAATATGCCGCCATGGCCAGGCATGACGTTGCCGCTGTCCTTCACGCCACAGCTCCGTTTGAACATCGACTCCACAAGGTCTCCGAGGGTGCCTACAGCGCTGCATATCAGTCCGATGGCTAGCCAGTCGAGCCAGCCGACGCGTTCTATTCCGAACAGGGGGCCCACAACTTCGGCGGCCACCACACAGAACACGGCCCCGCCGATGGTGCCTTCCCAGGTCTTCTTGGGCGAATGGCGGCGCCACATGGTGTGGCGACCCAGCAGTCGGCCCGTCATGTAGGCAAAGCTGTCGTTCATCCAGATCAGGATGAATATCATCATCACTAGGCCAATGAGTTGCAGATGAGACATTAAGGCCAACGGTACCATCACCCACAACGAGGGCAGCAGCGTGTAGCCGATGGCGGCAAAGGGACGACGGCTGCGTTTCCACAGCGCTATCAGAAGCACACACAGCCATAGGGCTGGCAGCAGATAGCGCAGCCGCACACCAAGTTCGTGATCATAGAAGAAGGAGATGAGTATCAGGTAGGTGAGTATCCCCACGAGATGGGCTGTAGCGCCGAAGATTTCCATGCCTCTCTTGCGGAGCAGGTCGATGATTTCATGTGTGCCGATGATGCCAACGGCCAGAAAGACAGCGTTGAAGAGCACCATTCCCCACAAATCGGCTTTCTCTGCAGGCAGATGCCACCAAGCCTTCATCAGCTGGCCTCCATAGATGGTCAGTATCACGATGGCTACGTAGGCTGCTCCTACCAGTGTCCGCTTTGTAAAGTCTTTCATCTCTGCTTGTTGGTTTTGTGGGTGTTATTGTTTGGGTGCCGTCAGGCTTCGTCTTCTATCAGTATCAGATACAGGTGTTGCCGTCCTTGGCGGTATACGCCGCTGGCCGGTGAAGTCACCAGCATCTGTTCGGGAATGGTGCCGTAGAGTTCCTGCATCCGTTCCATGGCTTGACGCCAATTGTCCACCACTTGTGATGTAAAGGCCAGGACGACAGTTATCTCGGCCATGCTGGGCATATTGGTGCCTAGTCCTTGGTTTGAGGTGATGATGATGCTTCCGTTGTCGGCCGTCAGCGCTTCGCACAGGGTGGCGACGAAGCGGTTAGGCTTGTCGCAGCTGCTTGTCTCACTGTTGGTTACGCCGACATGGGTGAGGAACCCCGTCAGGTTCTCGCTGGCGCAGCCAATCGTGTCGGCCTGATGGAGCTGACGGAGGGCCTCTATCTCTTTGCGTATGTCTTCTTCGTTGTAGCAATAGTTCATCCTGCCACGCCGTGCCACATATTGCTCGGCGAAACGCACGCTGATATCATTCTCTGTCGCCGCCTGGTTGTTGCCGACGAGGGTTGACAGGTCGACATCCTCCACGTCGTTCTTGTCCATCAGGGCGTTGCGCAGATTCTTGAATATCTGTTCTTTGTTGCGTGTGTCTCTCATTCTTGTGTGCTCTTGGTGTTGTCGGGTGTCGTATCGGGTTGAGTGGGGTCGGGTTCAGCAGGGGAGGCCTCGGTGGCCGTCTCCGTTGTGGCGACGTCATCAGCGACGGTCTCCTCGGTGTTCGCTTTCTCCGCTTCTTTCTCTTCGTCCCATGGACGTTTGCCGTAGATGCGTTCCACATCTTCGCGGAAGATGACCTCTCGTTCGAAGAGCAGGTTGGCCAGTTCGTCAAGCTTGTCGCGGCTGGCGAGGATGATGTCTTTGGCGCGCTGGTAGGCCTCGTCGACCATGCGTTTCACCTCTGCGTCGATGTTTTCACTGGTCTTCTCGCTCCAAGGTTTGGAAAATGCATATTCGGATTGGCCCGTCGAGTCGTAGTAGCTCAAGTTTCCTACCACGGGACTCATGCCGTAGTACACCACCATGGCCTGCACCATCTTTGTGGCACGCTCCAGGTCGTTCAGCGCTCCTGTCGAGATTTTGCCGAAGACGATCTCCTCGGCGGCACGGCCGGCCACCAGCGAGACGACTTCGTCGAACATCTGTTCGTAGGTGGTGATTTGGCGTTCTTCGGGCAAGTACCAGGCGGCGCCAAGGGCTTTGCCGCGCGGCACGATGGTCACCTTCACCAGCGGATTGCCCCAGCGCAGCTGCCAGCTTACCGAGGCATGGCCCGACTCGTGGTAGGCGATGGTGCGTTTCTCCTCCGGGGTCAGCACCTTGGTGCGCTTCTCCAGTCCACCGACGATACGGTCAATGGCGTCGAGAAAGTCTTGTTTTTCGATGGTCTTCTTCTCTTTGCGTGCTGCCACCAGTGCGGCTTCGTTGCACACGTTGGCGATATCGGCACCCGAGAATCCGGGCGTCTGCTTCGACAGGAAGTCTTTGTCGACATCTTCCGCCAGTTTCAGGTTGCGCATGTGCACCTCAAAGATGGCTTTGCGCTCGTCGATGTCGGGCAGCTCAACGTATATCTGGCGATCGAAACGGCCAGCACGCAGCAGGGCTTTGTCGAGCACGTCGGCACGGTTGGTGGCGGCCATGACGATGACACCGTTGTTGGTGCCAAAGCCATCCATCTCTGTCAGCAACTGGTTCAGTGTGTTTTCGCGCTCGTCGTTGCTGTTGATGCCGCCACGTCCGCGGGCACGGCCCACGGCATCGATCTCGTCGATGAAGATGATGCAGGGCGCTTTCTTCTTGGCCTCTTCGAAAAGGTCACGCACGCGCGAGGCACCCACACCGACGAACATCTCCACAAAGTCGCTACCCGACATGGAAAAGAACGGCACGTTGGCTTCACCGGCTACGGCCTTGGCCAACAGGGTCTTGCCGGTACCCGGAGGACCTACCAGCAGTACACCTTTGGGTATCTTGCCGCCCAGGGCGGTATATTTCTTGGGATTCTTCAGGAAGTCCACGACCTCCACGACCTCTTCTTTGGCGCCGGCCAGTCCGGCGACATCCTTGAAGGTCACGTTGGTCGACGTTTTGCCGTCGTAGACTTTGGCTTTCGACTTGCCGACGTTGAAGATGCCACCGCCGCCACCACCCATCTGACGATTGGCTATACGGTTGAAAACGATAATCATAATGACGAGCAGCAACAGCGGACCGAACCAGTAGGCAATCTTCTCGAAGGTGTGGTCGCTAACACGGGCAGTCATCTCGATGTGGTTGCTGCGGCGCATCGCGTTGAGCGTCTCTTGGCTGATGGTGCCTTCGTGTGTCCGGGCGTAGGCCAGGGTGTCGCGGGTGAAGTTGTCGTTGGCCACCTGGTCGAGGTCTTTCTTGAAGCTCTCGACATCAACGAATTTGTATTTGAAGTGGCCGGGGTTGGTGTAGGAACTGGTGAAGCGGTTGGCCAGTTTTTTGTATGTGGTGTCGGAACGGAGCACCGAGTCCTTGATGTATATTTCTGCATAGGTGCGGTCCACCACCACTATTTTGTCCTGGTCTCCTTTGCGTAGGATGTCGTCCAGCTCGTTCCAGCTGATTTCGAAGACGCGGCTTCGGGTGTTGCCATGGCCGTCGCCACCGAAGAACAGCACAGCCAGGGCGATGAGTACGGCTCCGTAGATGGCGTACATCGTCTTGTTGCCGCCGGTCTTGGGCTTCTTGCCTTGCGGCTTCGGCTTCTGAGGGGGCTGGTTGTTAGGTTTTTGAGGGTTTGCCATATTGATGAGTCATTGGTTTGGTTAGTCTTCTTTGCTTTTGGTGCGGCTTCTGCTGCTTTTCGGGGCTGCAGTTTTGCGCTTGGGTGCCGGCTCTTCGGCGGGCTCGCTATCCACCACGGTAATCTTGCCGTCGGCCCACAGCTCTTCGAGACGGTAGTGCTCACGCTTCTCTTTCAGGAAGATGTGCACCACCACGTCGAAGTAGTCCATCAGTATCCACTCGGCATTGTTGTAGCCCTCCACCTTGTGAGGGTTGTAGCCTGTGGCTTTCTTGATGGTCTCGTGCACGCCGTCGCAGATGGCGCTGGTGTGCGACGGCACGTTGCCGCTGCATATCACAAAAAAGTTGGCCGGCGCCGACTCCACCTCGCTGAGGTCCAGTATGCGCACGTCAAGGGCTTTTTTGTTCACCATGCCTTGTGCTGCCAATTTGGCAAGTATTTCGCTTTCAGTATATTTTGCTTTGTTTCTGGCCATATTCTTTTTGCTTTCGAGTTTGCAAAAATAATAAAAATGATTCTTTTTTAAAAATTATTTTTCCAATGCGCCGTCTGTAGGGCACCAGTCCACAGGCAGGGCTTCCAAAGTGCGTTCGCCGTCGTGTTCCTCCATCGTGATGCGCAGGTAGTGGTCGGGAAGCAGCTCCTCGATCTTCTCGGTCCATTCCGTGAAACAGTAGAAGCCTGAGTAGAAATAGTCTTCGTAGCCCAGATCGTAGGCCTCGCTCAGCCGTTTCAGGCGGTAGAAGTCGAAGTGGTACACGGGTTCACCGTCGGCGGCCACATATTCGTTGACGATGGCGAAGGTGGGGCTGCAGACATTCTGCACCACGCCCAACTCCTCGCAGAGCGCCTTGATGAGCGTCGTCTTGCCCACACCCATCGATGCGTAGAAAGCATAGAAACGCTCGTCGGGATAGGTGTCCAGCAGTTGTCGGGCTACCCTGCGAAGCTGTGTTACGTCGCTGATTGTCAATTTCATGCTGTTTGTTCTCGCTCAGTAATATGGGGTTGACCACTAGCGCAGCCGGTCGGCGGCGCGCACCTTCATCTCGTCGCTGCGTATGGCGCGCTGGGCCAACAGCAACAGCACGACGGTGACGATGGGCACAATGCTGCCGGGAGTCCACATCTGCACGTGTATTTGCTCGGCATTGAGATGCATCACGTCGACGAGGGCGCCCAGATAGCCTCCCTTGCCGCCGATGCCTTCAATGGCCCAGAAGAAGATGAGGAAGAGGTAGACGACATTCACCATGAAGGTGCTGGCCACGATGCGCATCTGCAGCACACGCTTGCGGTAGAGGAACATGGAGGCCAGTGTCATCACGGCCAGAACGCCGACAATGGCGGTCAGCGCCCAGCGGCTGCCCATGGGCACCACGTCGTTGCCTATGTAGCTGAAGAATTGGTGGCTCTCATCGATATACTGCGACGACTTGTTGTTCAGCGTCAGCGAGGCGCTCATCTCGCCGTTGTTCTGCTGGTTGGGCATGGTGTAGGTGGCTATGGGAAAGCCGAACATCAGGATGAAGCCCGTCAGGGCGAGCAACAGATAAAGTGATTGAATGCGTTGTATCATTGTGTGTTATGTTTTATTGTGATGGATATTACAGTTCTTCATAGGGGAAATCGATCACACGCTCCACCTGGCGATAGTGCCATTTGCCTTGCACCACGGCGTCCTTGATGATGAGGAATCCGGGGTTGCTGCGCATCATGGTCTCCAGCGCTTTCTCGTCGCCGAAGTAGTATTCCACGTCGGTGAGGTCGTTGTCGGCAAGGAACTGCAGCAGGTCTTCCTCCACGGCGTTGGTGATGATGTAGAAAGCGATATCTTTTTCCATAGCCATCTGGTGTGCGGCCTTGATGGCTTTCACGCCGCGCTCGTTCACCTTGTCGATGTGATGGATGGAGCAGAGGATGGTGGGCATGTCGGGCGAGCTGACGATGTCGAGGGTGACATCTTCTTCGCTGTTCATGATGAAGAATCCTTCGGCCTTGATGTCGGGCTGCTCGTCGCCATAGGTCTTGATCCACTGCCAGTGTTCGCTCCACGTGCTGTCGGCCTGCTGCGCTGCGGTCAGCTCTTCTATGGTGAGCGTGGCCATCTCCTGGGTTTCCTTGTTCTGGTATTCGAAACGCATCACGTTGTCCTTCTTTTCGGTGATCATCTTGTTGCCCACCTTCCAGGCGCGGAAGTCCAGCACGGGCTCATGCAGGATGTTGTAGATGCCGAAGATGACCATCGCTGCCACAGCGGCGGTGAGGATGACGGTGTCCTGCTCCAGCTTCTTCTTGCGCGGCCAGCGGCGGGTGAGGAAGATGAACACCGTGGGCACGTCGAGCACCACGTTCTTCCAGAAGGTTTGCCAGTTGGTCATCTTCACCAGGTCGCCGAAGCAGCCGCAGTCCGACACGTCGTTGGTGATGGCGTCGTAGAGCGTGGTGAAGGTGAAGAAGCACATCATCAGGGCCAGCAGCCAGGCTGTCAGCTTGCGGAACGAGCCGGTGATAAGCATCACGCCGATACAGAACTCGATGACGATCAGGGTCATGGCCATATAGGGCGCCAGGGGCAGGAAGCCGGTAAAGTCGAGCCCGAAGAAGCTCCAGGCTGTCATGTATTCTTCAATTTTGTATGCGGTGCCCAGAGGGTCCACGCCTTTGGTGAAACTCGAGAAGAGGAACACCAGTCCTACGAACCAGCGGCACACGATGCGAATAGTCTTGTTGGTCTTAGTTTGTTGTATCATGCTTGTTTATTTCTTGTTGCTATGTTGATGAGTGAATGTCGTTAAAGGTCAATGCCTTGCTCTTCCATGCGCACGATGCAGAAAAGGGAATAGTTGATGATGTCCATGTATCCGCCCTCGACGCCTTCGGAGACGATGGTCTGGCCATCGTGGTCTTCAATCTGTTTGATGCGGCGCAACTTCATCAGTATCAGGTCTGTCATCGAGCTGATGCGCATCGAGCGCCACGCCTCGCCATAGTCGTGGTTCTTGTCGAGCATCAGTCGGATAGTGCGGTTCAAGTGCTTGTCGTACAGCTCCATGGCGCGGTCCAGCGGCAGCTCCATCTCGGTGTCGTTTTCAGTGTCCAGCTCCAGCTGTATCAGCGCCATGACGGCATAGTTCACCATGGCGATGTACTCGCTGCGGCGGCTCTCGCCGACGCGGTTTTCGCCCGTCTCTTCAATACTGCGGATGCGGTTGGCTTTGATGAATATCTGGTCGGTGAGCGATGGCAGACGCAGTATGCGCCACGAGGTGCCGTAGTCGCGGGTCTTCTTCTCGAAGAGTTCGCGGCAACGACTTGTCTCTCTGGCAATTTGCTCTTCTGTTTTGGTCATTTTGATATTTTTCTTCCTATAAAAACAATTTAATAACGCAAGTGTCGTTATTTTATTGTCATGTTAAAAAATATTCGTTTCAAATCGTTCACCGTACGCTATGGTTCAAGGCTGGTGGCCTACGACAGGCCGGCGGTCATGGGCATCCTCAACGCTACGCCTGACTCATTCTATGATGGCGGCAGTTATCTTTCTGACAGCAAGATAGTTGAGCGTGCTGAGCAACTCTATTCCGAAGGTGCCGACATCCTTGATATAGGGGTCGTCTCTTCGCGTCCCGGGGCGCAACTTTTGTCGCCCGAGGAGGAGGAAAAAAAATTGCGCCACGTGGTGAAGGTTGTACGAAAATTTTTGCCAGAGGTGCCCATCTCTGTCGACACCTGCTTTGCGCTGCCTGCGCGTGCCGCCGTCGACGAAGGCGCCGACATGGTCAACGACATCTCCGGCGGACTGCTGGACAACGCGATGTTCCCCACCGTGGCGGAGCTGCGGGTGCCTTATGTATTGATGCACAACCAGTTCACCGATGCCGACGTCCTGGCCGGCCGAAGCATGAATGCCGACCCGCACTACGACGACATCCTGCAGGCTGTGTCGATGTTCTTCTCGCAGCGCCTCGCCGAGCTGCACAGTCTGGGAGTCGACGACGTGGTTCTCGACCCTGGATTCGGCTTCGCCAAAACTTTGGAACACAACTACCAACTCTTCGCCCAGCTGCCTCGCCTGCGCACGCTGTTTCCCGATGCGCCACTGCTTGTTGCTGTGTCGCGCAAATCGATGATATACAAATTGTTGGATACTACCCCTTCCGATGCGCTGGAGGGCACCACGGCGCTGCATACCGCTGCCTTGATGGCTGGCGCGCAGATGTTGCGTGTGCACGATGTGCGAGCCACACGGCAGGTGGTTGAGGTCGTCGGCCGTATGATGCAGTATGCTTGCGACGACGCTACTATAAATATGTAATTATTCGAGATTATGATAGACTCTATTTTTACGCTACTCGCCATTCAAGGGCTGCCCCATGTTTCGTGGGTCGACGTGGTCGACATCGCGCTGGTTGCTGTCATCTGCTTCTATGCCTACCGGCTGGTGAAGGGCACCAATGTGATGCGCATCTTCTGGGCGCTGATAGTCATCTTCCTGCTGTGGAAAGGCACCTCAATGCTCCACATGCGCCTCTCGTCGGAGATATTCGGCCAGTTCATGTCCATCGGCCTTATCGCCCTCATTATCGTCTTCCAGCCCGAGATACGCCGTTTTCTGCTGCTCATCGGCACCAAGACGAGCCTGACAGGCGGTGACACGGTGTGGAAACGCATCCTTTTCTGGCGTCGTCATGTCACCGACCACAAGAACAAGAGCTATGTAGACCTCTACATCCAGGCATGCATGCACATGTCGCAGAGCAAGACGGGTGCGCTCATCATCTTTGTGCGCACCAACGATGTCACCGACATCGTGGCTACAGGCGAGCGCATCGACGCGCTGGCTTCGGCACCCCTGATTGAGACTCTCTTTTTCAAAAATTCACCTCTCCACGACGGCGCCGTCATCGTGCAACGCGACCAGGTCGTCGCGGCGCGATGCATCCTGCCGGTATCGTCCAACGGCGACATCGACCCCAACCTGGGTCTGCGCCACCGCTCGGCGATAGGGATTTCGGAGCAGACGGACGTCATCGCCGTCATCGTCTCCGAAGAGACCGGCGCCATCTCCTATGCCGTCGCGGGACATATACACCACGCCGTATCACCCGCAGAACTTCGCACCTATCTTGAGAAGAATCTGTAACTTACAGAACAAACAAAATAATGAACAACATAAGATTAGAACAGCCACGCGACTATCGTGTGGTGGAGAATCTCACACGTGAGGCATTCTGGAATGTCTATCAGCCAGGATGCACGGAGCATTATGTGCTTAACCAGTACAGGAACAACCCCGATTTTATCCCCGAGCTGGATTTTGTGATGGAGGATGATGGCCGCATCATCGGTCATGTGATGTTTTCGAAGGCCCAGATCACCCTCAAAGACGGCTCTGCTTTTCCGTCATGGACTTTCGGTCCCATCAGCATACACCCCGACTACAAACGCAAAGGCTATGGGCTGAAACTGCTGAATTATGCGCTGGAGAAGGCCCGCGGCATGGGTGTCGGCTGTCTCTGCATGGAGGGCAACATCGATTTCTATCGTCATGCCGGCTTCGACTATGCCAGCAATTTGAACATTCACTACCACGATATGCCGTGGGACAAGAAGGTGCCGTTCTTTCTGGCCCAGGAGCTGATACCGGGTTATCTGAAAGGCATTGAGGGCACCTACTGTCCGCCGAAAGGCTACTTTGTGGCCGACGAGAACATCGACGCTTTCGAGGCTTATGAAAAGACATTCCCCAGAAAGGTCAAGGCCTTCAATGAAGGGCAGCTCCCTCCCTATGCTGAGAAGACCGCCCTGGTGATGCAGTCCGACAGGCTGCTTCTCCGACCGTGGATAGTCAGCGATGCCGCCACCTTGTTTCTGTATGCCAGCGACCCTGTCGTAGGACCCCGCGCCGGCTGGGAGCCCCACCAGTGTGTGGAGGAGAGCCGCGAGATTATCCGCACGGTCTTTCACAACGACACGACATGGGCTATTGTTCTCAAAGAGACCGACGAAGTCATCGGCTGCATCGGCTACCAGCCATGTACACTGGCCCTGCCGGCTCGCGAGAATGAGCCCCTTGTAGGCTATTGGGTGGCAAAACCCTTCTGGAATCAGGGGGTCTGTACCGAAGCACTCAAGATGATGCTCGACCGCATCCGCACAACGACAGACATACGCTCACTCATCAGCGGCCATTTCATCGACAACCCCGCCTCTGGCCGTGTGATGATAAAATGCGGCTTCCTACCCACAGGCGAAGAGGTGATCGACAGGACCCTCAGCGGAAATGAGGACAAATTGATGCGCGTGCTAAGATTGGAGTTGTAAGTTGTAAGTACTATTATTTTATATTGGGAATTCACATTAATAGCCTTGGAGAGTATAGGGGACTTCGATTAATAGCCTTGGAGAGTATAGGGGACTTCGATTAATAGCCTTGGAGAGTATAGGGAACTTCAAATAATAGGCTCGGAGAGTATAGGGGACTTTGATTAATAGCTTTGGAGAGTATAGGGGACTTCGATTAATAACTTTGGAGAGTATAGGGGACTTCGATTAATAGCCTTGGAGAGTATAGGGGACTTCGATTAATAGCTTTGGAGAGTATAGGGAACTTCGATTAATAGCCTTGGAGAGTATAGGGAACTTCAAATAATAGGCTCGGAGAGTATAGTTGATAGCCTCGGAGAATATTGTGGACTTCAAATAATAGCCTCGGAGAGGCTAACTCTCTAAAACCCCACACAAGGAACGCAGTGTGGGGTATCAGGACAGGAACAATATGCGTCTCGGAGAGACGCGCGCTCAATAACTCTCAATAAATAGAATAATCCTATATATTGATGTAGGCATCAACCCATCCCTCTAGGCAAACAAGATATTTTTTTTTCTTGTTTGCCTATATTTTTGTCTATCAACCTGTTGGACCATCTCCGAGCAGTCTGAAAACAAAAAAAATACCAAAAAAGTGAAATTTTTTTTGGTAGTATAATTTTTTGTTTTACTTTTGCAGTGTACTAGTTAACTAAAACACTAGGCAAATAATACGGATAATAAATTGAAAATAAATAAGTTGATAAATAAATAAGGTTATGATTGAAATTCAAGATTTATCGTTTTCGTATGGCAAGAAGGCCGTGCTGGACAACATCACGCTGCAGTTCAAACGTGGCAATGTCTACGGCTTGCTTGGCGAGAATGGGGTGGGGAAGACCACCATGTTGAAACTGATTTGCGGCCTGCTGCGCCCCAAGGCAGGCAGCTGCAAGGTGGATGGATTCGTATGCCAGGACCGCAATCCGCAGATGTTGCAGGATATGTTTTTCCTGCCCGACGAGGTGCCACTGCCCGACTCGAGCACCCCGGAGCGTTTCTTCGCCGAGTTTGAGCCTTTCTATCCCGACAGCGACGTGACAATTCTGCGCCAGATAGCGCAGGAGATGCACGTGGAGACGGGCCGCAAATTCAAGCAGATGTCGTTCGGCCAGCAGAAAAAGGCCTTGCTGGCTTGCGCCATGGCGCTGAACACTGGCTATCTGTTTCTGGACGAGCCCACTAACGGACTGGACATCCCCTCGAAGGCTGATTTCCGCCGCATCCTGACTCAGTATGTCGGTGGTGAACGTTGTGTGATTATCTCCACGCACCAAGTGCGTGATGTGGAGAACCTGATAGACCCCATCGTCATCATTTCGTGCAACAAGGTGCTGCTCAACGCCTCCATGCAGCGCATCGCCGAGAAGCTGTGCTTCGAGTATACCTTGGCACCCGACCCCGCTGCGCTCTACAGCGAGATGCAGCCTAACGGCTGTCTGAACGTGGTGCCCAACACCAACGGCAAAGAGAGCCAGGTGAATATCGAGGCACTCTTCAACGCCGTGCTGCGCAACAGCGAGACAGTGAACCGTATTTTCAACAGCATGGAGAGCGACGAAGAACGTTTTGCCCCGAAACAGCGTGAGATTGTTTAACCCTGAAAAATGATAAAGATATGAATATGACATGTAACTTTAACCGTTTCAAGAAGGTGTTGATGTACGACGGTCGTCGCACCTATAGAATGTTTGGCCTTGTGATGCTGTTAATCGTGCTGTTCGACCTGATAGCCTGGGGTTTGGCAATGACTTTCCATCCCTTCCAGATCAAGGATTGGACAACGTCGCCCGATGTGCGTCAGAACATACTGACGTTCATGATTATTCTAGCTGTGATGTTGGCTCCTTCGATAGTCTACAACAACTGCAACAAGCGCTCGAACGGCATCTATTTCGCCATGTTGCCTGCCTCGCGCGGCGAGAAATTCTGGAGCATGGTGTTCTACTGCTACGTGGTGGTGCCCGTGGTAGCTGCAGCAGGCTTCATGTTGACCGATATGTTGCTGACACTGTTGCCGTTCGGACCCTATCGCGATTGGATATGGGAAGGACTTAGCAGCGACCAGTTGCTCACCGGCAACATGAATATCGGAAATATGGAATTGCAGAATACTGACTGGATGCCCGGCTGGTTCGGCAATGCAGTGTTGTGGGTGCTCACCGTCTGGTTTGAGGCTTCGCTGTTCGTGTATGGCAACACACTGTTCAAACGCGCGAAGTTCATCCTTTCACTGATTTCCCTGCAAGTCCTTAACTGGTTATTGTCCATCCTGCTGGTGATAGTGATACTGATTTTCAAAGAATCTATCTTCCAGCGTATCATGACATGGGAATCGCCAGATATTTTCAGCCACGACATGAAACTCCTTATCTGGGGCTCTACGGGATTGATGGCATTGGTGATTGCGCTGTGCACTTGGCTGTCGTGGCGCCGACTGAAGAAAGCTCAGTACTAAGCGAATGATTGACGGCACTCATTTTTCAAGTCACTGTTCACAAACAAAATCGCATGATTATGGACTTTAAGAAACAAAAACCTATATACCAGCAGATTGCAGAGATGCTCTGCGAGCGCATTGTGCAGGGCGAGTGGGCCGCTGAGGAGCGCATACCGAGTGTGCGCGACGTGGCGGTGCAGCTGGGAGTGAACCCCAACACCATCTTGCGAACGTTCGACTACCTCCAGTCGTCGGGCATCATCTACAACAAGCGCGGCGTGGGCTACTTTGTGGCCGCCGATGGCGCGAAGTGTGTGCAAACACTTCAGCGGCAGGCATTTCTGGAAGAAGAGCTGCCCGACTTCTTCCAACGGCTGCGTCTGCTGGGATTGACGTTGGACGACCTCAGGCAATACGAGCCCAAGGTGGTTGGCGTCTGAACGAACGAAATGTAATTGAATGAATGGTACAATGTTAATGCCGTAAGGCACAAGGCAATCCTGTTCCACAGCCCTTCCATCAGCGTGCTGGCGGGGAAGGGCTTGGAGAGGGTGCTGGCCAAAAATGCCGCGGCAAGGCCATTCAGGACAAACGCTCCATAACGATATTTTTTATTTTGGTATTCAAATGTTATTTACTATCTTTGCAATTCCAACAAAAAAAACAAATGATATTTAAAATTTTAAAACACAACACAATGAACAAAAAAATTGTAATTCTCCTGGCGCTGTTCGTCGCCTTCAGCGGCGCGGCTATGGCCCAATTTGATATGGGCGGTAGCAAAAAGGCAGCCAAAGAGTCTGATCTTTCGGCCCAGGTTCCCGTGGACCGTAAAGTGAAGATTGGCAAGCTGGACAATGGTATGACCTACTATATCCGCGCCAACAAGAAACCCGAGAACCGCATCCAGTTCCGTCTGGTGACCAACGCCGGTTCCATCCTCGAAGACGAGACCCAGTTGGGTCTGGCTCACTTCTGCGAGCACATGGCCTTCAACGGCACGCAGCACTACCCCAAGAACGAGCTCATCAGCGAGCTGCAGAAAGTGGGTATCACCTTCGGTTCCGACATCAATGCCTATACCTCGTTCGACGAGACCGTCTACTACCTGGATATGCCCAACGACCAGAAATACATCGAGATGGGTATCAAGATCCTCGACGGCTGGGCTTCGAAACTGCTCTTCGATCCGAAAGAGATTGAGGCTGAGCGCGGTGTGATTCACGAAGAGTGGCGTCTGGGCCGTGGCGCTCAGGATCGCCTGCAGAAGAAAACGTGGCCCATCCTTATGAAGGATTCGCGCTACGCCGAGCGTCTGCCCATCGGCAAGGAAGAGGTCATCATGAACTTCAAGCATGATGAGATCATCCGTTTCTACAGAGACTGGTACCGCACTGATTTGCAGGCTGTCATCATCGTTGGCGACTTCGATGCCAAGGACATGGAGCGCCGCGTGATCGAGACCTTCAGCAGCTACAGCAAACCGGTGAACCCCAAGGAGCGTACCTACTACAACATCCCCGACAATGTGGAGCCTCTCATCGCCATCGCTACCGACAAGGAGTGCACCAGCACCTCGCTGATGATGATGTGGAAACACAAGAAAGCTCCTCAGGGCACCATTGGCGACTATCGCAACAGCATCGTGCGTCAGCTCATCAGCGGCATGATCAACGCCCGTTTCGAGGAACTGTGCGAGAAGTCCACCTGCCCCGCCATCTATGCCGCCAGCGACTACGGTGGATTTTTGGGACGTAGCACCGATGCTTTCGAACTTGTGGCTATGCCTAAGGATGGCCGCGTGGACGAGGCAGGCCGCTTCATGCTGACCGAGATGAAGCGCATCGACCAGTACGGCTTCCTGCAGGGCGAGCTCGACCGCCAGAAAGAGGCTGTCCTCGACGGCTATCGCAAGAGCGCCAAGGAGGTGAACAAGACCCCCAACGTGCGCTTCGCCGACGAGTACACCCGCCACTTCCTCCAGGGCGAAGTTATCCCCGGCATCCGTCAGGAGTATGAGTACGCCAAGGAATTCATGGAGGGCATCACCCTCGAGGAGTGCAACAAGATAGTTGCCGACTGGATTACCGACGAGAACATGATTTACTACCTCACCGCCAACGACAACAGCGTCATCCCCACCGAGGCCGACGTGAAGAAGATGTTGGTCGACATGAAGAATGTGAAGACTGAGCCTTGGGTGGACAACTACAAGGATGAGCCTCTCTGGACCAAGGATCTGGCCGATGTCACTCCTCGCGTTTCCAAGAAGGACGATGTGCTGGGCTACACCGAGTACACCTGCCCCAACGGCATCAAGTTCATCGTGAAGAAGACTGACTATAAGGACGACGAGATCATAATGCGTTCCTATTCGCTGGGCGGCGCTTCGCTGTACGGCGACAACGAGGCCTATGCTGTCAGCCTGGCAGCTGGTCTTATCGACGACGCCGGTATCGGCCAGTTCAGCTCCAGCGACCTCGGCAAGAAGCTGAAAGGCAAAACCCTCTCCATCGAGCCTACCATCTCTGGTGAGAGCCAGGGCTTCTCGGCAAGCTGCTCACCCAAAGATCTGGAGACCACTCTCCAGCTGTTGAACCTCTATTATATGGCTCCGCGCAAGGATCAGGACAACTTCGACAAGAACATCGAGGCCATGCGCACTCAGTACAAGATGATCCTCGAGAACCCTCTGTACTATGCCATCTCCAAATTCTACTCCACGGCTTACAACAACAATCCTCGCGTTATCTTCGTTCCCACCGAGGAGCAGCTGAACTCCGTGAAGCTGGACCGCGTGTATGATGTGTTCCTGGAGCGCTTCTGCGACGCTTCGAACCAGACCTTCTTCTTTGTGGGCAAGATCGACGACAGTGACGTGAACACGATCGCCAAATATCTCAACAACCTGCCTTGCAACGGCAAGCAGAAAAACGAGATGTGGAAAGACCGTAGCGTCAAGCTCGCTGCCGGTGTGAACCGTGTGACTGCTTACAAGGGTAGCGACGAGCAGGGCTACGTCTTCATGCTTGGTGAGACCGATAACTTCCCCACCGATATGAAGAGCCGTGTCGTGTGCGACGCCCTTGGCGAGGCACTGCAGATTACCACCACCGAGGTGATTCGCGAGAAGATGGGTTCCTCCTATAGCCCAGCAGCTATGACTCAATACTCCATCCTCCCCACGAGCAAGTTCACCTGGATCTTCCAGATTTCCTGCGACCCGACACTCACCGACAAGGTGGAGAAAGCCGCCGTCGACATCCTGAAACAGTATCAGAAGAAAGGTGTCGACAAGGAGACTCTCACCAAGGTGAAAGAGCAGATGATCAAGAACCGCGAGACCGCTATGCAGAACAACGGTTTCTGGATGAACCAGATCTACGGCTCCTATCTGTATGGCGAGAACCGTGGCGACGTGGTGAAGAACTATGCCGACTATGTGAACTCCATCAGCTCCAAGGATATCAAGGAGATGGCCAAGAAATACTTTGACCTTAACCACTACACTTCCTGCGCTCTCAAACCTGAGACGTTGAAGAAGTGACACAGATAGAATCTATGTTATAGGGCGGCGCGCGACAGCGCGCCGCCTTATTTTAAAAACAAAAGCAATACTGTTTTTCCATATAGTTCCATGATGACCCCGGATTTCCTCTATTCCCGCAACCCCGACAGCTACAAGAACTGCTATGGTCACGCCTTGCTCATCGCTGGCAGCTATGGCATGATGGGCGCTGCTGTGCTTGCGGCCAAGAGTTGTCTGCGCGCAGGCGTGGGATTGCTGACGGTGCATGTGCCCCGTTGTGGTGTCTCCATCATGCAGGCCGCTGTGCCCGAGGCAATGGTCTCGGTGGATAGCGACGAACGCCGCATCACCAGTCTGCCAGAAGAGTTGGACTGCTACGACGCTGTGGCGGTAGGACCTGGTATCGGCACCGACGAGGCTACGCAGCACGCCTTGCTGGCCCTGCTGGAACGACGTGCTGCAGAGTGCTGCAGGCCCCTCGTTCTCGATGCCGACGCGTTGAATATCCTCGCTGCCCATCCCGACAGGTTACATCAGGCCGCAGGCGCCATCATCACCCCGCATGCTATGGAATATACACGCCTTTTCGGTGATGCCGATGCACAGGCTATGGCCAACCTGCATGAGTTGACGATAGTCCGTAAGGCGCACAACACCACGATTTTTGCCCCCGGCAGTGCTCCTGTTGAAAATCATACCGGCAACGCGGGTATGGCTACCGGCGGCAGCGGCGACGTGCTCACAGGCATCATGCTTGGACTTGTGGCACAGAACGGGGCCTACGCCGCCCACTACGGCACTAATCCTTGCTCTTTACAGCAAGTGGCGGACCTCGCTGTGCATCTTCATGGTCTCGCTGGCGACATCGCCACCGACGCTGTTGGCCAGCCTTCGCTGATTGCTTCCGACATCATCGCCTCGCTGCCCGAGGCCATCAAACGCAATGCCCAATGAATGAGTTGTTGATTGTTGTCGTTCTGGCCTTTGCTGTCACGCTGCTGCTCTTCGCAGCCTTGGCCATCAAGATGCTGCTCCGTCGCGGCACCTTCAAGCGCCCCTGCACCAACCGCGACCCCTACAATCCCCAATCCTCACAATGTGCTTGCCAGCAGTTGTACGAAAGCTGCGCAGAGAGCGACAAGCATCCCTTTTCCCCGCTACAAGTGCCCGACACGGAACAATTGGCAGAAGAATAGGGTAGGGTTTCTTTTCTGTAGTATATTACGTGATTATTTCTTGAGTTCCCGTAGATATTTGCCTACGATGGCGAGTATTTTGTCGCCGTATTGTTCGCATTTCGCAGGTCCGATGCCATACACCTCCTGCAGCTCATTCATGTTACGAGGCAGCAGGTTGGCGATGTTGTATAGGGTCTTCTGTGACAGCACGACATAGGCGGGTTTGCCGATTTTGTCGGCCTCCAGGTGGCGCCAGCGGCTGAGCCGTGCCACCAGCTCGGGGTGCATCACGTCGTCGGTTGTTGAGACTTTGGGTTTCTTGCTGGCTGTGCTCTTCTTCTTTTTGGAGGCTGTAGGTGTCTTGGTGTCGCGCTCTTTCTCGAAGAGGAAGTCGGCTTTGGCTTGGTTGTATACTTCTGTGGAGAAGCCTTCTTTCCCGACGCGTGCCAGACAACGTTGCATCAGTCCGATGGCATCGCGCAACGCCTCGGTATGTTGGGCCAGGTCGGTGGCCACGGCCTTGTTTTCCACTTCCACTTCCATCAATGGTGCTGCGGTGAGGAATATCTCTTCCAATTGTTGGCTGAAATAGGCTTGCCCCTTGGCGATGCGCTCTTGCAATTTGGCGTCGTCGGGATTGCCGCCACACTGTTCGACGATATGTTGCAGCTGACGGTGAAAACGCTCTGCCACGTCGGCAAGGTCGGCGATGGGGCCGGTGCAAAGTGCCGACATTTTTGCAGCACCTTTGGGGTAGAGCCTGCGCAGGTGCGACTGGTAGTCGCTGTTCACCTCTTCGGCAGCGCGTTGCAGTGTGCTGACATTGAATAGTTCAAACAAGGTCTCGAAATAGTAAGTGCGTTGGCATTGGTTCAGCTGGTCCTCTATCTGCTCCTGTGGAGGCAGCGAATCGTTGAATTCCAGCAAGTCGCTGTTGTCGATGGCACCGCTGCGCGTGATGGGCGACGACAGCACCAGCCCGTCCAGGCTGCGGCAGCGGCTCAGCGCCACGTATACCTGTCCGAAAGTGAATGCGTTGGCAGCATCGATGATGACTTTGTCGAAGGTGAGTCCTTGGCTTTTGTGGATGGTGATGGCCCATGCCAGCCGCAGCGGATACTGGTCGAAGGTACCCTCAACCACCTCTTTGACAACGTTCTCGTTGTCGGAAGCCTCATATTTGATGTTCTCCCACCGCTCGCGACGCACCACCAGGTGGTTACCTTCTCTGTCCACCACAGCCACACCTTGCTCCTTGTCGTAGCCTTCCACGGTGGCAATCTTGCCGTTGTACCACGCTCCGTCGCTGGCGTTCTTGATGAACATCACCTGGGCGCCTTTCTTCAGCGTAAGCTTTTCGGCGGTGGGATAGGAGGTAGCCGGAAAGTTGCCAGTGATGTGAGCCTGGAGGTCGACACCTCTGCTTTTCAACGCCTTCAGCTTCTTGTCGTTGATGCTGTCGGCTTGGTAGTTGTGCGTGGTGAGACGGATGTATCCTTCGTTGTCCGAGGGGTCGAAAGCGGGGTTGTAGTGTGCGTTGAGGGCCTGCAAGGTGCTGTCGTCGTAGCGGTTTTCGCGTATGTTGTTGAGCAGCCGTATAAAGGTCTCGTCATGCTGACGGAAGATGGTCTTCAGCTCGATGGTGACGTAGGGCAGCGACTTTAGGGCTTTGCTGTGGAAGAAAAAAGGCGAAGGGTAGACGCGCTCCATGTAGGGCCGTTCCTCGTCGGTCACCACAGGCGGAAGCTGCAGCAGGTCGCCAATCATCAGCAACTGTATGCCTCCGAAAGGTTTGTTGGTGCGACGTATGCGGCGCAATGTGGCGTCTACGGCGTCCAGCAGGTCGGCGCGCACCATGCTGATCTCGTCGATGATGATAAGATCCAGCATCCTGATGAGGCGTATCTTCTCCTTGCGGAAATGCTTGGATTTGTCGGGAAGCTGATATTCCGTGACAAGCTCTTTGACGTCAGGCAGATAGGGACACAGGGGCAGCATGAAGAACGAATGTATCGTCACGCCGCCGGCGTTGATGGCTGCCACACCTGTCGGCGCCAGCACCACACAGCGTTTGTGGGTAGTCTCCACGATATGGCGCAGGAAAGTGGTCTTTCCTGTGCCCGCTTTGCCGGTCATGAAGACCGACATCCGCGTGGAGTTGATATACTGTTCCGCCAGATCAAATGGTGCCATACATCAGCGATTCGTGAATGGTGATGGGTGGATGGTGACAGGTGAGCCGCGACTCCCCCTGCACCTGTCCGTTTCAGCTTATCGGCACGCGGCGGTCGATGCCGAAGGCCATGGGCGACACTTTCAGCAGCGGTGGGAACTGCAGACGTTTCCATTCGTTGATGCGCACTTTGCGCAACACGGTGGACACCAGCTCTGCGTCGTAGCCCTGCTCTACGATCTCCTCTTCACAGAGTTGCTCCTCGATGTGGAGGTTCAGTATGGCATCCAGCACCTCGTAGTCGGGCAGCGAGTCGCTGTCTTTCTGCCCTGGCCGCAGCTCGGCCGAGGGGGCTTTCTCGATGCTGTTGCGTGGAATCAGTTCACCGTTGCGGTTAATGTATTCGGCCAGCTCGTAGACTTCCGTTTTGTAGAGGTCGGCGATGGTCGACAGGGCGCCGCAGCTGTCGCCGTACAGTGTGCCGTAGCCCATGGCGGCCTCACTTTTGTTGGTGGTGTTCAGCACGATGGCACCCATCTTGTTGGCATACGACATCAGGATTGTGCCGCGGATACGTGCCTGCATGTTCTCTTCTGTGACATCCTCGGGACGGTCGCCGAAGACGGGCTTCATGGTGCGCTTCAGCGCCTCGAAGCAGTCGGCGATGGGCACAATGTCGTAACCCACACCCAGATTCTTGGCCAGCGCCACAGCGTCGTTCACCGAGTGGTCGCTCGAGTATTGCGACGGCATCAGGATGCCGTGAACGTTCTCGCCGCCCAGCGCTGCTGCTGCCAGTGCGCACACCACTGCCGAGTCGATGCCGCCCGATAGTCCCAGCACGGCCTTGGTGAAACCGTTCTTGCGGAAATATTCGCGCAAACCCATGATTAAGCCCTTGTAAACCAGCTCTACAGCGTCGGGTTTCTCGTCTTCGATGGTGGTCAGCAACTGCAGGTCCACGGTCTCGGAATGCTCCTCGAAATAGGGGAACTGCGACAGGATAGAACCCGCAGCATTCATGGCCATCGAGCCGCCGGCGTAGAGATACGAGCCTTCGGCGCCGACACGGTTCACGAATACTAGCGCGGCGTTAAGGTGCTCCACAATCTTCCGCATACGGTAGCGGATGCTGTAGGGATTGTTGTAGTTGAATATGTTGCAGCCGCAGCAGATCACCATGTCGGGCTGCTCGGTGTGCGATTTGGTCAGTTCTTTCAGGTCTTCATAGAATCCGATGGCTATCTCTTGACCTTGATAGTTGATGGTTTGGACGCCTTCGCCGCGAACAAAATATTTCTGCTCGTTGGGGGCCAGATATTTCTTGGTCACAATGGCACGGATAGCATTGTTCTGCACAAACACAATGGCGTTGCACAGCCCTTTGTCCTGAATCTGCAGGGGCATACCTATCAGGAAAGCGCGATGCTCCGAGCGCGCCACGCACTCTTGCAGCACGGCTTGCGAACGCTTCTGCAGGTCGGTGTAGGCTGCCGAGCCCCATTGGGGATAGCCGCACACCGTGCAGGCGGGAAACACCGTCAGCAGCGCTTCGTGGCTCTCGGGGGTCTCCAGCTCCTCCAATATCCATTTCAGGTTCTCTTCCGGATTGTTGGTCTTGACATTGTGTTGTACGATATGGATATTCATCTCTTCTTTGTTTTGGTTTCTATAAATAAATGTATATTGTTCGGCATTGATTGATAGTATACAATATCGTTATGCCGCCCAAAAATCATAGCGCAAAATTACTACTTTATTTTGAATTGGAAAACTATTTTTGATATTTTTTTGCTATTTCGAAAAAACATTGTATCTTTGCAGTGTTGAATGAACGGTTTGTTGAATGTTAAATTTTTGTTAAATCGTTCGGAAACATGATTTTAGAACTGATTTGAATTATTATTAACCTTTTAAATCACACATTTATGAAGAAAATTTTTTTTACTCTTGTAGCAGTTTTTGCTCTCTCCTTTGCAGTTAATGCACAGGACAACGCACTTGGTGTTCGCTTCGGCGGCGGCCAGGGTTATGGTGCTGAACTCTCCTATCAGAGAGCTCTCGGTAGCAACCGTCTCGAACTCGACCTCGGTTGGGCCGGCAACGACGACGACCACTACAACGCTTTCAGCCTCACTGGTGTCTATCAGTGGCGTGGTACCATCTCTGGCAACTTCGGTTGGTTCGCCGGCGTGGGTGCACACATCGGTTACTGGAACTATGACCTCGACGGTGTGGATGCTGACATCGCTCTCGCTCTCACTGCCCAGGCTGGTCTCGAGTACACTTTCGACGCGGTGCCTATCCAGCTCTCGCTCGACATCCGTCCTCGTTTCTATGTCATCCCCGACACGGATTTCCACTGGGGAGATATCGCTTTAGGTATCCGCTACGTATTTTAATAAATAATTCGTAACAATAGCAGATACTTATCACTGCAAGAGGGCATCCTTTCAGCAAAGGATGCCCTCTTTCTTGTATCATTGGCGTGCCAATGACGAGCTTCATTTCTTGTATTCGCGGCCAATGGAGCCGGGGTCGATGTCGGGCTCGTGCTCTTCCAGGCATAGGCGCTGGCGGTTGCCGTTGGTGTAGTCCAGTGTTGAGCAGCTGCTACCTTCTGTGACATATTCAATCTCTTGACTCCAATTCATTCCGTTGTAGAAGTAGCATTTGCAGGGTTTCGTGTCACACGATGTCAGGGCGGCTGCGCCCAGCACCACAAGGCATGTCAGTATCAGTTTTTTCATGGTTATTGTATTTTATGTTTATTTATTGATTCTCGTTTTGGCTGCCGTCGAACATGTGGGCCACGTCACCATAGTCCATGTCGGGCTCGTAGGCTTCGGTGCAGAGACGGTAGGATGAGTCCTGCAGGCGCATCGTGCTGTATCCCAAGTCGGCGCAGGGGGTGTCCTCGTCGATATAGGTCTTCGAGGTGTGGACAGTGCCCCACTGGTCGAAAAGGTAGCATTTGCAACTCTTCTTGCCGCATCCGCTGAGCAGCAGCGCTCCGCCTATCAGTCCTAGTGTCAACCACTTGTTCATCTTGCTTATTGTTTATCGTACCGTTATTTCGTCGAGGAAGAGCCAGGCCTGCTCGCCGGCACTGACGTGCCAGTCGGGCAGTTTGCCGTAGTTCACCACCTTGACACGCACATAGCGTGCCACCGTGGGCTCTCCTCGCACTTCAAATTCTTTCACTGTGTTGGACTCCTGACGGTCCAGCGTGGCGGGGATGGTGTTGTCCACCTGTCCGAAAGGCCTGTAGTTGCTGCCGTCGTTGGAGACGGTGACTTCCACGCGCCGTGGGAAGAAAATCCATGCACGCATGCTTTCCAGACAGTTGGCACCCACGTGGCTTATCGCCTTGTCTTCCAGCATGTCTATCACCACTTCGCAGTCGCCTTGCCAGCCTTGCCAGCCGCCGATGCGGAAATTCTCCGTGCCGTGCAGGCGGTCTATCAGGCCCGTCTCGCCGTTCTCGTAGTACTGTGGGTCGGGTGGGATGATGTAGCTGAGGGTGCGGTCCTGTATCAGCTTGGTGAGCCGTTGTGTCACCACACTGCTGTAGCCTGTTGCGGCGTTGTAGCCTATGGCTTTGATGGTGATGTCGTTGTCCACGGTGATAGGTCCTGTGTAGCGCATGGAGGAGCATGTCGGTGTGCTGCCGTCGGTGGTGTAGTAGATGCTGTCGGCACCGCTCAGCGTCACCTGTTTGCTGCCCACGAAGCGCTGCTGCCAGTCGCCGAAGCGTGGAGCGGGTGTGATCCTTTCTTTTTCGGCAATGCTGCTGTGCGGACGGGCATACTCGGCAGAGGCCCACTGCTCGTCGGGTGTGCTGCTCATCGTGAAGGTCAGCTCGCAGCCATCTTTCAGCTGCTCGAAGGTGATGAACGACTTGTCGTAGGGCTCGCCGTTCAGACGCAGCGATTTCACGTAGCAAGCGTCATGGCTCTGTCCGTTGGCCTTGATTACTATGTCTTTGCCGTTCTTCAGGTGTATGGTGGCGCTGCTGAATAGTGGCGAACCGATCACATATTCGCCGCTGCCGGGACACACAGGGTAGAAGCCTAGCGCGCTCATCACATACCAGGCACTCATCTGGCCGCAGTCCTCGTTGCCGCACAGTGTGGAGTGCTCTTCGTCGGTGCCGTCGCCATTCACTTTGCTGTGGTACAGCTCGGTACAAATCTTGCGTATCAGCGCAGCGCTTTTGTATTGTTTGCCGATGTAGGCATAGAGATAGGCGGCATGGTGCGACGGTTCGTTGCCGTGGGCGTATTGCCCTATCATGCCGGTGATGTCGGCCTGCTGGCGCCCTGCCGTGGCCGAGCCGCCGTTGAACAGCGAGTCGAGAAACCTCTCGAAGGCCGCATCGCCGCCATGTAGCTGCGCCAGCCCTTCGATGTCGTGGGGCACGTAGGTGGAATATTGCCAGCTGTTGGCTTCGGTGAAGTGGTTATTCACCTCTGTGGGGTTGAACGGCGTGACAAAACCGCCATTGCGCCGTGCATGCATGAAATGGCTGTCGTCCAGAATGTTTTTCCACGACTGGCTGCGCCTTATGTATTCATCGTATGTCCAATACCAGTAGTTGAGGCATAATTCAGGGTGCTGTTCTTGAGCCACTTCCCCCAGCAAGGCCGCCATCTGCGCTATACACCAGTCGTCGTAGGCATATTCCAGCGTCTTGCTGACCGACTCGTTCTCATACTCGCTGCTCAGGTAGCCGTCGCGAGCGTAGTCCTGGCGGCCCAGGATAGGCAGGTTGGCTGTGGACGTCATGGCCTCCAGCAGCTCGTTGAGCTCCTCCTCGCTCATGCCGTCAAGCACGCCGGTGCGGTAGGCATCGAGGATGACAGATGCGCTGTGATAGCCTATCATACAATGCGTTTCCCAGCCCGACAGCTCCCACATCGTCAGCTCGCCGTTTTGGCGGTAGTGGTCCAGGAAGGTGTTGACAAAATCGCGGCTTCGGTCGGGGTCTATGATGTTCAGCAAGGGGTGTAGCGCGCGGTAGGTGTCCCACACGGAGAACACCGTGTAGCGTGCTTCGCCATCGTCCAGCTGGCCGATTTGTTGTTCGGCCTGTTCGCCGTCGTTGTCTTCGGCTCCTTTCACGCCCGACTTCGGGTTCATCATACGGTAGCGTCCGTCAACATCGCTGTAGAGGTAAGGCGATGTCATACAGTGATATAGCGCTGTGTAGAAATTTTGACGGTCTTCTTTGGTACCGCCTGTCACCTCTATCTGGCCCAGTGCCGCTTCCCACGCCTGTTGGGCTGCTTTCTTCGCCTGTTTCAGGTTGATGGGGAGGCTGGCGGCAAGGTTCTTGATGGCTCCCTCTTCGTCGACTTCGGAGATGCCCACGTAGAGTTCCACTTCACGCTTGTCGGCGGCGAAATACACCAGCGCTTTGCAGTCTTTGCCGTCCAGCTGTTGTAAATCGTCGGCGCGCTTGCCCTCGAGATAGTATTGTATGTGTTCGATCTTGCAGTTGGCGGCGATGGCAAAGTAGAAATGCTGGTCGGGGGTCCATGCTGCCGACTGGCGGCAGCCCACCAGCACATCAAGTTTGTCGCCGTTGTCGAGGGTGACGGTTTTTTGTTCCATCGACGAGTTGACCACCACATCGCGGTGCTGCAAGTCTATCACCACACCTTTTTCACCCGAGTAAGGGTAGGTGTAGCGGTGTACCGCTATCCGTCCAAACACAGACAGTTCGGCCATGACGCGGTTGCGGTCCAGCAGCACGCGGTAGTATCCGGGCTCCGCTTTCTCGTTCTTGTGCGAGAAAGGGGAGCAGTAGTCGTAGCGGCACAGTGTGTCGGGCGTTTGATAGCCCCACTGTTCAAGTGTGAAGGGCATGATGAGCAGGTCGCCATAGTCCGAGCATCCCGTACCGCTGAGATGTGTGTGGCTGAAACCGTAGATGGTGTCGTCGCTGTAGTGGTATCCGCTGCAGCCGTCCCAGCCGTCAAGACGTGTGTCGGGGCTCACCTGTACCATGCCATGTGGCAGTATGGCGCCCGGATAGGTGTGACCATGTCCGTCGGTGCCAACCAGGGGGTTGACATACGATGTCAATCGGTTGCATCCGCTCAACAATAGTGTGGTTGCCAGCAGGACGAGTAGTTGCATTGCTATGACCTTTGTTCTCATCGGAAGGGTTGTTTGCTGTCGCTGCCTGAGGCGACGTGTTATTTCATTTTCAGCAGAGCTGCAGCGCCGAGGATGGCTACCTCGTTGGCTTTCAGCTCCGACATGCGTATCTCGCAGCTGCCTTCGAAGATGTTCAGCAGATGCTTTTTGAACGAGTCGCGCAGCGGACGCATCAGTGGCTCGCCCACCTTGGTGGGGCCGCCCATGAGGAACAGGGCCTCGGGCGCCGAGAAGGTCACTGCATTTGCCATGGCTATGCCCAGCAGATGTCCGGTGCGCTCGTAGGTGGCCAGGGCGACGGGGTCGCCGGCGTTGGCGGCATCGCCTATCATCTTGGAGGTGATGTCCTTGTCTTTCATGTCGTTGCCTATCCAGCCCTCGCGCATCTCTTTGTAACCATATTCCTGACGCATCTCGCAGAAAGTCTGCACGATGCCGCGCGCCGAGGTGTAGGTCTCCAGGCATCCCTTGCGGCCACAGCTGCACTGGCGACCGTCGGGAATGAGGATGGCGTGGCCCAGTTCGCCGGCACCGCCGGTGCTGCCGTGCACCAGCATGCCGTCGACCACGATGCCGCTGCCTACGCCTGTGCCCAGCGTGAACATGATGAAGTGCTTCATGCCTTTGGCACCACCGTAGACCATCTCGCCGAAGGCTGCCGCGTTGGCGTCATTGCTCAGCGCCACGGGGACATTCATATAGCGGTGTATCTCTTTCTCGAAGTTCAACACGCCCTTGATTGTCAAGTTAGGGGCGTTGTCTACACAGCCTGTATAGAAGTTGCCGTTGGGAGCGCCGATACCGATGCCTTCGATGGACTCCACTTTGTTTTCTTTCATCAGAGTCTCGACAGCGGCCATGATGTCGCGGATGTAGGGCGACAACTCGGTATAGGCGTTTGTGGGCAGGTTTTTGCGTGCCACGATGGTGCCGTCGTCGCGCACCAGCCCCATATCGGTATTCGTACCGCCAATATCAATTCCAATTGCGTAAGTCTGTGTCATTTATATATGTTTTTTATATTATTTCCACTTGCAAAGGTAGGCTTTTTTTTGCAAGTGGCAAAATATTTTTCTCCCCACAAGCATTCCATTAATGATTGCTTGTTTCTAATCGTTTTATAATCAAGTGACTAGGTGTATTCTTCTCTTTTTTTTTACCAAATTTTTTTGTTATTTATTAATTTTGTGTTAAATTTGCAAAATAAAAATCAAAGTTATTGCTTTGTGTAAGAGTAAGAAACGTGCAGAAAGACAATACGTTATGTGATGTTTGAATTTTACGGAGTTAGCCGATAGCCGAAAAAGTGGAGGCATTAATGTACATTAAAAGTTGCGCCCGACACGTATCAGGGAAAAAAACATGGCATCTAGTACTCAATTAAGAACCAACCGCAGTGTTGTGAAGTACATTTTGCTCAGCGTCATCACGTTTGGCATCTATGGCCTTATCTGCATGATGAACGTATCGAAAGACATCAACACCGTGGCTTCCGAGCACGACGGCAAGAAGACGATGAACTATCTTCTGATGTGTATCATCTGCCCGTTCACGCTGGGTATCCTCAGCTTTGTGTGGTTCCACAAGTTCAGCAACCGCCTCAAAGAGGAAAGCATCCGTCGTGGCCTTCCCTGCAACTTCAGCGCCAAGACCTTCTGGGGCTGGGATGTCCTCGGTGTCCTCCTGTGCGGCGTTGGTCCCATTGTATATTTCTACAAGCTGTTCAAGACCATGAACGCTATCAACGAAGACTACAACAACAGAGGCTAATTCCTTTGGTTATGTCAATAAACAAGGCGGCGAGGTTTCCCTCGCCGCCTTGTTTGTGTTTGTTCCGCTCTATTTCATTTCTTGATGAGCCGCTGATGTTGGCCACCAAGTTGTAGCAGATAGCAACCCGCGGGGTAGCCCGAGAGGTCTATTTCGCACTGTCCTTGCCATGGCAGGCGCTGCAGTGTGCGGCCAGTCATGTCGCTGATTGTCAGCCAGCTGTTTTTGTCTGTGGGCAAAGCACATTCCACTGTCACCCTGTCGTTGGCGGGGTTGGGATAAATGCGCAGCGCCGTCGTGCCGTCAGCCTGAGCGATGCCTACGGGAGGTGCGGGGATGCTAGTGGTGAAGGTGATGGTGTAAATCTTCTGAGTCACACCGTCTTCGGCGGTGACGGTGAGTGTACAAAGCAGTGTGCTGTCGTTTACTCGTGTCGTCACTTTCTCGACAGAGGCATCGTTGCTCTCCACGCTGTAGCCCACACGCACGTCGGCGAAGGCCGCGGTGTCCTCCACTTGAATGTAGTAGTCCAGTTGTCCTTTCTCGAATCCTTCCAATGCGACGGGTTCCGCAGTGATGTTCGTCAGCCATGCGCTGTAGATGAACTCGATGTCGTCAATCGACAGCGAGTCGTTGGCGCTGCCGCCGCCAGGGGTGTTGTTGGTGGCCAAGTTGATGAGGATATATTCTGCTGCACTGGTGCCGCTGTATTCAAAGGGGATGCGCAACTGCTGCCACTGCATGGAGGATGCCGACGAGGTGGTGCGCTCGAATTCCGATTTGGCTATGCCCTTGTATTTCGAGGTGTTGTTTTCATCGTTGGGCGACCGGAAGTCGCTGTCGCCGTGGATGATGGCTGTCACCTGCGCCTTCGAGTTTCCACTGGCGGCATAGTAACTCACCCATACGTACATCGAGTCGGGGGTACCCGTAAAAGGTTGACAGTGGTTGCTGTTGCTTCGCTGTGTGTAGTTGTAGTTGTCGCTGCTGCCGGCCGACATGGAGCCCGCGTGGATGCGTCCTGTGGTCATGTTTCCATTGGCTTTCACGCCGATGATGGATTTGGTGTAGATGGTCAGATAGTAGTTGCCGTTGCCGCCAGGACGATGACCTGAGCGACGGTAGTGGTGCGGTGTGTTGGCCAGGCTGGCGTAGGTTCCGTCGCTGCTGGCAAACGAGTTCCAATGTTCGGGTTCTGAGGTGTTGTTGCCGCTCCAGTCTTCGAAGCCGGGATTGGGCAATTGGTAGGTGCCCTGCGCTTGCACTCTGGTGCCGGCAAGACTGAGCAAGATGATGAATACGAAAGTAATGGGTCTGTTCATAAGGCTTCTTTTATTGTTTTGTTTTAATATTCGAATTGGCCTATGATGGGCAAGTCTTTGGGCAGCCGCCCGCCGGGGTCGCAGTCCTTGTCGAAAATACCGAAGACCGTGGCACCCGAGCCGCTCATGGCGGCATAGCGGGCACCGGCAGCATAAATGGCCTCCTTGGCCTGCGCGATGCGCGGGTGAACGGCAAAAACCGATGGCTCAAAATCGTTGACTATCAATTTTTTCCATTCGTCTACGGGATGTGTGACCAGCACAGTCAAGTCTCCTTGAAGAGGGTCGTGGGCACCGCGCTGTTCGCGAGGCACGATGCCACGATAGGCTTCGGCGGTCGTCACGGCTTCATTGGGCTTGGCCAGCACCAGACGCCAGCCTTTCAAAGGGTTGGAAGTCAGCGGCGTGAGCTGGTCGCCGATGCCAGTGGCAAAGGCTGCCCTATTGTCGATGAAGAAAGGAACGTCGGCACCCAATCGTGCTGCCAGTCGGCATAGTTTTGAGGATGATAATTGCATGTCAAACAGCCCGTTGAGCATTTTCAACGCAAAGGCGGCATCACTGCTGCCGCCTCCCAGCCCGGCACCGAATGGGATGTGCTTGGTGAGGCGGATGTGCACAGGACCGATACGCTCGCCAAATTCCTGTTGCATAATGCGATAGGCTTTTAAGACGAGGTTGCCTTCGGCATCGCTGTCCAGGGGGATGCCGTCCTGCTCGAAGGAAAGCTGTGGCGCAGGTGTTATCTCCAGCTCGTCGCTTAGCGGCACGGGCAGAAAAATGGTCTCCAAGTCATGGTAGCCGTCTTCGCGTCGCCGCACCACGTGCAGGCCTAGGTTTATTTTGCAGTTGGGATGGGTAATCATAGTTCTGGCTCTTAGGTGTTGGGTTCGTTTTCGTCGTTGCTGCGTTCTTTAGGCATCGGCTCTTTCTCGGTACGCTCGAAGGCGTTGATAATCTGTGTCACCAGACGGTGGCGCACGACGTCGCTTTGGTCCAGCTGTATGACGGAGATGCCCTTGATGTCGCTGAGTATCTGAGTGGTTTGCAACAGACCCGACTGCTGGTGGCGAGGCAGGTCGATCTGCGTGATGTCGCCGGTGATGATGAATTTGGCGTTGCGGCCCATGCGGGTGAGGAACATCTTGAGCTGCGAGCGCGTGGCGTTCTGTGCCTCGTCGAGGATGACGTAGGCGTTGTCCAAAGTGCGGCCGCGCATAAAGGCCAGCGGCGCTATCTCGATGGTGTTGTCTTCCCAGTAGGAGAGGAGTTTCTGCTGCGGTATCATGTCGCGCAGGGCATCGTAGAGGGGCTGCAGGTAGGGGTCCAGCTTGTCGCGCAGATCGCCGGGCAGGAAGCCCAGGTTTTCACCTGCCTCGACGGCGGGACGTGTCAGAATGATACGGCGTATCTCTTTGTTTTTTAGTGCCCTCACAGCCAAGGCTACTGCGGTGTAGGTCTTGCCGGTGCCGGCGGGACCGATGGCGAAAATCATGTCGTTGCTCTTCACGGCTTCCACAAGGCGCTGCTGGTTGGGGGTGCGTGCCTTGATGAGCAGCCCGTTGCGGCCATGCACCAGTATCTCGTCGTTGGTCTCCGTCTCGGTGCTGCCGCCGTTGCTCTCAAATATCTGCATGATAGCGTTTTCGGTCAGCCGTCCAAACTTTTCGTAGTAGGTCATCATGGCGCTGAGCTTGGGCTCGAAAAGAGCGATGTCCTCTTCAGAGCCGAGAACCTTGAGCATATCGCCGCGCATGATGAGTTTGAGTTTGGGAAAGAGCAGGCGCACAAAGTCGAGCAACCTGTCGTTGGTGCCCCAGAAGTGGCCGTAGTCGATGGCTTCGAGTGAGAATATCTTTTCCGAACGTGGTTCTTCCATGTGTATTTGTTGCTTTTGGTCGCTGTAGCAGCAAAATAAAATTTGTGCAAAAATACTAATTTTTTGCAATATGGGGCACTATGTGGAAAAATAATCGTATCTTTGTGGAGTGGTTTGAGAATGGTAAAAGAGTAAAATATATTGTCTATCAGTATATTGTATTTGTTTTTTATTTTCTCGGCCCCGACATTATCAACAACCGACATCGAAAACCAATAATTAATAAAAAGTAATACACCATGGTAGATTACAAAAAGATAGGGCTCGTGAACACCCGTGAAATGTTCGCCAAGGCAGTGGACGGCGGCTATGCCATCCCCGCATTCAATTTCAACAACATGGAGCAGATGCAGGCCATCATCCAGGCTGCTGTGGAAACCAAATCGCCTGTTATACTGCAAGTTTCGAAAGGCGCTCGCGACTACGCCAACCCGACCCTGCTGCGCTACATGGCAGAAGGTGCTGTGGAGTATGCCAAGGAACTGGGTTGCCCCAATCCTCAGATTGTGTTGCATCTGGACCACGGCGACAGCTTCGAGACCTGCAAGAGCTGCATCGACATGGGTTTCTCCAGCGTGATGTACGACGGCAGCGCCCTGCCCTATGAGGAGAATATCAAGATCTCCCGCCAGGTGGTGGAATATGCCCACAAGTACGATGTCACCGTCGAGTGCGAACTCGGCGTGCTGGCCGGCGTCGAGGACGAAGTGGCCTCGGAGGTGAGCCACTACACCAAACCTGAGGAGGTGATTGATTTCGCTACCCGCACAGGTTGCGACTCGCTGGCCATCAGCATCGGCACCAGCCATGGCGCATACAAATTCAAACCCGAGCAGTGCACCGTCGACCCCAAGACGGGCCGCTTGCTGCCTCCTCCTCTGGCTTTCGACGTGCTCGAGGCCATTGAGAAGAAGCTTCCCGGCTTCCCCATCGTGCTCCACGGCTCCAGCTCGGTGCCCCAGGACGAGGTCGACACCATCAACGCCAATGGCGGTTGCCTGAAGGCTGCTGTGGGTATCCCCGAGGAGCAGCTGCGCAAGGCCGCCAAGAGTGCGGTGTGCAAAATCAACATCGACAGCGACAGCCGTCTGGCTATGACAGCCGCTATCCGCAAACACATGGCTGAGCATCCCGACCACTTCGACCCGCGCCAGTATCTGAAACCGGCCCGCGAGAGCATGAAGAAGATGTACATCCACAAGATTGTCAACGTGTTGGGCTCGAACGACAAGCTGTAATCTGTGAATAGTGACCAGTGATAGGTGACCAGTGAAAAGTGAGAAGAGGCTCTTGTCGCTATTCACTGGTCACTGTTTATGTTATTTGCATGAAAAGAAGACTATCCCTTTTGCTGTTGTTACTGGCGACGGTGTGGCCGCTTGGCGCCCAAAACTATCCCTTCCAGGACACGAGTCTCACGGTGGAGGAGCGTGTGGCTGACCTGCTGGGCCGCCTGACGCTCGACGAGAAGCTCTCGCTCATGGAACACCAGAACCCCGCCATCGAGCGTCTGGGCATCGCGCCCTACAGCTGGTGGAACGAGGCGCTGCATGGTGTGGCCCGCAACGGCAAGGCGACGGTCTATCCCATGCCTATAGCGCTGGCGGCGACATTCGACCCCGAGCAGATTGAGGATGTCTTCGGTGCCATTGCCGACGAGGCGGTACGCAAACACCGTCAGTCGCAAGCCTCCGGCCAATATGGCGACAACACGGGCATCACCTTTTTTACGCCCAATATCAACATCTTCCGCGACCCGCGCTGGGGCCGTGGCATGGAGACCTTCGGCGAGGATCCCTATCTCACAGCACGTATGGGGCTGGCAGCCGTGCAGGGGCTGCAAGGCTCGGCACCATACCGCACCATGCGTTATAATGAAAAAGTTAGGCGGGTCCGTCTGGCCGACGGCACCTTGCCCATGGACAACAGCGACATCCGTCACGACGATTTCTTGCTCACCGCCGCCTGCCTCAAGCATCTGGCTGTGCACAGTGGCCCCGAAGGGCTGCGCCACGAGTTCAACTCGCAGGTCTCCGATCGCGACTTGTGGACCACTTATCTGCCTGCTTTTGAATACATCATCAAGCACAGTGATGTGCAGCAGGTGATGTGTGGCTACAATCGCCTGAACGGTGACCCGTGCTGCACCAACGAACATCTGTTGGTCGATATTCTGCGCAACAAGTGGCACTACGACAATATTTTGGTGACCGACTGCTGGGCCCTCAACGACTGCTGGGAGCCCGACACTGTCATCCCGCGCCATCGCACCCACGCCACCGCCGCCCAGGCTGCTGCCGCCGCTTTTGGCAGCGAGGTGGACCTGGAGTGCGGCTCAGGCCTTGCGGCACTGCGCACGGCTGTCGACTCTGGCTATATCTCAGTGGAGCAGATCGATAAGCATGTGGCCCGTCTGTTGCGCACACGTTTCCGCATCCGTCCCGAGGCGTTCGACACCTTGCAGCGCAGTTGGCGTGAGAACCCTAAAGAGGTGGCGGCCAGCTCGTTGGTGCTGCTGAAGAACGATGACGTCCTTCCCATTGACGAGTTCAGCATGAAGCAGATTGCTGTCGTGGGACCCAACTTCGCCGATTCGGCGATGGCGCTGGGCAACTACAATGGCAATCCGCCATACGTGAAGACTGTCTATCAGGCTTTCCGCGAGAGGGCAATCCTCCATTTCCTTTCTCAGCAGGAGACACCGGGAGGTGAAAATTTTCGCGATATGCTGAAGATTTATGGCGACACGGCTTGCCATTTGGCCGGCGACAACTGCCGTTTGCCCAAGCATTTTTGGAAACAATTGAAAAAGAGTGATGTGATAGTCTTCGTAGGTGGTCTGTCGCCTGCGCTGGAGGGCGAGGAGCTGCAGGTGAACCTGCCGGGATTCTATCGTGGCGACCGCACAGCCATCGAGCTGCCCGAGGTGCAACGCCGGATGATCAAGGACATTCGTCGCCGCACGGGCAAACCCATTGTGCTGGTGCTCTGCACGGGCAGCGCCATAGGCCTCGAGGAGGTGATTGACGATGTCGACGCTGTGGTGGTGGCATGGTATGGCGGTCAGGATATGGGCACTGCGGTGTGCGATGCCCTGACGGGTGTCTCCAACAGCTGGGGACGGCTTCCGGTAACCTTCTATCGCTCAACGGCCCAGTTGCCTCCCTTTGAGAACTACGACATGCAAGGTCGCACCTATCGCTATATGACTGAAGAACCGCTATTTCCCTTTGGCTACGGTCTTTCTTATTCCCATTTCAGCTACGACAGCCTTGCTTTCGACCGTCAGACGTTGACGCTGACGGGACGCCTTTCGCTCGACAGCATCGACAATGGCTGTCTCCTCAGTTCTGGCAAGGAGGTAATACAGGTATATCTTCAGACGCCCTCCAATGTTCAGGGTCCCAAAGAGCAACTCATTGCCCTTGAGCGTCATTGGCTGGATACATACAACAGGAGTGTGTCGCATTTCTCCATCACCCTCGACCCCGATTGGCTGCGCAGCTACAATCCGGCCACGGGCGAGATGGAATTGCCCAAACCGGGCACACCGCTCCGCCTGCGCATCGCTGGCGGTGGCACAGTGGATTTCGTTTGGTAGTCTATTATTTCACCACAATCTCATCAGTGAAGAGATACGACGGTTGACCTGGGGCGGGATGCCATGCGGGCAGCGGCCCAGGGTTGGGAACCACCACACGCAGATAGCGGGTGCAGGGCGCCCAGGTTTGCAGTGCTGAGTATTTGTCTTGTTCCTTCAGCTTTTCGTCTTCAAGGTTGATGGTGTACTGTCTCAGACGCATGCCAGTCTCGCGCGGGTCCATGGCGAAGTCCTGGCTGCGGAAAAGAGTCCAGTGCTCGCCATCGTTGGAGGTGAATATTTTTATCTCACGAGGTGCCAGAATCCAGTCGAAAGTGTTCTGCATAAAGCGCGTATTCACTTCATGAACAAACGTCGGTTTGCCGAGGTCTATGACAACATCGATGCTGTCTCCCCAATAGCCCTGCCAGTGGCCGTCGGCATAGGTGGCGTTGCTGCCCAGCTGGCCGTCGATGAGGGCGTTCTCACCCCCACCCGAATAGATGGACTTGTAGTCGCTGTAATGGGTATTGGAGGTTATCTTGGCGCCCATGGCGAGGTGGGAGAGGAGGTATTGTTCCGAAACCACACCTTCCCCATAGTCATTATAGGTGATAGCCTTGATGGTGGCGGAACTATACAGGGGAAAAGGCTCGGTGTAAAGCGTAGAGCCTTCGTTGGGGGTACTCCCGTCGAGGGTATAGTAGATGGGGCGGTCGTTGTAGAGGGTACGCAGTCGCACCATCGGAGTATTCTGATTGCTCGGAGGAAGCACCTCCATAAAGACATGCCGGTCGAGCTCCAGCACCTCGCGGGCAAGGTCGTCGTAGCGGTTCATGACAATATAGCGCTCATAGTCGCCGTTTTCCTGGTCCCAAAGGCGGAGGTATTCTCGTTTGAGGCTGGTGAGGGTCTGGTAGTATTCCTCGGCATAGGGGATGTAGTTCTCCAAGCCGTGATAAACCACATAGCGCAATACGGCTTTCTGTATGGTGGCCTTGATGCGGTGCAATGCATAGTGGGCGTGGGGGTTGGCAGCAGAGTCCACCTGTATGTCGGCAAGGATTTTCTCAACTGCATGGGTTCTGTCTATCAAGGCATAAGCGGTGTTTTCGGGGTTGAAGTTCAGCAGCGGCTCCATCAAGGCGGCGGAGGTATACCAGTCGCCTACGGTATGGTTGTACATGAGGGCGCCGACAGCATAGAGGTCTTTCACTTTGCCGCTATCGCCATAGAACAGCCGTTCAAAATTCCTGTTGAACTGCTCCTCGCGCTGGCGCAACTCCTCGGGGTCGTCGGTCTTCAGCGGGTTCCAGGCCATCTCGGCGGCCCAATACTGGGCGTGCCAGCTGTTGTCGAACAGGGCCTCGCCGTTGTCGTCCCAGCAGGTGAGCATGGCGCCCTCGGCACCGTCGCGATGACCGTCGCGGAAGAGGTTGGCGATGTTCTTGATGTAGCGCTGCGGCGTGGAGGTCATGGTGGCGCTGTGTCCCGTCGAGGCGGCCACCCAGAAGGGATTGCCTTGCTCCTTGAAGGGTTTTATCAGGTGAGCAAAACTTTCGATAGGCTCGTAGGCCCACATGATGTAAATCATATCTTTGGGCAGCTGCTTCATCATGGCGGGGTTCTTGGCCACGATGTCGCCCCACATGGCTATGCGGGCATTACCAGCATCTTTAACCATCAGGCAGCAACGGTTGATGTGGTCGACATATACCTGATCGGCGCCGAGACTGTCCACAAGATGCTTTGCCCGGCCGGTACCCAGTTGCTCTGTCTCGTCGCAGTTGATGATGAAGAAAGGCGAGTTGGGGATGCGCTGGTAGGCGGCAGCGATACGTTTGCGGAGGAAGTCATAAGTAGCCTCCGTCTCGGGGTTGAAATTAACCTTGCTATCCATCATATTCTGATAGAACGGTATGCGCAGTGTTTTCTCGGCATGGGCGAAGAGCTGGAGGTTGATGACTTCGTCAGGATGCGGCTTGCATTCGGCAGCGTAGGCTGGTGCCAAATCGGGAAACTCCTTCTGATAGAGCGTATGCTCCGTGTAGTAGTTGCAGAAATTGTACTTCAGCGCGTGCAGCGTCTGCCACTGCCGCTGGCGGTACGCTTCGTGGGGTACGGGTCCACGGCTGATGTCGTCCATCCAGCCACGCCAGCGGTAGGCAGGCCAGTCGAGAATGGTGCAGCAGGGGAGGGTATCGCCATAGATGATTTTCAACTGCTCCAGCGTCATTAAGGCGTACTGCTTGCCCTCTCCGCCTTCGAAATTGATGGTTATCTTGCTCGGCTCGATGGTGAGACGGTAGGCCTGCTTCCAGTTGCCGTCGAAATGCGGCGACTGCTCGCCCCGTCCCCATATCGTGGGAAGATATTTTACCTTGGCTTTCTTAACCACACATACCTTCCCGTTCGCATTCATCTCTACCTGCTGCGGTGTAGGGATAAGCCCCAGATTGACTTGCTTTTCCTGTCCGAAGGCCGCCATGCCCACGGCTAGCAGCAATATGACGACAATCCGTTTCATAACAATGGTTCTAATAATCTACTATTTGCTTGTTTTCGCCACAAATCCACCGCCAGGAGCCAGATGGACAGTAAGTTGCGAGGTGGTGAGTGTCTCATGCTTGTAGTCGCTGCCTTTGCGGTGTGCATTGGCACCGTCGCTGTAGAGCTCAATGCTGGTGCCGTTGATACCCAATGAGTTAAGGTCTATCACTACGTCGCGTGGAGTCCAGTTTGTGATGCCGCCGATATACCAGGTGTCGCCTTTGCGGCGTGCTGTGACAATATATTCTCCCACTTCTCCCTGCAGCACACGTGTCTCGTCCCACACCGTGGGAATCTCGGCCACGAAGCGAGTGTAGTCGGGCTCTTTCTCGTAGTTTGTAGGCGAATCGCACAGCATGTTCAGCGGCGACTCCAGCACGATGTACAATGCCAGTTGGTGGCAGCGTGTCCCTTGGCTCATGGGCTCGCTCCAGCAGGGATGGTAGCATCCCTTGGCGGCGTTGTGCATGGCTCCTTGGGTGTAGTCCATCGGCCCTGCGGCCTGACGGATGAAGGGTATCTCGCAATCGTAGCGCATCTGGTCCACTGTCGCGGGTGCCCATTTCATCTGCTCCAAGCCGAAAACGCCCTCAAAGTTGAGCACGTTTGGGTAGGTGCGGTTCAGGCCCGCAGGCTTGAAGGCGCCATGGAAGTCGACCACCATGTGGTATTTGGCGCACATTTCCGCAGCACGGCGATAAAAGTCGGTGACCAGCTGGTCGTCGCGGTCCATGAAGTCTATCTTGAAACCCTTGACACCCATCGCACTGTAGTGCTGGCAAACGCGCTCCATATCGCGGTCGAAGGCATAGTAGCCAGCCCAGAGGATGATGCCCACGTTGCGCTCCTTGGCATAGTTCACCAGCATCGGCAGGTCAATCTCGGGCACCACCTGGAAAAGGTCGGCCTGCTTGTTGACGGCCCAGCCCTCGTCGAGGATTACATATTCGATGCCGTAGCGCGAGGCAAAGTCGATGTAGTGCTTGTAGGTGTCGTTGTTGATGCCAGCCTTGAAGTCCACTCCGCCAATGTTCCAGTTGTTCCACCAGTCCCAAGCTACCTTGCCGGGCTTTATCCAGGAAATGTCCTGCACCTTGGAGGGTTCGCCCAGCAGGTAGCTCATATTGTTCATGGCAATCTCCTCGGCAGTGCCCACCATCATAATGCGCCACGGGAACACCTTGCTGCGGTCCATCTCGGCGATATAGTCCTCGCGTTCCTTCACCTTCAGCTGCAGGTTGTTGTGGCCGCCCTGCTCGACGCGTTTGGGCAGTGGAGCATGTTCGCCTTGCAACAGGCCACTCGTAGTTCCATACAGGTAGAGCCCGGGGTAGTCGAGCAGGGCCGCCTCGGTGATGCAGACTTTGACACCATCGGGGCGGTGCACCATCAGCGGCAGGAAGCAGAGACGACGCGGGTCGAGCTGCGAGAGAGGCTTGGTGACATAGTGGTTCTCGAACGAAGTGCCGTACTGTATTTCGTGGTTGGTCGAGTCGAAGCTGATGACGTAAGGTGCCGTTGCCGTCCAGTCGCCATCGAAGTTGTAGCCAACTATTTCCTCGATTACCCTGCCGGGCTTGCCTTCCCACACATAGCGGTAGGCAATGCCCTCATTGTAAGCGCGAAAGACTACCGAGAGACCATCATTCATGTGTAGCGTTAACTCATTACAGTTGTTGCGCATCGAGGCCTGCCGGTAGAACGGCGACGCGACGGTCTCGTCTATGGTGCGGCGCGTCACCTTGCGCACCGTCATATAAGAGGTGATGGCCTTGCCACCTTGAGTGTAGTCGAGGTCAATAAAAGAGGGGCGCATCAGCATCGAGTCGTTGTAATAAACGCAGTATCCTATCCCCACACCATCTGAAATGAATTTCGCCACCAGCCGTCCGTCGGGTGAGGCCAGTGTCCATTCTTTCTCTTTGGCGCCTGCCTGCAAGCCCAGCACCAGCACCATCAGTAGGATAACCACCTTTTTCATCTCTGTTATTATTTCAGGCAAGCCAGATAACGGTGTATCGTCTCCTCGATGCCGAGATACAATGCGTCGGATATCAGCGCATGGCCGATGCTCACCTCGTCGCACCATGGTATCTGCTGACGGAAGTAGGCGAGGTTCTCCAACGACAGGTCGTGGCCGGCGTTGAGGCCCAGACCACACGCCTTGGCCACTTGGGCAGCCTCCACGAAGGGCGCGATAGCCTCTTCGCGTCCAGCGGCATAGCGGCTGGCGTAGCTTTCGGTGTACAACTCCACACGGTCGGTGCCTGTCTTGGCGGCCATCTCAATCATCTGCGGGTTGGCGTCGATGAAGATGCTCACGCGGATGCCGCATTGTTTGAATTCTTTGACCACATCGCAGAGGTAGTCTTGATTTTTGATGGTATCCCAGCCGGCGTTGCTGGTCAGCACCCCTTCGGCGTCGGGCACCAGGGTGACCTGTGCAGGCACAATCTCTTTCACCAAGTCGATAAAGCCGTAGGGGCGGCTCTTCGAGATGCCTTTGGGGTTGCCCTCAATGTTGTATTCCACACCGATAAGAGGCTTGATGGCCAGAGCGTCGGCATAGCGTATGTGGCGCTCGTCGGGACGCGGATGCACAGTGATGCCCTGCGCACCGAAACGCTCGCAGTCTACTGCAAACTTTAACACGTCAGGTGTGTTGCCGCCACGCGCATTGCGGATGGTGGCCACTTTGTTAATATTGACACTCAGTTTTGTCATGATATACTCGTAATTACAGGTTGTTTAAATAATGCCATGCTCGCAGGTATTTTCTTAACCGTCGGGCATCTTCTTCCGTGATTTCGTTCAGACGCCGTATGTCCATGTTGTCCTCCAAATCGGCTTTCTTGACCTCTCGGCCAAGAGGGTTCTGAGCAGCTCTGTGGACAAAGGTCTCATAGTCCTCACCATCTTGCTTGGTAACCGACAGCACTCCCTCCACAATCTCCTTCGAAAACCCTTGTTCCAGAAGGTATTCCGCCGTCACATCCGTGTCCTCTATCGTGTCGTGCAGCAGGGCGACAATCTTGGCCTTGGGGTCAATACAGCGTTCCGCCACCCTTATCGGATGCTGGATATAATCACGTCCCGATTTGTCTTTCTGACCTTTATGGGCCTGCTTCGCAATTTGTAACGCTTGGTCGTATAGTGTATCAGTATTCATTATCGCAGCTTGAATTCTTTCTTGATGGCGTCTACCATATCCAGTTTCTCCCAGCCGAAGAACTGCACTTTCCTGATTTCTTTGTTTCCCTTCTCGTCGATGAATACGGCTTTTCCCTCTCTCGGGTCACGGCCCATGTGGCCGTAGGCCGCCGTCCGGCGGTAGATGGGATTCTTCAGGCCGAAGCGCTGTGTGATGGCGAAAGGTCTCATGTCAAACAGTTTGCGGACACGTTCTGCAATCTCGCCGTCGGTCAGCTTCACCTTGGCGGTGCCATAGGTGTTCACATAGAAGCCTACAGGTTCGGCCACGCCAATGGCGTAGGCTACCTGCACCAGTACCTCGTTGCAGAGTCCTGCGGCTACCATGTTCTTGGCGATGTGGCGTGTGGCGTAGGCTGCCGAGCGGTCCACCTTCGAGGGGTCTTTGCCGCTGAAGGCGCCGCCGCCGTGAGCACCGCGGCCACCATAGGTGTCGACGATGATTTTGCGTCCCGTAAGACCGGTGTCGCCATGGGGACCTCCAATCACGAACTTGCCAGTGGGGTTGACATACAGTTTGTAGTCTTTCTTGGCAAAAAGGGCGCGGTTCTTGGCGTTGATTCGTTTCAGCACCCGTGGTATCAGTATCTCGCGCACGTCTTTTTCTATCTGTTTGAGCATCCGGCGTTCGGTGTCAAACACATCGTGTTGGGTCGACAGCACGATGGTGTCCACGCGCAAAGGCTTGCCGTCGTCGCTGTATTCTATGGTGATTTGGCTCTTGGCGTCGGGACGCAAGTAGGTCATTACCTTCCCTTCTTTGCGTATCTTGGTGAGTTCCTGCAGGAAGATGTGCGCCAGCGTGATGGGTAGCGGCATATACTCGCGGGTCTCGTTGCAGGCATATCCGAACATCATGCCCTGGTCGCCGGCTCCCTGTTCCTCCTCTTTTTTTCTGCTGACACCTTGGTTGATGTCGCCGCTTTGGCCGTGGATGGTGGAGAGCACAGCACACGACTCGGCCTCAAACTTGTATTCGCCCTTGGTGTAGCCGATGTCCCTGATGACGTCGCGGACGGTCTCCTGTATGTCTACCCATCCTTTGCAGGTCACTTCACCGCTGACGACAGCCAAGCCTGTGGTTACCAGCGTCTCGCACGCCACATGGCTCTCAGGGTCACGGCGTAAGAATTCATCAAGTAATGCATCCGAAATTTGGTCGGCAACCTTGTCGGGATGCCCTTCAGAAACTGATTCTGATGTGAAAAAATAACTCATTTTCGTAACTTTTAATTATTAATTATTTAATTAACAATGTAAAAGATTTGGAGATGAATGGGCTGTAGAATAGTGCTTTAGCATTTTTTACAGTGGTTGCAATCATTACAAATCTATCCACATTTTCGTTTGCAAAGATACAAAATATTTTCCACACCACCAAAAAAAGTTTTGTGGCGTTAGAGGCAAATAGTCCATTTCCTGATGGAAAAGTCTGGGATTTATGTCGAGTGTTTATTGCCGCAGCCGCAGATTACCCCAGCTTTCTTTGATTTTGCCGCCGGGGGTCACGGTGGGTGCTTGCAGCTTGCCTTGCAGCGCGCTCTCTTTCTGCAGCTCCAGGTCTACGGTGTTGAAAAGGTCGTAGTAGTCGATGTTGCCTTTGCTCTTCTTCAACTCTTTGAGAAGGAAGTAGGTGAAGAAGCCGTGGTGCTGCTCGTCGAAGGAGTAGGCCGTCTTGTTCCAGTCGGCTGCCGAGAAGACGACGATGTCGTTGCGGATACGCAGCCCTTTGGAGCGTTTCTTGTCGTTGTGTTTCATATTGACCAGCGGCGATCCGTCGCGCTGGTTGCCGTCGAAGCTGGCGTCAAGAATGATGGTCACCGAGTTGTATTGCACGCGGTTAAACCAGGTGCACAACGTGTCGATGCGTATGCACTGGTTCAGCAGCTTTTTCGTGTCGCGGCGCGAGAGACGTGCGTCGGTATTGATGGTTTTCTTCTTGCGCATGGCTTTGATTTTGTTGTAGTTGATGCCGGCGGGAGCCAGATAGGGGTTGCGCTCAGCATCGGTGAAGCCATGGCCGGCGTAGTAGAGGATAAAGTTCACATTGCCCTTGTTGGCCACCGACACATCTTTCATCCAGTTGATGCCTTGCACCTTGAGGTCGGTCTCGGTGGCATCTTCTATGATTCTCACCTGGCGGGCAGGGATGCCCAGGGCGCGAACACAGTATTGTGTCAACACCTCGCCATCGTTGTAGGCGTAGGGCACATCGGGCAGCGGCGCACCGTAGCGCTCGTTGGCAATGATGAGCACATAGGTGTTGGTGTTGCTGTTTTCTTCGGCTTTGGGAATGTTGTAGTCGATGAATTCATCCAGTATGAGCTGCTCGTTCATCTCCACTGCTTCCTCGGCAAAGGCGTTGTGTACCAGTATCTCCACACCTACGTTGCGGTACTGCGAGCCGGTCTCGCCGTAGCTCTGAGTCTCGTAGTAGTAGAGGTTTTCGGTGCCTTTCAGGCCTTTGACGTTCTTCTCCAGATTGTCGCGCATGCCTTGGGCGCGCAGGAAGGCCAGCTGGGCGTTGGTCTCGATGCCCGATTGTTCCGACACTGAGATGCGCACCGATTCGCCATTGTAGCGGGCCGCGCAGTATTGGAAGTCTCCATACTCTCCGCGGTAGTCAAGGTGGGTCACCGGAGTCTGGTCGGTGGCGGCTCTGAATTTGATTTCCACATGCTTGCCGCTCTTGAAGGCATCTTTGCTCAGCTCGTCAATCATCATACGCGTAAGCTCGCACACTGCCGAGGCGGCGTTGCTCTCTTCGCAGAGGTAGGCGCCAGTGGGGTAGTTGTCGGTCACGCTTTCCACATTGAGGCAGGTGTAGCGTATCTCGAAACGGTAGTTCAGCTCAGGAGTGCCGTCGTCTTTCAGGCCGTTCACCAGGTCGGCTTTGATGTAGAGTTTCGACTCGTCGTACAGCTTCTTGTCGTTGGGAAGCGTCAGCAGATAGGCCTCCGCCTTGTTGCGCATGGCACGTTCGCGCTTCTCGACGCTCTTTTGCAGCTGCTCCAGAATGATTTCGCGGTATTCGCTGTTGATGCTCGCCTCCGTCACTTGTGCGCGCAACGGCGCGACCAGCATTAACAGTGCCACTATGATGACTGATTTATACATAAATCTTTTAGAATAAACGTGTTGCATATTTGTCCTGTTTAAGTATACCTATTGCAAAGATAATGAATTTTTTGCAATGGTGACAAAAAAAATATGTAGAGAGTGTGAATGTGCTGGAAACCAGCAGTATGCAAATCAGCGTCCAGGGCACAGCATGAGCTGTTATTCCAGCTCGAAGTGGAATTGTTTTTTCAGCTTGTTGCGTTTGAGGTAGAGCACCAGGTAGTAGAGAGCCACACCACCCAAAGCTGCCACTGCTGCCATCAGTTCGTTGCCGGTGGCGATGATGATGCATACAATGGTGACTATCAGCAATACGGCGGGGACAAAATAGGCCAGCATCACGGCTTTGAGTCCCAGTCTCTCGCCGACACACACCACCACTTTGTCACCCACGGTATAGTTTTTCCATGCGGCAGTCTCGATATGCACCTCTTTGACGGCCTGGTCCACAAAAGCGCATTTCTCGTGTGCCTCGCAGCTCGAGCAGGCCGACACGACGTGCATATGCACCGTCACGACGCCGTCGTTGACAGCGGTCACTGTTCCGTCATGTTTTGCTATCTCTTCCATAATTGTCTGTATCTGTTATTGTTGTCCTATCCAGACTTTCACTTTCGGGAAGGTCTTGCAGTTCTTCACGCATTGGCCCTGGGGATTGATTTTGTAGGCTTCGTTGTGGTAGACCACCTCGGCACGACCCCATTCAAAGTATGAAGCGGCATCGAACACAAAGTCGATGGCGTCGCGACCATTCTTGTCAATAAAGCCCCACATCCCGTCGCGTTTCACGGGGATGAGGCCTTCGGTGCAGTGCAGGGCCGACTGATACTGCGGCGCGATGACAATTTTCCCTTTGGTGTCGCAGAAGCCGTAGAGCCCCTCTTTCTCTATCAGCGCCAGCCCGTCGCTGAAGACATATTCCTGGCTGCGGAAGCCGCTGTTGTCGTATTCCACGGGCAGTATGTACTTGCCTTTATTGTTCATGATGCCCCACTTGTCGCCTTCGCGCACATAGGTGTAGCCGCCGATGAAGCCTCCCACCTCGTCGTGCCAGCCGAAACGTTCGTTGCCTTTGCTGTCCAGAAAGGTCATCTTTCCGTCTTTGACCACCACGTAGAAGCCTTCGCCATAGTGTTTCACGTCGTCGTATTTGAAGGGGGTCAGCTGTTTGAACTTGTTGTTGAAGAGCGCCGCTTCGCCACTCTGGGGGTCCAGGGCAATGAAGCGACCGTCGAGCATCGAGGTGACTTCCATGTATTTGCAGGGCACCATGGTGCGGCCACCGTGGTCGATGATGCCGTAGCGGTCGTATTGCTTCACCACGGCATAGCCCTCCTGGAACGGGAAGGCATATTCGTAGACGGCGGGCAGCACAATGTTGTTCTGTCTGTCGATGTAGCCGTACAGCGAGGTGATGCTGTCGATGTCGAAGAGTGCCACGGCCACGCCTTCCGAGAAGCCCGAGGCGGAGCGGTATTGGCATTCAATCACTTCGCGCCCTGTTGAGTCGCAAAAACCCCACAGCTCGCCACGCTTGACGCGGAACATCCCTTCGAGCGGGTACGACACGTCGGAGTATATCGTCGGCAGCACTTCATGCCCGTTGCGGTCTATCATGCCGCAGTGGTCATAGTCTTTGAATACCAGGCAGTAATCACCGTTGAACTTGTCGACAAACATATAGGTCGGCTCGATGATGACGGTGCCGTCTTCGCGTTTGAAGCCGAATTTGTCGTCTTTCTGGGTGGTCTGTATGCCGTCGATGAAGAAAAGCTCGCAGCCGCACGACTCGTCGTCGGTCACCACAACCTTCTCCTCTGTCTTCGCGGATTTGTTTTTGTCTTTCTTCTTCTGTGCCATGGCTGGCGTGCTGCCGCCCAACAGGGTTACAGCTATCAGCATCAGGGTTAGTGTCTTACGTATCATGATCGTCGTGTTGCTTCGTTCTTCGCTGCCGTCAGAGCTCCAGTATGCCTTCGGCGCCGCCGCTGATCCAGCCGCTCTTGCCGTCGCTGAGCTCTATCTGCCACCATTGGTCCTGCTGGTCGGTGACTTTCACCTTGGTGCCTTCGTGCAGCACGAATTTGTCCACGCTTTTGCCGTCAGGCGACCCTTTCACCACCACCATTGCATCGGTGACGATGGCTTCGTTGCTATGAGACGCATAATGGGCCGAAAATGTTGCATTCAAAATTGTTAATAATAACAAAAAACCCAGCAAGGCGCTGATAATGAATAGGGAACGGCGGCGTTTGTAGTCTTGTGCGATGAGGAACAGGCAAAGTGCGGCGCACACCAGCACCATCATCACCACGCAGGCTATGCGCCAACCCCGCGGCGTGAAGAGGCCTACGACAGCGCGGAACCATTCCACCAGAAACAGGGTGGGCAGCACCTCGATGCGGTCGGCGGTCTTGCTGTAGGCCAGCGCCAGATTCTCTTTCACCTCTTTGCTTGTCGGAGCCAACCGCAGGGCACGCTCGTAGCTCAGGATACTCTTTCCCAGGCTGTCCAGCCTGTAGTAGGCATTGCCCATGTTGTAGTGCAGCTCCCAGCTTTCTTGTCCGTCGGCCACGATGGCGCGGTAGTTGGCCAATGCACCTTCGTAGTCGCCTGCTTCGTAGCAGCTGTTGCCGTCGGCAAAGCGGCTGTCGGTGGCGGCATGCAGCGCGGCCGTGGGGGTGGCAACGGCCATCAGGAGCAGGATGATTGTTATTGTAAGTCTATTGTGTTTCATTTCTTTGTCTTCCTTGGATTAATACGAATGACGTTATTTGCGGCTGTTTTTCAGCTTGCCGATCTGCACGATGGTCTCCATGGCTTCGTTGTAGATGGACTGTTTCTTGGCGCTGCTGTCGCCAGGGGCGAAGCGCGCGTAGTCCACATCGCCCAGCGTCTTCATGATGCGATCCTGCAGCTCCGCGTCGACCTGCTTGCTCTCCAGCTGGCTCTTCACCGTCTCCGACGAGAGTAGCGACAGCTGGATGTTGAACTTGTCGGCGATGCCGCCCCACAGCGCTTTGTAGATCTCTTCATAGAAACGTGCGTCGTCGCCCTGATGCAGATATCGCTCGGCGTTGCGCAGACGCTTCTTGGCTAGCTTGGTGGCGCGCTGCAGACGCAGGCTGCCTTCGTCGCTGGCAATGTCCTGCTGGCGACGGACGCCAATCACCACTGACGCTGCAGCCACCAGGGGCAGGACCATCAGTAGCCAGAAGAGCCATCCGCCGTGGGCATCGCTGCCGGCGCGGTGCAGCTTGGTGCTGCGCTTGATATGGTGAATGTCGCTGTTCAGCTCTGTCACGTCGCTCTTGCTGGTGCTCATACCTTGGCCTTTGCTGACTTTGATGTCGAAGCCTTTCAGGTTCTTGGTGACGTAACTGCCGCTTTGGGGATTGAAATAGGAGTATTCCAAATCGGGAATGGTATAGCTGCCGGCCGATTGCGGGATGATGACCCACTCGAAAGTGCGGCTGCCCGAAAGACCGTTGTCGCTCTTGTTGATTTTGTCGCTCACTTTAGGCTCATACACTTCGAAGCCAGTGGGGAAGTTGACGACAGGAGCCTCCAGCAGGCTCAGGTTGCCGTGGCCAGAGACGGTGATGCGGTAGGTGAAAGCTTCGCCGGCGCGCATCTCGGTCATGTCCACCGCGTGGCTCACATCCAGCCGTCCCACGCCGCCGAAGAAACTCTCGGGCGCTTCGGGCAGTGGCTTGACATGGACGTTCAGGCTGTTGCTGCTCAAGGTCTTGACGACCGACTGCTGCTGCACAGGGTTGAAGAAGGGGTCGTCGATAAAGAAATCTAAGATGGTGCCGGTGCGTTGCCGTTGCACCTGCGACTGGATGATGGCCAGCACGTCTGTCTTCAGCGGTGCGATGCTCAGCTCGCCGCTCTCCTGCGGATAGAGGGCGCCGCGGCGAATCTCGGCCACATGGTAGCGCTGGCCGTTGTAGGTCTCCTCATACTGAGGCACTTGCGTCATATTCTCGCTCAGGTCCTCGCTCCAGAAGCCTTTGTTGCGCGGCAGTTTCTCAATCTGGAACTGCGTGATGGGCACCTGGGTGTATATCTTGTAGACGATGATGGCTTCTTCTCCCTGGTAGAGGTTGCTCTTGTTGATGCTGGCACGGGCAAAGAGGGTGCGGTCGTTGATTTGTGAGGCGGGTTGGATGGCCTGCTGCGACTGGCCGCTCTGCTGGCCGTAGCCCGGCTGGCCCCAGTTGTTGTTGCGGTTGTTGTTGGCGGCTTGGTGGTTCGGGTCGGCTTTCTCGATGCGGATGCTTGCCGGCGTGCTCTGTACCGTCTTGCCGTCGGAGGTGCAGCTGGCTACGCCTATCTGTGCCGTGCCTTCAGCGTCGGCCTGCACGATGAAGGTGAACGAGTTGGTTACCGACTTCGACATGCTGCCGTTGACGATGGAGATGCTGCTGCTCGAGCTCTTGTTGGGGCCGCTCAGCACTCGCAAGCCTTTGAATGTCGGTGCCTTGAAGCCTTTGGCGTCAGCGTTGACGACAAAGGTTATCTGGAACGGCTGCCCTGCGCTGGCCGACGACGGGCAGCGCAAATCCATTCGCGCCTCTTGGCCCATGGCCATGGTGACCGCCATCGCCAAGCAGCCTATCAATGTGATGAAACCTCTTTTTAACTCTCTCATGATATCTCTTTGTGTTTTTTGCATTGTTTATGGTTCAACCCAATTTCTTTTACCAGTCTTTCTCCGGACGGCCAATGCCCAGACCTTTGCGTTTGTCGCGTTTGGCCTCTTCTTGCTGCAGCCGCTTGATGGTTTGCTGCTCGTTGTTCTTCAGGGCGTTGAGCATCTGTTCGGCTTCGCGTGTGCCTTGAGGCTGCTGCTGCTTTTGTTGCTGCTGTTGCTGGTCTTGTTGGTTCTGGTTGTCCTTGTTTTGCTGGTCTTTCTGCTGGTCTTGGTTGTCCTTGTTCTGATCCTGGTTTTGCTGGTCTTTGTTTTGCTGGTCCTGCTGCTGTTGCTGGTTCTGGTCGTTCTGTCCGCCGCCACCGCCGTTGCTTTGCTGGCTTTCGGGACGTAGCAGCTGTTTGGCTATCGACAGGTTGTGCTGTGCGTCGCTGTTTTTGGGGTCGATGCGCAGCGAGGCCTGATATTGGTTGATGGCCACCACGAGGCTCTGGTGGTCGTATCCGCCGGTGTCGCGGGCTGCCAGGGCGTGGCGCAACATGATGTTGCCGGCGTTGTAGTAGGCTTTGGCGCGCACCTCGGGCTTGGCGGCGGGGTTGTCCACGCAGCGCTGATAGTAGGCCAGTGCGGTGTCGAGTTGCTGCAACTGGCCGTGGGCGATGGCGCGGTTGTACTGCGCTTTGTGATACATCGAGTCGGCACCCAACGCCAAGCGGAAGTGATTCACGCTGTTGCTCAAGTTGTTGTGCTTCAGTTGGCGGGTGCCTTTGCGCGTTTCCACACGGCGTTGCTTTTTGACGCTGTGTTTCACCTTATAGGGTGTCGTCGTCATGTCGCGCTGGTAGCGTTCCAGCGCTGTCATCTCTTTGCGCTGCTCTGCTTGTTGTCCCTCCGCCTGAGGCTCGTCGGGCACTTGGCCACGCACGTTACCGGCCAGCGCGGTCAGGCAGAACAGGAGGCTATATATCAGTGTCTTCTTCATCTTTTGCTTATTTGTTCCCTTTTCTTCGTATCAGTTTGTTGAAGTTGATTCTTGGGTTGCGACGTTCGCATATCAGCACCTCCAGCACCAGACAGAGTATGCCGGCGCCCAGGGGCCACTGGTATTTGGTCTCGAAGGCCGAAAACTGCGCGGTGCCGAATTTCTCGTCGTCCAGTTTCGACAGCTGTTTGACGATAGCGTGGGCCGCATTGTTGTCGCTGGCATGCACAAAGATGCCGTTGCCGGCGCGGGCCACGTCGCGCAGCATGCTCTCGTTGAGGAAGGTGGTGATGACTTTGCCGTCGCGGTCTTTGCGGAAGTCCACTTGGCGGCCTCGCTCGTCATACACGGGAATGCGGCTGCCTTCGGGCGATCCGATGCCGATGGTGCACACCATGATGCCCTGCGAGGCTGCTTTCTTGGCGGCGCCGATGGCATCGTCTTCGTGGTTCTCACCGTCGGAGATGACCACGATGGCGCGGCTGTGGTTTGTTTCCCAGCGGGGCTCGTCCTCGTTGGTGCCGTTGTTGTAGCCCAGCGTGGCCATACCTTTCTCGATGGCGTCGCCGATGGCGGTACCCTGCACGCTGATCATGTCGGTGCTGATCTGGTCGAGAAACATTTTTGTGGCGCCATAGTCGTTGGTCAAAGGCATCTGTATGAAGGCGTTGCCGGCAAAGACGACCAGCGAGATGCGGTCGCCGCCCAGCATGCTCATCAGGCTTTTCACGGTCTGCTTGCTGCGTTCCAGACGGTCGGGACGCATATCTTGCGCCAGCATGCTGTTGCTCACGTCGATGCACACCGCCATGTCCACGCCGCTCGACTCACCTTCGGCTATCACGCTGCCCTGCAGTGGGTTGGCCAAAGCGAAGACCAGAAAGGCCACCGCCAGGCACAGCAGTATCAGCTTGGCAATGGGGCGTCGCCGTGAGGCATCGGGCTGCAGCCTGCCCAGCAGACGCTGCTCGGCGAAGTCGGCCAGCAGACGCCGCTTCCGGCGCTCGCGCAGCCAGAAAACTACGCACATCGCTGGTATTGCCAGCAGGAGCCATAGGAGTTCGATATGTTGAAAGTGCATAATTGGTTCTTTTTATTGTCTTTATATATGTTCGTTTGCCCTGATGACCCGAGGGCGGGGGAGAGGCCAGGGCCTCACCGCACCAGCCGCAGCAGCAGTTCGCCGCCCAGCGCCAGCAGCGCCAGGATGAGGTAGAGGCGGAATTCCTCTTTCATCTGGCGGTATTGTGTCACGTCGATGCGCGTCTTCTCCATCTCGTCGATTTGCTCGAAGATGGCTTGCAGCGCCTTGTCGTTGGTGGCGCGGAAATAGTGTCCGCCGTCGGTGTGTTCGGCCATGCGCTTCAGCAGGGCCTCGTCGATCTCGCCTTTGGCGCGATAGGGGCGGCCACGCTCGTCACGGTAGGTGGTCTCGTTGTCGCTGCCCACACCGATGGTGTAGAGCCTGATGCCATATTGTGCGGCAATCTCGGCTGCGGTCTCGGGGTCGATGGCGCCGCGGTTGTTCACGCCGTCGGTCAGAAGTATGATGACTTTGCTGGTGGCCTCGCTCTCGCGCAGACGGTTGATGGCTGTGGCCAGTCCGTCGCCGATGGCGGTGCCGTCCTCCAGCAGGCCGGTCTTCATGGCTGCCAGCTGTTGCTTAAGCACCTGGTGGTCAATGGTCAACGGGGTCTGCGTGAAGGCTTCGCCGGCAAACTCCACCAGGCCTATGCGGTCGCTGGTGCGGCCGTCGATGAAGGCCGAGGCAACCCGTTTGGCGGCTTCCAGACGGTTGGGCTTGAAATCCTCGGCGGTCATACTGCCCGACACGTCCATGGACATCACGATGTCGATGCCTTCTATCTGCATCTCCTCGAAGTTCAGCCGGCTCTGCGGCCTTGCCAGGGCGAGGATGAGGCAGGTCAACGCCACGCAGCGCAGCGCAAAGCGCAGGTGATAGAGCCAGTGGCGCACTGTCGGCACCGTGGTGCCGAAAAGCTCCAGACCGCTGATGTGGATGGGCGCTTTCTGGCGGCGGTGCCTCAGACAGTACCACACTATCAGTAGCGGCACGATGGCCAGCAGCGTCAGCAGCCACGGATTGGCGAATGTTATTCCTTTGAACATGATTCTCTTTTCGCTTTGTAAGGTTTAGTCTGTCAGTGTCTTATTGTAGTCGATGGTCAGCTTTTGCGTCCCTCTTCGGGATGGTTCATGCGGTGTTGTTGCGCCACGCGTTGCACAAAGTCCATGGCGTTCTGCATGGCCTCGTCGTGCTCGTGGCTTTCGGGCTGCGACTTGGCGAATTTCACCATGTCGGCGCGCTCCAGCAGTTGGCGCAGCAGCTGCTCGGCGTCGGCGTTCCAGTCGGCCGTGCGATGGAAGGCCGCCAGCGTCTGCTTGGTGGTCATCTCGGCAGCATTCATGCCGCACTGGTTGCGCAGGTAGCGACGCACGATGTCGGTCAGTTCGGTATAGTAGCGCTTGATACGTCCTTTCTGCCACAACTCTTTGCGTCTCAACGACTCCAGCTCGCCCAGCGCCTTGCTGTCGGCGGGTACCTGGCGCAGTTTCGGCAGGGCCACCACAGGCTTGTGTGCCTTGCGGCGTTTCAGCACCCAAATCAAAAGGGCTACCACAGCGGCTACGGCCAGCGCCAGCAGCACCCAACGGAATATTTCCCAGAAGGTGTAGGGCTCCTTCAGCGCTTTGGCGTCTTCCTTCACCACGATGTTGTTCGTGTCGGCATCGGCGGTGTAGACCACTGTCAGATACAGGCTGTCGGCAGGCATAAAAGCCTCATAGGCAGTGCTGTCGCCAGCCAGCACGATGGGTGTCACAGGCCAGTGCCCGGCATCGAACGAGGTGAGCGTCACCTGCTGTCTGATTTCGGTTATCTCTTTTTTCTTGTTGCGCACCGTGTCGAAGTGCATGTCCAGTGCCTCGACGGGGCCATTGCTCAGCTCTTCCAGCGTGGGGAAGCGCAGCGGTGTGCTGCCGGCGCCGGTCACGCGCAACTCCAGTGTCGTCTGGTCGCCCAGCACCAGGCTGTCGCCACCCAGGGTGCCGCTTACCGACACCACTCCGTTGCCCGAGGGCAGATGGGGCACCACAACTTGCGGCATGCTGTCGACAGCGCTCTGTGCGCGTCCTGCCAGCGTAAGGCCTACAAGCAGGGCTATTGTTGCTATCTTTTTTATTTTCATTCTTTTAGTTGTCATTGCCAATACTATTGCGCCTACGCCCCTCTACGCTTGAAGAGGCCCATCAGCGGCTTGACGAAGTCTTGCCCCGTGCTGATGGTGGTGTAGTCGATGCCGTATTTCGTCAGCAGTGTCTCGGTTTCTTCCTTGTGCTGCAGATAGTTGGCGGTATAGGCTTTTTGTACCGCCGCAGCCGAGGTGTCTATCCAGCGTATCTCGCCGGTCTCCAGGTCTTTGAACGACACCAGTCCCATCTTGGGCAGTGTCCGCTCGCGGGCGTCGTCGACGTGCAGCACCACCAGGTCGTGCTTGCCGGCAGCTATCTTCAGCGCGTTGTCGTAGCCGCTGTCGTAGAGGTCGCTGATGAGGAATGCCGTCGACCGCTTCTTGATGACGTTGGTGAAGTAGCGCAGCCCCTCGGCGATGTCGGTACCCGTCCCGGTGGGCTGGAAACCAATGAGTTCGCGGATGATGCGCAGGATATGGCTGCTGCCTTTCTTGGGCGGGATGAACTTCTCGATGCGGTCGCTGAACATCACCACGCCCACCTTGTCGTTGTTGTGGATGGCCGAGAAGGCCAGCGTGGCGGCGATTTCGGCGATGAGCTCCGACTTGTACTGCTTCGTGGTGCCGAAACGGTGCGAGCCGCTGACATCGATAAGCAGCATCACCGTCAGCTCGCGCTCCTCCTCGAACACCTTGACATAGGGGTGGTTGAGTCGTGCCGTGACGTTCCAGTCGATGTTGCGCACGTCGTCGCCATATTGGTACTCGCGCACCTCGCTGAAGGCCATGCCACGCCCCTTGAAGGCGCTGTGGTATTCGCCTGAGAACATCTGCTGCGACAGGCCGCGCGCCCGTATCTCGATGCGGCGCACCTGTTTGATGATATCACTCTCTTCCATCGTTGTTCTCTCCCATTAGGGCACGTCCACGCGGTTCAGTATCTCGTTGATTATCTCTTCGCTCTTCACGTTTTCGGCTTCAGCCTCGTAGGTCAGGCCCACGCGGTGGCGCAGCACGTCGAGGGCTATGGCGCGCACATCCTCGGGGATGACGTAGCCGCGACGCTTCATGAAAGCATAGCTCTTCGAGGCCATGGCCAGGTTGATGGAGCCACGCGGCGAGGCGCCGTAGCTGATCATCGGTTTCAGTTTCTCCAGCTTGTACTGCTCAGGGTAGCGTGTGGCGAAGATGATGTCGGTGATGTAGTTCTCTATCTTTTCGTCCATGTATACCTCGCGTACCAACTCTCTGGCTTTCAGTATGTCGGCAGGCTTCATCATGGCCGTCTGGCGGTTGAAGCCTTCGTGCAGGCTCTGGTGCAGGATTTGGCGCTCCTCGTTCTTCTCGGGGTAGGAGATGACCACCTTCAGCATGAAGCGGTCTACCTGTGCCTCGGGCAGGGGATAGGTACCTTCTTGTTCTATAGGGTTTTGTGTGGCCATCACCAGGAAGGGCTCATCCAGTTTGTAGGTGGTCTCGCCGATGGTCACCTGGCGTTCCTGCATGGCCTCCAGCAAGGCGCTTTGCACCTTGGCGGGAGCACGGTTGATTTCGTCGGCCAGGATGAAATTCGAGAAGATGGGGCCTTTCTTCACTTGGAAGGTCTCGCTTTTCTGGCTGTATATCATCGTGCCGATGAGGTCGGCAGGCAGCAGGTCGGGGGTGAACTGGATGCGGCTGAACTTGGCATCGATGGCATTGGCCAAGGTGGTGATGGTTAGTGTTTTGGCAAGTCCTGGCACGCCTTCCAGCAGCACGTGCCCGTTGCTCAGCAGACCGATGACGAGGCTCTCCACCATGTGCTTCTGTCCCACAATGTTGGTGCGCATCTCCATCATCAGGCCGTCCACAAAAGCGCTCTCGCGGTCGATGCGAGCATTCAGTTCTTGAATGTCAACAGTTTCGTTCATGTTTATTTATTTTAAGTTTTTTTTCTTCTTTAATTGTCAGTTTTTTCGGGTGCTTGCCGAGGTGTCCAATTCCTCGAACGGGGCGTTGCGACAAGGCTCTTTGCACCCCTTCCTTTTTTTTCCACCACTAACGGAAGGGGACAGTAAAAATTGTAGAAAAAATATTTTTTTTTGATTTTTTAATATAATTCTTGCTCCATTCCAAAAAATAATCGTATCTTTGCCTGATAAAAATATTTTGAATAATTGAAAATCTAATTAATTATTAATATCTTATGAAAAGTAAAAGATTACTATTCGGTTTAATTGTCGCTGCTTTTGTCGGCGGATTCAACTTTGCATCCGCCCAAACCAAGGCAAATTACCAAAATTCACTTATCGAAATTGGACCCGACAACTTAGGCGGTCGTGTCCGCAGTATTGTGGTTGACCAGTCCGACCCCACGCACACCACGCTCTATGCTGGTGGCGTCGCCGGCGGCTTGTTCAAAAAGTATGGCAACCAACCTTGGCAGTACATCACTTACAACAAGAACAACCATGAGATCACTCTGCCTATCTCCGCAATGATCCAGCTGCCCGACAACAATATCCTTATCGCCACTGGCGAGGGTATCGTGTCTGACCATGGTGTGCTCGATGCCCGCATGTCCCCCAAAGGACGCGGCCTCTATCTTTACAACATCGCCAACAAGACGTTCACCCTCTTCACGGCTACCGACCCCAACACGCATCCTGAGTGGTCTTACATCAATAAGCTTGACCTCCTGGAGCGCGACGGCAACATCTATCTCTATGCTGCCACTTCCGAGGGTCTCTATCGCTGGAAGTTCACTTCGGGTAACATCAATACTGCCGCCGCTCCTTCGCTCGTAGTGGCCGGCAACTTCTTCGATATCGACATCCTTTCGGCCGACAATGTCGCCTACGCCACCTGCCCCGGCAAGGTCTACCGCGTGGGTAATGTCACCGGCCAGAGCAACGCTGTCGATGTCACCAACTCCAACCCCTCTTTCGCTACCTCTACGCGTATCGAGATGACGGCTCTCACCGCACACAGCAACGGCGAGCACACCACCTATCTCTACGCCATGGTGGCTGACGCCAACGGCATGCTCGACGCTGTCTACCTGACGCACAACCAGCAGACCTGGACTCGCCTGACGACGTCCTCCATCAGCCCTTTCACCACTGCTAACCCTGGCTACCTCAACGCAGCCATCGCTATCGACCCCACCAACTACAAGCACATCATCATCGGCGGTGCCACCGTGTGGGATGGCAACGGTTATGTGGAGAACTCCTACTATCAGTGGACCAAGGCTTCCTACTCCGAGAGAGAGCTGAACTACGGCAACTATATGAGCTTCGTATACGGCAACCCCATGGTTGTCCATTCGGGTATCAACCAGATTATTGCCAACCCCGAGATCAACGACGGCGATACCAACTGGGTATACTATTTCGCTACCAACGGCGGTATCTACAAGGCTCAGGCCGCCCTCGATACTTTCGTCAACTGCAACAAGGGTTTCAACACGGTGCAGTATAACAGCATCGCTGTGGCCCCCGACGGCTCCATTGTGGGAGGCGCCATGGACAACAGCTGTCCCTTCATCCAGAGCCGTAACGCTCACAGCGGCGGCGAAGCTACCAACCAGTGGTACGACGACGATCCCGAGTCGAACATGAACCACGTGGCCAACGTGCTGTGGAACGGTAACGGCGCTGGAGTCGAGGCTTCGATCTTCCAGCAGGTGCTGCCCATCTCGCACCGCGGTCTCTTCTTCTCCTGCGAGCCTGGCTATTTCGACTATGTCACCTCCTTGGGCGATCTGGCTCCCGTGGCTAGCTTCGGCCGTTCTTTCGGCGACTATTTCGACTACACCAACACGCAGACCTGGAGCTCCGGTTCGGACTTCCTCTCCAATATGGTTCCCGACAGCCGTCCCGTCCCCCGCATGAAACTGTGGGAGACCACCAACAACACCTCTTTCAACGACAGTATCACCTTCACGCTCGATACTTTGGGCGTATACTACCACAACGGCGTGGAGACTCCTCTCCGTGGCAACACCCAAATCCAGGCCGGCGACAAGGTGCTGGTGCCTTCGCCCGCTCACTTCAACTATCCGTTTGAATACACCTTCACCCAGAGCTTCCGCCCCGACCAGATTGATACCATCCAGAATGGCGACACCTATACCTACAAGACCCATATGTCCCACAAGGTTCATAACCCCCTCGCCAACCGTATCATTGTGACGGGTATTAGCCGTAACAACGAAGGTATTGTGGCTATCAATACTTCTCCCACCGACTTCCGTAAGGTCTGGGATGTCAACGAGTCTGCTAGCCAGGATCCCGCTGTCATCAACCGTCAGATGAACTGGAGCGTGCTCTACAGAACTTCCGATGAGCAGGTTACCGGTGCTATCGCTTGGAGCCATGATGCCGACGCTGTCTTTGTGAATGTCATCAACAAGGCTACGGGCGAAAGCTACATTGTGCGTGTATACGATATCACCAAGGCCGACATCAACTCGCCTCTGCGCTGCAAGAACCAGCTGGAGTTTGTGAAGACTCCTTATGAAGGCATGTTGTGCGTGACCCACTACGACACCATCTACGCTCAGAACGGCGGCCTCTTCAAACGTCCCATCACTGCTATCGAGACTGACCCGCGTCCCGGCAAGGACAACCTCGTCATCACTTTCGGCGGCTACGACACGCTCGGCGAACCCAACATGGTCTACATCGAGAACGCCACCGATCCCATTACACGTCGTATCATCAATATGCACGTGGTCAACGAGAACTCCAATATGACGCTTGGCGACCCCGTCTACAGCGCCATGGTTGAGTACACCACCGGTAAGATCTACGCTGGCACCGAGAAGGGTGTCTTCACCAACGTGGTTAACAACGCTGGCATCAACGCCGACGAGTGGTTCAACTTCGGCTCCTTCGACGGTGTGCCTGTGACCTCCATCCGTCAGCAGACGAGAGAGATGGAGCGCATCCGCTTCGATGTCCACGAGGGCGTCAACACCGAGACCTACCTCTTCGCCAAGACCAAATACCCCTACGCCATCTACTTCGGTACCTATGGCCGCGGCGTGTTCATGGACACCACTTTCGTGACCGACCATGTCAACGAGGTTGTCAACGAGGAGGACTACATCGGTATCACCAACGTCGACAAGGGCAACAACCGCATTGCCATCTATCCTAACCCCGCCGTGTCGCACGCTACCGTCGATATCAGCGTGGCTCAGGCCGGCAACGCCACCCTCAAGGTTTACGACGTCAATGGCCGCTTGGTCATCAACCAGAACTATGGCTATCTCGCCGAGGGTCTCCACCAGAAGACAATCGACTGCTCCATGCTCAAACACGGCATGTATCTGGTCAACATCAACTGCGGTGGTCAGGCTGCTACCTCGAAACTGATAGTTCGATAATCACTATGTGGTAGATAAAGAGGTACTGGCCACAAGCCCGTACCTCTTTTTTTTGCTAGCAATATTATTGTATTAATACATTATATATAATAATCCCATCAACACAATACGATGAGCAATTTAGTTGAAGAATTGAAATGGCGTGGCATGATCCACGACATGATGCCAGGCACCGAGGAACAGCTCAACAAGGAGATGACGACAGCCTATGTGGGCATCGACCCCACTGCCGACAGTCTCCACATCGGCCATCTGGTCTCTATCATGCTGCTCAAGCACCTGCAGGTGGCAGGCCATAAACCGCTGGCAGTGGTGGGTGGCGCCACAGGCATGATTGGCGACCCCTCGTTCAAGGCCGCCGAACGTAAGCTCCTCACCTCCGAAGAGATACAGCACAATGTGGCCGGCATCAAGAAACAGCTGGAACGTTTCCTTGATTTCGACACCTCCAAGCCTAACGGCGCGGAAATATTGAACAACTACGACTGGATGAAGGAATATCTTTTCCTCGATTTCATCCGCGATGTCGGCAAGCATATCACGGTCAACTACATGATGACCAAGGACTCGGTGAAGAAACGCATGGAGACAGGTATCTCGTTCACCGAATTCTCCTATCAGCTTCTGCAAGGCTATGACTTCCTGACGCTTTATCGTACCAAGGGCTGCCGTCTGCAGATGGGTGGCTCCGACCAGTGGGGCAACATCACCACCGGCACCGAGCTCATCCGCCGCATGGAAGGCGGCGAGGCTTTCGCACTCACATGCCCGCTGATTACCAAGGCCGACGGCACCAAGTTCGGCAAGACCGAGGGCGGCAACGTGTGGCTCGACCCCGAGCGTACCTCACCCTACCAGTTCTACCAGTTCTGGCTCAACTGCTCCGATGTCGACTCCGCGCGCTACATCCGCATCTTCACCTTGCTTACCAAGGAGGAGATCGCCGACCTCGAGGCACAGCACAATGCGGCCCCCGAGCAGCGCATCTTGCAGAAGGCGTTGGCCAAGGACATCGCCATCCGTGTCCACGGCCAGCAGGCCTACGACACGGCCATCGCCGCCTCCAATCTGCTCTTCGGCAAGGCTACAACCGACCAGCTCAACAGTCTCGACCGCGCCACGTTGCTCTCTGTTTTCGAGGGCGTTCCGCAGTACACTGTGAGCCGCACCACCATCGAGGCTGGTGTCTCGCTCATCGACTTGGCTGCCGAGGTGGGAATGTTCGCTTCCAAGGGCGAAATCCGTCGCGAGCTGAAGCAGAACTCCATCATGGTCAACAAGCAGAAGGTGGCCGAAGGCTGCACCCTCACCGCTGCTGACATCCTGCAGAGCGGCCTCATTCTGGTGCAAAAAGGCAAGAAAAACTACTATCTGCTGAACATCGAATAGTAGATATAACGCTAACGGCCAAAAGAGAAGGCCACGCCCCCAGGGCGTGGCCTTCTCTTTTAAACGATGTCGGCATCGATGTTGTTCTCATAAAATCGGGTGACAGGCCCCACAATCTTTCCCACTTGGCCGATGAAGAGGGAGTAGGGGATGCGTTGCTCCAGAGTGTGCTGGTAGCGCATGCTTTTGTGTATCTGGTCGCAAAGTGGCTGGCACAGTGTGGCATAGCGCTGATCGGCATTGTCGCCCGACAGTGCCTCGGCCGCGAAACAGCCGCTCTGCAGCGCGTAGTATATTCCTTCCCCTGTGGGGAACTCCACCAGTCCTGCCGCATCGCCGACGAACAGGATGCCGTCGCGGCAAAGCTGGCGCCGTCCACCGTCATAGGGCAACATGGCTCCGCGCACCTCCACAGTCTCGGGGCTTTCTACCCCTAGCGCGGTCATGAAGTCGAGCATGGCCTTCTGGATGTCAAAGTGTTTTGAGGGCAACTGGATCATGCCCAGGCACACGGTATGAGCTTTGCGGAAACTCCAGGCGTAGCTCGAGGGCGCGATGCCAAAATGCAGGTTGGCGCCTGTCGCATTGGGAAGCCGTTTGGCGGGGATGTTGGCCTCCAAACAGAATCCGTTGATAGCCTTGCGATGTGAGCGTCTTCCACGTTGCTCATCCAGCTGGTGTGCTGTGCGGCTGTTGGCGCCGTCGGCGGCAATGAGCTGCTTGTAGCGTACCGTCTCGCCTTGTTGAAGGATAACTGTATTGTTTTGGAAATCAATACTCTGCACACCGTTACTGGTGACCAGTTCGCCCCCCAGCTGCACATAGTGCTGCAACATCCAGCGGTCGAAACGGGGACGGTCCAGCGTCCAGATGCCGTCGCGCGGTGTGCCTGTCAGCAGACATTTGTGACGGTCGTAGATGCGGAACATGGGCTGTTGCGACAGCAACGCGGCCTCCATGCATTCGGCGTAGGCATCGTCGCCCAGCATCTTTTTCAGCAGCCTCAGCGTCTTCTGGGGCACCAGTCCGGCACACAACTTGCTGCGTCCCAATGCCGCGCGTTCCACTATCAGGCAGTCCTTGCCCTGCTGCCGCAGCCCGATGCCAGCCGCTGCGCCGCCAGGGCCTCCGCCAATAATCAAATAATCGTATTCTGCTTTTATCATATTTCAAATAACGAAACCAGTTAAAGTATAGTATTTGCCCCTGCATCTTTTTTGAGCCTTTCTAGACTATCACTTTACGATGGTCAAAAATGGCGAAATGGCGGTGGAATAACACCTTTTTTCGCTTGTCCCAAGCTGGTTTTTGTATCAGAAAGTATTTTTAATGCTTTGATTTTTAATTATTTTATTTTTTGGGGCCAAAAATGTGGCTTGTTCTGAAAAAAAAAGTGTATATTTGCAATCAAATCAATAATTAAAAACCATGTCAGTACTTAGAGTAATTCTTGCCATCTTTTTTCCGCCGTTGGCGGTATACGACCGCGGTTGTGGTTCCATCCTCATTGTCTGCCTTCTGACCCTTTGCGGCTGGATTCCAGGTGTCATCGGTGCACTGATTATCCTCAACAAGAACGATTGATGGATTCGGGCACATAGGTGCTTATGCCCTTTCCTGCTCATGACGTCGAGAAATGAGGGGGAAGTGGCTGCCATATTCTACCTCATTTTCCACCTCGGGGCCTTGACAATAGATAGCGTCTTCTTCGTGGAGACGAGTTTTATTTTGTCAGTTTTATCATTTTTCGTATCTTTGCAAAATTATTTAACAATAGTATTATGACACATACAAGTATTAAAACGTTGAGAGACAGTGCGGGAATGCGTTGGACTGCTCTCTTGCTGTTGGCACTGGCTATGTTCTGTGCTTACATTTTTATGGACATTTTGTCGCCCATCAAGGACCTTATGGAATCCACACGTGGTTGGGACTCCAAGGCCTTTGGTACCATGCAGGGTGCCGAGACATTCTTGAATGTCTTCGTGTTTTTCCTTATCTTTGCTGGTATCATTCTCGACAAGATGGGAGTACGTTTCACTGCCGTGCTTTCTGGAGCGGTCATGTTGACTGGTGGTCTCATCAAGTTCTACGCTGTCAGTGAGTATTTCATGGGTAGCGGTCTGGAGACTTGGTTCACCAACCACCTTAACTACATCCCTGGCTTCGACGAACTCGATGTGTCTCCTTTCTATGGCGAGAAATGGAAAGTCATAAAGGAAGGCGCCACCAATCCCACTGTTATCAATGCTTTGAAGTTTGACGAAAGCACGATGACTTTCGTGAAAGTGGTCTCCCGCATGCCTGCCAGTGCAAAATTGGCTGCTATCGGATTTATGATTTTCGGATGCGGTGCCGAGATGGCCGGTATCACTGTCAGCCGTGGTATTGTGAAATGGTTCAAAGGCCGTGAGACGGCTTTGGCTATGGGCTCCGAGATGGCTCTGGCCCGTCTGGGTGTTGCCACCTGCATGATTTTCTCGCCCTATTTCGCTAAGCTGGGCGGTGAGGTGCATGTCGACAATTCTGTCAAGTTCGGTGTCGTGCTTCTCTGTATCGCACTGATCATGTTTGTCACCTACTTCTTCATGGATAAGAAACTCGACAGCCAGACTGGCGAAGCCGAGGAGAAGGACGAACCTTTCAAAATCAAGGATATCGGAAAGATTCTCAGCAGCCTGGGCTTCTGGCTGGTGGCTCTGCTCTGCGTGCTTTACTACAGTGCAATCTTCCCGTTCCAGAAATATGCTGTCAATATGCTCCAGTGCAACCTTACGCTTCAGGAGCCTGTCATCATGAACGGAACGGCAACATTCGATGATTTCGGCCAGCCCGTCAACACCAGCGACCCGCAGACTCTGGTTGTCACCGACAGCATGATGACTGCCGAAGCTGCACCTGCTGTTGCTAACAATCAGCTGCTCGTCACTTATGGCGATTCGGTTCTTGCGCTCGATATGCCCAACTTGAATGCTGAGAACAACACCGTCAATTATGAACTCGATGCCAGCAACAGCATGATGCTGGTCAACGGTAAAGATACGATCAATGTCAAGCTCGCAGGCAAGACTGTCGAGTCAGGCGATACCCTGACGTTGACTTATGGTCAGCAGGTTGTGAGCGCACCTGTCGAAGGCAACTTCTGGGCTGGTAATCTGGTGACTATCATCCAGTATTTTGTCATGCTCATCGTGGCAGCCTGCTCCTTCGCTAGCAATTTCATCAAGACGAACAAGCCGCTGAAATATGGTCTCATGTGTATCGCAGTGCTGGCTCTCGTGGTCTATTGCTACATGGGCTTCATGCGTGGCACCGCCGAAACAATCTTCGCAGTGTTCCCGCTGTTGGCTGTGGCCATCACGCCTATCCTGGGTAGCTATGTCGACCATAAGGGCAAGGCTGCTTCCATGCTGATGATAGGCTCTATCCTCTTGGTGATCTGCCACCTGACCTTCGCCTTCATACTCCCGATGTGCAGTGGTAGCGCTGTGGGTGGCACCATCGTGGCCTATGTCACCATCCTGGTGCTGGGAGCTTCCTTCTCGCTGGTTCCCGCCGCCCTCTGGCCTTCGGTTCCCAAACTGGTGGACGAGAAGATCATCGGCTCTGCCTATGCCCTGATTTTCTGGATCCAGAATATCGGCTTATGGCTCTTCCCGCTGCTTATCGGCAATGTGCTTGAGAAGACCAATGCCAACAATCAGGCTGTTATCGATGCCAAAGAAGCCATCGAGGCTGGCGCGTCGGGCGTCCTGGTGCCCTACAACTATCAGTGGGCATTGGTGATGCTTGCCGCTCTGGGTCTTGCCGCTCTCCTCATCGGTATCTATCTCAAGGCTGTGGACAAGAAGAAACACCTTGGCCTCGAAGAGCCCAATATCAAGTAAGTATCATTACGAAGATATGTATACAAACGAGGGGCTGCGCCATCGGCGCAGCCCCTCGCTGTATCTTAGAAGAGTAGGCCTCGGCATCAGATCCTATCTCATGACGGCGGCTTTGATGCGATCCAGCCCTTCCAGCAGCAAGGATTGGGGACAACCCAAATTGATGCGGAAACAATGTTCGTAGTCCTTGCCGCCAAAAGTTGTGCCGTCGTTCAGCGCAACGCGGGCCTCGTTGATCAGCCTGTTGGCCAGCTCTTTGTGAGCGATGCCGTAGGCCGAGAAATCCAGCCATGCCAAGTATGATGCTTCGGGAAGCACGGCCTTCACTGCGGGCATCTGCTCGGCAAGGAAGCGCTTGAGCGTCTGCACGTTGTTGTTCAGGTATGCCAGCATCTGCTGACGCCATTCTTCGCCGTGGGCAAAGGCGGCCTCGGCACCCGTGAAGGCGAAGATGTTGCCGCCGGCAACACCCATCCCGTCCAGCCAGCCGAAGAAGCGCCTGCGCAATGCCTGGTCGCCAATGTAGCATGTCGAGCTGCCCAGACCTGCGATGTTGAACGTCTTGCTGGGAGCCATGAATGTGATACTGTGGTGTTTGGCGGCTTCGCTGACGGTGCTGTAGCTCACATGGAGGTGTGGGGGTAACGTCAGGTCGGCATGTATCTCGTCGCTGACGACCAGCACGCCGTGCCGTTCGCAGATGTCAGCCACGCGTCGCAGCGTTTCCGTGCCCCACACAGTGCCGGCAGGGTTGTGGGGGTTGCTCATGATGAACAGCTTGCAGCCGGCAATCTTCTGCTCAAAGTCTTCAAAGTCAATGGCAAAGCGTCCGTTTTCAATCTTCAGTGGACTACATACCAATGTGCGTTTGCTGGCACGTGGCAAGTTCAGGAAAGGAGGGTATACGGGTGTGGTTACCAGTACCTTGTCCTTGGGCTCGGTGAGACTCAGCAGCACGAAGGCAATGCCAGCCACAATACCCGGTATGTAGTGCAGCTCTTCTTTTGTTGCTGTTATGCTGTAGTGGGTTTTCAACCAGCCTGTAACGGCGTTCCAATAGCCTTCCGAAGGCATGGTGTAGCCCAGTACGTCGTGTTCGCAGCGTCGGCGGATGGCCTCCATCACGAAGTCCGGCGACCGATAGTCCATGTCTGCCACCCACATGGGTAGCAGATCTCCACGACCGTACATTTCAGGCAGAGCGTCCCATTTGAAGCAGTCGCTGCCACGACGCTCTATAATCTCATCAAAATTGTAGTGTGCCATATCGTTATGTGTTATTAATGGGCATATAGCGCGACAATTGTCTCGTTGCTGCGCGTCACTCCCCCGAAGGGGTCTCCCGAGGCCTGCCCCGGCGTATGCCGCCGGGCCATTGCGAAGCACAGGTCGACGATATATTGCATAAAATCAGGATTGCCAGCCATAATTCCATGTATTGAATCCAGTTGCAAAAATATGAAAAAAAACTGACACAGAAGAGGTCCGACCGGAAATTATTGCTGCATGAGGCAATAAAAAACAGAACCATGCGTTATTAAGAAGAAATTGAGATAAAAACAATACGATTGTGCCGTTTCGAGTATTTTATTCCCGCGGAGTATAATATACCGATTCGATATGTTTGGTCAAAATACATATAACCCACAATTATCATCCTCATCCCAGTTGGTCATAACGGGGAACGGGGTTTCACGCCAAGTTATCACTTTCTCGGACAGTGTGCCAGGCACCGCTCCGGGACTTTTTGTTTGCAAAAATCAATTCATTTATTATTAACTCTTTAATTTCTTAAACCATGAAAAAACTGTTTCCTATTCTTTTGGTCGCTTTCGCTATGACGACTATGGTCTCTTGCGAAAAGGATAACGACAGTGACGACAGTGACTTGCCACTGGACATCGCTGACAACACACTGGTATACGACGGTGTGACCTACACATTCTCGGATGTCGAGGTCGATTTTCGCCACGACGAATTGACGCTGGTATCAGCCATGACCGGTGAGACTCAGGACAATGGCGAGCCTCTGCTGACGCTTCATCGTCTCCACATCACGCCCAATGTTTGGAATCGCGACTTCGATCTCGCCGACCAGAGCCAATGGCCCGATGACGAAGTGGCTGTTGAATTGATCCTCGAAGGCGTGTTCGAATTGTCATTCGAAGGGGTAGTTAATTATAATGGCGACAAATTTATGGGAGGACGTCTCGACGGCATGGAATACGAGGGTTCATCCATCTTCACCAGCGGTAACTATCGCGTCTCGGGCAACAACGACGGCACTCCGATCACCGTCACCGTCAACGGTGTGTTGATTAACGGCAAGACGTTCCAGATGAAATTAGTTTCCGGCAACTACAACATCGGCAAGTAGTTATAGAACAGCATCAAAAAAAATCCCGGTCAAGAAAGCATAGTCTCTTGGTCGGGATTTTTTTTGTTCACGGCAAAAAGTGGCTTATGGTTCAGCGGTCATACGCATAGGTCCGATTTCCATTGTCAGTAGGACTTTCCACAACGCCTGATGCCTGTGACAATCTTCACCAATCCATTGCCACGTGCATTCATCAGCTGTTCAATATATTTCGGACGTTCAACGGTCATTGTGTTTCGATTTTGTGGTTATACATCCATTTTTTCGAAATGCAAAAGTACAACTATTTTTGAAATTGGAAAAATATTTTTATAAAGACCC
>JAILAT010000054.1 GCA_024681475.1 Bacteroidales bacterium | reverse complement strand
TGTTCTTATGTTGTTCTTATGTTGTTCTTATGTTCTAAACCTTAGAACAACATAAGAACAACATAAGAACAACATAAGAACAGTGAATGTTGGTACGGTGTTGGCAGGGGGTCGGCAGGGGGTAAATAAATATTATTTATTATATTTTTTTGTGTATATTTGCAGTTTGTAACAATGTAAAGAATTATGAAAAAAATCAATGCAATCATCTGTGCTGCAGCCTTTTTAGCGCTTATGGCGAGCTGCGGCGGCAAGAACCAATTCACCATCAACGGCACCGTCGACATTCCCGAGCTGGAGGGTCAGACGCTCTATATGCTGGACATGAACCAAGCGGGAGCCACCGGAACATGCGGTGATAGCGAAGGTCCTGTGGACAGCGTCGTCGTGGCCAACGGCAAGTTTACCTTCCGCGGTACCGTCGAGGAGCCCTGGATGGCTGCCATCGGCGGCCCCGACCTGCCCTTCTTCTGCTATGTGATGGTAGAGCCCGGCAACATCATCATCGTGAACGACAGCATCGGAGGCACGCCTCTCAACGACAGCTATTATGCCTTCAAACACAGCCTCGACCTGAGCGACATCGAGGAGCAGATGCAGGAATACCTTCCCCTCTACTACAGCGCCCCCAACGCCAAGGAGCGCGCAGAGATGGAGCGCATACTCGACAGCCTCGACGCCCTCGGCAATGCCCGCATACTCGAAGCCAATTGGAAGCTCTATAACGAAAACAAGGATAACTTGCTGGGAGTGATGGCCATGGAGGATATCGTACAGGCCGGCGACTTCACCTACAGCGAGCTCGACAGCATTATCAAGACCGCCTCGCCGAATGTGGCCGAAAGCAAGCAAGTGAAAGCCAAGTTGGAGCAGCTGCGCTGCGTCGAGGCCACCGCCGCCGGCAAGCACTATACCGACATCCAGGGTGTGGACGGCAAGCTGAGCGACCTCATCGACGGCAAGCTGGCGCTGGTCGACTTCTACGCCTCGTGGTGCGGCCCCTGCCGCAACGAGATTAAGGACAACCTCGTGCCGCTGTGGAAGAAATACCAGAAGCAGGGGCTCGTCATCGTGCGTCTCAATGTGTGGGAGCGCGGCGACGCAGCAGCCCGCAAAGCCGCCCATGAGAAAGTGATGGCTGACCTCGGCATCACCTATCCTCAGCTGGTCGACAGCACCCGCACCGCCACCGACACCTACGGTGTGATGGGTATTCCGCAGATTATGCTTATCGCCCCCGACGGCACCATCCTGGCCCGCGACCTGCGCGGCGCAGCCATCGAGGAGGCCATCATCAAGGCGCTGGGTAAATGAGAAAGCTGCTGGGTTTAATGGGCTTAATGGGTATAATGGGTATATTGTCCATTATGCCAATTAATTCCATCCATGCCCAAAGCCCCACCGACAGCGCAACCCTCTCTTTTCGCGTCAACGGATACCTTTTCTTCTGGGACAACGAATACTTCGGGCGCCGCATCGAAGGCTATACCCTGCCTGGATTCCACCTGACTCCCAAGTTGATTTGGAGCAACGGCAAGCACCTCACCCTCGAAGGTGGGGTCAGCTGGCTGCACTACTGGGGTGCCCATAGCTATCCCAACACGATGAGCTACGGAGTGCTGCCCGACTATAGCGACACTTCGACGTGGATGCATGTCGTGCCGTGGCTGCAGGCCAAGCTGCAAATTGCAAAAGGGTTGGAGCTTACATTAGGCTCGATCAACCCCTCAGAAAACCACCTCCTGCCACAACCGCTCAGGAACATCGAACGCGAGATTGCCGCCGACCCGGAATGTGGCCTCATGCTGGATGCATGGAACGACTGGGGGAAGGCCAACCTGTGGATTGACTGGCGCGAGTTCATCTGGAACCAAAGCCCGCGTCAGGAGCGCTTCACCATGGGGCTGTCCGGAAAAATATTCCTTGACTTGCCCACCACCGATTTTTCCATCTCTCTGCCCGCACATTTCATTGCACAGCATGTCGGTGGACAAGTGTTGGCGCAAACCACACCTATACAGAACAACTTCAACGCCGCCGCCGGATTGGGAATAAACTACTACGCCACCGATTATTGGACCATCGCCATGAAATGCTACGCCATGCTGTACTACCAGCACGGCAACAACGCTGTGCCGTTCACCCACGGCTGGGGACTTTACCCCGAACTCGTTGCCGAATACCGTAATCGGGCAGGCCTGCAACTCAGCTATTGGCGAGGCGAACGATTTGTGCCGCTGCTGGGCAGCTGGCTCTACAGCAACCTTTCGTCGGTCGACGGCACCACCGTCTTCGACCGCACCGAGATGCTCTCACTCCGCGCCTGTTACAAGTGGAGTCCCACAGAC
>JAILAT010000049.1 GCA_024681475.1 Bacteroidales bacterium | reverse complement strand
TATAGTTGGCGTCGTTGCGCGGACTCTCGCCGCAGATGAGCAAGGCACGTTTGTGACCCATGCGCAGCAGGTGGAGGGTCTCCTGCTCAATCTCGTCGAGGTTGAGGATTTTGCGTTTCAGAGCCTTGTTGTCGCGGCGGAAACCACAATAGACGCAGTTGTTGACACAGGCGTTGCCGGTGTAGATGGGGGCGAAAAGCACGAGGCGTTTGCCGTAGATTTCCTCCTTGCAGTAGTGCGCCGTGTCGAGGATTTTCTGGATATCGGCCTCATCTTCGACGCAAAGGAGCTTGGCGACATCCTGCAGGTTGAGGCCTTTCAGTTTTCGAGCCTTGTTGAGGATGTCATTGAGTTCATTTTCGGTGGGGACGTTGTTCTGCAACAGTCCGTAGAGTTTGTCTCTGTCAATGAAATTTTGGTTACGCATGATATTTAGTATTATGTGATTACACTATTATTGGCCGACAGCCTCATGCCGTCTGGCTGACTACCGACTTGGTCACCACGGCTTTGCATTCCACGCCGGCGAGGCGGCCAAGGCGGCCCGTCATGGCGTTGATGCGGTCGACGGTGCCCTCGACAATAAGCGAGATGACCGCCACATTGCGGCCTTGAAAAGGAAGACCCTGGCGACACAGAATGATGTCGGCGAAGTCTGAAATAAGGGCATTGACATGCACCGACTGCGAACGGTCGGTGACCAAAATGGTTATTGTTCCTATTCTCTGTTCCATCAGGTGTTAGGCTTTTGGGTTAGACTTTAGGTTAAACGCACGCTTCAACGTGCTGTTTATTAATAAATTTCCATCATTCCTTCGTTTGGAACGACAATACAAAGATACAACTTTTTTCGATAACAACAGAAAAAAATGACAAATATTCCAAGTTCTTCTGAGATAGTTTGAATTGCAGTGCGAGAGGTGTAAGCCCTATGCCTCACCAAAATTCCGTACAGAAAAACGATTTTTTTTCGTTTATCTGTACAAAAGTTTGTATATTTGCATTTGGAATAAAGAAGCGATTTATGTGGCAAAGTAATCTATATCAATTAAATAACACTCCTTTTCCATTGTCAGCACTGTCGGATTTTTATCCTTCTACAAAGCATATTACCGACAAGGCGAGGCGACTGGAACAGGAAGGTCGTATCATAAGACTAAAAAAGGGACTATATGTGAGAAGCGTAGAGGATGGTGCAGAACCTGTGGCAGAGCTTGTAGCCAATCATCTATATGGACCTTCGTATGTTAGTATGCAGTCGGCCTTGCGCCACTATGGGTTAATCCCCGAACGAGTGTATGCCACGCAGTCGTTAACCATCAAGCACAGCCGCAGTTTCGACACCCCACTTGGACGATATGATTACTACTCATGCGGAGTAAATTACTTTCCGATAGGTGTAAGCCAACATCAAGAGAATGGGATGCAGTTTCTAATCGCCACACCAGAGAAAGCTTTGTGTGACCTGCTTGTGAAAACGCGTAACCTGGTATTTGTTTCCACAGACATGCTACTTGATTATCTTGAGAATGACCTGCGCTTTGACACAGAAGCCTTGAAGACAATGGACGTTGAAATTCTTCGCCAGTGTTGCGAAAACGTCACGACCAGACAACATAATATCGCTAAACTGATTAAACTTGTAGAGAATGAGCAATAGTGTATTTGAACAGATGATGTCGCAGTATCCGCAGAAGACTGCAGGCGACCGACGCAATGCCACGTATGAGGTGATGCAACAGGTGGTATTGGCAGGATTGTACCGAGGCGGATTCTTTGAACACGCAGCATTCTATGGAGGCACCTGCTTGCGTCTGTTCCACGGTGTGGAGCGATACTCTGAGGATATGGATTTCTCACTCCTGAAAAAGGACGAGAACTTCTCTTTGGAACGTTATTTCCCTGCCATCATCGACGAATGCCATTTGCTTGGGAGAGAAGTGGAGATAACACGCAAGGACAAAAGCACTTTTGGCAAGGTGGAGTCTGCATTCTTGAAGGACAATACTGACGTTTACAACATCTCATTCCAGACAGAGAAGTCCTTACGGATAAAGATAGAGGTGGACACCATGCCGCCACTGCAGTTTGAGACAGAGCAGCAGTTGCTCCTGCAGCCCTTCTCGTTCATGGTACGCTGCTTCACCCTTCCCTGCCTGTTTGCCGGCAAGATGCACGCATTACTGTTCCGTCAGTGGAAGAACCGAGTGAAAGGTCGTGACTGGTATGACTTTGAGTGGTATGTGCGTACAGCTGTGCCGCTCAACTTTGCACATTTGCAGGCAAGGGTAAAAGAGTTCAACGGTATGGAGATAGACCGCGCTCAATTCCAGACGATGCTCAAAGAACGTTTGTCACAAACAGACATCCGTCAAGTAAAAGCCGACGTGCTGCCTTTTGTGAAAAATCCTCGTGAACTTGACATCTGGAGCAACGACTATTTTGTGCAGCTGGCAGGAATGATACAGTATATATAGACAAATCGGAGCCGCCACGAGATGTGACGGCTCCGCTTCATTTATAATAGTGTCTCGTGAAAAAACACATCACTGGTCACATACTTATTTAAATATGTCTTTCTCAAAATCATTTATGGCTTGATGACGTAGTGTAATACTGGCACTTTTGAGTTGTTCTATTTGATCTCGCAATAATGAGACATTGGACACGATTTCATTTTGTTTTTCCATTGGTGGAATTGGTATCTGTTGCGAAAAAATCCTTGTTTGTGATAGTGATGGTTGCGCGGAAATACTCTTGAATTGATTTAAATTAAGCGAGATAAGTGCAAGTTCCAAATATTCCCACGACACTTCATCAGTAATCTTATCAACCTTAAATGCATTGTCAGTTATCCAATACTTTCCATCAACAAGATGCACGTTGCCACAGTATTCTCCAACTCTGCCTATCACAAGTCTTTTGCCCTCATAGCAGTATTCGTTATGTGTTCCAGTTATTCCATTTCCACCATATATATAGTAATTACCTATAACCTGTTTTTTTTCGGGTAAAAAAACACCACTTCTCAATGTAACTACCTTTTTTAGGTTTTTATGATTGTATTTATTACCATAACAACTATTGCTAACGTTCCAAATGTCATATCTTGTAATATCTTTATATGATATAAAGTACATACTTTTTTTTCTCGCGCGTTTAGTAGATGTAATACCAAGTTCTGTTTCGAGATATGTTTTTATTTTTTGCTCTATTTCTACGACCTTGACGTTGTTATTAGCTATTTGCGCATTAAGTGCATTATATTTGTTTACAATCTCTATTTGCCTATCTAAGGTTGGCAGAGGAATCCATAATTCCCCCAATGACTGGAATGATAAACTTTGCCTCACAGTGCCTGTTGTATTGTTCCTAATCATCATATTAAAAACGGATGTTTTCATTAAGAGAAACAAATACTCGGGATTCAGTAATTCTTTACAACTAATAACCACATATGCTGGGCTAATATAATTATTGTGGTGCTCTTCTTGCTTTATTCCAATAGAACCAACGTTGATACGATAAGGGTTATATGCAATCCATCCCAATTCCATTTTTTTATACTTCTGTTTGATTTTTGAACTATGCTCCGTATAGGCATCAAAAACACCGCCTTTATTATTGACTCCTAAAATGCCAACCTCTTTGTTAAGGGAATGAATGTCGTATTTGAGATTCTGTTCCTTTACACAATCCGCAAGCGGGACAAGCGGATATGCAGACTCAAAACCTTTCTTGAACAACCGCTTGATGTCCCATTGCATAAGAGATTTATAACTAACACTTTTTAAAAAATGATATGTTTTCATATGCGGTTGAAACAGGTTTTATCCAATTACATAGGTACGAGAAAGGGTTCCGTCATCAGAAATGGTGTATGCCATTTTTTTTATTATATTACTCCACATTTCGTTTTCTTGACGGTATTTTAAGAACTCCGCAGCCAAAGGTATTAATTCGTTTTCTATAGGCTGTCCCGTGGTAGAAATGCCTGCCTTTTCAACTTCGGCGACAGGTATTTCATAGTCACAACGCTCTTTTATTGTCCTAAGAGAGTACTCCCTTATCAAGTTTTCGATTTCCTTCAATCGTTCTTTAATTTTCTTCTTGTCCTCTTTAGACATTGCCTTCTTCCCACGTAAGGAAAGCCCCTGGTTCAGTTCATCGATCTCAGTTTGATATTGTGCCATCGCCTCATTTTGGGCATCTGTTTTCACTGTATCGTATTGCAGTTGTTCTTCTTCGGTGAATTTACGAAAGAACAACAATGACGGCTTTACTGTGGCTCCCGAAGCGATGAAAACGTCTTGGGGAATGGATACAATGAGCAGTATTTTAGCTCGACTCTCGAAATACTCGCGTACCTTCTGTAGCTTGGTATTATTAAGTACTCCTTCGGGTAGCACTATTCCTAATCTTCCTCCAGGCCTAAGCAGTCTGATGCACCGCTCGACAAATAACACTTCTGTCAATCCGCTCATGATACCCGTGTCGAAAAGACTAAGTATTGTCTTCCCCACATTGTCATTCACCTGTCTAAGGGCTTCCTCGTATTCCTTCCCGTAGCGTTGTTTGTACGCTTCAATTTTCACCACATCGGTAAAACGATCAGCTTCCGTGATTTTCATTCCCTTCTCGATACGGGAACCAAATGGTGGGTTCGTAAAAATAACGTCGAATCGGTTTTCCCAAATACCATTCACGTTCAGCAAACCGTCATGATGATGAACTCCTCCGTGACCGTCACCATGCATTATCATATTCATCTTTGCTGTGCGTGCCATACGGGGATTAGCATCGGTACCATAGATGCAGTCGAATGAGAGCCTGCGTAAGCGTCCATCTTCATTCCCCATATCCAATTCATGATTAATCTTGTTGAATGCATCTGATACTTTAGCATCCACTTTTGCTTGCTGCGCTTTCGACATCTTGTTGTATGCATCAGTATAAAAATGCCGCTTAATATTCTCCTTCTCGCTTTCAATATCGGACTCAATATGCTCACGGACATATTCAAAGGCTCGTATTAGAAAACCTCCACTTCCGCAACAGGGGTCACAAATCAGTTCTCCTTCTTGTGGATCAAGTATGGAAACCATAAAATCCACTATGGTACGCGGTGTAAAGAACTGACCAAGTTCTCCACGAAAAGTTTTTCCAAGGAATTCCTCAAAGGCGATTCCCTTAACATCGTCAGACGTGGTGGACAAGTTGTATATTTCCAATTCTTTGACAATTGATTCAAAACTGTTTTCTCGGATATTAATACGCTCGTTCGGTTCGAACAGATGGTCTTTTTCGAACTGTTGCTTTGTTTGTTCAAATAAGAATTGGTAGAAATCCTCTCCGCCTTGTGGTTTATAACTATTGTATGATTCCTTATCTCGTTTGAAAGTTTCTAGTGAAAATATTTGATTGGCACTATTTTCTCGTTCATAGCGTATCTTTATGAAGAGAATCTTGCTAATTTCATCGAAAGCTGCTTCGGGCGAGAGTTTGTCGTTATTGCGAATAATGTTGTGACATTTGAATAGCAACTTGGAAAACTCGTCTCGCGTAAAAGCTTTGGTCTTCTTAAGTAGCTCTTTAATCTTTTTATCGCTATTAGCTGTTGCTGCATCCGGTATGTCTACAATCTCCTGTAATCGTTTTGGCATTTCTCCTTTGACCACTTGGAAGATGCGTGTCTCCTTCAGATTCGTAGTGACAAAAAAGTCAGCACCCGCCCAAGCCGCGTAGTTGTACCCTTGGAAATAGTCAGCCTCTCGGATAGTAACATTCTCAGCTTTGCATTCCACTACAATTATGGGACTTTTCTGAGCATCCTTGTCTTCTTGTGAACGCCATACGACAATATCAGCGCGGGCAGCACCTGTTCCTCGTTGTGAGTTGTTAACTTTTATTTCCTGAGTCATCTGGTCGAGATTGTATTGGTAATTATCAACCAGACGACAAATATATCGCTGTCTTACTTCTTCTTCGGGTTTGTTTACCAACCACGCATCTTTTAATGGAGCGAATATCTTATTACCCTTAATCTGTAGTTCCATTGCATTGGGTGACTTTTTGCGTCTGGCATTTATCAAAATTCGGGCTTCGCTTACGGTCATAAGAAAGTGGACTCTGACATTATCCACATTCTGAGGCCGTGAGAATTGCCCGATTCACCAGATAAGCCATAAGCCCACTCAACGCAGGCATTCACAGACTTATTCATGGGTGAATCACTATCTAAAATTTCTCACGTTTCAGAATGGCACCGAATAAATAGCAAACGCTGTTAAACTATTATTTTTGTCTCTTATATTTCTGTTATTATGTCATTTAAATTGTTATTAATATGTTGTTTTCACGCTGCAAAGATACGAAATCTTTGTGATTATCTAGTTGTTGTTCTTTTATGTATCATCCTCTCTGAATTGTGGCAATGATGTTGCCACAATTTGAAATATCCTTATTATCAACAGATTCTGGCTTATTTCCCAATTGGGGCAATGATGTTGCCCCAATTACAGTATTCTCATATGCCTGATAGAAAAATCGGCATCGTTTCAATGTATCGTAGCTCCAGTCTTTGCCATATCTCTCAGTCAGTTTTGATGACAGGTTTTTCAAAATGGTTTTTCCATAAGCGGCTCGTTCTCCTTGTTGCTCATCCTCGAATATATAACGACCTACCTCGTAACGCGTCTTCACTTCTGCCACGTTCACAGAACTATACACAAACGAACGGGACTGCTCGATTAAAATCGAGATACGCTCGAAAAGTGCATCTAACCTCTCGGTATCCGTTTCATTATTCTGTATGTTGGCCATAGTGTATCTATCTTATGGTGGTCTATTATGGATTTATTAAATTAGCGTCGCTGGGGTGAATTAACTGTTTATACTTCTGTTTTTATGTCGTTTAAATTGTCACTATTTGCATTGTTTTCACGCTGCAAAGATACGAAAAAAACCGATATGGGCTTGCTGGGAGAGAGATTTTTTTTGCCAATAAGAAAAAAAAATGTACATTTGCATATCGGTTTGCGGTGGCGCAAAACTCGGAATTCAATGAATTATAGCGTATTTTGATAATATATAATATTATGGAATATCAGTTTTTGAAAATAACGACCCACGAGACGGTGCAGACACTGACCATCAGTGCACCGCAGTCGCTCAACGCCCTCAACAGCAAGATACTGAATGAGATGGAGCATTTCTTGGACAATCTCGACCCGCAAGTTCGCGTGCTGATAGTGACCGGCGACGGCGAAAAATCGTTTGTGGCCGGTGCCGACATCAAGGAGATGGCCGAGCTGAACGAAGAGCAGGGCCGCGAGTTCGGTGCCCGTGGAGCCCGTGTGTTCCGCAAGATTGAGACGCTGTCCATCCCTGTCATCGCTGCCGTCAACGGCTTTGCTTTGGGTGGTGGCTGCGAGCTGGCCATGGCCTGCGATGTGCGCATCTGCAGCGACAACGCCCGTTTCGGCCAACCCGAGGTGGGGCTGGGCATCATCCCTGGCTTCAGCGGCACGGTGCGGCTGGCTCGACTGGTGGGTATGGGCATGGCCAAAGAATTGATATTCAGCGGCCGCAACATGAAATCCGACGAAGCGCTGCGCATCGGGCTGGTGAACGCCGTGTATCCTCAAAGCGAGCTCATGGAGCGCGCCATGGAGCTGGCCACACGCATGGCCGCCAATGCGCCGCTGGCGGTGCGCTACGCCAAGCAGTGCATCAACGACGAGTATGACCTTGCGGCTGCCGAAGCCATTGACTACGAGAGCCGTATGTTTGGCCGCTGCTTCGCCACCAACGACCAGAAAGCAGGCATGCAGGCCTTCATCAACAAGGGCAAGGCGCAATTCAAAGGAGAATAATCAGAATATCAATTTATTAACATTATAAACAAGTCAAATCATGAAAGTATACGTTATCGGAACGGGTACGATGGCCAAAGGCATCGTCAAAGCTTTTGCCCCTCATATGCCCGTAGTAATGAAAAGCCGCACACAGGCCAGCCTTGACAAGGCTTTGGCATCCATCTCGAAAGGCTACGCCAAGCTGGTGGAGAAAGGCAAAATGACCCAGGACAATGTCAACGCGCTGATGGCCAACATCACCACCACGACGGATTACGCCACCTTCGCCGATGCCGACCTGGTCATCGAGGCCGCCGTTGAGGAGATGGAGTTGAAGAAAGAGATCTTCCGCGACCTGGACATCATCTGCAAGCCGGAAGCCATCTTTGCCACCAACAGCAGTTCACTGAGCATCACCGAGATAGCTGCCAGCACCAACCGTCCGGCACAGTTCATCGGCATGCACTTCTTCAACCCCGCCGACCGCATGGCGCTGGTGGAGGTCATCAAAGGACAGCGCACGAGCGACGAAGTGTGCAAGACCATCGTCGACCTGGCAACATCCATCGGCAAGACACCCGTGGAGGTGAACGAAGCTCCTGGCTTTGTGGTGAACCGCATCCTGATACCTATGATCAACGAAGCCTGCGGCATCCTGGCCGACGGCGTGGCTACCGCCGAGGACATCGACAAGTGCATGATGCTGGGAGCCAACCATCCCATGGGCCCGCTGGCTCTGGCCGACCTCATCGGCAACGATGTGAACCTGGCCATCATGGAGGTGCTCTACAAAGAATTCGGCGACCCGAAATACCGTCCCCACCCGCTGCTGCGCAAGATGGTGCGCGCCGGTCTGCTGGGCCGCAAGACGGGCGAAGGCTTCTACAAATATTGATGGCCACAAGTTGCAGTATCCGCGCGGGCAATGCCCGCGCGGATACTGTCTTGATTAACTCCTGCCCACACCATAGCACTTATGCTTAGTGGGCATTGCTATGATTCGTGTTCGGAAAATTGACAGATATTTATCTGCTACACTATTAGAATTAAGTGTTTTGTAAAATATATTTAGAGAAAAGGAAAATTATTGTTATCTTTACACTCATTTTTTGCTTGAAATAATAAGGTTAAAAGTAATCGGTTCAATAATACTCTGTGCGATGGGTCTTCACTCCATTCCGTGTATCGCACAGGACACTGTCTATTATGGCCATGACCCAAAATATATTTTTTATGACTTACCTGATAGTGGAGAGTGCGACATTGTCATTTGTACCGATTGGTGCACAAATAGTCTTTTTTATACTGATTTTGGTGGAATTAATTATTTCCCAATGCAATACGTCTCGAGCGTGGATTCTATATATGGTTTTGCAATTGCCAATATCCCTATTCTTGCTCCACAGGATTATCCTGAAACAGTATATCACCGCGTATGCATTTTCGAATATACCGACCACAATCATGTCAGGGAGGTAGCCAGTGTCCCAGCGGAGTATCATTATAGGACGAATGATGAATATATGGCATTTTGGAATCCCGATGGCAGTTTGTGGGGTTTTCATAATATAAGCAGTTCTGATTCAGATTATCATTATGGGCTTCCTATTTGGATTCGTTATCTCTCGAGGCCCTACCATCCGACAGGGTCATTCTTTGTAGGCTATCCTCAATCAGATGTCGATTGGTCTTTGCGTTCGTATATGTTTACAAAAAAAATGACGGATACGTCGTCTATGAACCATCCTTGTCGTGTTAGAGGGGCTTTTTTTATGATAACAGGGCAAGATAGTATTTTCTTGAGAGGGCCGGAATTGGGTCAATTCTCTTGGACTCAAGAATTGGACGGAGAATACTATACGGCTGGGGGACAGTTCTTCTATCCCATCATCCAGCCGCCGACGGTGTCGGACAGTGTGCCCTTGTGCGCTGGGGTTGACGGCTTTCGGCTGGGGGTGGTGATGGACGACAGGGCTATCTTCTATTGGAACTAGGGCTCGGACGGACACTACCAGTGCAGCCTGGGGCCTGCGGACAGCGAGCCGGAGGACAACGCGCTGGTGGACTTCGTGGACGGGCAGAACTTCCTGCGATACACCGACTTGCCCGACGGGGAGTACAAGGCGTGGGTGCGCCGCGTGTGCTTCCACGACTGCTATTTCCACCGCGACAGCACCTACTACAGCGATTGGAGCGAGCCGGTGACCTTCCGTGTGGGCGACCCGCCCGACGACACGGTGGCCGTCGACAACGTGCTGGCGACAAACGACATAACCCTGGTGCCCAATCCCGCCACGCTGCAGGTGACGGTGACCTCGTCGGTGCTCATGGCCACGGTGACGCTGACCGACCTGGGCGGCCGCGAGGTGCTGTGCCGTGAGGTGAACGCCGAGCAGGCCGTGCTGGACATCAGCACGCTGCCCAAGGGCGTGTACCTCGCCACCATCGTGACATCCCAAGCCACTACCACGAAACGACTCATAGTGAATTGAGGCCCTTCGCCAGCGAACACGAATGGCACGAATAGCACGAACAGGACTCTCAATCGGTTTTTCAAACGAACACGAATGACACGAATAGCACGAATGATTAGTGTGCATTCGCGTGATTCGTGTTCGGAAAATTGCCGGATATTTATCTGCTATATTGTTAGTATTAAGCGCTTTGTAATAAATATTTGGAGAAAAAGAAAAATATTATTATCTTTGCACCCAGATTTTGAGTAAAGAATTGTTTAACTAATAAAAAAGGAATAGTCATGAAAGGATTGTATTCTTTACGGGCCCGAGTGCTCAGAGTTGGCTTGCTTGTAGCCATGTTTTTGATTGCTGGTAACCAGACAGCTCATTCACAGATTTTTGATTATGCCTACGCCGAGGATGTTAACTTTACAGGTCTTTTGGAAGGTAGTGTTATCAGGGGTTATGGAACCAGTAATGCCGTTGTACTCTTTTGGGATCAAGGGGGACAGTATTTTGGATATTTGGTCGATGGAACGGCGATATACAACGCCATTGATGTACCTGCGTCTTTGCGAATCGAAGATTTTCAGATTCTTGGAAATGAAGTGTATTATTGTGGGTGGATGGCGCAAGGTGGTGCTATGGTGGGTCGTTTTGATTTAAATAAGTTGATATCTGGATTGCCGGTGTCTTTTGATTACAAGACATTTCCACAATGCAGCACATATTATCTGAGTAGGTTGGCTGTGGCCAATGTGTCCGGTGATGTTTCCCTTATGGCCATCGGCTCCAAGGATGTTCCATATTCGCCGGTTTTGAGTCAGGTGATGTACATTCCGGCATATAATTCAACCAGTCCAAATTATGTGTATGAGGAGACAATGCGTCATAATCAATATGGAACAATAATACCTCCTCCATCTATTGAAGAGCGTCTGTTCGATGTGGTCACTACGGACAATTACTTTGCCGTCATAGGTTGTTGGGAACCGTCGGATAATACATTGGCGGTCAGAAAAATGCAACATGGACTTCCTGATTTATCAGGGTTAGGCCAAATATATACCTATACATCCACAGGAGGAGATGCTTTTATTGACTATGTGCGTGGCATAAGTTTGGAGCAAGACTATATCGCTGTTTCGTCTCTCTACTTGACCCCTACGTTGCAAAATAGTGAAGGGTATACGCTTGTCTGCACCATTGACCTGGGTTCGCCGTCAACTGATATGGTATATGCGCAGAAGTTCTGGATACCCCGAAAAGCGAACCCTTTCAACATGACCTATCTGAAACAATATCAGAGAGTCGTGCTGACGGAGCCCATGTTTTTGAATAACAATTTCAATGTGGCAGGGTTTATCTACTTGGATCCGTTCCTCTCGGCAAATTATACTGCACATGCTTATTATAAAGACAACCGTGATGGCTACTATTCTGTGAACCCTGTTGGCGGCAACGTATTGGTAGCCTCGGCAGGGCTGAGCTGGTTTTATTTGGAACATACCCTGTTGAATGTTCCCGCCACTTGTATTAAATATTACCCCAAGGAGGTGGAGAAGGAACATTTGATTCCTAGACATTATGATAGTGATCCGATTCCTTTCAATAACAATGCTCAACCTTTTGTTCTCGGTACAGATGGCTCGTTCAATTCTCCACGAAACATGACAAACACTTGTATTGAGCAGTGATTATTAACTAACTGTTTTTTTCTCGAATAAACAATATAAGTGATATCGATAATGAAATCTCATTTTGTTGAATCTATATTGATGGAGAATGTGAATAAATTGATCCAGAAGAAGATGTGGCTTTTTCTAATGGTAATGATAACGCAATTTACAATATGCCAAGCCCAAGACACGGTCTATTATGGACATGATCCGAGGTTTATCTATTATGACATTGTTGACGGCCCGGAATTCGACATACAGCATGCTGGCTTAAGTAATATATCAATTAATAGTAGCATTTGGAATTATGGTGGCGTTAATTATTTCCCAATAGATTATCTTTCAAATGTAGATTCTATTTATGGTTTTGCATTCACTGGTAGCCCGGTTTATTGTCAAGGAAACCAATATGATACATCTTATCACCGTGTGTGCATTTTCGAATTTGCCGACAACAATCATGTCAGAGAGGTGGCGAGTGTCCCAGCGATAGATCATTATAGAACCTACGATGAATTTATGGCCTATTGGAACCCCGATGGTAGTTTGCTGTACTCTCATTATCTTAGCAGTAACGATTCTCATTATCATTTTGGAGTTCCTCTATGGATTTGTTATCTTTCTAGACCATATCATCCGACGGGATCATTCTTTATGGGATATCCACCTTCAGAAGGTAATTATTATTTAGACTCGTATAGAATTACAAAAATAACGGATACGGCTATTATTTATCCGTGTAGGATAAGAGGTGCTTTTTTTGGAATAACAGAACAAGATAGTCTTATCTTGGCAGGAGGAGAACATGCTCAATTCTCATGGAGTCAAGAATTGGACGGAGAATACTACACTGCCGAAGCTCAGGTCTTCTATCCCATCATCCAGCCGCCGACGGTGTCGGACAGCGTGCCTGTGTGCGCTGGGGTCGAGGGTTTTCGGCTGGGGGTGGTGATGGACGACAGGGCTATCTTTTACTGGAACCAGGGCTCTGACGGTCACTACCAGTGCAGCCTGGGGCCTGTGGACAGCGAGCCGGAGGACAACGCGCTGGTGGACTTCGTGGACGGGCAGAACTTCCTGCGCTACACCGACTTGCCCGACGGGGAATACAAGGCGTGGGTGCGCCGCGAATGCTTCCACGACTGCTATTTCCACCGCGACAGCACCTACTACAGCGACTGGAGCGAGCCGGTGACCTTCCGTGTGGGAGACCCGCCCGACGACACAGTGTCTATTCACAACACGTTGACGGCGAAAGACATAACCTTGGTCCCCAACCCTGCCACACTGCAGGTGACGGTGACCTCGGCGGTGCGCATCGCCACGGTGACGCTGACGGACCTGAGCGGCCGTGAGGTGCTGCGCAAGGCGGTGAACGCCGAGCAGGCAGTGCTGGACATCAGCACGCTGCCTAAAGGCGTGTACCTCGCCACCATCGTGACACCCGAAGCAACCACCACCAAACGCCTCGTGGTGAATTGAGGCCCTTCGCCAGCGAACACGAATGGCACGAATAGCACGAATGATTCGTGTGAATTCGTGTGATTCGTGTTCGATTACCAAGCCAATAAAGTTCTTTTATATCGTTGAAAACAAGCAATTTATTTTTACATTTTGCGGAATGGGGAAAACTTCCTATCTTTGCAGCCGAATAATTGTGGCAATAGGATGGGGATGTATGTCTTTTTGCACTGGATGACAATGTGTGATTTGCGACAATTTGCATATCCACTCACACAGGAGAAAGGGGCAAGGACAGAACACCTCATCATAAAACGAAAATAATGAAACAACGGAGAACAATGGAACCATCGAAACGAAGCAATAGACTGCTTCTTACCGCAATGGTCTTAACGACACTGCTGTGTGCGGCCTGCGGCGCGAAAGGCACACACGAAGAAGTGATGGCCTCGTATGCCAACGGCAACCCGAAGACCGTTTTCGAGGTGAGCGGCAAAGGCGACAAGCAGGTGCGCGTAGGCGAGAAAGGCTACTACGAAGACAAGCAGCTGCAATACGAGAAGCACTACAAGGACGACAAGCCCACTGGCGTGTGGAAATTCTACTATGCTGACGGCACCCTCTTCGCCGAAGGCAACTACACGACGAACCACGAGGTGGGTCGGGACTGGAAGTTTTTTGATGCCGACGGCAACGACCTGTACGGCAAGGAGTTCGACTCGATGCGCGTCATGGAATTCACCGCTGACAACCGTCCCCTGTCGGTGGCCTACTATGACAAGAATGAAGAGATGCGCTACCAGTTCAACGACAACTACACCCTCAACGCCCGCGGCAAAGTGGTGGACGGCAAGAAAGAAGGCCTGTGGGAATTCTACTATGCCAACGGCCAACTGCTGCTGGAGGCACGTTACTTGGATGGCATCGAAAACGGGGCCTACAACTCCTACCGAGAGAACGGAGTGCCCTATTTCCGAGGCTATTACATCAACGGCAGCCGTGCCAATGTGTGGGAGATATACGACGAGGCCGGCAACCTGGTGGCCCGTCAGAATTACGACGAATAAACCTTAGGAGAACGCCATGGATGTTGCGCTGAAACACCCGATATACCCCATCATTGGCCGTGTGGCCGACAGCATGGGCCTGGAGGCCTACGCTGTGGGGGGTGTGGTGCGCGACTATTTCCTGCAGCGTCCCTGCTCCGACATCGACGTAGTCTGTGTGGGCAGCGGCATCGCCCTGGCCGAAGCTGTGGCGGCGCAGCTGCCGCATCCGCCGGAAGTACATGTGTACCGCAACTTCGGCACTGCGCAGTTCCACTACCACCACGACGGCGTGATGTGGGAGATAGAGTTTGTCGGCGCTCGGCGCGAGTCATACCAGCACGACAGCCGCAAGCCCATCGTCGAAGACGGCACGCTGGAGGACGACCAGAACCGGCGCGACTTCACGGTCAACGCCATGGCGGTGTGCCTCAACGCGGGACGCTACGGCGAACTGGTGGACCCCTTCGGCGGCATCCGCGACCTCAACGACGGTATACTGCGCACCCCCCTGGAGCCCGGCGTCACCTTCTCTGACGACCCGCTTCGCATGATGCGCGCCGTGCGTTTTGCCTCGCAGCTGGGCTTCCGCATCGAGGACAGCACCTTCCAAGCCATCTGCGACAATGCCGAGCGTATCAAGATAGTGTCGCAGGAGCGCATCACCACAGAACTCAACAAGATACTGCTGTCGCCGCGCCCGTCGGTGGGCCTTCGGCTGCTGCAGCGCACAGGGCTGCTGCCGCTGTTCTTCCCCGAGCTGTCGAAGTTGCGTGGCGTGGAGACCATCAACGGACGAAGCCATAAAGACAATTTCTACCACACCCTGGAGGTGGTGGACAACGTGGCGGCGAAGTCCGACGACCTGTGGCTGCGCTGGGCGGCACTGCTGCACGACATCGGCAAACCCGCCACAAAACACTATGACGACAAGCTAGGCTGGACCTTCCACGGCCACGAAGCCAAAGGAGCGCACATGGTGAAACGTATCTTCGCACGGCTGCGCCTGCCGCTGGACGCGAAGATGAAATATGTGGAGAAACTCGTCATGCTGCATCTGCGGCCCATCGTCATCTCCGAAGATGTGGTCACCGACTCCGCCGTACGGCGACTGCTCTTTGAGGCCGGCGACGACATCGACGACCTGATGCTGCTCTGCGAAGCCGACATCACCTCGAAGCAGGAAGAGAAAAAGAAACGCTTCCGTGAGAACTATCAGCTTGTGCGCCAAAAGCTTGTGGAACTTGAAGAGAAAGACCGCATCCGCAATTTCCAGCCTCCTGTGTCGGGCGACGACATCATGCGCGCCTTCAATCTGGAGCCCTGTGCCACCATCGGCATCATCAAGGATGCCATCAAAGATGCCATCCTCGACGGCACCATCGCCAACAACCGCAGCGTGGCATGGCAGATGATGCTTGACATGGGCAAAGAGCTGGGTCTCACGGCGGTATACACAGAAGACCCCAAGACATCGGAAGCCCCCCAATCATGAAACAGCTGGTCATCATCGCAGGCCCCACAGCCATCGGCAAGACAGCCCTGGCCATCGAAATGGCCCGACGGCTGGGCACAGAGATAGTGTCGTGCGACTCGCGGCAGGTGTACCGCGAACTCAACATCGGCGTGGCACGCCCTTCCACTGAAGAACTTGCCGCCGTCAGACACCACTTCATCGCCTGCCGCTCCATTCTCGAGCCCTACAACGCGTGGCAGTATGGCGAGGATGCCCGCGAAGTGGTCACCACGCTCCTTGCGCATCACGACACCGTGATAGCCGTCGGAGGTTCAGGACTTTACATCGACGCGCTATGCCATGGCATCAGCCACATGCCCGACCCCACACCCGAATTGCGGCAGGCGTTGAGCCAGCAGATCGCCGACGGCGGACTGCCCGAACTGCTGCAACGTCTGGAACTCGAAGACCCCGAATACTACGCCGTGGTGGACCGCAACAACCCCATCCGCATCCAACGCGCCATGGAGGTCATCATCACCTCGGGAAAACCTTATAGCCAGTACCTTAAAGCCGACAGCGAGCCCCTTGCGCTGCCCTACCGCATCGTGAAGGTGGCACTACGCGCCGAACGGCCCTGGCTGCGCGACCGCATCGACCGACGCGTGGACATAATGGTGCAGCAAGGACTGCTGGAGGAGGTGAAAAGCCTGTCGCCCCATCGCGGCCTCAACACCCTCAACACTGTGGGCTACAAAGAGCTGTTCGCCTATCTCGATGGCCAATGTACCTTTGGGCAGGCTCTTACCGACATCCGCAACCACACCTGGCAGTATGCCAAAAAACAGCTCACCTGGCTGCGGCGCTACACCGACATCCTCTGGCTCGATGCCGACAGCGGCAACATGGCCGACGCGCTGGAAAAAAACATCATGTAAACAACTCCCTGCCGAATTTTTTTTGGGGATTATTGCCCAATTATTATCCTGTAAATAAGCAACTTGTAATAAAAATTCATCTTTTCGCGGCCTGCCGGAAACATTTTTTTCAAAAAAAAATGCAAGTTTTTCCCAAAAAGTCACACTAAAGGGTTGTTTGTTATTTTGTCGAAAAGAGGACCTCGGTTCTCTGCCCTCCGGGGCAAAGCATGACCGAGACTTCTCAAGGATAAAGCAAAGAAGTTCTGTAGCCTGTTCTGAAGGCCACCTTCCTGAAGCTCCCTGAGAAGCCTCTTTTTGTTTTAGTTAGGGGGGGCTGACAAGAGACTTCACACATCCCATTTGAAGCCCGAGAAGGGATTTTCGGGGGGACGGGGAGTGTTGGGGTCGTTCGTGTTGCCGTTGGGGTTGTTATTGTAGGCGTCATAGTTGTTGCGGACATCGGGGTTGCCGAAGTTCCCGTCGCGGTTTTGCTGGTCGGACAGCAGCTGTAGGTGCTTGAGACGGCGGACACCTATGATCCAGAGGAAAATGTCGAAGCCAAGGAAGAGATTGTATATCAATGCAGTGAGGATGGGGAACGTCTCACTGAATCCGTTGGAAATCATCAGGAGCGCGTCGAAGGTGCCATGGAGGAAGATGGGCACCAGAAATGCAAGGAGGAGGTTCCTGGTGCGCTGCCACGGCTGGAACTTGGCGAGGGAGAAATAGTAGCCCATGACGACGCCAAAGAGAAAATGGCCCGGCACAGAGAGCAGGGCGCGCATGAAGCCTGTGGAGAGCGAATCGATGAAGGAGTCCTGGAAGAAGACATACTCGATGTTCTCGAAGCAGGCGAAGCCTAGGGAGACAAAGGCGGCATAGACAATGCCGTCGAAATACTCGTTGAAATGGCGTGACTTCCACACAGCCAGGAAGAGAAATGCCATTTTGCATAGCTCCTCGCTGAAAGCGGCGACCACAAAGCCGTCGTAGAGACCCGAAATGATGGGCATATTGCTGAACAGCATGCCCGGAATCTCGAGGATGAACTCAAGGATGATGGCGGGGATGATGGAGAGGCCACCAAAGAAGAAGGCTTTGACAAGCATTCCTATGGGCTCTTTCTCGACGCGGTCCCTGCGGTAGACGACCCACGCAAGGACAACGACAGGCAACACGGAGATGGCGAGAAGGAGAATATTGGTGTTCATTGAATATCGGCAGTATTACATTGATTCGACATGGCATAAGGGGGTACGTATCGCGCCCCAAATATTTTGCAAAGATACATTATTTTTATTGTTTGCAAAATTTTTTTTTCGCCATCGGAAAAAAATGCGTAACTTTGCAACAGGAAACGAAGAGCAATAAAGCAATGACAATGAGCACTAACGACATGAAAACAGCACTTTTTGTGCCTTGTTGCGTAGACCAATTTGCACCACAAACGGCGGCGAACGCGCTCCTGCTGCTGCGCCGCGAGGGGGCAAACCCCCACTGCGAGCCAGAGGCCACCTGCTGCGGCAAGGCGCTGTACAACGGCGGCGACCGCGAAGGCGCCAAGCAACTGGGCGAGCGCATGATGGAGCTCTTTGGAGGCTACACGCACATCGTGATGTGCGGCAGTGGCTGCGCGGCCTACATCAAGCGCAACTTCGAGGCACTGTTCCGCAACACCACCTACCACAACGAGCACCATGCCTTCACGGAACGCTGCTACGACCTGTGCGACTTCCTTGTCAACGTGCTGGACTATAGACCTCAAGGCATCCGTTTCGCCCACCGCGTGGCCGTGCTGGACCACTGCGGAACACGCAGCGACTACATCGCCACTGCCCACCCCGGGCAACGTGGGCTGCACGACGAGCCGCGACAACTGCTGGCCGCCGTGGAAGGGCTGGAGCTGGTGGAGCCCGAATGGGGCGACGTGTGCTGCGGCTACGGCGGCACCTTCGCACAGCACTACACGCTCATCTCCGACGACCTGGCCAAGCGCAAGGTGGAGGCAGCCCTGGCAGTCGGCGCGGAGTACATCGTCAGCACCGAGACGAGCTGTCTGCTGCACCTGCAATCGTACATCGACAAGCATGGCATCAATCTGCAATGCAAATACATAGGCGACATTCTGGTCCCCGAACCCAAGAGCACAGAGACCGATGAGTGAACACCGCTACAACGCCTACGCCAGCCACTTCCGCCAAGCCTACGGCGGACGGCTACAGAAGCTCTCCATCGACGCCGGCTTCGGCTGCCCGCATCGCGACGGACGCCTGCACCGCGGGTGTGAGGAGACTGACGGCGAGGCCGTTGCCACACAACATGGCGGCTGCACCTTCTGCAACAACAACGCCTTCAACCCCTCATACTGCACGCCACGCAAAAGCATCACGCAGCAGCTGGACGAAGGCATCGACTTCCACCGCCACCGCTACGAGAGAGCCAGCGGCTATCTGGCTTACTTTCAAGCCTATTCGAACACCTACGCTCCGCTGGAGGTGCTGCGCGAACGCTATCTCGAGGCGCTGGCACACCCCGCAGTGAAAGGACTCATCATCGGCACGAGGCCCGACTGCGTGGACGAGGCTACGCTGAACCTCATCGCCGACATAAGCCACGGCACGGTACGCGCCACCGGACAGCAGGAGGCAACGCCCTACATTGCAGTGGAATACGGCATCGAGAGCTGCTACGACACCACGCTGGCACGCATCAACCGCGGCCACGACTTCGGTGCCACACAACGCGCCATCGCGATGACTGCCGAGCGCGGCATCGCCTGCGGAGGACACCTCATACTGGGGCTGCCTGGCGAAAGTCGCGACATGATGCTCCACGAGGCCGACCTGCTCAGCGCGTTGCCAATCAACACACTGAAACTGCATCAGTTGCAGATACTGAAAGGAACCGCCCTGGCCGACGAGCTGCGCGACAACGGCGAGGTGGCGCCCCCTTTTACGCTGGAAGAATACATTGCGCTGGTGTGCGACTTTCTGGAGCGGCTGCGTCCCGACATCATGGTGGAGCGGCTTGCCGGCGAGGTGCCGCCACGCTTCCAGGTACAGCCCGAACGCAGCTGGCGTCGAGCCGACGGACGTCTGCTGCGCAACGAAGAGATACCCACGCTGGTGGACCGCGAGCTGGAGCGCCGCGACAGCCACCAAGGCATGCGTTACACACAGAACAACAACACGACAGTAAACATAAGACCATGAAAATAGCACTCATAGGATATGGCAAAATGGGCCGTGCCATCGAAGCCGAAGCCCTGAAGAAAGGACACAGCGTCGGTGTGTGCATCGACAACGAGGACGACTGGGCTGCCCACGGCAACCTGCTGAGCCAGTGCGACGTGGCGCTGGAGTTCACCACTCCTGCCACCGCAGTGGGCAACGTGCGGCGCTGCTTCGCCGCCGGCACACCCGTGGTGGTGGGCACCACAGGCTGGAACGCCGAGCTGGAGACGCTGAAAACAGAATGCCTTGCCAACGGCGGAGGCCTCTTTGTGGCCTCCAATTTCAGCATCGGCATGAACGTCATGTTCGCCCTGACGCGTCGTCTGGCCGAGCTGATGGGCGGACGGACCCAGTTCGCCGTGGACATCAGCGAGAAACACCACATCCACAAGCTCGACAAACCCAGCGGCACCGCCATCACGCTGGCCGAAGAGGTGATCGGCGCCGGCGGTGGCCCGACGAAATGGATGCGTGCCGACGAGAGCGACGGCTGTGCTGACACGCTGCCCATCAGCAGCATTCGTGAAGGCGAATGCCCCGGCGAGCACACCGTGAGCTACCGCTCGGCCACCGAGACGCTGCAGCTGAGCCACATGCTGCACGACCGCAGCGCGCTGGCCGTCGGCGCCGTGCTGGCAGCGGAATACATGGAAGGCAAACGTGGCTTCCACACCATGTCCGACCTGCTGGGCGAATAGTCCCATAATACAATGTAAAACAATGAGCAAGAGCACTCTAGACATAGTGAACAACGACAGCCAACGCCCGTGGCGGCGAGCCAACACGTGGCTCGTGGTAGCCTTGCTGGCCGTAGTGCTGGCTGGTGCCATGGCAGGCTGCGCCTGCTTGGGCGTGGTGCGCTTCAGCTGGGCCGAGATGTGGACGTCGCCCATCTTCTGGCAGCTGCGTCTGCCGCGCGTGGTGCTGACGGTGCTGGTGGGTGCCATGCTGTCGGTGAGCGGCGCTGTGTACCAGTCCGTATTCCGCAATCCACTGACCGACCCCTACGTGCTGGGCATCTCCTCGGGGGCGTCGCTGGGTGCTGCCATCGCCATCCTGCTGGGTCTCGAGGCCCTGCTGCTCGGTGTGGGAGGCATGGCGCTGCTGACAGGGCTGCTCACCATGCTGATAATCTTCAAGGTAGCCACCATCGGCAACCGGATGCACACCTCCACGCTGCTGCTGACAGGCGTGTGCCTCACCTTCCTCATCACCGCCATCATCTCGCTGCTGATGGCACTGCGCCAGGACAAAATGGAGAGCATCATCTTCTGGACCATGGGCAGCTTCGCCTCGGCGTCGTGGCTCGACGTCATCATCCTGGTGCCCGTAGCGCTGGCCGGTCTTTTCGTGGTGGTATACTACAGCAAAGACCTCAACCTGCTGCTGGCGGGCAGCGAGACAGCGAAAAGTCTTGGCGTTGAAGTGGAGAAAGTGAAGCGTCGCCTGCTGCTGGCCACCACGTTGATGGTCGCCTTCTCGGTGTCGACATGCGGCGTGATAGGCTTCGTAGGCCTTGTGGTGCCGCACTGTGTGCGACTGGTGTGCGGTGCCAACAACCGCAAGGTGGTGCCCTACTCCATCTTCGTGGGCGGCCTCTTCCTGCTGCTGTGCGACACGGCGGCGCGCACACTGCTGCCACCCAACGAGTTGCCCGTGGGCAGCATCACCGCGCTGGTGGGTGCCCCCATGTTCATCGTGCTGCTCTACAAATCGAAACGAAAATATTGAGACAACAAAGAGAAATGATAGCGATACACCATCTGAGCTACGGCTACGGCAAACAGCGCATACTGGACGACATCGACGTGACGGTGGGCGCCGGCGATTTCTATGCCGTGCTGGGTGCCAACGGCTGCGGCAAGACGACCCTGCTGCGCTGCATCGGTGGACTGCTGAAGCCCCAGCAAGGCACTGTGGCTGTGGACGGTAAAGGCGTGGAAGCCTACAGCACCCGCGAGCTGGCGCAACGGGTGGCACTGGTGCAGCAACACCTGCAGACCGACATCGAATTCTCGGCCTTCGAGACCGTGCTGATGGGGCGCAACCCCTACCAGCGGCACCTGCAGAACGAGTCGCAGCACGACTGGGACATCGTGGAAGAATGCATGAAGCAGACCAACACATGGCATCTGCGGCTGGCGCGACCCAGCGAGATGAGCGGCGGCGAGCTACAGCGTGTGATGATTGCCCGTGCGCTGGCGCAGCAGACCCCCGTGCTGCTGCTCGACGAGCCCACGTCGAACCTCGACATCGCACACCAATTCGAAATCATGGAGCTGCTGCGCGACATCAACACCCGCGAACACAAGACCATCCTGATGGTGGTGCACGACCTGAACCTGGCGCTGCAATACTGTCCCAACGCACTGCTAATCAATAATCACAACATCTGTTACCAAGGTCCCACGCGCGAAGGTCTCACCCCCAAACGCATCCTGCAAGTCTTTGGTGTTCACGCCCTCGTGGTAGGCGACCATCTGCAGCTGATGCGCTAGCCTCGCCACCTCGCACAGGGTCACGGGGTCCCCTCCCCTGACAGCCTTTTTTACTAAAAAAGAGCCTTATTGTAAAAATAATTTGGCAAGTTCGCCAAATATGTGTACTTTTGTAGTTTAATTTGCGATTATTATGCGCTTTAAAGATATTGAAGGACAAACCATTATGGCGAACAAGCTGACCGAGATTATCGACTCGGGACGCGTAAGCCACGCCCAATTGTTCCTTGGCGACAGCACCTCGGGCAGTTTGGCGTTAGCCATCGCCTATGCGCAATATCTCAACTGCGAACACCGACAGCACTACGACACCGCCGCCGGCCATCCTGACGCCTTGCGCGCCGACAGCTGTGGCGAGTGTCCCAGTTGCAAAAAATATGAACAGCTGGTACACAGCGACTTGCACCTATACTTCCCCACCACTACCACCGACTCGGTGAAAAGCAACCCCTGCTGCGATGAGTTTCAGCAGGATTTCCGCAAATTTCTGACGGAATACCGCCAGCAAGGCACCCTGGAAGACTGGTATGCTTTCATGCAGACCGACAACAAGCAGGGGCAGCTGCGCGAACGCGACGCCGAGAGCATGGTCAACACCATGGCGCTGACCACCTACGAGAACGGCTACAAAGTGCTGATAATCTGGATGGCTGAGAAGATGTCCGCTGTGGTGGCCAACAAGATACTGAAGATTCTGGAGGAACCCACGCGCCGCACGCTCATCATACTGGTAGCCGAGCACAGCGACAAAATGCTGAGCACCATCCTTTCGCGCGCCCAGCTGGTGAGCATACCCCGTGTGCACGGCAGCGACGAGATGACCTTCGGCGAGGTGCAGGTGCGCGCCGAAAACCGCGACTACTTCGCCCAGATGTATGTCACCTGGATGCGTCAGCTGTTCAAACTCAACATGGCCTCGCTGTCGGCATGGGTCGACGAGATTGCAGGGCTGGGGCGCGAACAGCAGAAGCAGTTCCTGATGTTTGCGCAAGAGTCTGTGCGCGAATGCTTTCTCTGCAACTTGGCAGGAATGCCCTTGGCCATGGACTTCGGCGACGCGAAGTTCAACAGCTCATTTCCGGCCATGATCACCGAGCACAACGCCGAGGGGCTGAACAACGCCTTCGCAGAGTGCATCCACGCCATCGAGCGCAACGCCTACTCGAAGATAGCGCTGATGGAGCTATCCTTCAGAATCAGCAAGTTGCTGCAACGCCGCAAGCCCGCTGCACCAAAGAGCTGACGGCGCCACCAAACAGAACAACATCATACAACTATATAAACCACTGTAATTTAACAAAAAACAATGAGCAGACAAAGAGACAATAGAAATAGAGGTGCCCGCGGCGAGCGTCGCAATGACAACGAGCAGGGCGCCACCCCCACCCTCGACGAAGAACAGCTGCAGCCGCAACCCGCTGAGATGCAGCCCGCTGAGCCCGACGAAGACGCTGCCACCGCCGAAGACGTGGCAGCCTTTCTGCGCGAGCGCCGCGAGCAGCGCCAAGCCAACCAGTCGGCACACAAAGAGCGCAGCGAGAGCGAGCAGGAAGAGCCCATAGACTACGCCTCGACCGAGAACGCCATGGACCCCTACCTGGAGCCCGACCCGACATTGCCCTTCGTGAAATATCAGGAGACCCCCTTCCTGGCACACGGATGTTCGCATTGCCCCACCTCATATGTCCCTGTCGAAGAAAGAGAGACGCGCAGCTGCGCCAAGGTGTGCTCGCACAACTGGATGAAAGGCATACGCCGTCCTGCCGAGTCGCTGTTCGACTGCGTGGAGGTGCGCTTCAAGAACAACCGCAAAGACTTCTACCGCCTGCCTGACGGCATCGACGTGCAGGAAGGCGACGTGGTGGCTGTGGAAGGAATGCCCGGCCACGACGTGGGCATCGTGACGCTGACCGGCGAGGTGTGCCGCATACAGATGCAGAAAAAGAAGGTGAACCCCGATTCGGAGAACATCAAGAAACTGTTCCGCCGCGCCAAAGCCAGCGACATCGAGCGCTGGGCCACCGCCATCAAGGAAGAAGACAACGCACTGAAAAAGACGCGCCAAATCACCGAAGAGCTAGGGCTGGTGATGAAAGTGAACGACGTGGAATACCAGGGCGACCATTCGAAAGCCATATTCTACTACACCGCCGACGACCGCGTGGACTTCCGCGTGCTCATCAAAGTGCTGGCCGAACAATTCAAGGTGCGTATCGAGATGAAGCAGATCGGCGTGCGCCAGGAGTCGGGCAAGGTTGGCGGCATCGGCACCTGCGGCCGCGAGCTATGCTGCTGCACATGGCTCACCAACTTCAAGTCGGTGACCACTGGCGTGGCCAAAGCGCAGCAAATACTGCCCAACCCGCAGAAGCTGGCCGGACAGTGCGGCAAACTGAAATGCTGCCTGAACTTCGAATACGAAGTGTATGTCGACGCACTGAAGAAATTCCCGCCGGCCAACACCCCCATCCGATTCCAGAAAGGCCTGGCGCTGTACCGCAAGACCGACGTGTTCCGTGGCATCATGTGGTACGCATACGAGGGCGAGAGCGACCTGATAGCCGTGAAAGCCGAAGATGTGAAAGCCATCATCGAGATGAACAAGGCACAGCAATATCCCGAAAAACTGGAAGACTATCAGGTGGAGCTGATGTCGACAGCTGCGCTGGCACAGGAATCGTCGGCCGACGAGTTCGAGCGCGAGTTGCGCCGCATGGCCGACGACAACTTTGGCGGTGGCAGCGAAGAGCATGAGAAACGTGGCGAACGCGAAGAGCGTGGCAGCCGCAACGAAGGACGTGGACGCCGCGACAACCGCGAACCTCGCGAGCCTCGTGAAAACCGTGAACCTCGCGAACCCCGTGAAAACCGTGAACCCCGTGGCGAAGGCCGCGAGAACCGCAACAACGGACCACGCAACGAGCGTAGAGGCAAAAACGGCGCTGGCCGTGGCGGCCGCAACCGTCGCGAAGGCGGCGAAGGCAAGCCCCGCAACAATGGTGAAAATCATAACATTCCACAGGCATGAAGACGAACAGACGACACGGACTGATGCGCATGGCGTGGCCGCTGGCTCTCTGCCTGGCGCTGCTGCTGACAGGCTGCGACAGTTCGGTAATGTATCACGAAACAAAACACATTGCCGACGACGGATGGGATATGGACGACGAGCTGGTCTTCAACCTGGAGACCGAAGACACGGCATCGACCTACGTGTGCTACATTGACCTGCGCAACCTGAATGCCTATCCCTATTCAAACATCTACTTCAACGTGAAGACCCTCTACCCCGACGGCGCTGTTGCTGCCGACACGAATCTGGAGTTCACGCTGGCGGCCCCCGACGGGCGTTGGCTGGGCAAGACCAGCGGCAAATATGTGGACGGCCGCTACCCGATGTGCTATTTCCACTTCCCCCAGCAGGGAAAATACCAGTTCGTCATACGCCATGCCATGCGCGACACGGTGCTGCAGGGCGTGAAGGACGTGGCGCTGCATGTGGAGAGACGATAAGACACGGCATTGAATAAAAAACTTATAACCAAATAATAAAGACAAACACAATGGCTCAATACAAGACAAAGCAAAAAGGCAAAAAGGGCAAAGGCGACAACTCACGGCGCGGTGTCGCAGTGGTATGGATGCTGTTCGTCCTGTTTTGGCTGGCGGTTGCCGGCTACTTCACCATGCTGTCGCAAGGATGGCTGGGCTTCATGCCTTCGTTTGAGGAGCTGGAGAACCCACGCAGCAACCAGGCCTCCGAAGTGTGGTCGGCCGACGGCGAATTGCTGGGATATATCGGCATCGAGAACCGCTCGAACATGACGTTCGACGAGATTACCGACGGCGGCAAGAACATGAATCTGGTGAATGCCCTGGTGGCCACCGAGGATGTACGCTTCTACGACCATGCCGGCATCGACGCACGCAGTCTCGTGCGTGTGCTGGTGAAAACACTGGTGGGACGCCACAGCAGCAGCGGTGGAGGCAGCACCATCACGCAGCAGCTGGCCAAGAACCTTTTCCCCCGCGAGCACAAGAGCAAAGTGGGCCTAGTGCATGCCAAATTCAAAGAATGGGTGGTGGCCGTGAAGCTCGAGCACAACTACTCGAAAGAGGAGATTCTGGCCATGTATCTCAACACCGTGGACTTCGGCAGCAACGCCTACGGCATCCAAACCGCAGCGCGCACCTTCTTCGACAAAGAGCCCCAGGAGCTTAGCGTGCCCGAAGCCGCCGTGCTGGTGGGACTGCTGAAAGCCCCCACCACCTACAGCCCCTATCTGCACCCCGACAACTCGCTGAAACGGCGCAACGTGGTGATGAGCCAGATGAACAACTACACCGACCCCAACACTGGCGAGAAATACCTCAGCGACGAAGACTTTGAAGCCTACAAGGAGCTGCCTATCGACATGAGCCACTACAGCCCCATCAGCCACAACGAGGGTCTGGCACCCTACTTGCGTGAATTGGTACGCCAAGACATGAAAGAGTGGTGTGCCAGCCACAAAAAGCCCAACGGCGAATACTACGACGTCCACAAGGACGGCCTGCGCATATACACCACCATCGACTCGCGCATGCAGCGCCACGCCGAGGCGGCCGTGAGGAAACACATGAGCGAGCTGGTGCAGCCCAAATTCTTCCAAGAGGTAAGCCGTCGCGGCGGCGACCCCTTCAACAACATTAGCAAAGAGCAGGAAGAGCGTTTCCTGAAACAGGCCATGAAAGCCTCGGACCGCTACTACCAGATGAAACAGAACGGCATGAGCGAATCGGAAATCACACAAGCCTTCAAGGAGGAGAAAGTGAAGATGCGCATCTTCTCGTGGGACGGCCCCATCGATACGGTGATGACACCTTGGGACTCGCTGCTTTACAACAAGAAATTCATCAACGTAGGCATGATGAGCGTGGAGCCTGGCACCGGCTACGTGAAAGCATACGTCGGCGGCATCAACTTCCGCTACTTCAAATTCGACAATGTGAAACAGACTCGACGCCAGGTAGGCTCCACCTTCAAACCCTTTGTCTACGCCACCGCTTTGCAGGAGTTGGACTACGACCCCTACACACAGGTTCCCAACACAGAGGTCTGCATCGGCACATGGTGTCCCCGCAACAGCAGCCATCAGCGTGAAGGCGAGATGGTGACGCTGAAATGGGCTTTGGCCAACTCCATCAACTGGGTGTCGGCCCGACTGATGCAACAAATCGGCGACCCCCAGCTGGTCATCAATACAGCACGCAAGATGGGTGTCAAGAGCCCCATCGACCCCGTGCCCTCCATCAGCGTCGGCGCTGCGGAAATCTCCGTCTACGAGATGGCTGGCGCCATGGCCACCTTCGCCAACCAGGGCGAATATGTCACTCCCATCTACATCCTCCGCATCGAGGACAACAACGGCAACCTGCTGGAAAGCTTCACGCCCGACCACAGCGAAGCCATCAGCCCTCGCATCGCCTGGATGATGATAGACATGATGAAAGGTGTGGTGGACGGCGGCACCGGCGCACGTCTGCGCGGCAGCCAATTCAGACTCACCGCCCCCATTGCCGGCAAAACCGGTACCACGCAGAACAACTCCGACTGCTGGTTTGTGGGCATCACCCCCAAGCTGGCCACCGTGGTGTGGACCGGCGGCGAGGTGCGCTCCATCCATTTCCGCAGCATGGATGTAGGCCAAGGTGCTCGCCAAGCCATGCCCATTTTCGGTTACTATATGCGTAGTATCTACGACGACAGCAAGCTGAACTTCCCCACGGGAGACTTCACCAAGCCCTCCGACGAAGACCTCTACTACGACTACGACGAATACCAGTACTACCAGCAGGAGGTGCAAAGCGAAGAAAGCGATCCCTTCACAACCACTAATTGGTAAACAGTGGAAAGCGGGGCGCCATCCTTTTCTCCTGATTGCCTATCACCATTAGCCATGAAACGAGACCTCTTTGGACTGACACTGAGTGAGCTGCAGGCGCTGTGCGCCGAGCAGGGATTCCCCAAGTTTGCCGCCAAACAGCTGTGCGACTGGATGTACAAGAAAGGTGTGACCACCTTCGACGAGATGACCAACCTGTCGCTGGCCATGCGTGGCTGGCTGAACGGGCACTGTCTGCTGGGCCGCACCTTCCCGGTTCAGACACAGACCTCCGTCGACGGCACCAAGAAATACCTCTTCGACTGCCACAACGAAGCCGACGTCAACAACCGGGGAGAACACCATTTCGTCGAAAGTGTCTTCATCCCCTCCGGCGAGCGCGCCACGCTGTGCATATCCTGCCAGAAAGGCTGCAAGATGGGCTGCCGCTTCTGTGTCACGGGGCAGCAAGGCTTCCACGGCCACCTCTCCGCAAGTCAGATTCTCAACCAGATATTCTCAGTACCTGAGAGTGAAACGCTTACCAACGTCGTCTTCATGGGCATGGGCGAACCGCTGGACAACTACGATGCCGTGTACAGCGCCCTCGAGGTGCTCACCGCGCCGTGGGGTCTGGCATGGAGCCCCCATCGCATCACCGTCTCCACCGTAGGCATCACACCCGTGCTGGCACGGCTTCTGGAAGAGAGCGACTGCCATATCGCCATCAGTCTCCACAACGCATACCCCACCGAACGTGCCGACATCATGCCCATGGAGAAAGCCTATCCCGTCGCTGCCACACTGGCCATGCTGAAACGCTACAACTGGTATGGCCAACGCCGCATATCGATGGAATATATTCTTTTCAAAGGACTAAACGACGACCTCACGCATGCTGCCGAGCTCGTGCGCATCCTGCAAGGCCTGCATTGCCGAGTCAACCTCATCCGCTTCCACGCTTCGCCAGGCACACCTTTCCGCGCCCCCAGCGACGAAACCATCGCCACCTTTCAGGAATATCTGAAACGACACGACATCAACTGCACCCTCCGCGCCTCGCGTGGCGAAGACATCATGGCCGCCTGCGGCCTTCTGGCGGGCACACAGGCACCACCAGCATAACTATCATTCTCAAAGCATCTTATTGTATTATAAACTATTACCATTCTTTCAGAATCGGTAGTTCACCCCGAGGTTGACGTTGAAAGGCCATGAATAGGGTCCCTTGTCGCCCACAAAGAAGCAGTAGACAAAACTCATCGAAAACTTCATGTGCTCACCGCCCAGACGTATCATCGCCTGAGGCTCAATGGTATGCATCGAAAAACGATTCTCCCAATACTCAATCGGCTCGTCATCGCCCTCATCTTGGCTATACCATTCGAACATGCTGCCACGGAGACCAAAGCCGATGTCCATCTTGCCGTTGCACAAACCATTCCAACCGTAGTTAAGCTGCACATCTTCAGTATACAATCTGCCCAATTCCATACCATAACCGACATACATTTCGCCCACACCGCTGCCCAGATGGGTGTAGTAGCCCACCCCTTGCCTGAAATGGTACGGCACATAGAGAAAAAAAACCATCTCCGATTGAAGCGCCAGATGCTCCACCGGAGAATAGGTCACGGAAACATTCTCGGAAAACGCCGACAGCGACGCGTCGATACGGCAGTCGCCCTCCTCCTCCATCAAGGGGATGTCGCAATTGACCGGCCAATACTCATAGCAACTGCTGAAACAAATAGCAGCCAAAACCGAGAATAACAGTATCATCAATTTGTTTTTCATAACATTCTGTTTTTAAGATCAAAAACGATAGTTGATTCCCAAGGTGATGGAACACGGATGCTCCTTTTCAGGCACATTATCTTGCTCCGAAATCGCAAAACTGTAAGTAAAGTTAGCCACCAGCTTCAGGTGCTCACCGCCAAGACGGACCATGACGACAGGAGCCAACAGTAAAGATTGATAGCCAGGACCTTGAAGCTGATGATCATCGGTAACGAGCCATGTTCCGCCTATCACATAACTGCCACGGAATCCCAGCCCCGCATCCAATCTGTTGCTCCACAGGCCGTTCCATCCATAGTCGCACTGCAGATAACCGCCAAGCCGTGTCTCCCGGGTGTGCTCTTCGGGCATAGGCTTGTTGCGATAGTTCAGACCCGCGTACACCTCGCCGATGCCGCTGCCCAGATGGGTGTAGTAGCCAAGCGCCTGCTGATAGGCGTAGGGAGTGAACGTCTCCAGCGCGCACGCCGATTGCAGAGCCCAATGGTCTGAAAGCGCGTAGGCCACGTTGATGTATTCCAGTGGCGTTTCCTCCATCGATACCGACGCGCCGGCGTTGAAATCGCCCTTCTGCTCCAGCAAGGCAATATCATGGCTGGCAGTATGATAGGTCATCGTGGAACACCCCGCCAGAACCAGCAGCGCAATCACCGCGCAGACCAAGGTCCTCAATCTACTTATCTTAATGATTATTATTGTTTTAATAAAGCACTCTTCGATCCTTATTCGTTTTGTTTATTCAGCGACGAGACATTCGTGTACCTATGTCCATCAGAGGTGCAGAAACTGGTGAAGCCGAGGTCTTTCACCACCATGATAGAATCAATGAAAATATGGGAAGAGGTGAATAAGAAAGTGTCGGGGGTGTATGTTCCGTGCAAACTGCTATTGACAGCATGATCTTTCCAAATACAGACAACGTCTTGATAACCTTTGTCAGGTTCCATAGGGCCACCTTTAAAATAGGGGAACGAGAATTCAAAAACCAGATAGTTGCCAACATTAGACCATTCCTCTAATGCTGTTTGAGAAAATTGCATATATAGTCTATATACATTGTAGTCACCACAATCACATTTGCAGCCCCATTCAATAGCTGTTGGTGTTGTCGGTAATATAATCTCTCTGACCTTGAATAGCATGGTATCACCCTGTTCATCCTCGAATGTCAGATCGTCATGCATATTGTAAGGGAAGTAGTCCTCTATCTCTTCGGGCACTCCATAACATGTTTCTTTACAGCCACTCAAAAACAATGACAAAAGAAGCGTCATCAATAAAACACTTTTCTTCATGATTTTTATTGTTTTATTAAGCATTTATTATTCGCTAATCTTCGCCCCAAACGATTTTATACCAGTCGCCTTTGGTGTCAAGCACATTACTGGGAGAACATAAATATAATCCATTCATGCTGTCCTTGACTGTTATCATATAGAAACTCCTGTCATTTGTGGGATAGTTCACTCTATCCAATGGCTCGGGGTCAATATAATATGGTACACTATTAAAAAGTTGGTCATAAGGTACCACCATTAGCAAAGAATCGAGAGCTGAATCAAAATCGTGGCCGATAGTTGCCTCATATTTGATATATCCAGCACCGAAACTATATATTCCATTGGAGTCGTCATCACTCTCACATGCAACTATAATCGAAGTAATGACTAAGAAAAAAAAGATGTTCTTTCTCATATTATTGATTATTTTTTGATTATTCTATAACGCTCACTTCTGTTTGTAAACTCGATTTTGATGAAGTATGTGCCCGCAGGAAGATTGGACAGATCGATGGAAGAGACAGGATAATTGATATTATTTACGATTTTTCCCATTACATCCAGAATGATAATTTGGATAGGATACTCTTCTCCGCTATTTTGAATATACAGTTCGTCAGTTGTTGGATTTGGGTATACAATAACAGTTTTCTTTATCTCAGTTGTATCGAAATGGCGTACTGGGGTGACTTCTATCGACGTCGGCAATGGAGCAGTTGCATAACTTGTGGCAGGCTGTTGAGCAATGAATGCTTTAAGTTCAGAACCTGCCAACACTTCAAATCCATCTGAAAACACAATCTCGTCCCCTGCTTTAATTGTCAATGATTGTCCACTATTAAGGCTGATAATGCCGTTTGTGCCAATATGTGAATCAGTTTCAATAAAACCATAATTAAGACTACTAGGTATCGTTGCTGAGGTTATAGTCGCATTACTGGAAATGACTTCGAAAGCACCAACCTCGCCATAGCGGATATTCCAAACTTTTGCATTATTGCACCTTTCAGTTGTTCCCATGGTTTCTCCATTATAGGTTATGTATGGATTTGACCAATATTGGATTCTATCACAATCATTACAATAAGTTCCATAGGCCATGATTGTTCTCCATGTTTTGTCTGGATTAATATAGCCATGACCATATTCATATGGGCTAGTGGAATTGTCCATCCCACAGTCATGTCGGCAACCCATCAGATGACCAATCTCATGAATAAAAGAATAATTAGTTGTGGAACAATAATATGCCTGTACTACGCAGAATGCTTCGGTTTTTCTGGCTTTTATTGTGTAAGCTCGTCCACAAGTTAAATCATCGTAGTCTGTAAGAAGAACACACACATCTGCGGCATATTTCTCTCTAAGCAAATGCACTTCATCTATATATCCTTCGTCTGTATTTTTGAATCTTGTCACGTCTGTTGAAGAAGAACTTTCCTCATAATCTGTTTTACCAATATAAACAAGTTCAATTTTACAATCAATTCCACTATTGATAAACGACTGATTAGATAGTTCTTCTGCTAATAAGGAAGTGTTGACAATATTACTTACTGAATTTGCTGCATTTGCTGTGTATAATACCATTACTTTTATATCCCCATTCACGTCGTGGAACCGATTCCTTAACAGATAAGTTGGTATGATTCCCCCGTTGGCCTCTTTATTCTCTTGGAAAACACTGTCGTTCTGGCTCGGATTGTTTGAACACTCTAGGTCCTCACAATTCTCTTGAAATAAAGAATTGTCCAATTGTACAAGGTAGTTTTTCCCTTGATGTGTTTCTATTGAGTAGGGATGGTTGTTTATTGTAAGAACCCCTTGAATGTCGTTATCTAAAAAAGAAAGAACAAGGCTGTTTGTGCCACTTATTCCATAGAAAGAGAATGAATTAATATCTCTATGATTCACGTACTTCTTCGCGATGTAAAACACATTCTCACTCAATTCGATTTTAAACAATGTGTCCTCAAAAAAAAGAATGTTTTTTTCAATGGCAATAGGAAGAACTAGAAGCACCTCTGCTCGGCTTCCTATCTCTGACAGAATTTCGTCATTCCTGTTTATTGGTAATTCAGAAATTAATGTTTGTTGAGAATAAGAAATATGTGACAGCGAAAGAGCTACCATCAATAATAATATTGTTATTTTATTTTTCATAATCCGGCGTCGTTTTTATTTCGGTTGTTTGTAAATAATAATGTCCAGCTCCGCATTCATAATAATAATTCACAACTCCAGTTACATAAAGTAGCGAATCTTCAAGAATTTCAATTAGCGGATCAATTTGGTACTTATTAAAATCAAGACTGACCCAATGACGCGCAGCATACATTGTTGCTGCATTGTTATTATTTTGCATATCTTTATCGCTAGTTAAAATTTTAGACAGTTGATAACTATCAGACAAGTAGAGATAATTATCTGGCCACTCATTCGGCAGCCAGAGCCAGCCGAATACTTTCAGCGTATCGCCTATATGGACCTTATTCTCTTCTTCGAAATACTTGAAGTTGCAATGTACGTCCTCAACCGAATTGTAGTCTGTCCACGAAAGTTCATCACATTCATATTTCTTACATCCGACACAAAGTGCACACAGCACGGTTATTGTTATTATCGCTTTGGTTTTCATAACGTATGTGTATTTTGTTATTGTTTTCTCAGTTCGTCAATCTGCTTCTGGAGCTCAATGATATAGAGCGTCAGCTCTTCAATCTTCTGGAGCAGCGTGGCGTTCATCTCGCCGATGTTGACACCGCCGTTCTCCACCTCTTTGGCCGAAGGCACGTCGGGCAAGTGGTGGTGCTGGTTGATGTAACTCTCCAGCTCGCCCAGCGACATGAGCCGGTAGCCGTCGTCGAAAACAAAATCGCTCCAGCCTTCCAGCGTGACAATCACCTCCTTGCATTTCACCGTGCCGTTGTTGTAACACTTGAATCCATCACCCAAGAAAGCGTTGCCCGTTACCCACAGGGTGGCACCGACGCTCAGATTGGTCTGCGCCGTGATGTCTCCGTCAAACTTGGCGGCGCCGGCCACGTGCAGCAGACTGGTAGGTGACTGTGTTCCGATGCCCACACGGCCCAGAGTGTCAATCAGGACACCTGTGCCCGGATAGCCAAGCATACGGAGATAGCCTTTTTCTAGTTGACGCAGGGTGACATCATAATTGAACTGCTCGACAAGAAAACCGTCGTTACTCCTTGATGTGCCCGTATTGGTGTTGGTCATGAGAAAGGCGTTACGATAATCGTTCTCGAATGTTCTGTCAAGGCCATCTTCTCTGACAGGAGGTACATCTGGAATAAAAACTGCCGTCTCGTGCACATGAAGCGTGCCCAAAGGAGTAGTGGTTCCGATGCCATAAGGGCTGGAGGTACCCGCCCTTGTTCCTGTGGTGTCTTGCCCGTTGCAAACCATGCAGAGGCCAACGAAGGCGGAAAAAATGATAAGACTATGATAAAATAATTTGCTCATTTTTAATGTTTTTTTAATTATTTTTGTCTATCATCCTTTTTCTGATGCTATGCCGAGAGATGGAGGTTTCTCGTCTCGACACAATAATGTCTGCCTTGCTGCGTTGTGTATGCAAGGCATCTGTATGCCTCGAGTGCGCGACGGCAGGGTGGCGGTTCTGTTGTTTGTTTTGTATTGCTTACGCCCCGCGGAGCACCCTCTTTTTTACGCCTCGTCACAGCGGCACACGATCCTGCGCGAGGCTTCTGTTTTATCTTTCATCGGTCATTTTTTTGTTCGACTTCTTTTTTGTTGTCCGATTTCGCATTGCTGTCCTCGGTGGCGAGGTGCCACAGTGGCCGATTTAGTGTTGTCTGTGATGTGTGAAAAAACTTCAGTAGTATGGTTTTCAGTCGTTTATTCTCAAAGCGTCACAATTGTAATACACTGCAAATATAGCCATTTATTTTATTTGCAAGGCTTTTGACTAAAAAAAATTGCACCCTCATTTTCCTACGCCTCGCTGCAGCGGCGCATCATCAATTCTCTGCGCGAGACTTCTGCTTTGTCGTTCATTGGTTACTTTTTTTTCAGTTCTGCAATCGTTTGTCCGTTGTCACTGCTTCCGGTGGCCGATTGCACTTTCCTCCAGAGGCAGGTATATGATGTCGTCTTTAGGGTCATACATGAATTACGATTTCCCTTTGTATATATTAGTTGCATTCTTGCCCCAAAACCGCCACACGGGCATCACTTTTAACATAGTTTTAATATTTCATCGTCAAACAATCTCCCGTAAGCCAATAATTATCATCTAATTACACATCGGCCATCAATTTTCTAATAAATGAGCCCAAAAATCCATTCTCCCATCAAAAAATCTCTAACGCCAGATTCTCTAAACATAAATTCAAATGCCCTTTTACATATATATAACCACCAAATGGCCAAAAAGGGGATTTGGTGGGTGATTATTTAACTTTTGTTAAGAATAATTAACAGTTCTTGCCCCACAAGCACCTTCTTTTCACTTGTGGGAACCTCTTATAAATAGGTGATCGAAATCCCTTATCGGGATAACATACAAGAAAACAAGGATTTCTATCAAACGAGAACCCCTACGGGGATATTTGGGAGGTCACCCATAGTATTTCGGTTTAGGGAAGAATCATTTCGTTTTTGTGGGGTCGACCAGGGTCAGTAGACGTAGAGTTCGCCGGCGGAGTAGCTGGTGGAATATTGATAGAGGGGGCAGTCGGTGGGGCTGTCGTCGGTGGGGAGGCCGAAGTTTTCGACGACGAAACGGCTGTGACAAGTGGGGCATTCGAGGAGGCTGGAGCCCCAGCCTGCGCTGACTTCGACGCGGGAGGTGTTGTCCTCAGGGCAGGTGCGCTCGTAGGCCACAAAGTCGTTGAGGCCTGTGCGCACAATGACCACGCCGCGGTGGCCGCCGGTGGCGTAGGCGTAGCCGCCGACATTGTTGAGCCCCGCCCAGTCGCCGGCAGAGTTGGGATTGATAACGAAATTGGTGACGCCAATAGAGACGGTGCAACGGTTGTCTTTGCCGCAAGCGGCAAAGAGCATCATCGACAGCAACAATATGGAGAGACGGCGTAACATAGAGCTCTCAATTTCAATTGTTCACCACAGCGTCGGAAGTCGGATGGTCGCCATAGATGACCTTCATGGTCACCGTAGCCACGGTTGTCATACTGGCGGGGTTGACGGCATCGAGATTGTCGTCCACGGTATGCCAATGGGGGAAGAAGCTGACGCGTGCGTCGTTCTGCACGATGTCGATGGTGGGTATCTTGATGATTTGGTTGACATAGAGGTGGTCGTCGAGGATGGCTGGTGAGAGGGCATCGACGAAGACATTGTTGTAGCCCAGATAGGCGGCGCAGGACCACATCTTGTTGACCAGCCCCGAGGCGAAGTTGACGGAAATCTCCTCTTTGGTGAAACGAGGGTTGTCGGTGCCCACCATGTCGAACAGCACGCCGTATTCGGCGCGATAGAGCAGGCGATGGGGATTCTTGGCCCAATGCTGCGAGCCCTTGCACCAGGTGTTATCCACGTAGCGGTTCTCCCATGCCGGCATACCCTGATCCTCCACGTCGAAGAAGATGAAATCGACCCCCACGTCGGGCGGCAACGCCGACATGATGCGCGCCATCTCCATCAGCGTAGCCACGCCGCTGGCGCCATCGTTGGCGCCGAGAATCGGCTTGTGCCAATTGTTGGTGTCGACATCCTGGTCGGCCCACTGGCGTGAATCCCAGTGCGCCGCCAGCAGCACACGCTCGTCGCGCTGCGGCGAAAGCGAGGCGATGATATTCTTGCCCTGCACCTGCTGGCCGTTCCAGAGCGTGGCGGTGAAAGGCTGCACGATGACCGTGTCGCACCAGCGGCGCATGGTGCGCGCCAGATAGTCGGCGCATTGGTCATGGCCTTTGGTGCCGGGATGGCGGTAGCCGAAATTCAGCTGGTCCACCACATACTGATAGGCCGAGTCGGCGTTGAAGTCAGGGATGGTCACCGTAGCATAGTCTATTCCCTTGGGCTGCTGCGTTGGCTTCGGCTTCTTTTCGTCATGACAGGCCACGAGGAGCACGACGCTCAACAGCAGTGCAATGTTGCGAATTCTCATCATGATACATCTTTATAAAACGCGGAGACGCCATGATGCTGGCGTCTCTGCTATCATGGTATTGGTGTTAAACTGTCACGATTTGATGCGCTCGGAGTACTCGCCCGTGCGGGTGTCGACCTTGATGCGCTCGCCTTCCTTGATGAACAGCGGCACGCGAACCTGCACACCAGGCTCCACGGTAGCGTCCTTCATGGCGTTGGTGGCGGTGTTGCCAGCGAAACCGGGCTCGGTGTAGGTCACCACGGTCTCGATGAACGGCGGCAGCTCGCAAAGCAGCGGCGTCTCGGTGTCGGCGTGAACCGTAACTTCCACATACTGACCCTCTTTCAAGAACTGCGGAGCATTGATGATAGACTCCTCGATGCTAATCTGCTCGAAAGTCTCGGCGTGCATGAAGTTGTACATATCGCCCTCCTTGTAGAGGTAAGTGTAGGGGCGGCGTTCGACGCGGACAACATCGATTTTGGCACCCGAGGGGAAGGTGTTCTCCAGCATACGGCCGGTTTTCACGTTGCGCATCTTGGTGCGCACGAAAGCGGCGCCCTTGCCAGGTTTCACATGGAGGAATTCCACAATAGTGTAAATGTCGTTGTTGAAATTGATGCAAAGACCATTTTTAATATCAGCTGTTGTTGCCATAGAAAAAAAAGTATTTTTAATTATTAATTTGTTTTCCGAAATGTCTTGTCAAAGAGTTTCACTTGTCGTTTTTTGTCTTTTTGGCCACCTCGAGGAGGTTGGTGAGGCGACGAATATCGCTGCGCAGCTCCTCGTTTTCATCCTGGCAGATGCGGTAGCGGACACGGTAGGTCATGGCATAGCAGAAAATTGCCAGGGCGACGATAATCATCGTAATACCAGTCTCTTTGCCCGAAACAAAATAGTAGACCGTGCCACCCAGTATGAGGACATACGAGGCACCTTCCCAAATTCTTGACACAGTGTATTTTTTCATCTTTTTCGCTGCGATTTTGAAAATGCAAAATTACAAAAAAATATTAAACTATTCTAAAAAATGAATTTTTTCTTTGAAGTATTCCATTTTTATGTGTAACTTTGTAGTGAGCGAACATCGCCTCACGGCGCATGAAAAGCGAACATAAGTAGTTGATAACAATAATAATAGAGTCCTCGGCGGCAGTTGTCCAAAAAAAGGAAAAACGGCTTGCCGGGGCCGAAAAAAGAGCGAAGATATGAAAAAGTCTGGCAGATTTTGGACCGCGATGGCCATGATTGGCTGTCTGTTGGTGGGCACGTCGGTTTTCACCTCGTGCAAGTCGAGCGACAACATGTACAAATCGAACCGCAAAACGTCGAAGACCATCAAGAAAAACTACAAGGTGAGAGGCAACAACCAGCGCAACAGCTCCACCTACCACAGCTATTGATAACTCATTGACCTGGCGCGTTGTGGGTAGTGTCGGAAGGAACAGGGGCGCGCTGCGTGGTGCGATGCTGCTGATGCTGCTTTATGCCACGCTGGCGCACGACGTTGTGGCTCAGGGGTTCAGCGTTCGCGTGGAGATGCCCGTGGAGGCCCGTGGCAAGGGCAGCCTTTACCTCTACACCACCGACGCCATGCCGCACGCCGCCAAGGGCTCAAGAAACGGCAACAACTACCTCTTCCAAGGATCTGTCGACGGAGTGGTCTACGCCGAATTCCGCTACACCAACACACTGAACAACAACGCAGTAAGTATCATCCCATTCTTTGTGGAGAACAGCGACATCGTGGTGCGCTACAACATGGCGGCACCGGAGATGTCGCCCATCGTAGGGTCGCGCTCCAACAGCGAATACCGCTACCAGCTGGAGCAGCAGGCCTCCAACCCCACCCACCTGGCGCGCTACGCCGCCAGCCACCCCTCCTCCCCTATCACCCCGTACATCATCTATCGCCACATGGCCAACGACTGTCAGCAGGACACCCTGCAACAGCTTGCTGCACAACTCACTGGCGAAGCACAGAAGGTATACCACTACGGCCAGCTGCAGCGGATGCTGAGCAGCCGTGAGCGTTTGCGCGACGGCGAGCGCCTGCCCACCGTTGTCTTCCGCGACCGTCAGGGACATTTGCAGCGGCTGGACACGCTGCTGGCCGACAGCTGTTACCACGCTGTGCTGGTGGGCGCCAGCTGGTGCGAGCAGTGCCAACGCGCCGCCACAGCGCTCCATTCGCGCTACCCCGAGATGCAGACCATTGAGATCGACATAGATAGCGACAAGCGCTGCTGGGACTCACCCTGGCTCGAACTGTTGCAAATCGACCACATTCCCTACCTCATCGTGCTCGACAGCCAGCAACGCATCGTGGCACGCGACGTGCGCATCTGGGAGCTGGAGCGCCTAGGCGCTCTTCAACAAAGCAAAGCACTGGCAAACAAATAAATAACATCAAGACTATGGACATGGAAACGACAATATATCCGCTGAAATTCCTGCCCCTCTTCAAGAACAAGGTGTGGGGCGGCAACAAAATCAAGACGCTGGGCTTCGACTATGCGCCGCTGCCCAACTGTGGCGAGATGTGGGTGCTGTCGGCGGTGAAGGACAACGAGTCGGTCATCACCAACGGCTTTCTGGCCGACAACACCTTGAACGACGCCCTTGAAATATACATGGGCGAACTCATCGGCGAGGAGAACTACCGCCATTTCGGCAACGACTTCCCTTTGCTGATCAAGATTATTGACGCCAACGACAAACTCTCCATCCAGGTGCACCCCGACAACAAGCTGGCGAGGGAGCGCGGCATGGAGAACGGCAAAACGGAGATGTGGTATATCATGGAGGCCGAGCAGGGCGCCGAAATCGTCGACGGTTTCGAGCAGCGCACCACAGCCGAAGCCTACCAGAAAAGCCTGAAACAGGGCACTTTGGAGCAGACACTGCATGTGGAACATCCGCAGGCCGGCGATGTCTTCTTCATCCCCGCAGGTCGTGTCCATGCCCTCGGCAAAGGCCTGTTGCTGGCCGAGATACAGCAGTCGTCCGACACCACCTACCGCATCTACGACTACAACCGTCCCGACGCCAACGGCAAGTTGCGCGAGCTGCACACCGCCGAAGCCCTGGCCGCCATCGATTTCGCCGCCACACGCAACGGCAAGACACACTACAACTACCAGGAGAACAGCACCGTGCGCCTGGCGCAATGTCCCTACTTCACCACCAACCTCATCGCCCTCAGCAAGCCGCTGCGCAAAGATTTTGCCCAACTGGACTCTTTTGTGGTGTATCTCTGCACCGACGGCATCGCCGCAATGAAGGCGATGGACACCATCACGCCGCTGCATGCCGGCGAGTGCGTGCTGGTGCCCGCCGCCGCCGACCGTGTGGAGCTCTTCAGCGAAGGTCCCGCCAAGCTGCTGGAGGTGTATGTGGACCCCGAACAGTGGGTTGACGAAGGCGGCGCCGACCACTACCACGACCTCGACTGGGTGGCAAAGTTCGTCGGCGAAGAGGAGCCCGAAGAATACGAAGAGGAGGACTGGGAAGAACGCGAAATCGTGTGGAACGACAACGACGAGGAACAATAGCAGAATAGCATCGATTGAAAAAAAAGATACAACCATGAATATACTGATACTAGGCTCGGGCGGCCGCGAGCACGCCATCGCCGCCAAAGTGGCACAAAGCCCACAATGCACTCATCTCTATGTGGCTCCCGGCAATGCCGGCACGAGCCGCTGCGCCACCAACGTGGCACTGAAACTCAACGACTTCGCCGCCATAGGACGTTTCGTGCTTGACAACGACATCCGCATGGTCGTGGTGGGGCCCGAACAGCCCCTCGTCGACGGCATCGCCGACTTTTTTGCCGCCGACGCCGCGCTGCGCGACATCATGGTGATAGGTCCTTCGGCCAGCGGCGCCCGCTTGGAGGGCAGCAAAGATTTCGCCAAAGGCTTCATGCAACGCCACCATATCCCCACAGCGGACTACCGCACCTTCACGCGCGACACGCTGGAGGAGGGCAAAGCCTTCCTCGCCACACTGAAGGCACCCTATGTGCTGAAAGCCGACGGCTTGGCGGCAGGCAAAGGTGTGCTGATTATCAACGACCTCGAGGAGGCTCGTCGTGAGCTGACAGCCATGCTGGCCGATGCTAAATTCGGCGACGCCAGCAGCAGCGTGGTAATCGAAGAATACCTCAGCGGCATCGAGCTGTCGGTCTTCGTGCTGACCGACGGCGAGCACCACCTCATACTGCCCACTGCCAAAGACTACAAGCGCATCGGCGAAGGCGATACGGGCCTCAACACCGGCGGCATGGGCTCCATCAGCCCCGTGCCATTCGCCAACGACGCTTTCATGGCCAAGGTGGAACAGCGCATCGTGGTGCCCACCATCGAAGGCCTGCGCAACGAGAATATGCCCTACAAAGGCTTTATCTTCCTGGGACTCATGGCTGTGGAAAGCGCCGACGGAGTCAAGGAGCCCTACGTCATCGAATACAACGTGCGCATGGGCGACCCCGAGACGGAAAGCGTCTTCCCGCGCATACAGAACGATGTGGTAGAGATGTTCAAGGCCGTCTGGGAGGGCCGTCTGGACCAATGCTCACTGACGGCGGATCCCCGCTCGGCGGTGTGCGTCATGCTTACAGCCGAAGGCTACCCCGAGAGCTACCGCAAGGGCGATGTCATCAGCGGCCTCGACAAAGCGGACAGCAGCACACAGTGTGTGTTCCACGCCGGAACGAAACTCGACGATGCCCAGCATATTGTCACCAATGGTGGCCGCGTGCTGTGTGTCACCTCGCTGGCCGACACCATGCCCGAGGCTCTTGCTGCCAGCCTGCAGCGCGCTGAAACCATCAGCTGGGCCGGACGCTACTACCGTCACGACATCGGCCAAGACTTGATGAAATACCTGAAATAGAGGACATCAATCAGATTGATTGTCGTCGGAGGCAGACCGTTTCTTCTTCTTCGCAAGATACCTTCTTATACGAAAGGCTTTCTTTGTCGAACTGACGAAGTATGACGGTATTTGCTTCAATTTAAGTCTGTGCAACTCCTTCCATATTGTTTTCCACGACTCGCCCAGCATCACACGGAACACCACGGTGACAGCAATCAGCACCAGCAGAATGAGGGTGACCAGAAGATAGGCTAGTATGGTTAATGTGATAATCATAAGAGTTTAATAATAGCAATATAAAATAACTTGTCTAGCGGGGAGTTTCTTGTGGTGTAAAATCGGGATAGAGCAGATAGCGTGCGCGGACTTGCATGAACTGCCGCAAAGCCGGCTGCCAGGAGGCGCGGATTTCGGCCTCGCTTAGGCCTGCTTCTATCTGTCGGCGCAACGTCGGTGTGCCTGCCAGACGGTCGAAGAACCTGTTCTTCAAAAAGAAGCTTTCGTGCGGCGTCTGGGCATACATGGCAAGCAGGTAGCGGAGATCTATCTGTCGGCGCGGCGTCACCTGCGAGAGGTCATAGCCCTTGCACTGTTGTCCGCTAAAAAGCGGATTGTCGCTGACACCTTTGATTGGGTGCGGCGTGAACTGCACCAACGGCCATGCCGCGCTGCCGGAAGCGGCAGTGAACTGCGGGCTGCCGATAAGTTCGAAAGGCTTGTCGGTGCCGCGCCCCACAGAGATGTTGGTGCCCTCGAAGAGGCAGAGCGAGGGATAGAGCGCGATGGACTGTCCGGTGCGCAGATTGGGCGACGGCGCCACGGGCAAACGGTAGAGGCTGTCGTGGGTCCAGTGGGCCAGGGGTATCACCTCGACGTCGCACAACAGACTGTCTTTCAGCCATCGCTCGCCGTTGATCATAAGGGCATACTCGCCGATGGTCATGCCATAGACGATGGGGACAGGATGCATGCCGACAAAAGAGCGCTGAGACCCCTCCAGCACCGGCCCGTCCACATAGAAACTATTGGGATTGGGGCGGTCTAGTACAAACAGCTTTTGGTGGTACTCAGCGCATGCTTCCATCACATAATGCAGGGTGGAGATATAGGTGTAGAAACGACAGCCCACGTCCTGCAGGTCGAAAAGCACGATGTCGACGTCGGCCAGATGCTCAGGCTTCGGCTTCTTGCCCGAACCGTAGAGCGATACGAGCTGCACGCCTGTGGCTGCATCGCGGCCGTCGGCGATATGGGCACCTGCTTCGGCGTCGCCTCGAAAACCATGCTCGGGGCAGAACACACGACGTACATCGACGCCCAGTGCCAACAGGGTGTCGAGCAGATGCATCGGGCCCACCAGCGAAGACTGGTTGGCCACCAGCGCCACCCTACGCTCCTGCAAGGCAGGAAGGTACAGCTCGGTGCGCTCGGCGCCCACCGTAATGCGCTCGGGTTGCTGCTCGGCGACAGACTTGGCCTGTGGCCGCTCGGCACCGCAGCAGGCGCACTGCAGCAGACAGACAATCAGCAGGATAAACAGCCGTCTCATACCCTTGTCACTTTTCGTTGAAGATTATTTCGTGCCAGTATGGCCAAAACCGCCAGCGCCACGCTCGGAGTCGGAGAGCTCCTGCACCTCGACAATTTCGGCCTGCTCATGGCGGGCGATGACCATCTGCGCGATGCGCTCGCCGTCGGCAATGACGAATGCTTCGTTGGAGAGGTTGATGAGGATGACGCATATCTCGCCACGATAGTCGGCGTCGATGGTTCCGGGGCTGTTGAGCACAGTGATGCCCTTCTTCAGCGCCAAGCCGCTACGAGGCCGCACCTGCGCTTCGTAGCCCACCGGCAGCTCCATGAAGAGACCCGTCTTGACAAGTCCGCGCTCCAGCGGCTTCAGGGTGATGGGGCCATCGGGCAGATAGGCCCGCAAATCCATGCCTGCCGACATCGATGTCTCGTATCTGGGCAGCGGATGGTGCGAATGGTTTATGAATTTCACTTGCATAATATCAAATATAAAAAGTCATACATAAGAACGCGACAACCCTCTTTTTATTGCACGAGCGATGACAAATAACAATGGAAAACGTCCGGCACACGAGATTTCGGCAGCACATACTAAAGGATGTCCTTTTTCGTTATGAAGAGAAACAATCAGTGAGAATGAAACGTATCGTCACCACTCTGCTGTGCTGCGTGGCGCTGCTGGCTGCCGCCTGCGGCACAGGAGAGAGCAAACAACAAGAGACCACCATGATCAACGAAGAATGCCTAATCTGCGGCGCGCCACTCGAATATCTGGCGCAGGACACGCTGATGGAATGCGTGCTGTGCCACAAACAGGAACCCAGCAAGACACGCTGCCGCGAAGGACACTATGTCTGCAACGAATGCCACACAGCGGGCATGGACTCCATCATTGTCCTCTGCCTCAACGAGACGTCGCGCAACCCTATCGAGGTGCTGGAGAAAATGATGTCGCAGCCTTTCTGCCACATGCATGGTCCTGAGCATCACGTACTCGTGGGCGCTGCACTGCTGACAGCCTACAACAACTGCCTGCCCGACAGCGCACGGCTGGACATGACGACAGCTTTGCCCGAGGTGATGAGCCGCGGCCGTCAGGTGCCTGGTGGCGCCTGCGGATATATGGGAGCCTGCGGCGCCAGCATCAGCACTGGCATCTTCATGTCGGTAGTGACGCGCAATACACCGCTTTCCACCGACTCGTGGAGGCTGTGCAACCTGATGACGGCACGCGCCCTCGAGCAGGTGGCCCTCAACGGCGGCCCACGCTGCTGCAAGCGCGACTCCTACCTCTCCATCCTGACAGCCATCGACTTTGTGAAAGAAAACCTCGGCGTGGAGATGGAAAAACCTGAGGTGCACTGCACCCGTAGCAGATACAACAACCAGTGCATCGGCAAGCAATGCCCCTTCTCACCGCAACAATGACAATGGCGGCAGCGGCCGCTACAAATGCGCAACCTAGTGACCGACTGGGTCAGCAGATTCGGGAACAAGTATTTTACCGATAAAAAAGTAATGTCACAAGATGAAGGTGTTTACAGCACCTTCATCTCTGTGCGGCGGTTGGCGGCTTGGCCTGTTGGAGTGCTGTTGTCGGCAACGGGTTGCGTCTCGCCATAGCCTTTGTATGTCAGACGGTTGGCTTCGATGCCGTGAGCCACAAGATAGTCGTAGACTGCTTTGGCGCGTTGCTCGGAGAGGCGCTGGTTGTCGGCGGCGTTGCCCACATTGTCGGTGTGGCCGCCCAACTCGACGCGCAGCGTGGCGTTCTGTTGCAGCAGTTCCACCACCTTGTCCAGCTCGGCGGTGGAGGTGGGCAGCAGGTTGTATTTGCCTGTCTCGAAAAAGACGTTGCGCAGTGCAATGCGCTCGCCCGTCTCGATGGGCATCAGCGCAATATCGCGCGTGATGGTGTGCCAATACAGCAGACGGTCGTCATCGAAATGACGTTGTTCGCTTTCGGAATAAAACAGATAGCCCTTGGCACTGGCGTTGACGGCATAATCATGCCCCTCGGGGATGCTGACCATGTAGCCGCCCGTCTTGGCATCGCTGCCCGTGTTGGCCACAACCTGACCTGTGGCGACATCAATTATCTGGATGTCAGCAGCTACCACTGCACCGCTCTTGGCATCGGTGACCGTGCCTTTCCAGCACACCGTCACCATGGGACGGACCTTGTAGGGCATCTCGAAACTGTAGATGTCGAGGCCTCCCCGCCCGCCGGCACGGTCGCTGGCAAAATAGGCTGTCTGTGCGTCGGGAGCCACAATCAGGCCGCTCTCGTCGCCGTCGGTATTGATGGGATAGCCCAGATTTTCAACCTTGTACCACTCCCCCGCACTGTTGCGACGGGCACAGAATAGGTCCAGACCTCCCATGCCGATATGGCCGTCGGAGGCGAAATAGAGTGTGTGGTCGTCGTAGTGGATGAACGGTGCCATCTCGTTGCCGGCAGTGTTGACAGTGGGGCCCAAATTCTCAGGACTGCTCCACTTGCCGTTCTCAAACACCGCTTTCCAGATGTCGAGACCTCCATAGCCGCCAGCACGGTCGGAGACGAAATAGAGCGTCTTGCCATCGATGGAGAATGAGGGCTGCGACTCCCAGGCGCCACTGTTCACCGGCGCTCCCACATTGCGTGGATTGCCCCACGTGCCGCCCTTGTTTACACACATATACACATCACAACGGCCCGCACCGTCGCGACGTCCACAGGCGGTGAAGAAGAGGATGCGGCCGTCCTGCGAGATACACTGGGTTCCTTCGTTGTCGGTGGAGTTGAGCGGTGGCGCAATGCGCTGGGCGGCAGACCATTTGTCGTTGCGCAAAAGACACTGATAGAGGTCTTCCTCCTCGGCAGTGGTGGCCGTGGTGTTGGCGTTGCGCGGAAAACGACGGGTGAAGACAAGTGTCTGTCCATCAATGGTCAGAGCCGGAAAGTATTCATCGTTGGCACTGTTGACGGCAGCACCCAGATTGACGGGGTTGAAGGCCACCGGATGGGCCAACGCCTCCTGACGGAAACGTGCCGTGGCGATACCCATCTGCGCCTCGGCGTGACGTGGCTTGTTGGCTACATCGAGCTTGATAAAAGTCTCATAGTCAACCACTGCCTCGTCGAGCTGGCCTTCCTTCAGTGCGATATCCGCCAGTGTCTTCCACACCAAGGTGAAGAAGGTGGGATTGATGCGCGCAGCGGCCTGGTAGTGCTCTTTGGCCTGAGCCGTTTTGTGGGCGTCGTAGTAAAGGTCGCCCATCATGATGTGGCACTCCACAAAGTCGGGGTCGGCCTCCAAAGCCTGGCCGAAAAGTCGCAGCGCCTGATCGATATTGGATTGATAAAGAGCCGTCTGCGCCTTGTCGTAAAGCTTGATGGCCTTAGGATTCTTTGAGCTATAGTCCTGCCCCCAAACCACAGTGGTGGCCAGCAGCAGCGTCATCAGTATGATCGAGAGTTTTTTCATTACAGAAATAACGTTACGGGCAAAAAAAACGTATGCAGTGCGATTTTTTTCTTATCTTTGCTGAGTATTACCAAGGAATACATCGTCATATAAAACTGATAATTAAACAATTAAAAAATCATAGCGAAATGAAAAAAGGCATAATTTCGATGCTTGGCATCGTGACGCTGGTAGTTTTGGGCGTGGTGCTGATCAGCTGCGCCGACAAAGACCCCGTCATGAAGAAAAAGAACGGTGTATACACCATCGACACCACCACCCTCACCGCCGCTGTGAAAGGCTTCAACGGCCCTACACCGCTGATTATCACCATCAAAGATGATATCATCATCAAAGTGGAAGCCCTTGAGAACCAGGAGACTCCCAAATTCTTCGAAAAGATGAAGAAAGGCGGTATGCTCGACCGCTGGAATGGCATGAACGTTGCCGACGTGCCAGGCGCTGCAGTGGACGTGGTCAGCGGATGCACCTATTCCTCCAACGCCGTCATCGAGAACGTAAACACGGGCGTGGCCTACTATCAGGCACACAAGAAATAGCCCATAGCGCGCAATATATTCAAATACAAATATTTATTAACCCAAACATAACAAACATGAAAAAACACGTTTGCGACCTTTGCGGCTGGGTCTACGACCCTGCAGTAGGCGTGCCCGATGCGGACATAGCCCCCGGAACGGCCTGGGAAGACTTGCCGGAAGATTTCGAATGCCCACTGTGCGGCGCTGGCAAAGACCAGTTTTCGGAGGAATAATCCGGCAGTGGCCCTACAAACAAGACGCAAGGGATATCCATTTGGATGTCCCTTTTTCGTCGGGGTCACGGCCGCTACCGGTCAAACAAAAGGACCGACGTCGGAGGGGGTCGAAGTTTTTTTATGACTGTTTTTCAGTCTGATTTTGTCATTTTCTGCCTCCTCAAAGTCCCTTTTTGACGCCTACGGCACCCAGTCCATAGAGAAATGTTAAAAAAAAATATTTAACATAATTTTTTGGATTTTAACACAATAAATTGCATCCATCTCATACTAAAAGGAAAAAAAATACGTAGACGTTTGCTCAATTAAAAAAATATGTGTATTTTTGCAGCCGATAAACCCAAAAAAAGGAACGCTTATTGAAGAATTATTACCATTTATGTCAAACCAATATAAGGAGGTTATTATGGATATAACGACTTGCACACTCACCGACAATGAGTTGATTATGGGGTACAAGAATGGTGATAATTCGTGTTTCGAAATCCTATTTGAGCGCTACCAGAACAAGGTCTATGGCTATATCTTTTCCGTCGTGAAGGATAAAGACGTGGCCGACGACATTTTCCAAGAGACGTTCTTCAAAGTGGTTCAGACCATCAATTCAGGACTGTACAAGGATGAAAACAAGTTTATCCACTGGGTGATGCGCATCGCTCACAACTTGATTGTCGACTATTTCCGCCGTCTGGGCAAGATGCCTTTGATTCCCAACCGCCCCGACTGCGACATTGTGGATACCCTCAAGGGCAGCGAAGACAACGCCGAGCGCGCCATCATCCGCAAGCAGACCAACCAGAACATCCGCAGGCTCATCAAGATGCTGCCCCCCGAGCAACGACGTGTTGTCATCCTGCGCCATTACGGCAAGTACGACTTCAAGGAAATTGCCGAAAAGACAGGCGTCAGCATCAACACTGCCCTAGGCCGCATGCGCTACGCCATCATCAACCTGCGCCGTCTCGCTAAAGAAAACAACATCTATTTGGAATTATAATCACAAAGCATATCACTGCAAAACCTTCTAATGGCGATACTCTCAACTAGTTATCGCCATTTTTTGTTTTCAATCCTATCTCCTTGTCTGTTCAGACAACAGCAAAGCCGACAAGCACTGCCTAGACTCTGGCAATTCTTGTCGACTTTCCTTTTTGCAGACTATGCTCTTCTACTGCACTTCCACGATATGTTCCTGGCCGTCGTCGACGAGCTGGACGGTCGTTGGCGTGGCTCCTGTCGGCACTTTGCCACCTTTCCAACGGAAAATGTAGGTGGTGGAACCATAACGATAGCTGAGCATGAAGGCTGGCCAGTCGGTAGGTACATGGGGTGCAAGTGTCAGACGGTCACCTTCTTTACTGAGACCCAGAATATTCTCGATGCCCGTCTTGTAAGCCCACGATGCGGAACCCGTGTACCATGTCCAGCCTCCGCGCCCCGGATGCTGCGGGTTGCTGTAGATGTCGGCGGCGATACAGTAAGGTTCCACCTTGTATTTCAGCACATCGGCCAGCGACTGCGTACGGTGCACAGGGTTGATGAGCGAATAGAGGAAATAGGCCATGTCGTTGCGACCCTCTTTGATCTGGGCCATGATGTACCACATGGCGCCATGCGTGTACTGGCCTCCGTTCTCGCGCACGCCGACGGGATAGTTCATGATGTATCCGGGCGAAGGATTGGAGTTCTGGAAAGCAGGTGTGAGCAGCTGTATGATTTCGTGTTCGCGGTTCACCAAGCGTGCGTCGGTCTCCCTGAAGACACTCTCTTTCTGTGCCGGTGTGGCCACATCGGTGAGGATGCTCCATGCCTGACTGATGAGGTCAATCTGGCACTCGATATTGTTGCGGCTGCCCATCGGGTCGCCATTGTCGTAGTATGCGCGCAGGAACCAGGCGCCATCCCATGCCGAATGCTGGATGGCATCGACAAGCTTGGTGCGGAATGTGGCTAGCTCTTCGCAGTACGAAAGGTCAGCACCGGGCATCAACTGCGTGAGGCGCTCCATCTTGGGCAGAATGTCGACCAGGAAGAAGGCCACCCACACACTCTCGCCTTTACCCTCCACACCGACAGTCGACATGCCGTCGTTCCAGTCGCCGCAGCCCATCAGCGGCAAGCCATGGATGCCGGTGCGGCTCATGGCGCGGCGCACAGCGCGACGCAGGTGCTCATAGAGAGTCTGCGGCGACGTGTCGCTGACACTGTAGTTCATGCCACGCTCTGCCTCGCCGGGCTTGAGCTGGTCGGCCACACAGAAAGGAACCTCTTCGGCGAGGATGCTGGCATCGCCGGTGATATGCACATATTGGTAGGTGACGAACACAAGCCAGAGATAGTCGTCGCTGAAGGTGGTGCGGGCACCCATGTGCATACTCTCGTGCCACCAGTGCAGCACATCGCCTTCAGCGAATTGGTGTGCGGCATGGTCCAATATCTGACGACGGGCGTAGGCCGGATCGCTGTAGAGCAGAGACATGACATCCTGCAACTGGTCGCGGAAGCCTGTGGCGCCACCAACCTGGTAGAATCCGGCACGGGCAAAGAGCCGCGACGAAAGAACCTGATAGAGATACCAACGGTTGAGCATGTAGTTGAGCGAACGGTCGGGCGTATCCACCTGGATCTGGGAGAGCTTGTCGTCCCAGAATACCACCACCCTATCGAACTCGTCATAGATAGCCTGCAAATTCTTGGCAGGTGCAGCCACAGGTGTCTCCACAGCGATGATGAATGCCATTTCGCGTGAGCCGCTGGCAGGCAGTTCCAGACTGGTACCCAAGCGTTTGCGGTTGGGGTATTGCAGACTGACATCGGTCAGCGTCTCGGTAGCAGTGACCAACATTGTGGTGTCGCGATAGATAGGATGATACACGTTGCGCACGCGCAGCGTATTAGCCTCGGCATCCCACTCGGAATGCAGATAGCGCGCCGTCTGCTCCTCGCTCATACCCAGTACCAACTTGAGCGACATATCGATATCGAGCGTCAGAGGATGGTCGGTATGGTTGTCCACCTTCACCTGGTAAAACTTCTCCGGACGGTCCACGGCCACAAAGACTCTCACCTTGACGCTATAGTCGGCATAGTCGGCATCGAAGGCCGACCAGCCTTGACTGTGGCGCGCCGTGGCCGGCACAAACTGCTGTTTGTCGATCAACAGCATCTCGCTGGCATTATCGCGCACAATGTCGTTGCTCCAACCCGTCAACTTGAACTGCTGTGCGTTGCCGGCGAAGGTGAATCCTGCCATGGTGCTGCTCACCACACAGCCGAAGACACCCGTCGTGGCGGTGCCGGCATTGGCAATGACATTCACCCATGGCATCGGCGTATTGGTGTTGGTGACCACGTAGTCGCGACCTTCGCAGTCGAAGCCGCCATACTGGTTGTAGAACTCCAAGTTGCTCCACACGCGGAACTCACGTTTGGGCTGCAGCACGGGATACTCTATCTTGTCTTGATAATGCTGATTTTCAACTTCCAAACGGCGCAGCTGCTGGGAGATGGTGATACTGCCCGTCGTGGTGAAGTTCAGACGTGCCACGGTGCGCAGCAGGATGCGCTCCGCATCGGTAACATCGTGGCCGTCGAGGACAAACACCTTGCCGATGTCGCTATGGGGTGCCCACAGATGCTCGGTACCCGCCATGCCGCGGATGAAGTGCGTCAAGCCCTCACGTTCACCTTCAGGGGCATCGTTGATAAACACCAGGTCGAGCAGCAAGCCATGCACTTTATAGTATTCGAATGCACGCAGCATCTCCTTGGCATAGCCCGAACGCTCCATGCTGTCCAGTTCCATGAGCAGGATGGCCAAGTCGCCGCTGATGCCAAAGCGCCACAGGCCACTTTGCGACAGCGTGTTCTGCGCCAGCAACTCATTGCGAGCGTTGCCCAAGGTGGCGGTCTGCGCCATATATTTGGCAATACTGTTGTAGAGACGCATCTCGCTGCCTTTCAGCAGCGAAAGTGAGGTGCGCATGTTGTTGAACACCGAGGCAGTCTTGAAGGCGTGCTCCACGTCGACGGCGCTCTGATACTGTTCCACCAGTTGCAACAGCTGTTCGCGGCTGCGCGAGAAGCCTGTGATGATGTAGGCTTCCACGCTTCCCGAGGCGGGGATGTGCAGACGACGGCGCATCGACATGATGGGATCCAGCGTAGTGCCCACTGTCCCCGTCAGCGTGCGGCGGCCCTCGATGAGGTCGGCATGGCGCAGACTGTTGCCACGGCCGAGGAACTTGAGACGCGAAGTCTCGTATTCCACCACCTCGTCGACGCGGCGCTCATTGCTGCCGCGCCAGTCACCCTCAGCCACCCATAGTTTATGCAGCATATAGTGGCTTCCTTTTGTCGCGGGACGACTGAAAAGCAGACTCTCGTGCTGTGCGTCGTACTCGCTTATTATCTTCATGCCGTTGAACACACGGTGGTTCTCATCCTCGGTGTTGGGGGCCAGCACCACTTCGCCGTAGGTCGTAATCTCCAAATCGACAGGTTGGTCGGTGCTGTTGGTGAAGGTCATGCGACGGAGCTCGGCGGCACGGTCCTTGAGGACGGTCACCTCCGTCTTGGTCTCAATACCATCATCCACACGCAGATAGCTTATCTTGTCGCTGGCGAAGCTCACATGGTAGCTCTCAGGCATCTCGTCCAAGGGAGCATAGGTTGACGACCACAGCTTGTCGGTACCCAGATTTCTGATATACAGATAGGTGCCGTAGTGGTCGGCACTGATTTTGCGGTAGCGGTTCAGCATGATGCCCTTGAAACGCGAGAAGCCACTGCCACGGTCGTTGAGAAGCACGGTATATTCACCGTTGCTGATGACGCCGATTTCGGGCACATTGGCGATGGTGTCGAAGTCGCGTGCGTCGCTCTCTGTCTGCACCTTGGAGTACTGGTAGCGCTTGTATTGCGTCACCTTCAGGTCGATGTATGGCTTCACCTGTGCCTTCTCCTTCAGCAGTGTCTCCATCGAGCGCATCGTGGGTTCCTGCATGAAATGGCGCTGCAGGCAGTGGTCGCCGAGATAGTTGGTCAAGGCGGCCAAAATCATGCCTTGGTGGTGCGCATAGTGCGCCTTCACGGGCACATGGTCCTCTTCGTCGTAGCTCTCGTAGAAGCCATACTCGTCGTACATACCCAGCGCCTTGAAACGAAGCATATTGTCATACACCGCACGGTCGTCGATGCCGATAGTCATCAGCGAGCTGTAGGGCGAAATGACGATGCGGTCGGGTGTGGTGTTCTGGAACTTCAGGTAGGGTACTCCGAAAGCGTGGTACTTGTAGTTCTGCGCGTCGTCCAACTCGTTGTATGCCGTCTCGCTGATGCCCCACGGCAGGGTAGCGTCGCCATGTTCTTGCTTGGTGTTGCGAATGAACGCGCGCTGTGCACGGATGGCGAAACTGTAGGTCTCGTCCATCAGGGTGTGGCGATAGGTGGGCAGGAAGATGAGCGGCATAAAGTATTCAAACAGTGTGCCGTACCATGATGCCACACCTTTATAGCCCTTGTATTGCACCAGTGTCTTGTCGAGACAGAACCAGTGCTTGTAGGGCGCATCGCCCTGGGCGATGGTGAGAAACGACGTGAGGCGCGCCTCGGAGGCGAAGTTGTTGTAGTGGTATGGCAACAGCGTGTAGGCTGTGGTATCGTATCCGATGCTGAACACGTCGAGCTCGGGGTTGTAGAGTTTCATGAAATCGGTCTGGTCTATCAGACGTTGCACCTTGGCGCTCAGCGCAGCAGCGCGTTCCGGCGACTCGGCACCATCCTCCAAGAAGCCTTTCACCACGTAGAGACAGGCCACCAAGTTGCCCGAATCGCATGTGGAGATGAAGAAGTTGGGCAGCGCCTTGAGGCTGTGGATGTCATACCAGTTGAAGAGGTGTCCGTTCCATTTCTCCAGCCGCAGCACGGTGTCGATGATGTGCTCCAGCCGCGACACAGCGTCGCGACGGGATATGAAGCCTAGCTCGGCGGCGCTCACCACGGCAGTCATCGAGTAGCCGATGTTGGTCGGCGAAGTCTTGTAGTCGGTGCAGCTCTCGCGGCCCAGCTGATAGTTGTCGGGGATGAGGTAGTTGGTCTCCTCCGTGATAAGGCTGTCGAAGAAATGCCAGGTGTCGCGTGCCAGCTGCCGCACCTCTTCGGTCTCATTGGCGCTCAGGCTCTTTTTGTCCTGCGGGAATTTCTTGCCCAGCACATACATCAGGAAGGGCGCTCCGCACCACACCACGACACAGAACACCATGGCGATGAGGGCAACACAATTGCCGGAGCTGAGCACGTAGAGCACCACCAGCATGGCCGAAACCACATAGTTGAACCAGAACTTGACCAGATAGTCGCCCAACGTACCTTTGGTGCTCTTGGCGGCCTCGTCGCTAGTGATCCACGCCAGCAGTTTCCGGTGGCTCACCCACATACGCCAGCAGGCCCGCACCGCGGCGTCGGTGTACATCCAGGCCTCTTTGGGCAGCAGGGCGAACTGCACCAGCGAACGGTAGACGATGACCTTGAAGCCACGCATCAGAGTCATGTAGTACTTGTAGCGCCTGCCAAAACGCGGCAGGTGTGTCACTTGTCCCAAGATGAAGAAGACGATGGGGCTGGCAACAGCCACCAGCGCCACCACAAGGAACCAGATAGGGTGTATCAGCGTCAGCTCGCTGAATCCCACCAGCAGCATCACCACCAGTGCGAGACTCAGCATGGAGCGGCGCAGGTTGTCGAATATCTTCCAACGACCAATGGTGTTCACCTGGCTGCGCACACGCTCGCCCTTCTCGTTGCGCACACGTCGGCCCAGCCAGCTGATTATCTGCCAGTCGCCACGCGTCCAACGGTGGTGGCGCTTGGCATCGTCGATGTAGTTCGAAGGATTGTCGTCGAACAGCTCCACGTCGTTGATGAGGCCGCAACGGATGTGGCAGCCCTCCAGCAGGTCGTGGCTCAGGATGAGGTTTTCGGGGAAGGTGCCCTTCAGCACTTGCTGGAACACACGAAGGTCATATATGCCTTTGCCACAGAACGAGCCTTCGTTGAAGATGTCCTGGTACAGTTCAAAGGATGCGGTGGTGTATACATCCAGACCGCCCAGACCGGCGAAAAGCTGTGCGTAGCGGCTCTTGTTGGTCACCTCCACGTCGACATTCACGCGAGGCTGCATGATGCCGTAGCCGCGGTCCACACGATGCCCGTCGGCGCTAAGCTGCGCACGGTTCAACGGATGGGCCATGGCACCGATAAGTTTCTGCGCCGAATAGAGCACTAGCTCGGTGTCGGTGTCGAGGGTGATGATAAACTGTATGGAGGGGTTGGTCTCGCGCCATGCGCTGACGGTCTCGCAGCGGAAGCGGCGCTCACGCTCCTCGTCGCTGGTCTGTCCCAGCAGCAAGTCGTTGAAATGCAGTATGGCGCCACGCTTGCGTTCATGGCCGAGCCAGGTGCGCTCGCCTTCACTCCATGCGCGACGACGATACACAAAGTTGAATATCGGCGCACCATATTTCTCATTCAGTTCCTTCACTTTCTCCAGACCGGCCTCAACCACTTCGGCATCCCAGGGCGCATCAGGCTCCTTGTAGGCCGCCGCATCGCCTACCAGCGTATAGTAGAGGTTCTGCGGACGGCTCTCCAGACGCTGCCCCTCGCTGGCGCGGTTGATGTTGCTCAGGTAGTAGATCTCCAGCTGCTCCAGGAGCTCTATGGTTTTCTGCTTGTTTTTCAATATAGTGGGCATGATTACCATGGTGGCATACTCCTGCGGTATCAGGCCGTCTTTGAATTTCAGTTTGAAGGTGCCGCGCGGCTTGTGCAGCTTGGCCAGGAGCCAGTTGAAGAGGTCGATGACCACCTGACTCATCGGCACACACAGCAACAGCGTGACGACAGCGGTGACCCACAACATGCCACAGTTCCAGGTGAACAAGGCAGCAAAGCCGAAAGCTAATGCCAGCGATGCCATCACCACTATCCAGACATAGAGGTGCGCCCGGGCGTTCCAACGCTTGGGGGGAAACAGCTGCCAGCCCACATGCTCGCACTTCTCGTCGGCCTTGGCCACCAGCGACTTCACCAGCTCGTATTCTGTCTTGTGCTCCCCATGACGGCGGCGCGTAAGTCGCACTATCTGGGCACGATAGTCTTCCTTCGTCTTGTCCTGCATCTGGTCGTACATCCCGGCTTTCTCGGCTTTGAGCATACGCTCCGAGAAGCTCACAGCGTCAAGCAGCTCGGCCACAGGCAGCTTGGTCATCTTCTTCAGCGAGTTGAAGATATTCATCATCTGCAAGTTCTGTTGTGCAGCATGGTTCAGATGCTCCATGTCGGCCTGGTTCTGGTCCGTGGGCTGGAACAGATAGGCCTTCTCGGCTTGCAGCTGGCGGCACAAATCGGCCAGTTCGCTGATGAGTATGGCTTTCACCAGCGGCAGCAGCGCACAGACCTCGGGATAGGTCAGGTAATCCTTATGGCTCACCTGGGTCTGGCTCAAGTAGCGGAATAGCAGCGACTTGTCTATCTGGTGATGGCATTTTTTCAGGTATCCCTGCAGCATGCGCCACAACATCTCCACGCGAGCGCTGTCGACCTTCCATTTTCCGCTCTCCACGCCTTTCAGCTCCACCTTCAACACCTTCTCCTGCTCGCTGATCATGTAGTAATTGTCGAGCACCCACTCGTTGGTGCTGCCCACTAGTCGCTGGCTGCTGGTCTCTTCAACCAACAGCAGATAATACCGCGTTATCTCTGTAACGCTCTCTTTAAATATTTTGTACGTACTTTTCACTTCCTCGCTGCTATTATCAAACTGCAAAAATACACATTTTTTTCCACTCGACCAAATTTATTTTACGAGCACAATAAACCACGGGGCTCACAGATTACGTAGTCCCAAGAAAAAAACTGATATATCAGGAAAAAAAGAGCCTTCCGGAAAACAGTAACAGTTGTTCCACTTAGGTCCCCTGACGGACAGCATTCACGCGCGCGTAGAGCTCCGGGAAACGTGCCTCCAGCGACACAGGGCGCCCGCTTTCCAGAAAACAGTGGGTGCTCTTGGCTGTGCACACCGTCTTGCCACCGCAACGCATGGTGTAGGCAAAAACGATTTTCAGTGCTGTGGTCTCGGCCACCGTCACGGTTATCTCTATGGTGTCCTTGAATGTCGTCGGCGTCTTGTAGTGGCACTCTACCTCCACGACGGGCGACACCACTCCTTCGGCCTCCATGCGGTCAAAGCCATAGTCCAGCTGGTCCATCCAGTCCACGCGGGCCTCCTCCATAAAACGTATGTAGTTGCTGTGATGCGTGATGCCCATGCGGTCGCATTCATAGTATTTCACCTCGTGACGGTAGGGTCTGATTTCCATATCTTTACTTTTTCTTTTATCAACGCGGAAGTCCTATTTTTATTGCGTCGCAGGCATAAAAAAAACGGCACTCTCTGCTAGTGCCGTTCTGTGGAGAATATGGGACTCGAACCCACTACCTTTTGATTGCGAACCAAACGCTCTACCAGATGAGCTAATTCCCCAGTCGTTGCGCGGACAGCCTTCGCTCTGCCACGTTTCGGATTGCAAAAGTACACATTTTTTCACGACCCTCGACAGGTTTTTTCATAATATTATTCGACCAGCCATGCATCGATTTGTTTTTCAATATTTTCTCACAATCACTCATCTTTGCATTGGAGCCTCATGAACCTCGACAAATGGACGAATCCTAGGGACAAATTGAGTGATTTTATCAATTTATCCATAGAGATTGGCTCTTTTCGCACCTATTACTGATACTTGAGTAAGTTCTTGTTAAAAAGCTCAGGCTATTATTTCGCCATCAGCCATTTCTTCAGCGGTGCACACTCTTCAAGGAACACATCGCGGCTTACAACAGTCCCGTTTCTCCTGTCGTACAGTTGCTTAAGCAATGCGGAGACATCGACACGTTTCATTTTTTCCAACTGCAGCGGCGCCTTATGATAGATGGCTATGCTTTCGTCCTGGCTTTCAACGCTGCGGATGTCGGATATGGCGAGCGACTGGGTGGCGTACTCGGCCATCATCTCGTAATACCCTATTTGCTCCTCGTAGCCACGACCGCGGCTTTTGAGGAACTGCAATTTGATGTATTCGGTAATGCTTTCGCTTAGCGCATAGTCGCGATGAGCAAAGAAGATGCTGTTACCCCACCATTGGTGCACCACCTCGTGCGGCACCCACGAGAAATCGGGTATCATCTTGTATACCTGCAGGAAATAGGGACCGAAGATAATCATGTCACGTAGCGACTGGCACATCACAAACTGCGGGTCGCCAATTTCCACTATATTCATCGGTTGATGCGAGAGCGTGTCGCCAAAGAATTGGCAATAGAATTGGTAGGAATCTACAAACTCACGGTAGAAAGCTTCGGGATGCTCCGCGGTATCGCTTGTATTGCGGTAGAAATGAAACGGGCGCACATCATTGCCCACTACTTTGCATTCGTATCTATCTTTGGGGAGCAGAATGAGGTGTAGGTCAATGTCTCTTCTTGAACCCAGGCTCTTCTCCGCATTGGTAATCATGTAATATCCTTCGGCGTCGAATTGTAGCTTTACAGTCAGTATTTCTCCATTGCGATGCGGATACCAGTTGCCTTCGCGGCGCAGGACGATGGCTCCGTCAGCGGTGCGATAGTCGTTTAGCGGCAAGGAATATGTGAATGGAAATTGGACAAGATTGCCGGAGAATGTTATGGTGTCTCCGTTTCGTTGGTATTCGCCTATGCCAAGGGAATCTATCTTTGCTGTTTGCGACAGTAATAGATAGTTTTTTTCTTTGTTTTCGTATGAGAAGTAGACGATGCCTGACACCCGTAATGTGTCGCTGTCCATGCGGCATTGCACATAGTATTGGTTGTATGGAACCTTTGCCGGGTGTATCACCAACTCGGTAAGCCCGTAAATAGCCATATAGTCCTCTATCGGCCCGAGGCCCATGCTTGCTCGACGTGCGTTGAGGTTAGCAATGTCCTCAATGGGTTTGAATGCGGTAAAGTCGTCGATTGTCACGAGTTGTGAACCATAGAGCTGTGGCTTGACTTGGTGATTCCTATCTCGGTCGGTCATCATGGCAATCCACGAAAGGTCAAAAACTCCGTTGTCTGCTGCCGGCCTAGCCTGTTCCAAAAACCAGTGCAGGAACTCAGGGTTGGCATGTTGTGCCAGCAGTGCCGCATCATCCACTCCTTGATGGCCGACATTGTTGTAGGTCGGAAACCCATATTGGGCAATGAGATCCTGTAACCGCGCAGTGTTCAAGCTATCGATAGAGCGTACTTCTTGCCATAGTTTGTTGGAGCCCCCTTGGTCTTTACTTATCTCGTGCCGTAGCCGTTGGTCTTTGTCGCACATAGCCTTCAATTCATCCTTGTAGGCAACGTTCAGGTTTGTGCGGTTGATGTCCTCATGGTCCACAATATAGTCGAACCAGCTGCTGGAAGTGTAGTCGCCGCTGTCAATTGCCGCCTGCGCCTCCCTCAAGTACCAATGCAGGAAATCCTTGGATGCAAACTGCGCGATATAGGTAGCCATGTCGTTGCAGAGGTAACCCACCTTTGTCCAGGTAGGGAAGCCTCGTTCGGCTATAAGCCGCTTGAGTTCTGCCTCGTTGCGGGCTTCTATCTCTCGCAAGACTGTCCACAACGAGTCTTTGTCGTCGTATCGCTTATCGAGCAACTGGCGCACGGCTTGATCGGCCCTTTTCATTGCCAGCAGACGGTTCTGGTAGACAGTGTCCTGATAGCTGCGAGACGACACAATGGCCTCCACCTCGTTCCAATAGTCAAGTGTGTCTGTCCTATACCATTCTGCATCGCGCTTCAGGTCTGCCTTATCGAAGCATTTGCATCCGGCCAGACGAATCAGCAGGGCCTTCTCCGCCTCGCTGCCAGGGTTGTAATAGTGAGTCATCGCACGCAGGTTCATCAGAGACACGAAGTCATTACAAGTAATGCCATACACCGAGTCCATCAATTGGAATGTCTTATACGTCGTTTCATAGTCCTCACTTTGCGATGCCTCGAAGGCTTTTTGCCGCAACACGTTGTAGGACGGCATATCCGGGCCTGTGTTGACTTGTGCCATAGCCCCGAGGAAGAGACCACACATCACAGCGCAGAGTATAAACACTTTCTTCATTTTGAATGGCATTCTTTAGTTCAACTATCAAAACCCGTTTCGGGGTGTCTGTATATTTGTCGCGGAATTACCGCTTTGCGTTGCTTTATTTATTGTTTTTATAATTACAAAGATTTAGGGGCGAACAGATGGATAGTCTTAAATAATATGACACTACGACTTAACAGACGGCACTCCGACGAAATAATAGAAATGAGTCTGGTAATACATCAGACTCATTTCCAGATACATGTTTACTGTGTTTTCTACCCTTCCAACGATTGGGCGTCTTTCTGAAGGGAAGATTCTCACAATATGTCATTACACTCATTATTCAAGCACCACGGAATGGGCGTTGGCATCGCTCTTCACTCGCTTGATCATCCCCTGCAACGCAGTGCCGGGGCCCACCTCGATGAACTCTTCGGCTCCGTCAGCCAGCATGTTCTCCACGGTGGCCGTCCAGCGCACAGGCGCGGTGAGCTGCTTGTTAAGGTTTTCCTTGATTTGAGCAGGGGCGGTAATCGGCAGGGCGCAGACATTCTGATAACATGGGCAAATGGGCTCCGAGAAGGTGGTCTTCTCGATGGCCTCGCTGAGCTCCAAGCGCGCGGCCTCCATGAGCGGCGAATGGAATGCACCACCCACGGCCAACGGCAACGCACGGCCTTTCAACTCAACGATTTTCTTGCTGGCCTGGGCCACACCTTCAAGGGTGCCGCTGATGACCAGCTGCCCGGGGCAGTTGTAGTTGGCAGGAACCACCACTTCGCCAACAATCGAGGCGCAGACATCTTCCACAGTCTTGTCGTCAAGCTTCAGCACGGCGGCCATGGTCGAGGGGTTGGCCTCGCAACATTTCTGCATGGCGTTGGCACGGGCTATGACAAGGCGTAGGCCGTCTTCGAAACTCATGGCCTTGGCAGCCACCAGGGCAGAAAACTCGCCCAGCGAGTGGCCACCCACCATGTCGGGCTGGAAAGCATCGCCCATATAGGCGGCCAGGATGGTGGAGTGCAGGAAGATGGCAGGCTGCGTGACACGCGTTTGCTTCAAATCTTCGGGCGTACCGGCGAACATCAGGTCGGTGATGCGGAAACCGATGATGTCGTTAGCGGTCTCAAACATATCGCGGCACATCTTGTTGTTATCGTAAAGGTCTTTGCCCATGCCAACAAATTGGGCTCCCTGACCAGGGAATACGTAGGCTTTCTTCATTCTGTCACTTTTTTGTCGACACATCAGCGGTCTTCTCGTCATCGCCGATGAGTATCGTTGTTATTATTTCTTTAATGTTAATCAGTTTCAACACTATAGCCAGCAACAAGGCCACAACGGTCGATGCCACTATGGCCAGCCACCAGGGCATTGCGGGGGCCAAAAGGTTACCCAGCACAATACATAACGTGAATAGTGCCAGTTTTAGTATGTAACCCCACGAAAGTCGCAGTCGAAGCAGTTTCATGGAGAGACAAATCTGAGCCACAGCCATGAATGTCTGTGCGCTCAGGCTGGCACAGGCGCTGCCCAAAGCACCCCAGCGGGGGATGAGCAGCAAATTGACTATAATATTGATGCACAGCGCTGTGGCTGCAAAAATATTGAGTGCCCGCAGGCTCCCGTTGGCGGTGAGCAGGGTGCCAAAAATATAGCTCATGGCGATGGGGACAATGCCGAAGATTAGGATGCGGAAAACGCCGGCATAGTCGGACTGGACAGCAAGGTCGGCCTCGGGATAGAGCACCTGCATCAGCGGGCTGCTGATGCTCGCCAGCGTCACCGCAGCGGTCAGCGCGAAGACCCACATCAGCGAGGTCATCAGCCACGTGGTCGATGCCACCTGCTCGTGAGCCTCGGCACTCAGCGAGGTGCGACGGCCTGTCAATGCCGTGTGGTCCAGCATCTTGCTATAGATGGGCAGCAGCGGCACAGAGACCAGATAGGCGATCATCGTCAGCGCGTCGAGCAACTTGAAAGCGCCTGCATAGACGCCAGGCTGGTAGTCGCCGCCAGTGAGTTTGCCCAGCAGCACCGGGTCGATGCGGTTGTAGCTGGCCATCAGCAGCACCAGCAGCGCAAAGGGGGCGCTACGCTTGAGGATGGCAGCAGTGAAAGGTCTGTTGAAGCGCAGCCGGGCGAAGCCTGTCTTGCGCACCAGCACCGCCAACGCCGTGACGGCCGTGACGAGATAGGCGGCCGTCTGGGCGTACACAAACCACTCAATCTGAAACGGTTGCACTTTCAGCTGGTCAAACGGCAAGGAGGTGCGACCCCACAGCAGGAAGCCGCAAATCACAATCATCAGCACACGGTCGAGCACACTCAGCACACTGTCCCAGCGGAACAGCAGCAATCCCTCGAAATTGCTGCGCAGATAGAGTATCAACGAGTTGAGGAACTGGTTGAAAACCAGCCATGCCAACAAGAGGAACTTGTGCGAGGTGAAACCCATCAGCAGACCCACACTGAAGGTGACAACGGCATAGAGAACCAGCAGTATCAGCTTGATACTCAATATACCAGACAAGTGTTTGCGTATCAGCATAGGGTTACGGGCAATGTTGCGCGTGTTGAAGTTGGTAACCCCCAGGTCTAGCAGGATATTAAAGATGTAAGTGATATTGAAGATAGTGAAGTAGAAGCCATACATCTCGGCGCCCACAGCGTTCTGCACCCCCACATCGATGCCCAGTATCCAGAAGGGCTTCACGATGAGGTTGAGCAGCAACACCCAGAACAGTCCCGAAAAGAGCTTCTTTTTCATCCTATTGGTCTATCGTTGTCAATATTGATTGCCACCTATTTGTCCACCTGCCAAATCTCCTCCATGTCCCAGTTGGCGCGCACATCGAGGTTTTTGACATAGTAGCGCACCGTCTCGGGCAGCAGGCGTGTGGCGAAATCGCCACCGTCCCACTGGCCATTGCCGTTGGCATCGACAATGAGACGCACACGGTATTTTCCTGGTATTATGTGGTTGAATCTCACTGTGAAAGAACGCTGCCCAGCCGTTTGCTGCCGGGTCTGCACCACGGCGCCCTTTTCGTCCAGCAGTTGTACCATGTAGCGCGGCGCGACGAGGGACTCGTCGATGGCGATTGACAGTTTCAGATTACCATAATCGGCTGCAGTGGAGACCTCTACGGCAAGATTCAGCGAGTCGTTGACCCGCTTCCAGAGGTCTGTGAGCGCTCCGCCAGCCACGTGCAGCTGGTATTTCTCACCAGGCTTGAAGGGATAGTCCACAAAGGCGCGCATGGCAGTGCTGTTCACTCGCAGTGGAGCCATGGCCAAGCTACTGTCTTTCAGACTGAGCAGACGGACCGACGCGGTGTCGCCCGTCTTCAGCGTCACAGGCATAGGCACCGAAAACCACAAGCTGTCATAGAAATGCATTTTTCCACCACATTCGGCACCGATGGAAAATGTCTTCCCAACAAGCTGTTGCGCATTACGTTTGGCTCGATAGCGCAACGTCAGCGTGTCCTGTATTCCCGAAGGGTCCGACACCACCAGACGCAGCGAGTCGCACTTCTGCCGCAAAGTCCACAGTGTCATGGTATCGCGGCTCTTGTTGAGGCGGAATTCCAACTCTTCGCTACCCTCAATTTGTGGTGCTTTCATGGGCATCAGGGAAGTGATGACAGCCAGACCGGCTTGTTTGAAGTTGTTCGAAGTGATGCGTTGCTTCACACTTACCGGCTCATATACAAGCAGTTGTATCTTTTCTTTAGGTTGCACTGGCATTGAATCGGTTTGGCTGGCAACGTGCTGCGCCGTGCGCCCCAAGGCCACGGCGCTGGAGTCGTGTTGTGCGCTGTCATTCTTGACGGCGGGCATCGGCGTGCTACTGACCGCAGCAGTGGTGAATGCCACTGGCTCGACCAGCCCTATCTGCATATTTTTGTCGCCATCTTCCAGTGCCACAACGTAATACGTACCTTCTGCAATATAGTTGAACTGGAAGTTACCCTGCTTGTCGGCGCGGGTGACGTAGGTGGGCGCCACCTTGTCGGGAACAGCCTTCGCAGTGCTGTCCGTCGAAACGCTATCTTTTTGATGTTCTGTTTGTTTCGTCTTTGCCAGGGCACTATTGTAGGCTGCCATCACCAATTCCATCTGGCTCTCATTGTAGAGCATCACACTGATGGCCTCCTTGCGTGGTGACAGCGTCTGTGCGTCGAGTACCGTGCCACGTAGCGTTTGACCAGCCAGCGAATCTCCCGTGGAGAAGACATATTCGAACGACGACAGCAGGTTGCCCTCGTTGTAATCGGCTATGGCCTCCTTGAACTGAAACAGATAGGTGGTGTTCGCTGCCAACGTGTCTTTCAGCTTCACCACCAGGCTGTGCCCCTTGGTGGTGAACTCCGGCTTGGTGGCCAACGGCGGCGAAATCAGCACGTTGTTGTCGGCGTCCTTCACCACGATATATTCGTCGAAGTCCAGCACAAACTGCTTCTCGCAAAATTCCAAGGTGCCGCTCTCCGGACGTGTGCCCAGCACACGGGGCGGCACATCGTCCTTGGCGCCACCCGACGGCATCGCCTGTTTGGCGCAGGCCACCAACAGCACAGTGCTTATCAATATAATGTATCTAATATTACGCATCACGTGAATCATTGTAAATAATAATAACGAAGGTCTGGAGAAATTATTGTGAACCGCTTCAGGCAAATTCTGCATCAGCGTATAGCCCCCCATATGGAGACCCGATGCAACAAACAGGGCAATAATGAAAAACCACGCTAAGAACCGCAGCCTCCACCTTATGAAATGTTAAAAAACAGGCATTTTAACAATAATTAAGAAATGTCACTCAACAAAAAACGCCTTTTCGCGTTATCAAGGCGTGCTTACAAAATTTCAAGATGTATTTGGGAGGGTGTCAAATAGACACCCTCACTTTTTTTTGCTTCTACCTTATTTCCCCAAAAAACGCAATATAAAATAGGGCTTTCACCATGGTGAAAGCCCTAAAATGTCATTGTATATAAACCAGTTATTTACTTCACATATTTGAAGTCGCGGCCCAGGAAGTAGGCTTCGTCGCCGAGGCTTTCCTCGATGCGCATCAGCTGGTTGTATTTGCAGATACGTTCGGTACGGCTTGCGGAACCAGTCTTGATAAGGCCAGTGTTCATAGCCACCACGAAGTCGGCAATAGTCGTGTCCTCGGTCTCGCCCGAACGGTGCGACACGATGGAGGTGTACTGATGACGGGTGGCCAGATTGATGGCATCGATGGTCTCGGTGAGGGTACCTATCTGGTTCAGTTTGATGAGGATGGAGTTGGCAACATTGCGCTCCAGGCCCATGCGGAGGCGCTCCACGTTGGTGACGAAGAGGTCGTCGCCCACCAGTTGGCAGCGGTCGCCGATGGCGTCGGTGTGCAGGCGCCAGCCGTCCCAGTCGTCCTCGGCCATACCGTCCTCGATGGAGATGATGGGGTATTTCTCAACCCATGTCTTCCAGTAGTCGCTCATCTGGGCCGGGGTCAGTTTCTCGCCCGACGACCATTTCAGCTGATACATATTCTCTTCGGGCAGGTAGAACTCCGATGCGGCGGCGTCGAGACCGATGAAGACATCGTGGCCAGGACGATAACCGGCTTTCTCGATGGCCTGGAGGATGTAGGTGACAGCCTCCTCGTTGGAGTTCAGATTGGGGGCGAAACCGCCCTCGTCGCCGACGTTGGTGGAGAGGCCGTTGGCCTTCAGCACGTCGTGCAACGAGTGGAACACTTCGGCACCCATGCGCAAAGCTTCGCTGAATGTCGGCGCTCCGACAGGAAGAATCATGAATTCCTGGAAATCAACAGAATTATCGGCGTGCGAACCGCCGTTGAGAATATTCATCATGGGGACGGGGAGCGTGCAAGCACCCACGCCGCCGATGTAGCGATACAGTTCCTGGTTCGACTCCATGGCAGCGGCTTTGGCTACGGCCAGCGAGACGCCGAGGATGGCATTGGCACCCAGACGGTCCTTGTTGGGAGAGCCGTCGAGCTCGATCATCTTCATGTCGATGGTCTTCTGGTCGCCCACATACATTCCGCGTAATTCCTCGTTAAGCACATTGTTGACATTATTCACTGCCTGTAACACGCCTTTGCCGCCGTAGACGCTCTTGTCGTTGTCGCGCAACTCGCAAGCCTCATGGCTGCCGGTCGATGCTCCCGAAGGTACGGAAGCACGGCCCATGGCTCCTTGCTCAGTAAACACCTCGACTTCCACAGTGGGGTTTCCGCGCGAATCGAGTATTTGCCGGCCCCTGATTGCTATAATCTGTGACATACTTGTAATAATTTGATATTAAATGATAATAAAATATATATAAAACATTATATAACGCTCCGGCGACCGACTTTATTGTATCGGGATGGCTTTTTTTTGAAAAAAAATTGCATAATAATACTCCTGATAGAGGACGAGGCCTATATCAGGAGTATTCTGTTGAGATGCAGCCTTTCCGACTTACTCAGCCTTAGCCTCTTCGGCGGCCAGTGTCTCGGCGACAGGAGCGGTCTCTTCGCTCTTCTTGGCGCCACCGCGGCTACGACGCGTGCTCTTAGCCTTCTTGGTCTTGGCCTCTTTCAGCATGTTCTCGTTGTAGTCCACCAGTTCGATGATGCACATCTCGGAGTTGTCACCCTTGCGGATGCCGGTCTTGAGGATACGGGTGTATCCGCCAGGACGGTTCATCACCTTGGGGCCCACCTCGCGGAACAGCTCGTTGACGGCCTCTTTGCTGTGAAGATAGCTGAAGACAACGCGGCGATTCTGGGTAGAATCCTCTTTCGCGCGGTTAATCAGCGGCTCGACATATTTTCTCAATTCTTTGGCTTTGGCCAAAGTGGTTTCGATTCTCTTATGCATAATCAGCGACGTACCCATGTTGGACATCATCGCAACCCTGTGTGCATGAGTTCTTGACAAGTGATTTACTTTGCAACCGTGTCTCATTGTTCTTTCTTTTTATGTGTGATGGCCCGTGCCGCCGCTACGTTGTTCTCTCTCCTCTGTGGGCATCGCAGCCATCCACTGATTCTTTATTCTTTGTCTAATTTATATTTTGAAATATTCATGCCGAAATCCAAGCCCTTCGAGGCCACGAGGTTCTCGAGCTCGATGAGCGACTTCTTACCGAAGTTTCTGAACTTCAACAAATCAGCTTTATTAAAGGCAACCAAATCGCCCAATGTGTCCACCTCGGCGGCTTTCAGGCAGTTAAGTGCACGCACCGAGAGGTCCAGATCGGTCAGCTTAGTCTTCAGCAGCTGGCGCAGGTGCAAGGTGCTTTCGTCGAATTCCTCGACCACCTGCTTCGGCTCACGCTCCAGGGAGATGCCCTCTTCGCTGAAGAGCATAAAGTGCTGAATCAGGATGGTGGCGGCCTCGGTCAGCGCATCCTTCGGATGGATGGAGCCGTCGGTCTCGATGTCGAGCGTCAGCTTCTCGAAGTCGGTCTTCTGCTCCACGCGGTAGTCCGAGACTTCATACTTGACGTTCTTGATAGGCGTATGGATCGAGTCGATGGCAATCACTCCGATAGGAGCGTTGGCCTTCTTGTTCTCATCGCTGGGAACATAGCCTCTTCCCTTCTCTATCGTCAGCTCGATATGCAGATTGGTGGATGCCTCCATGTGGCAGATTTCCACGTCGGTGTTGAGGACCTGGAAAGCCTGCAGGTGCTCGTTGAGGTCGCCAGCCTTCAGAAGGGTCTTGCCGTTGATGTCCAGCGTGACCTTCTCGAAGTCGGTGCCTTCGAGCTGCTGACGGAAACGGATCTGCTTCAGGTTCAGGATGATGTCCGTCATATCCTCAACCACGCCGGGCAGCGAGGAGAACTCGTGGTCCACACCGTCGATTCGTACCGAGGTGATGGCGAAACCTTCGAGCGACGACAGCAGCACGCGGCGCAAAGCGTTGCCGATAGTGATGCCGTAGCCTGGCTCGAGCGGGCGGAATTCAAAAGTACCTTTATAGTCGTCAGCCTCAAGCATCACGACCGTATCCGGTTTTTGAAAAGCTAATATTGACATTTATTTGGTTCCTTTCTTTTATCTTGAAATTACTATTATTGGGTTTCGTAGGATAGAGTCTCTCGTTATCTGTGTGTCATTTCACACATTGTCACACACTATTATTTCGAGTAGAGTTCCACGATCAGCTGCTCGTTGATGGTCTCGGGAATGTCGGCACGCTGAGGATAGTTCAGGAACTTGCCGCTCATCGTTGCACCATCCCACTCAAGCCACGAGTAGCTATTGGAACGCGATGCCAGCGAGTCGGTGATGACCTCAAGCGATTTCGAGCGCTCGCGAACCGAAACAACATCGCCCTCTTTCAAGCTAAAGGAAGGAATGTTCACCACGTTGCCGTTGACGGCGATGTGGCAATGAGACACCAGCTGGCGGGCCTGAGCACGGCTGCGGGCGATGCCCAGACGGTACACCGTGTTGTCCAAGCGAGCCTCGATCAGCTGCAGCAACACCTCACCGGTGATACCGCCGCGACGGGAAGCCTCGTGGTAGAGTTTACGGAACTGGCGCTCCAGGATGCCATAGGTGTATTTCGCTTTCTGTTTCTCCTGCAGCTGGATGCCGTACTCCGAAGTCTTACCGCGACGACGGTTCTGGCCGTGCATACCAGGTGCATAGGGTTTTCTTTCGTAGTTCTTGTCAGGACCATATATCGGTTCATGGAACTTTCTTGCAATTTTGGTCTTGGGACCTCTGTATCTTGCCATATCTTTTCTATTGTTTTAACTATTAATAATTTGTAAGCGTAGGCAGGCGCCGATGGCCTTGCCACGTTGTCACTCCCTTACACGCGACGGCGTTTGGGAGGACGGCAACCATTGTGAGGCAGCGGCGTCACGTCGACGATCTCAGTCACCTCGATGCCGCAACCGTTGATTGCGCGGATTGCAGATTCACGTCCCTGACCAGGTCCTTTCACAAAGACCTTCACTTTTCTTAGGCCCAAATCATAAGCAACTTTGCCGCAATCTTCCGCAGCCATCTGTGCAGCGTACGGAGTGTTTTTCTTCGATCCGCGGAAGCCCATTTTTCCTGCTGACGACCAAGAAATCACTTGACCGGCGTTATTGGTCAACGAAATAATAACGTTGTTGAAGGATGCAAAGATGCATGCTCTTCCCTGAGGTTCAACTTTAACGACTCTTTTCTTTGTCGGTTTTGAAGTTTTTGCCATAATTGTTTTTTACTTGCTTGATTCTACATTCTTTTAACCAGCTGCTCCGTAATTCCGCCTCGCCGCATCAGGCCCGCAATCTTACTGGCCACGGCATGGCATATAGTCCGCATCTGGCCGCTGACGAATACTTTACTTCGTAGCTTTCTTCTTGTTTGCGATTGTTTTCTTCTTACCCTTACGCGTACGGGCGTTGTTCTTGGTGCTCTGACCACGCAGCGGCAGACCCAGACGATGGCGGATACCACGGTAGCAACCAATATCCATCAGTCGTTTGATGTTCATCTGCACCTCCGAGCGCAGTGCGCCTTCCACCTTGTACTCATCGTTGATGATGGTACGCAGAGCGTTCTGCTCGTCGTCAGTCCAGTCCTGCACTTTCTTGTTCTCGTCGATACCCGCCTTGGCCAGGATCTCCGATGCAGTGCTCTTTCCGATGCCGTAGATATAGGTCAAGCCTATAACACCTCTTTTGTTTTTGGGTAAGTCAATACCTGCAATTCTTGCCATAAACTGATTTCTTCTTTGTTTTGTTTTCTGCCTCTGGCCGATTGCTCGGCCCCAGGCCATTGTTTAACTAATTATCCCTGTCTTTGTTTGAACTTGGGATTTTTCTTGTTGATTACATAAACCACCCCTTTGCGGCGTACCACCTGACACTCGGGGCTTCTCTTCTTTACAGAAACTCTTACTTTCATTTTTCTGAATTTTTTATCTGTTTTTCTTCTTTTCTCGTTGTGCTCCTCGCCCCGTCACGACGGGGCTGCGGGGCCTACTTGTGACGGTAGGTGATTCTTCCTTTGGTCAAATCGTACGGCGACATTTCAATCTGGACTTTGTCGCCCGGCAGGATCTTGATGTAATGCATACGCATCTTGCCCGAGATGTGCGCAATGATCTTGTGGCCATTCTCCAACTCGACGCGGAACATCGCATTGCCCAATGATTCTATCACCGTGCCATCCAATTGTATCGCTGCTTGTTTCGACATACTTTTTTTTGTTTTACTTTGTTCTCTGTTTATTAATTAGCCCTCTGCTCAATGAACTCGAAGCTCGACAGAATTTCGGGGCCCTTGGCGCCCACCGCGATGGTGTGCTCGAAGTGCGCCGCCGGCTTGCCGTCCTTGGTGCGGCAGGTCCATCCGTCGGTCTGCGAGAATTTCACATTTTTCGACCCCATGGTGATCATGGGCTCGATGGCTATCACCATACCTTCTTTCAGCAATGCGCCCGTACCGGGGACACCGTAGTTCGGCACGTTGGGAGACTCGTGCATTTTGAAGCCCACACCGTGACCACACAGCTCTCTGACCACACCGTAGCCATTCTTTTCTGCGTGAACCTGCACGGCATGGCCGATGTCACCAATCCGGTTGCCTGCCTTGGCACGTTCTATTCCAAGATAGAGACACTCTTTGGTCACCTGCAGCAGCCGCTTCATCTCGGGCGTGATCTCGCCGACCGCGAAGGTATAGGCCGAGTCGCCCACGTAACCGTCGAGTTCGATGACACAATCCACCGACACATTGTCGCCCTCTTTGATGAAGAGGCCACCGGGGATGCCGTGGACCACCACATCGTTGACCGATATGCAAAGAGCCGAGGGGAAGCCCTCGAACCCTTTGCACAGCGGAACGCCACCATTGTCGCGGATAAACTGTTCACCGATCTGGTCCAGAAATCCTGTGGTGACGCCGGGGCGTATGTGACGACCAACCTCGGCGAGCGTCTTGCCCACCAATAAAGCCGCCTTGCGGATAAGCTCTATCTCCTCGTTGGTCTTCAGTGTTATCATCGTTTTCTCTATTCTTTATTCTACTCTTCTCCTGTCAATTACATGGACATCGAGCTGCGGCCCTTGATACGGCCGGTCTTGGTGAGACCGTCGTAGTGGCGCATCAGCAGATGGCTCTCGATTTGCTGCAGCGTGTCGAGGATGACACCCACCATAATCAGCAGCGACGTACCGCCAAAGAACTGTGCGAACTGGGTGTTCACATTCAATGCGGGGATGCGCATGATGGCAGGCAGGATAGCCACAATTGCCAGGAAGATAGAACCCGGCAACGTCACGTGCGATAGGATATTATCCAGATACTCAGCAGTTTTCTTACCAGGCTTCACACCGGGGATGAAACCGCCGTTTTTCTTCAGGTCGTCGGCCATCTGGGTGGGGTTGATGGCGATAGCAGTGTAGAAGTAGGTGAACAGAATCACCAACACTGCAAATATCACGTTGTACCACAGTCCGTCGTAGTCGGCGAAATTCATCCAGAACTTCGAGGGCGTGGAGCCTTTGAAGCCCATGAAAGTGATGGGGATGAACATGATGGCCTGAGCGAAGATGATGGGCATCACACCGGCGGCGTTGACCTTGATGGGGATGTACTGGCGCACACCACCATACTGGCGGTTGCCGACCACGCGCTTGGCATACTGCACGGGGATGCGGCGAGTGCCCTGGACCAGGAGGATGACGAACATCACCACGGCCATCCAGACCACGATCTCGAACAGGAACATCACCAAACCGCCATTCTCAGTCAGACGAGCCATGAACTCGGAAGACAGACCATAAGGCAAGCGGGCGATGATACCCACCATGATGAGCAGCGAGATACCATTGCCGACGCCATTGTCGGTAATGCGCTCGCCCAACCACATCACGAAGAGCGTGCCGGCCACCAGGATGATGATACTGGACACCCAGAAGAAGGTCGTAGGCTCGTTGACAGCACCGCGGGCCTGGAACATCATGTTGGTGAGGTAGGCAGGAGCCTGGAACGCAGCCACCAAAATGGTCAGGATACGGGTGTACTGATTCATTTTCCGGCGGCCGCTCTCACCGTCGCGCTGCATTTTCTGGAACGAAGGTATCACCATGACACACAGCTGGATGACAATCGAAGCCGTGATGTAGGGCATGATACCCAACGCGAAAACCGACGCATTGGAGAAAGCACCTCCTGAAAACATATTCAACAGTCCCAGCAAACCTTCAGAACCCTGATCCTGAAGCTTGGTAAGACCAGAAGGATCGACACCAGGAAGGACGATAAAGCTACCTACACGGTAAACGAGTACTAAACCCAATGTGTACAGTATTCTTTTACGCAGGTCCTCTATCGACCAGATATTCTTCAGTGTCTGTATTAATCTCTTCATTGTTTATTCGTTAATTGATTTGTAGCTCTAAACTGTTTCAAACCATTTCGGACCTTTCTTTGCCGATCCAAATGCTTTTCACCGTTTGCACTATTTATTATTCTATCACCGTAGCGGCACCGCCCTTCTCCTCGATGACCTTCTTGGCCGTTGCCGAGAAAGCATGAGCCGTGACATTGATGGTCTGGGCCAACTCGCCACGTCCCAAAATCTTGATGCGGTCCTTGCCGGAGATGAGTCCGTTCTGCTTGAACACCTCGATGTCAAAGTTGGTGATGTTCTTCGACTGGGCCAGCTCGTTCAGCGTATCGATGTTGATACCCACGTACTCCACACGGTTCATGTTCTTGAAACCGAACTTGGGAACACGACGGTACAACGGCATCTGACCGCCCTCGAAGCCCACCTTCTGGTGGTAGCCCGAACGAGCCTTGGCACCCTTGTTACCACGCGTCGACGTGCCACCTTTGCCGGAACCGGCACCACGGCCAACACGTTTCGAGTGCTTCACAGAACCTTCTGCAGGTTTGAGATTATTTAAGTTCATTATTTGCTTCCTTTCTTTAGTTACTTGTTAATCAATACTGCTTCGGGGCCTTGCGGCCCACGTCTGTTTTAGATCTCCTCCACCTTCAAGAGATGTTTCACCTTGTCAATCATCCCCAAAGTAGAAGGCGTGGCCACCACATCGCGGCTGTGGTTAATCCTCTTCAGACCCAAAGCCTCAAGTGTTCTTTTCTGGTCAGCCGGACGACCGATTTTGCTTCTCACTTGCGTGATTCTTAATTTCTTTTCTGCCATTTTTTCAGTCTCCTAATATTTAACCGTTAAACACTTTGTCCATAGGAATGCCGCGCAGCTGAGCGACCATGTAAGGATCTTTCATCTTCAGCAGGGCATCGATGGTGGCTTTCACCACGCTGTGGGGGTTCGACGAGCCCTTGCTCTTGGCAAGCACGTCCTTCACACCCACGCTCTCCAAAACAGCACGCATAGCACCGCCGGCGATAACACCGGTACCAGGGGCAGCAGGTTTCAGGAAAACCTTGGCGCCGCTGTACTTGCCGCACTGCTCGTGAGGCACCGTACCGTTCAGCACAGGGACTTTCACCAAGTTCTTCTTGGCATCGTCCACACCCTTCTGGATAGCAGCCTGCACCTCCTTGGCCTTGCCCAAGCCGTAGCCTACAACGCCATTCTCATTACCGATAACCACGATGGCCGAGAAGCTAAACGTTCTACCGCCCTTCGTAACCTTGGTCACGCGATTAATTGCAACAAGACGATCTTTGAATTCAATCTCGCTTGATTTTACTCTTTTAACATTTACTTCTGCCATATCCTTTAGAATTTTAAGCCGCCTTCACGGGCTGCGTCTGCTAACGATTTTACACGACCATGGTACAAGTAACCATTGCGGTCGAAAACAACAGTATTAATACCTGCAGCCAGGCAACGCTCTGCGACGAGCTTGCCGACCTTGGCTGCCATCTCACTCTTCGTACCACCCTTTTCAACCGACTTCTCCAACGTCGAAGCCGCGGCCAGTGTTACGCCTTTCGTATCGTCGATCACCTGTGCGTACATTTCCTTGTTGCTTCTGAACACGCTCAGACGAGGCATCTCGGCACTGCCCGACACCTTGTGACGAATTCTATATTTGATTTTCGTTCTTCTTATGTCTTTTTTTGTAGCCATATTGTTATTCTTTTTTCGCGGCTGACAACTTGTCTGGAGCTTCATGCTACCACTCTATGCCAGCCACCGTTCAACTTTTACTTAGCGGCTGCCTTACCAGCTTTCTTGCGAACCACCTCGCCCTGGAAGCGGATACCCTTGCCCTTGTAAGGCTCAGGCTTGCGCAGCGAGCGAACCTTGGCAGCGGCCTGTCCCAAAATCTGCTTGTCGATGGAGGTCATGGTGATGATGGGGTTCTTACCCTTCTCAGTCACCGTCTCAATCTTGATTTCAGGAGCAAACTCGAAAAAGATCTTGTGCGAGTAGCCCAAGTCCATCTCCATCACCTGACCGTTGGCCTGCACTTTGTAGCCCACGCCGATGACTTCCTGAACAACCTTGAAGCCCTCGGAGACGCCCTTGACCATGTTGGCTGCCAGAGCACGGTAGAGGCCGTGCAAGGCCTTGTCCTGCTTCGAGTCAGAGGGACGCTCGAATCTCAGCTCGCCGTCCTCAATCTTAACGGTGATAGTGGGGTCGACCTTCTGGGTGAGTTCTCCGAGAGGACCTTTCACCGTCAGCATATTGTCGTCCGACACCTTTACTTCAACGCCTTTCGGCAACTTGATAGGTAATTTTCCGATTCTTGACATTACTTTGTTCTCCTCTCTTTTAACTGATGTAACACAAAACCTCACCGCCGACGTTCAGGTTGCGGGCCTCCTTGTCGGTCATCAAACCTTTCGAGGTCGAGACAATCGCGATGCCCAAGCCGTTGAGCACGCGAGGCATCTCATCGACGGAGACATACTTTCTCAGACCGGGGCTCGACACCCTCTTCAGCTCCGAGATAGCGCTCTGCTTCGTCACAGGATGATATTTGAGAGCCACCTTGATGGACTGGTTGGGCTGGCTTTCGTTCTCGAACTTGTAGTTCAGGATGTAGCCTTTCTCAAACAGTATCTTGGTAATCTCTTTCTTCAAATTGGATGCAGGGATCACGACCACCTTATGCTTCGCCTGGATAGCATTTCTCATGCGGGTCAAATAATCTGCAATAGGATCTGTTACCATTTCTTTTAACGTTTTTTTCAGCCTTGTAGTTTTGATGTTCTGTTCAACTTGCAAAACTGTTGTTACTAATTCTTTTTTTCTTTTCTGTTCTTCTGACCCTGCCGGTGCCGCAGCGCCGTCAGGATGCCGGAACCTCTTGTTTTTTACCAGCTCGATTTCTTAACGCCGGGAATCAGACCGTTGACGGCCATCTCACGGAAGTTGATACGCGAGATACCGAATTGGCGCATGTAGCCTTTGGGGCGGCCGGTGAGCTTGCAGCGGTTGTGCAGACGCACGGGGCAAGCATTCTTCGGCAGCTTCTGCAGTGCGATGACGGCAGCTTCCACCTCTTCGGGCGAGCCCGTGCGGACCTGCTCTTTCAAGGCAGCACGCTTGGCAGCATATCTGGCCACCATTCTTTCTCTTTTGCGTTCTCTAGCTTTGATTGATTCTTTTGCCATTTATTCAGATTTTTGTTGATTCTTAAACGGTAAACCAAACTGCTTCAGCAACGACATGGCCTCCTTGTCGGTGCGGGCCGTCGTCACGAAAGTGATGTCCATTCCCTGGATACGGTCAATCTTGTCGATATCGATCTCCGGGAAGATAATCTGCTCCGAGATGCCAAAGGTGTAGTTGCCCTTGCCGTCGAAACCCTTGTCGTTGATGCCGCGGAAATCGCGGATACGGGGAATCGAAGCCGTCACCAGACGATCGAGGAACTCATACATACGCTCGCCGCGCAGAGTGACGCGAACGCCGATGGGCATACCGCGACGCAGTTTGAAGTTCGAGATGTCCTTCTTCGACTTGGTGGCCACAGCGCGCTGGCCGGCGATGAGCGTCATCTCCTCGATACCCTTGTCGATGACTTTCTTGTCGGCGATGGCGGCCTTGCCCAGACCCTGGTTCAAGGTGATTTTCACCAAACGGGGGCACTGCATGACGGTCTTGTAGTTGTACTCGGCCATCAGCGCAGGCTTAATCTCCTCGTTGTACTTTGTCTTTAATGTAGGAATATATGCCATTACTTGATTACCTCCCCTGATTTTTTAGAATAACGGACTAATTTACCAGTCTTTTCGTCGATTCTACGTCCAACGCGGGTAGGAGTCTTGCCCTCCACAACCATCAGGTTGGAAACATGAATCGGAGCTTCCACATCAACAATACCGCCCTGCGTGTTCTTGGCGTTGGGCTTGGTGTGTTTCTTGTTGACGTTGACCCCCTCTACGATGGCGCGATTCTTTTCGGGATACACTTTCAGCACCTTAGCAATCTTGCCTTTGTCGTCACCGGCGATCACCTGGACCATATCCCCTTTTTTTACGTGCAATTTCATTTCTTTTCTCTTTTAACTTTATCAAAAACTAAAGTTTTCAATTTCTGTTTAACTTACAATACCTCGGGAGCTAAGGAAACAATCTTCATGAATTGTTTCTCACGAAGTTCTCTTCCCACCGGTCCGAAGATACGCGTTCCGCGCAACTCGTCGGCAGCCGTCAGCAGCACGCAAGCATTGTCGTCAAAGCGGATATAAGAACCGTCGTTGCGACGAATCTCTTTCTTGGTGCGTACCACAACAGCCTTGGAAACAGCTCCTTTCTTTACGTTGCCCGAAGGAAGCGCATCCTTGACAGCCACGACAATCACGTCGCCAATGCTGGCGTAACGCTTCTTCGTGCCACCCAGAACGCGGATACACAGCGCACTTTTTGCACCGCTGTTATCGGCAACTGTCATTCTTGTCTCTTGTTGTATCATTTTTTCTCATTTTGAGTGACCCGTGATTAGCGACCTCCGCCCCGCAGGGCGCGTCCCTGACCACCAATCACAAGTTACTTAGCTCTTTCTACTATTTCAACTAATCGCCAACATTTGTTCTTGCTCAACGGACGCGTCTCCATGATGCGGACCGTATCGCCAATGTTGCATTCATTTTTCTCGTCGTGAGCCATGAACTTCGTGCTTTTCTTCACGAATTTACCATATTTCGGGTGCTTCACCTTGCGCTCAACGAGCACAACGATAGACTTTTCCATCTTGTTGCTCACCACGACGCCGATACGTTCTTTTCTTAAATTTCTTTCCATTTTCAGATTTGGATTTTAACTTATGCCTTACTTCTGCTCTGCGATTTCGCGTGCGCGCAACTCCGTCAAACAGCGGGCAATGGTTTTTCTACTTTCTTTAATTTTGTTAGGATTGTCTATCGGCGAAACAGCATGGGTCAGCAGCATCTTCTGATACAAGGCTCTTTCGGTCTCCAAACGCTCCTTAACTTCAGCAGTTGAAAGCTCTTTGAATACTAACTGATTTTTCATCTCTTCTTTTTTTGTGTTTCAGACAGTCAGCATCGAACCTCCTGCCTGCTACTCGTTATTAAGCTTCTTCTACGTAATCTCGTTTAACAACAAACTTGGTCGTCACCGGCAGCTTCTGGGCTGCAAGGCGCAGAGCCTCCTTGGCGACATCCATGGGTACACCTTCGCACTCGAAGAGGATGGTGCCGGGCATCACGCGAGCCACAAAGTACTCGGGAGCACCTTTACCTTTACCCATACGCACCTCATTGGGCTTCTTGGTGATGGGCTTGTCCGGGAAGATGCGAATCCATATCTGACCTTCACGTTTCATGTGACGAGTTACCGCTTGACGTGCAGCCTCTATTTGACGACCCGTAATGAAGCAGGTCTCCAAGGACTTGATGCCGAACGTACCGAAAGCCAACTCATGACCACGGAAAGCATTGCCCTTAATTTTTCCTTTTTGCTGCTTTCTATATCTTGTTTTCTTTGGCTGTAACATTGTTACTTCTTTTTTATCTTTTGTGCGACTCCACCGCGTCGGTCCGACTCAATGTCGTCGCTCCAAGTCTTGTTTATTTACTACTTCTATTGTTTGTTCTCTTGCGAGCGCCCATGCCGGTGCGGCCGGTGCTCGACGGACGACGGTTGTCTTTGGCAACCATGCCACCCACCGTGGAGGGAACAAGCTCGCGCTTGCCGTACACGATGCCGCGGCAGATCCAAACCTTCACGCCCATGCGGCCGTATGCCGTGTGAGCCTCGGCCAGAGCGTAGTCGATGTCGGCGCGCAGCGTGTGGAGAGGAGTACGGCCCTCTTTGTAGTGCTCGGTACGCGACATCTCGGCACCGCCGATACGTCCGGAGATAGAAACCTTGATGCCTTCGGCACCCATGCGCATCGTCGAAGCGATGGCGGTCTTGATGGCGCGGCGGTACTGCACGCGGCCCTCAATCTGTTTTGCAATGTTCTGTGCCACCAGCGTAGCGTCCAACTCGGGGCGTTTCACCTCGCTAATGTTGATCTGCACCTCCTTGCCGGTGATCTTGCGGAGCTCTTCCTTCAGCTTGTCGACCTCGGAGCCGGCCTTGCCGATAATCACACCCGGACGGGCTGCATAGATAGTCACCGTCAGCAGCTTCAGCGTTCTCTCGATGTAGATTTTCGCAATACCAGCCTTGGCGAGACGAGCGTTGAGGTACTTTCTTATCTTGTCGTCCTCAACGAGTTTCTGCTCGAATCTTCTTCCGCCATACCAATTAGAGTCCCATCCGCGGATGATACCTAATCTGTTGCCAATTGGGTTAGTTTTTTGTCCCATGCTAAAAATTCTTCTTTTTTTACTTATAATTCTTTTTAGACCTTGTGCCTTGCGACCCAAGGTCTTTCTTTTCTATTTATTGTTCTTCAGTACTAGCGTTTACAGCAGCCTCTTCGGTGCGGCTTCCAACGATCATGGTGATGTGGTTGCTGCGTTTGCGGATGCGATAGCCACGGCCCTGGGGAGCGGTGCGCATACGTTTCATCGTGCGGCCCTCGTCGACCATGATGGTCTTCACATACAGCTGGCTGTCCTCGATGCGCTTGCCTTCGTTCTTGGCCTGCCAGTTGGCGACGGCCGAGAGCAACAGTTTACGCATTTTGGGAGCCGACTCGCGGGGGCTGTACTGCAAAATAGCCAAAGCCTGATCAACGTCCTTGCCACGTACCATGTCTGCAACCAGACGTGTCTTCTGGGGCGACGTGGGGTTGTTCATCAGCTTAGCCATTGCGATAGTCTTCTTGGCTTCTTTGCGTGCTTCTGCACTATTGTGTTTTCTACGTCCCATAATTCTTTTTTCTTTAGGCCCCCTTCAGCCTGCCGCTCTCGCGGGAAGCCAGGAGGCGCCATTCTCATTTTGTTATTTCTTCTTGTCCTTGGCACCGGCGTGGCCACGGAAAATACGCGTGGGGGCGAACTCGCCGAGCTTGTGTCCCACCATATTCTCGGTCACATAAACCGGGATAAACTTGTTGCCGTTATGCACCGCAATAGTCTGACCCACAAAGTCTGGCGAAATCATCGAAGCTCTCGACCAGGTCTTAATCGTAACCTTCTTGTTCGACTGCTGGGCGTCAATAACTCTCTTCTCCAGTTTATGGAAAATGTACGGACCTTTCTTTAATGAACGACTCATCTTGTTCTTCTTTTTATTAGCTCGCCTGGCGCTGTGCCCTCATGCTGCGGGGCTCATGCGGCCAAGCGATGCACTACATTTATTTCTTTCTTCTTTCGACGATAAACTTGCTCGACTGTTTCTTCGGAGCGCGAGTCTTGTAACCCTTTGCAGGGATGCCCTTGCGCGAACGAGGATGTCCACCGCTCTGACGGCCTTCGCCACCACCCATGGGGTGATCCACAGGGTTCATCACAACACCGCGGTTTCTCGGGCGACGACCCAGCCAACGGCTGCGACCGGCCTTACCGCCAACCTCAAGGTTGTGCTCGGGGTTCGACACAATGCCGACCGTGGCGCGGCACGACTGAAGGATCATGCGCATCTCGCCCGAAGGCATCTTGATGATGGCATACTTGCCATCGCGGCTCATCAACTGAGCATAGGCACCTGCCGAGCGCACCATCTTGGCACCCTGGCCAGGACGAAGCTCGATGTTGTGAATCAGCGTACCGAAGGGAATCTCGGCCAGCGTCAGCGTGTTGCCGACTTCAGGCTGGACACCTTTGCCCGACATGATGGTCTGGCCCACCTTCAGTCCCTGAGGGGCCAGGATGTAACGTTTCTCGCCGTCAGCGTAGTACACCAGGGCGATACGCGAGCTACGGTTGGGGTCGTACTCGATGGACTTCACCGTTGCAGGGATACCGTCTTTGTCGCGCTTGAAATCGACAATACGATACAGCTGCTTGTGGCCACCGCCAATGTAGCGCATCGTCATTTTACCTTGGTTGTTGCGGCCGCCCGATTTGCGGAGACCGAAGACAAGGCTCTTCTCGGGTTTCGACGTCGTGATGTCGTCGTTGGTCACCACAATCTTGTGACGCTGACCCGGAGTTGTAGGTTTAATCTTCTTTAAAGCCATTTCTGTTTTACTTCTTTTTGTTCTCTTATCAGTGGAACTTACTATTATTTAATTGTTTCTTGTTATCCAATATGAGGGTTGCGCACTGTGTCGCCACCCTTTATTCAGCATTAAATGTTGCTATAAAAATCGATCGTGTTGTCCGGAGCCAGCGTCACGATAGCCTTCTTGTATGCGTTGGTGCGGCCCTGGAGGAAACCCGACTTGGTGTAGCGCGACTTGTTCTTGCCCGAGTAGTTCATCGTGTTGACATCGAGGACCTTCACATTGTAGAGGGACTCAACGGCGTTCTTGATTTCAATCTTGTTGGCGCGTTTGTCGACGATGAAACCATAACGGTTCTGGGCAGGCTTCAGCTCAATGCCTTTGTGGCGCTGAATGCGGTTCAGCTTCGGCTCGGCTGCCGCCTCAGTAAGTCTCGTCATCTTTTCGCTGATGAGCGGTTTTATTATGATATTCATTTGTTAAAAATTCTTAATCGTTATCAAAAGTTATCCAAACTGCGTTTATTATTTGCCCAAAACGCGAACAATTTCGCCAATTGAACCCTCGGAAACCACAATATTGGAGGCGTTAACTATGTCGTAAGTGTTTAATTGCGATACATTTACCACCTTCACATTCTGCAGGTTCCGAGCAGACAAAAATACGAAATTATTTTGATTCTCAATCACAAAAAGTGATTTTTTATCATTTACGTTCAGATTCTTGAGCACGCTGATCATCTGCTTGGTCTTGGGAGCGTCGAACGAGAAGTTCTCGACCACCGTCATCTTGTTCTCAGCCACCTTGTAGCTGAGAGCCGAACGACGGGCCAGACGTTTCACCTTGATATTCAGCTTGAAGCGATAGTCGCGGGGCTTGGGGCCGAAGATGCGGCCGCCACCGACGAACACGGGGCTCTTGATATCGCCCGAGCGAGCACCGCCGGTGCCCTTCTGGCGTTTCAGCTTACGGGTGCTGTGAGCAATCTCCGAACGCTCTTTACTTTTGTGTGTGCCCTGACGCTGATCTGCCAAATACTGTTTGCAATCCAGGTAGATAGCGTGGTCGTTGGGCTGCTCCATTGCGAAGACCGAGTCGTCGAGTGTTATGGTTCTGCCGGTCTCGCTACCATTGATGTTATATACTTTTAACTCCATCTCTCAAGTTTTAAAATTGAACCTTTGGGTCCCGGTACAGAACCTTTCACAATCATTAAATTCTTCTCGGGGATGATCTTGATAACCTCGAGGTTTTGCACTTTCACGCGGCGGTTGCCGGTCTGGCCTGCCATGCGCATGCCTTTGAACACACGCGAAGGATAGGACGAAGCACCCACCGAACCAGGAGCGCGGAGACGGTCATGCTGACCGTGAGTGAGATCTCCAACACCACCGAAACCGTGTCTTTTGACAACGCCCTGGAAACCTTTACCTTTCGAGGTTCCCACCACGTCGACAAATTCACCTTCCTGGAACACTTCCACGGTGAGAATCTCACCGAATTTCTTGCGCGAACCCTCTTCGAAACGGCTGAACTCAGCCAAGTAACGTTTGGGCGTAGTGCCAGCTTTTGCAAAATGGCCTTTCATAGGCTTCGTGGTGCGGCTTTCCTTCTGCTCGCCGAAACCCAGCTGAATGGCGTCATAACCGTCCTTTTCGACGGATTTCACTTGTGTCACAACACAAGGACCAGCTTCTATCACAGTGCACGGAATCTGCTTTCCGTCGGCATTAAAAAGACTGGTCATACCGATTTTTCTTCCTAATAATCCTGACATTTCTCTTTTTTAATGGATTAGTTGTTTTTAGTTTTCAGCATACTGTGCCCTTCCCGGCAGGGTCTTCCTGCTATGGGCTGCATTGGCTGAGTTAATTTCACACTTTGATTTCCACTTCAACACCACTGGGCAGCTCAAGTTTCATCAGGGCATCGATCGTCTTGGTACGGTCGTTGATGTCGATGTCCATCAGACGCTTGTAGGTGCACAGTTCAAACTGCTCGCGCGATTTCTTGTTGACGAAAGTCGAACGGTTGACTGTGAAAATCTTTTTGTTCGTCGGCAGCGGAATGGGGCCATTCACCACCGCGCCCGTCATCTTGACGGTCTTAGCGATCTTCTCGGCGGATTTGTCCACCAAGTTGTGATCGTAAGATTTGAGTTTAATTCTGATTCTTTGACTCACGGTTTTTTGTGTTAATATTATTAATTAATTGTCTTTCTTTTTGTTTACTCAATCAATAGTAGCTGTATCTGCTCTTCAGTATGGCCTCCTGCTGCTCGCGGGTCACCTCGGCGTAGTGCGAGAACTCCATGGTTGAGTTAGCGCGGCCCGAAGTGATGGTACGCAGCGTGGTCACATAGCCGAACATCTGCTCCAGAGGCACCTTGGCGCGGATTGACTGCACACCCACCTTGGCACTGATGTTCTCCAGCATGCCACGGCGGCGGTTCAGATCGCCAGTCACATCGCCCACGTAAGCGTCGGGCGTGGTGACTTCCAGACTCATGATGGGTTCCAGCAACACCGGCGCAGCCTTGCGGCAGGCGTTCTTGAAGCCTATCTTGGCACAGAGTTCGAACGACAGCTGGTCGGAGTCCACAGGATGGAACGAGCCGTCGACGACGGTCACCTTCATACTGTCGAGCGGGTAGCCTGCCAGCACACCGTTGAACATGGCCTCCTTGAAGCCCTTCTCGATGGCAGGCATATACTCCTTGGGAATGTTGCCGCCCTTCACCTGGTTGACGAACTGCAGACCTCTGAAACCCTCGTCGGCGGGACCGATCTCGAACAGGATGTCGGCGAACTTGCCCTTGCCACCCGTCTGTTTCTTGTAGACCTCGTGGTGCGTGACAGTCTGGGTGATAGCCTCCTTGTAGGCCACCTCGGGACGACCCTGACGCACCTCCACGCCGAACTCGCGGCGCAGACGGTCGAGGATGATGTCGAGGTGCAGCTCGCCCATACCGCTGATCAGCGTCTGGCCCGACACCTCGTCGGTCTTCACCTGGAATGTGGGGTCTTCCTCAGCCAGCTTGACCAGCGCATTGTCGAGTTTGTCGACTTCACTCTGGGTGAGCGGCTCGACAGCGATGCTGATGACGGGGTCGGGGAACTTCATCGACTCCAGCACGATGGGGTGACGCTCGTCGCAGAGCGTGTGACCCGTTTTGATGTCCTTGAATCCCACGGCGGCGCCGATGTCGCCGGCCTCGATGCGATCCAAGGGGTTCTGCTTGTTGGAGTGCATCTGCATGATGCGCGAGATGCGTTCCTTCTTGCCCGTGTTGGAGTTGTAGACGTAGGAGCCCGAGTCGAGCGCGCCCGAGTAGACGCGGAAGAAGCAGAGGCGGCCGACATAGGGGTCGGTGGCAATCTTGAAAGCCAGTGCCGAGAACGGCGCGTTGACGTCAGCCATACGCGTCTCTTCCTTCTCGTTGCGGGGGTTGATGCCCTCCACAGGCTTCGTATCCAGCGGCGAAGGCAGGAATGCCGCCACTGCGTCGAGCAGGGTCTGGATGCCCTTGTTCTTGAATGCCGACCCGCACATGACAGGCACAATGCGCTGTTCGAGGGTTGCCTTGCGGATCTCGGCCACAATTTCCTCCTCGGTGATAGAGTCGGGATCATCGAAGAACTTCTCCATCAGAGCCTCATTCTCTTCGGCGACGCCCTCAATGAGCTGCTGGCGGTAGTTGGCCACCGTCTCCTTGAGGTCTTCGGGCATGGGCACCTCGTAGAACTTCTGACCGTTGGACTCTTCGTCCCAGATCAGCGCCTTGTTGGTGATGAGGTTCACGACACCTTTGTAGAGATCTTCCTGGCCGATAGGCAGTTCGATGGGAATCGGGGTAGCGCCGAGGCGCTCCTTGATCTGGTTCACCACCGAGAAGAAGTCGGCACCGGCACGGTCCATCTTGTTGATGAAAGCGATGCGCGGCACATGGTACTTGTCGGCCTGACGCCAGACGGTCTCCGACTGGGGTTCCACGCCGCCCACGGCGCAGAAGATGGCGATGGCGCCGTCGAGGACGCGCAGCGAGCGCTCCACTTCGACGGTGAAATCGACGTGACCCGGAGTATCTATAATATTGTATTTGTAATGATTATCCTTCCAATCCCAATAGACCGTGGTGGCGGCGGAGGTGATGGTGATACCACGTTCCTGCTCCTGCACCATCCAGTCCATCGTTGCCGAACCCTCGTGGGTCTCGCCAAGTTTGTAATTCTTGCCTGTATAGTACAAGATGCGCTCCGTTGTGGTGGTCTTGCCAGCATCAATGTGCGCCATTATACCGATATTTCTTGTAAAATGTAGGTCAGACATGAATCAAACTGTTTTGAAGTGGTGGATAATTTATTAATGTATATACAATATATATTATTAGCAAACTTAGAATCTGAAGTGCGAGAAAGCCTTGTTGGCCTCGGCCATACGGTGGATATCCTCCTTACGCTTGAAGGCGGCACCCTCCTCTTTGTAGGCGGCCTGGATTTCGCCGGCGAGTTTCAGAGCCATCGTCTTCTCGCTGCGTTTGCGGGAGAAGTTGATGAGGTTCTTCATACCGATGGACTGTTTACGCTCGGGGCGGATTTCGGTAGGCACCTGGAAAGTGGCGCCACCGATGCGGCGGCTCTTCACCTCAACGCTGGGGGTGATGTTGGCCAGTGCTTTCTTCCACACCTCGAGGCCGTCCTCGTTGGTACGCTGAGAGACCACGTCGATAGCCTCATAGAAAATCTTATAGGCGATGGTTTTCTTGCCACCCATCATCAGGTTGTTGACGAACTTGGTGACCAGCACATCATTGTATTTGGGATCCGGAAGGATGATTCTTTTTTTCGGTTTTGCTTTTCTCATTTCTTATCGCAAGCTAAAAACTGTTCTACAATAAATTACTTGGCAGCCTGTTTGGGACGTTTGGCACCATATTTGGAGCGGCGCTGACGACGGCCATCAACTCCCGAGGTATCCAACGCACCACGGATGATATGATAGCGGACACCGGGGAGGTCTTTCACACGACCGCCACGGATCATCACGATGCTATGCTCTTGCAGGTTGTGGCCCTCGCCAGGGATGTAAGCGTTGACTTCCTTACCGTTGGTGAGGCGAACACGTGCGACTTTACGCATTGCCGAGTTAGGTTTTTTAGGCGTGGTGGTATACACACGCGTGCAGACACCGCGGCGTTGCGGACAAGCGTCCAGTGCAGGAGATTTGCTCTTGTACTCCAGTTTCTGACGTCCTTTGCGAACTAATTGTTGAATTGTTGGCATTTTTTCTTTTAATATTATTTATTTAATTTATAATGTTTTCCGTTTGGTTTAAAGGGCATAATCCGCCCTCGAAACGAGTTGCAAAATTACAACCTTTTTTATAACTGACCAAACGTGTTTTATCATTTATTTGTTAAACAATGTTAAATTCTTTTAGAGCCGTTAAGGTTCAATCTGTTACAAAAATCAAATAGCGCGTAAATGGATGTCGAAAGGGGCTGTTTTTGGCACAGAAAAAGGGCAAAAACAAGGTCCGGATTGGGCATTTCCGGGAAAATTTATCAACAACTTATGCACCGTTTTCGGGCGCAAAAAATGGTCTTCTGATGACAATAAAAAAAGGATGGGGGCGTTACGGAAGTGGATGAAAAAAGAAGGTGAAATATTGTTGTCGTTGCTACAAGCGGCAGTAAGCGGTGCCGGAGCCGAATTGTCGGGGCCTGCACAGGCTGATGTCGACTGGTATGCCGTCATGCGGCTAGCGGAACAGCAGCGGGTGGCAGCAGTATCCTATGACGGCTTGACAATCAGCAATGTAGTTGTTGATGAGCAGACCCGTCTGGCCTGGTGTGGAATGGTGGCCTCCACCGAGATGGCATACTCCAATCACCTACAAGCCATTGGAGACCTCGCAACCCTCCTCTCTTCGGAAGGAGGTCTCAACATCGGGGTATTGAAAGGTCTGGGATGCAGCACCTTGTACCCCACCCCCAATCACCGGGCACCTGGCGATATAGACCTGTTCCTTTGGCGCCGCGAAGACAAAAGGGTTCGATGCTGCCAGCAAGAGGGGGACTTCCTCGTACACAAGCACTTAGATATTCCGATAGACAACACCCACGCGCACCATACGGTTTTCTATCTGAACAACATCATGGTGGAAAACCACTATAACTTCATCAACATTGAAGACCTGCGGAGCAGCCGACGAGTGGAACAGAGGCTAATAGAACTATCGCAGGGCGAATGGCGCACTTTCCGACTGAAAAAAGGCAATGGGTCGGGCGCTGCCATATTCCTGCCCCCCGTGGATTTCGACACATTGTTCCTTTCCCGTCACATGGCGCGCCACTTCTCGGGGAGCAACACCATCTTGCGGCAATTGCTCGACTGGGCACTGTTTGTGAGACGCTTCCACAACGAAATTGATTGGGAGTCAGCTGTCAAAGACTGGAAAGCATTTGCGATGCTGCCATTCGTCAAATGCATCAATACCATTTGTCTCGACACCATATTGAAAGGAGAGACGAATGACCTTTTCCATGGGGTAACCAGCGACGATAAAGTGCTGTGCGACCGCATCTTGAACGAAATCATCGAACCCAAGATGGCTCTCGGCCAGACAAAGGGGAGGGAGACACGGCCTGCCTTCCGTCTACGCCGTTTTCTCAGCAACGGGTGGAAGCGCAAAATCACTTACGAGGAGTCCACACCCGAGGCGTTTGTCTCCATAGGATGGTCACATCTCAAAAGGAAAGACTTTAATTAATAATACAATACAATCATTATGAATTCCAACGAAATACCCGTACTGTTACTGACCGGATACTTGGGCAGCGGCAAGACCACGCTGCTGAACCGCATACTGAGCAACCGCCGCGGCATCAAGTTTGCCGTCATCGTCAACGACATCGGCGAGGTGAACATCGATGCCGACCTTATCGAGAAAGGAGGCGTGGTGGGGAAAAAAGAGGAGAGTCTGGTGGCCCTGCAAAACGGTTGCATCTGCTGCACGCTGAAGATGGACCTCGTGGAGCAGCTGCGCGACATCATCAGCCAGCACCGCTTCGACTACATCGTCATCGAAGCCAGCGGTATCTGCGAGCCGGCACCTATAGCGCAGACCATCTGTTCCATCCCCACGATGGGCGAGGAATATGTGCGCGACGGTGTGCCGGTGGTGGACAGCATCGTCACCGTGGTCGACGCGCTGCGCATGAAAGACGAGTTTGGCAGCGGCAAGAACCTGCTACGACCCGGGCTGGCCGAAGAAGACATCGAAAACCTTGTCATACAGCAGATTGAATTCTGCAACATCATCCTGCTGAACAAAGCTTCGGAGGTGGACGCCGCCGAACTGGGACGCATCCGCGAAATCATCAGAGCCATACAGCCCAAGGCCGAGATCATCGACTGCGACTACTGCGACATCGACTTCGACCGCATCCTGAACACGCACAGCTTCGACTTCGACAAAGTGGCCACCTCGGCAGCATGGATCGACGAGATCGAGAACCACCACGATGACGACGATGATGACGATGACGACGACCAAGACCACGACCACGAGCACCATCATGACCACGGACACCATCACGATCACGAGCATCACCATCACCACGATGACGAAGGCGAAGCCGAGGAGTATGGCATCGGCACCTTCGTCTACTACCGTCGCGAGCCGATGAACATCGCCCGGTTCGACGAATTTGTGGCGCGCCACTGGCCGAAAGGTGTCATCCGCGCCAAAGGCATCTGCTGGTTCATCTCCGAGCCCGAAACATGCTATCTTTTCGAGCAGGCCGGCAAGCAAGTGTCGCTACGCGACACAGGGCAATGGTATGCCACCATGCCCGACGAAGAGCTGCTGGACCTCATGCGCCGCGACCCCAGCTTGCAACGCGACTGGGACGACACCTACGGCGACCGCATGCAGAAACTCGTCTTCATAGGCCAACACCTTGACCGTGAGGCCATCACTGCAGCGCTCGACGACTGCATCGCATAGGACCCTTTGAGGATATGAGATAATGCCAGGCTGCCACCCTGCGGGGTGGCAGCCTGGCTCTTCAAAAGGGGCTTTGAAAGGCGACAAACGAAGAGAAAATAAATTTTTCACAATGAAACAATAAATAATAAGGGTGTTCGTTTAAGAGGGTATGAGACGGAGGATAAAAATATCGAAAGCCCTGTTATTCATCTTCATAGCACTGGCTATGGGGATGGTGCTGGGCGTGCTGATGCCCAAGGGCAATTCCTCCATGGGAATGGGGCCGATGTCCGGACAGATGACCAACAAGAAGCTGCAGGCCATCTGGAATATCATTGAAAAAAACTACGTTGACGAAATAGACTACGACACCTTGATGGACCAGATGTATGCTGCCATCTTCACCAACCTGGATCCGCACAGCAGCTACCTGTCGGCCGCGGAGCGTGAGAAGGAAGGCGAAGAGCTGCAGGGCTATTTCTACGGTGTGGGGCTGGTGCTGCGCAAGCGTGGCGACTCGGTGTATGTGAACCAAGTGGTGCCTGGCGGGCCCTCCGATGGCGTAGATGTGATGGCGTGCGACATGATTGAGTCTGTGGACGATACCATCGTCTCCGGCGTGGACATGAACCTCGACGAGGTGGTGAAACGCATACGCGGACAGCAGGGCAGCCTGGTACACCTGAAGTTGCGGCGCCACGGACAACAACAGCCGTTGGAGCTGGACATCCGCCGCGGACAGGTGGAGATGAACAGCGTCGTCTACAGCGGCATGATTGACGACTCGACAGGCTATGTGCGTATCAAAATCTTCGGCGAGTCGACCTATGCGGAGTTCTGCCGTGCCGTCAGCAAGCTGAAAGACAGCAAGATGAAGCGTCTCATCATAGACCTGCGCGACAACAGCGGCGGACTGATGGCTGCTGCGACGGGCATCTGCGACGAGCTGCTGCCCGGCAAGGAGATGATTGTGTACACCGAAGGCGCCCACAGCAAACGTAGAGAGTTGCGTTCCACTCCCGGAGGACTCTTCACGGAGGGGAAGGTGCTGGTGATGATAAACGAATACTCGGCGTCGGCGAGCGAGATTGTGGCAGGCGCCATCCAGGACAACGACCGCGGCATCATCGTGGGGCGTCGCTCGTTCGGCAAGGGACTGGTACAACAGCCTTTCGACCTGCCCGACGGGTCGTCGGTGTGGCTGACCACCTCGCGCTACTACACTCCCTCGGGGCGCTGCATCCAGCGGCCATACTCGGGTGGCACCGACGAGTACTACTCCGACTTCATCGAGCAGGTGAACAACGAATATCTACAAGACTCGGTGTTCGGCCAAGTGATAGACTCCACCCCCTACTACACCAGCGGTGGCCGTGTGGTGTACGGTGGCGGCGGCATCCTGCCCGACTACTACATCAACTACAAGACCAGCGAGAACGTCTACTATTACAACATGCTGATAAACAAAGGCGTGGTAGACCAATACGCCTTTGACATCGTGGTGCGCGACGGCAAAAACATCAAAAAACAGTTTCCTACGGAATATAGCTTTGTGCACCGCTACACGGTGAGCGGCGCGATGTTCGAGGAGATGCTGCGCCGCGGCGACGCCGAAGGGCTGAAGCGCGACCCGGCGTGCATCAACAAATACCACGAAGAGATGAAATCGTATCTCAAAGGTCTGATAGGCGACATGCTCTACTCCGATGCGGCCTTCTATGCCATCGAGATACCACACGACCCCGACCTGAAAGAAGCATTACAGATATTAAATACCCAAAAGGCAATCCATAAATAAGGCAACAATATGAGAAACAAACTGATAGCATTCATAATAACCTTGTGTGCGTGCAGCATGGCCATGGCACAGACCGCAAAATTAAGCGGAACAGTAACGGGTCTGCCCAACAGCAACAAGATAGTGCTGAACATGGTAGAAGGCAACAATCTGGTGCCCTACGACACACTGACCCCCGACAAAAAAGGAGCCTTCAGCACCGAGGTGAAACTTGACGAGCCCAAACTGTTCATCATGATGCCGCAGGGCCTCACACAGCAGCCGCCGATGACACACCTCATGCTGGAACCTTTCGACCGTGTGACAATAACGATGAACTACGACATCAAGCACAACTTCATGGAGGTGCGCAACACCACGGGGTCGAACAACCTGCATGTATATGAGCTTTTCAACAAAGTGCTCTACTCCAACCTGCCCCAGTACACCTCGCTGAGCGAGGAACTCCAGCTGCCTTCGACCACCGACTCCCGCAGGCGGGAGCTGATGGAACAGCTCGACCAGATAGTAATGAAGCAGAACGCATCCATCGAGAAGGTGGTGCGTGACAATGCCGGCGTGCTGATGAGCGCCTTCATTGTCACCTATTTCGAGAACGATTTCGAAAACTACTACGAGCTATACGAAATAATCGACAATCAGCTGGGGAAGAAATACAGCAACAACCCCTATGTGCAGCACATCAGCGGCAAGGTGCGCTCCACCCTGGGTCCGGGCCGCATGGCGCCGGAGATAGAGATGAAGGACATGAACGGCGTGACGCGTCGCCTGTCGGACCTGCGCGGCAAGGTGGTACTGATAGACTTCTGGGCCTCGTGGTGCCGTCCGTGCCGCATGGAGAACCCCAACGTGGTGAAGCTCTACAATAAATATCACGACAAAGGATTCGACATCTTCAGCGTGTCGCTCGACAAAGGGCGCGATGAATGGCTACGTGCCATCAAGCAGGACGGCCTGAGATGGGAGAACCACGTCAGCGACCTGAAGGGCTGGACCTCGAGCGGCGGCGCCACATACGGGGTGACCTCGATACCGAGCACCGTACTGGTGGGACGCGACGGCAAAATCATCGCCCGTAACCTGCGCGGCAGCGATCTGGAGAAGAAACTGAAAGAACTATTTGGAGAATAACCGACAGCGATATGTATAGCTACGAATACCCCAGACCCTCCGTCACGGCCGACATTGCCCTGATAGACCCCCAGCGCCATGAGCTGCTGCTGATACGCCGCGGCCACGAGCCCTACAAAGACTGTTGGGCGCTGCCTGGCGGATTCTTCGACATGAGCGACCCCGACATTGCCTTCACCGCACACCGCGAGCTGGAAGAAGAGACAGGACTGAAAGGGCTGGAGCTGAAAGAGATGCTGGTGGCATCGCGCGAAGGCCGCGACCCACGGGGCCGCACCATCAGCGTCATATTCATGGCCCTGGTGGACCGCAGCACACTGGAAGCACGGGGCGGCGACGATGCCGCCGAAGCACGCTGGTTTTCGCTGCAGGAGCTGCCACCCTTGGCTTTCGACCACGGGGAAATCGTGGAGCAACTGCTTCGCAACATAGAATAGAATGAAATATATTAAGAATACAGAAAATATGAGCAAGATTACCACAACAATGATAGAAATGGCGTTGTCGCATGTCGACGACCCCGATTTAGGGCAGAGTTTGACGCAACTCGGCATGATAGAGAACATCAGCGTCAACGGGCTCAAGGTGAGCTTCGACCTGGTGCTGACCACGCCGGCATGCCCCATGAAATCGAAGATGAAGGAGGATTGTATCAATGCGATACATGAGTATGTGGACCGCAACGCCGAAGTGACGGTGAACCTGACATCGCGCAAAGTGGAAGAGCCTGACCCCGCCGATATGTTCCCCAACATAAAGCACACCATCCTGGTGGCTTCGGGCAAAGGTGGCGTGGGCAAATCGACAGTGGCAGTGAACCTGGCCGTCTCGCTGGCCAAGACGGGTGCCAAAGTGGGATTGATTGATGCCGACATCTACGGTCCCTCGATACCCATCATGTTCAATGTCAACCACCAGGATATCTTTGGCGAAAACCACGACGGAAAGACCTACATGGTTCCCGTGGAGAAATATGGCATCAAGCTGATGTCGGTAGGCTTCCTGGTAGACCCCGAAAAAGCGCTGGTGTGGCGAGGCCCCATGGCGTCGGGCGCACTGAAACAGCTGCTCACCGAGACCTGGTGGGACGAGATTGACTACCTGGTGGTGGATATGCCTCCGGGAACAGGCGACATCCAGCTGACCATAGCACAGACGCTGCCTGTGACGGGTGCCATCATAGTCAGCACACCGCAGCGTGTGGCGCTGGCCGACGTGGTGCGTGGCGTGGAGATGTTCCAGAACCCCAACATCGGCATCCCCGTGCTGGGCTTCGTGGAGAATATGGCCTACTTCACCCCCGCTGAGCTGCCAGACAACCGTTACTACATTTTTGGCCGTGAAGGCTGCAGCAAATTGGCCAAAGAGATGGACATCACCCTGTTGGGCCAGATACCGCTGGTGCAATCCATTGCCGAGAGCGGCGACAGCGGCAAGCCCGTGGCCCTGTGGAGCGAACAGCCCACACCTGAGAGCGAAGCTTTCATGGAGGTGGCCCAGAACACCATCAAGGAAATCTGCAAACTGGAGAAAAAGTAAATAGCACACAATAAGTAACAGCAAAAAGACAACACCATGACAGACGAAGAGAAAACCGTTATCGAACAGAAAGTCAAGAATGCTTTGGGCCAGATCCGCCCCTACCTGCAGCAAGACGGCGGCGATGTGGAATATGTGGACATGACCAACGAAGGCGTGGTGATGGTGCACCTGACGGGCCACTGCGGCAGCTGCCCGCACGCCATGATGACTCTGAAACAGGGCATCGAGACCGCCATCCGCAACGCCATCCCCGAGGTCAAAAGCGTTGAAAGAGTATGATATACACCAAGACAGGAGACGAAGGCACCACCTCGTTGGTGGGTGGCACCAGGGTCAAGAAAAGCGACTTGCGCGTGGAAGCCTACGGCACCGTTGACGAGTTGAACTCACACATCGGGCTGCTGGCCGAGATGGTGCAGGCCATCGACAGCCATCTGTATGAACAGCTGAAAGACATCCAGAACCAGCTCTTCGTGGTGCAGACACTGCTGGCCACCGAAGATGCCGACACCTACGCCAAGCTGCCACAACTGGCCGACAACGAACCAGCAAAGTTGGAAGGCTGGATCGACAACATGGACGCGCAAGTGCCACGCCTGAAAGCCTTTGTGATACCTGGCGGAAGCCTGGCATCGGCGCAGTGCCACGTGGCACGCACCGTGTGCCGTCGTGCCGAGCGCTGCATCGTGCGCGCCGCCGAGACGGTGGAAATAGAAAAAAATATCAAGCAATACATCAATAGACTATCTGATTATCTGTTTGTTGCATCACGCTACCTCCTGAAATGCGAAAATAAAAGCGAAAATTTTTGGGGTGTGAAATAATAATTTCTAACCCTATGCGTTTAGGTAGACAACAACAGCCGAAAGAGGCATGAAAAAGGCACAAAAGCGTCGAACCTACAAGAGGAGTGAAGAAAGATAACAGCATTAAACAGAACCATTTAAGAGAACGAGGAATATGTATTGGACACTTGAACTTGCATCGAAATTAGAGGATGCACCTTGGCCTGCCACAAAAGACGAACTGATAGATTACGCGCAGCGCACAGGTGCTCCGATGGAGGTTATCGAAAACCTGTCGGAAATAGAGGACGAAGGCGACCCCTATGACAGCATAGAGGACATTTGGCCTGACTACCCCACCAAAGAGGACTTCTTCTTCCAAGAAGATGAATACTAATGCCTTGCGCAAACAATAACACGAAAAACTATAAAAAGGGCGGAACGCGAGTTTCGACCCTTTTTTATGGTGCCGAGGCGTAAACGGCCAAAGCATCGCACTACAATACAACAAGATAATATCTACGAATATGAGCACCATCACCTTCATCGGGTCGGGCAACGTCGCCACCCACCTGGCCAAAGCATTCCACGCTGCCGGGCACCAGATAGTGCAGATCTGGTCGCGCGAATACGACCACGCTGAAGCTCTTGCCAACCAAGTGTTTGCAGAGCCTATCGACAAGCTGGGACTGCTGTATCCCACTGCCGACGTGTACATTTTGGCCGTGGCCGACGACGCGCTGTTCGACTTGGCGCTGGACCTGCAGCTGCGCGACGCGCTGGTGCTGCACACCGCCGGCGGCGTGTCGCTCAACGTGCTGAAACCCATCAGCCGGAAGTATGGTGTGCTGTGGTCGCCACAGACCTTCATCCGCGACGTGGCAATGAACTACGGGGAGGTGCCTTTCTGCATAGAAGGCTGCAACGAAGCCACAGAGAAGGCCATCATGGAACTGGCCAAGTCGGTGTCGAAGAACGTGTATCCTATTGACAGCCAGCAGCGCCAATGGCTGCACCTCGCCGCCGTGATGGTCAACAACTTCGGCAACTGCATCAACGCGCTGGCACAAGACCTAGTGACGGAACACGGTATGGATTTCGCCATACTGCACCCGCTGGTGACACTGACGGCCGAGAAAATCAAGCAAGGTAACCTGTGGCAGCAGCAGACGGGTCCCGCACGTCGGCGCGACCAGAAAACGATTGACAACCAGCGGCGCCTGCTGGCCGACAACGAGCAGATGCTGGCGCTCTACGACCTGATGACCAAGCAGATAGAAGACAATACCGCAGCGAAACAATAAAGAATCCATGCTGATAGACACCCACTCACACCTTTACGACGAAGCCTTCGACGGCGACCGTAACGAAGCCCTCGCGCGTGCTGAGGCCGCTGGCGTGGAGCTGATACTGCTACCCGCCATCGACAAGGAGAGCTACGAGAGACAAGAGGCGTTGGCCACGGCACGCCCCGACCTGTTCCGGCAGATGATGGGGCTGCACCCCACCTCGGTGAATGCGGACTTCGAAGCCGATTTGGCCATAGCGAAAGAGCTGCTCTTTGCCCATCCCGAGCACTACGTGGGTGTCGGCGAGATAGGCCTCGACCTCTACTGGGACACCACCTTTGTGGAGCAGCAGCTGGATGTGCTGGAGCGGCAAATCGTATGGGCCGAGCAACTGCAGAAGCCTGTCGTGCTGCACCTGCGCAACGCCAAAGAGAGTGGCGACGGCGACGCATACGAACTGCTGTACAAACTGTTGCATCACCACGGCAGCTGCAGCTACCGGGGCATCCTGCACTGCTACAGCGGCACGTTGGAGCAGGCACAGCTCGGAGTGGAAATGGGATTTCTGCTGGGCATCGGCGGCACGGTGACCTACAAGAAATCGGCACTCCCCGACATTGTGGCGGCCCTACCGCTTGAAAAGCTGGTGCTGGAGACCGACTCACCCTATCTTGCCCCCGTGCCCCATCGGGGCCATCGCAACGAAAGCGCCTATGTGGCGCACGTCGCCAGCAAAGTGGCCGAGATAAAAGGTGTGAGCGTCGAGACCGTGGCCGCAGCGACCACCCAGAATGCTAGGCATCTCTTTGGACTATAGCCCTTTCCTATTTCATAGCATACCCCCCTATGGGGCTTGACTTCTGAAGACATCAAAATTATTTTTCCGCTTTTTAATTCTATTTGTTTTTTTTATATATCTTTGCGTGCGCGAATTTCTTTTATTTGAAATTCGTATTTGATTGTTTGTTAATTATTTATAGCATAAGAAGGACAGTAAAACTATGTCAAAAGAGATAAAATTCAGTTTGGTCTACCGCGATATGTGGCAGTCGTCGGGCAAATATCAGCCTCGCGTTGATCAGTTGACGACCATTGCTCCCGTGATAGTGGAGATGGGCTGCTTCGATCGTATCGAGACCAATGGGGGGGCCTTTGAGCAGGTGAATCTGATGTACGGCGAAAACCCGAACAAAGCGGTTCGGGCATGGACAAAAGAATTCAACAAGGCAGGCATCCAGACACACATGCTGGAGCGTGCACTGAACGGTCTCCGCATGTACGGTGTTCCGGCCGATGTGCGCCGTCTGATGCCTAAAGTCAAGAAGGCTCAGGGCGTGGACATCATGCGTTCGTTCTGCGGCCTCAACGACCCGCGCAACCTGGAGCTGTCGGTGGTGGCAGCCAAAGAGGCGGGCATGATTTCGCAAGCCGCGTTGAGTATCACCCACTCCCCCGTGCACACAGTGGAATACTACATGGGCATCGTGGACAAGCTGGTGGAATTCGGAGCCGACGAGATAGCCCTGAAGGACATGGCCGGCGTAGGCCGTCCTGCCACGTTGGGACGTCTGGTGAAAGAAATCAAGACCAAGTATCCGCACATCGTGGTGCAGTATCACGGACATACAGGTCCTGGCCTCTCGATGGCCAGCATCCTGATGGTGGCCGAGGCCGGCGCCGACGTGATAGACTGCGCCATGGAGCCCCTGTCGTGGGGTATGGTGCATCCCGACATCATCAGCGTGCAGGCCATGCTGAAAGATGCCGGATTCCTGGTGAAGGACATCAACATGGAAGCCTATATGGCAGCCCGCAAGCTGAACCAGGAGTTCATCGACGACTTCCTGGGCCTCTACATCAATCCCGGCAACCGCATCAGCACCTCGCTGCTTGTCGGCTGTGGTCTTCCCGGCGGCATGATGGGCTCCATGATGAGCGACCTGCGCGGTGTACACGGTGCCATCAATATGGCCTTGAAGAAAAACGGCAAACCCGAGGTGAGCTTCGAAGAACTGACGGTACAGCTGTTCCAGGAGGTAGAGCACATCTGGCCCATGCTGGGCTATCCTCCCCTGGTGACGCCGTTCAGCCAATACAGCAAGAACACCGCGGTGCTCAACCTGCTCAACATGGCGCAGGGCAAGCCGCGCTTCACCCAGATAGACAAAGACACCTGGAGCATGATCCTGGGTCGCGCAGGCCATCTGCCCGGCCCCCTGGCTCCCGAAATCGTGGAGCTGGCCAAAAGCCAAGGTCTGGAATTCTACGAAGGTGTGCCGCAAGACGCCTACCCCGACACTTTGCCCACCTACATCAAGGAGATGGAAGAAAAAGGCTGGGACCGTGGCGAAGACGACGAAGAACTCTTCGAGCTGGCCATGCACGACCGTCAATATCGCGACTACAAGAGCGGCATCGCCAAAGAGCGTTTCAACAAAGAGGTGGAAGCGCTGCGCGCCGAGAAATCTGCCGCTGCCGCACCGGCACCTGCCGTGGCCGTGGAGCCTGGCACCATGCCCAACTATATGAAGGAGCGCTTCAAGAATGCCACCCCTGTCGTTGCCACTGCTACCGGCCAGGTCATCTGGGAGCTGGACTTCGCCGACAAGTCGGTGCCCCCCGCCCCCGGCAAACAGTATCAGGCTGGCGACACCTTCTGCACCATCCAGGCCTCCTACGCCATGATGCCCGTGACGACCACCGTGGCAGGCAAGCTGGTAGACACCTGCTATGCACAAGGCTCGATGGTCAAAAAAGGCGACGTGCTGGGCTGGATAGAATAAGACCGACACGCGCTTTTGCGCTGCACCGAAAGCTCATGTCAAAACAAAAAGGGCAGAAAAATTTGCACAATTAAAAAAAAGAGTGTATTTTTGCCGTTCGATAGTATCCTTGGCGAAACAAGGTTCATCGAACGGCAATTTGTTGTAAACTAAAGAAATAACATCATGGATCCACTGAGTCCTTTTGCATTGATTATTGGTGCAATCTTTGTAAACAACGTAGTCTTGGCCCAGTTTTTGGGCATCTGCCCTTTTTTGGGTGTCTCGAAGGATGTGAAAAGTTCGCTCGGCATGGGCGGAGCAGTTCTGTTTGTGATGCTCCTCGCCACCGTGGTCACCTGGCTGATATACACCTATCTGCTGTATCCCATTGATGCCGCCACCAACGAGCCCATCCGCGACCTGCGCTTTTTGCAGACCATCGTCTACATCTTGGTCATCGCCGGACTGGTACAGATGGTTGAGATCGTGTTGAAGAAAACCTCCCCATCGCTGTATCAGACCTTGGGAGTTTTCCTGCCGCTTATCACCACCAACTGCGCTGTCCTGGGTGTCGCCATCCTTGTGATCCAGAAAGAGATGAACCTTCTTCAGAGCACCATCTACTCGGCCAGCATCGCACTGGGCTTCACCCTGGCGCTGGTCATCTTCGCCGGCATCCGCGAACAGATGGAGTTGACTGGCGTTCCCAAAGGCATGAAGGGTGTTCCCATAGCACTCGTCACCGCCGGTATTTTGGCCATGGCTTTCATGGGATTCGGCGGCATCGTCCCCATCCCCTAAAATTATCTCAAAATTAGAATATTCCAAACCTCAAAATGCGTTTTTTTGATACAAAAAACGCATTTTTTAACGCTTTTTGCACACCGTAGAATAACTTATAATCAGATAGTTATAGTTTATTTAAGAATTTTTAAAACTATATTCTGCACCCACTACTGAAAATAGTAGTATTTTTGCAACCAGAAAAACGGAAAAAACAAAATTAGATAATTAATTATTAACCAATTAAAACTAAAAAAAAATGAAGAAAGTATTCTTTACCCTTGCAATCGCAGCCATGTTCTCGTTTGTGGCTTGCAACAACAACACCGAGGCTACCCCTGAGGAGGAGACCCCCATTGAGAACGCTGAGGAGAACATCGACGAGGCTTGCGCCAACGCCGAGGAGAATCTTGAGGCTGCCGCTGAGGATCTCGAAGCTGCTACCGATGAGGCTCAGGCTGCTGTTGAGAACCTCTAATTGCATGTAAAAGCAATAGCTATTTTATAAATAGCCGAGAGACGAGAAGCCGTTCCAAAGGGACGGCTTCTTATTTTTTGCTCCTTTTGGCTTTGGGCTTGGGCATCGGCAACGCAGCACAGGCGGCACGCACCAGGGCGGACAGATAGTCGGCATCGTCGAGGTCGGCGATATAATAATACTGTTTCGCCCCTTCGTATGGCGGACGCAAATCCACCTCGCGCAACAGCGTCCGAAGTTCCTCGAGCGGTTTGATATAAAATCCGTTGTCGCTCACCAAACCAAAAAACAGAAGATCGTCGGAGCCCTGCGGACGGCAGTAGACGCCATAATCGCCAAACATCTTGCGCATCACAATCTCGCCTGCACCGCTGCATTGGTCGGCGATGTACTGTACCAAATCGGGATTACTAGCCATAATAGTATTATTTCATTACTGATTGTCAAAACATAAATGCGCCTTCCCCTGCCTGGAAAGGCTCTGCAAAAATACGCATTTCTATGGTATTTGACGACTTTTTTTCTTGCTGAAGATGGTATTATCGAAAAAAACATGTAATTTTGTAAAATGAAATCGGGCGAGGTTTTGCCGTAAGGGGCTAGGCCATACCGCCTTAGAACGACAACGCGGAGACAACTCGGCGCATAAAACATAATATCAACTCGACAACGACATGGGAGAAATCGTTTGTAGCGGCATACGGCCGACAGGAAATCTACATCTGGGCAACTATTTTGGAGCCTTGCGCAACTTTGTGAAGATGCAGGATGAGCATCAGTGCTTTTTCTTCATAGCTGACTACCATTCGCTTACAACGCATCCGACGCCTGGCGACCTCTATGGCAACGCCCGTCAGATATTGGTGCAATACCTCGCCGCCGGCCTCGACCCCGACAAGGCCACCATCTATTTCCAGAGCGACCTGCCCGAGACCGCCGAACTCTATCTGTTCCTCAATATGAATGCCTATCTTGGTGAGTTGGAACGCGTTACATCGTTCAAGGACAAGGTGCGCCAACAGCCTAACAACGTCAACGCAGGCCTGCTGACCTACCCCACCCTGATGGCCGCCGACATCATCATCCACAAAGCCACCAAGGTACCCGTGGGCAAAGACCAGGAGCAACATCTGGAGATGACGCGCACCTTCGCCAACCGCTTCAACAACATGTATAACTGCGAGGTGTTCCCCTTGCCACAGGCCTACAACTTCGGCCACGAGCTGGTGAAAATACCGGGCCTCGACGGCAGTGGCAAGATGGGTAAATCGGAGGGCGAGATGAACGCCATCTTCCTCAACGACGAGCCCGGCGCCATCAAAAAGAAGATCATGAAGGCCAAGACCGACCTCGGCCCCACACAGATGAACCAGACGAAACCCGTTGAAATAGAGAACCTTTTCACGCTGATGAAGGTGGTTTCGACACCCGACACGGTGGCACACTTCGACGACCTGTACAACCGCTGCGAGATACGCTACGGCGACATGAAAAAACAGCTGGTGGAGGACATGGTGGCCTTCACGGCACCGTTCCGCGAGCGCATCGCCGAGCTGTCGGCCAACGAGGACTATCTGCGTCGCGTGATGGATCAAGGCAAAGAGAAAGCCCACGAAAGCGCCCGCAAGACCCTCGACGAGGTGCGCCACGTGATAGGCTATCGCCGATAGAAATATTTGGAAACAAACTTGTTATAGACAATAAGGGCTCGTTTACACGAGCCCTTTCTTTGATGAAACCCTGTCGGGACTATTGCAGCCCCCGCACATGAGCCGTCAGCTCATTTCGACCAATACTCTACCCATTGTTTCTCTACTGGCCGTAAGCCATCCATATCGGCCTGATAGTCAGGGTCGGGCACATACCAGTCGGTAGATTCAAAGTAGCGTTGCAGCGCCTTGTTACGGAAAATGTAACCACGCTGCGCAAAGGGTAGGTTCTTGATGATTTTCTTGTCCATATCGCTGAAGACCAATTCTATACCGACCAGATAGTCGGTCAGCTCCTTTTCGCTCAGCACTTCGTCGCCCCAACACCCATTCAGCGAGGCTTCTACATATTGCCTACGCATGGCGTCAAGCAGCTCGCCCGTCGAATTGCATTGGTTCATCAGCATGGATAAACAGGTCAACGGGCTGCACAGCCAGAGCTCACCCTCAGGATGAAAGTCGGTGGCATGGAGATGGAGCGACCCTTGACGTATGTGGAAAAAGGCCAACGAATCATCATCGAAGCCGATAAAGTCAGGTGCCAGATTGGCACGTCCTGCACCCTCTATCTTCCACTGCGACAGCTCTCTGAAGAAGCTGCGCATCAGCAGCAGCGACTGCCGGTCTCCCATATCGATGTCAAGCGTGAAGTCGTCAATCTGGTGGTTGGCCCAGCGGTTGGCGGCGGTGAGCACATAGGGGCACTCGTAGCGTGTGACCACACTGTTCGAGGCTCGGTAGCGATAGGTGTGGCGCACAACGTTGAGCCCCTGCTTGAAATGAGCATTGAAATGGTAGACATAGCAGATGGGGGCCCAATCCCAATCTACCAAAGTATCCAAAGCATCTTTCGCCATGCCCTCGACCCTGCCGTTCAGGAGATAGGGGCGCGCTCCGCGGGCCGTGTCGGCATTGAAATAAGGTACTACCGACATTTGATAGGGCAACTCCGCACCATTCATCTGCACCGTGAAATCGAAGATGTTGGGGTGATTGGGATAGGTAGGCTCCACGGGGTACGACGGTGCCGCCTCGAAGCCTACCAACAAATCTTTCTCGCCTTTGGGATTGAAAAACTCGTAGTAGACAGACACTTCGATGGTACCGCCCACACGCTTGAGCGTGAGCACCTCCTTGGTGACACGTATGTCAGTCTCCACAATGGGTATCAGCTGGTTGCCCTGCGCATAAAACACGCCATCATTGGCCCACGAGACCAGACTGAGCGCACACAACGCAATAATAGTCAATATCTTGTTCATACAACAGCGCTATTGATTCAGTTACTGTTCAGCTTAATCAGCCGTCACAGCGAAGCTACCAGGATGGCCTTGATATCTTCTTCGGACAGCGGGGCCCAGGCATGCTCGAGGCCTTCGTTGACGGCGATATGATGCGCCATCTCGTCGAGACGGCTGTCGTCGATGCCCACCTGGCGCAGATGCATGGGTATGCCTATCTCCTCGAAGAAAGCATAGGTAGCATCGATAGCGCGGTTTGCAATCTCGAAAGGCTCGAGCGAGGTATCGATACCGAAGACGTTGACACCATATTTCACAAAGCGATGCACGGTGCGGTCGTTGAGGATGTGGCGCATCCAGCGCGGCGTGATGATGGCCAGACCCTCGCCATGGGTGATGTCGTAGTAGGCACTGAGGGCGTGCTCAATGCCGTGGCAGGGCCAGCCGCTCGGGCTGTTGCCGAGCGAAAGGATGCGGTTGCAGCCATAGGTGCAGTCGAGCATCATCTCGGCGCGGGCCGTATAGTCCTCGGGATTGGCGAGACACTTGCGCGCATTGGTCATGAGGCTCTTGAACTCCGCCTCGCAGAAGCCGTCGTTGAGGAGCGTGGAGTCTTCCACAAAATACTGCTCCATAACGTGGTTCATGGCATCGGCGCAGCCTGCGGCGGTCTGTTTTTTGGACACCGTGAAAGTGTATTCGGGGTCGAGCAGCGAGCAAACAGGGTAGAGCAGCGGGTCGATGTAGCCAATCTTGTCGTTGGTCTCGGTGCGCGAGATGACACCACCGGCATCGTATTCGCTGCCCGTAGCGGCGAGGGTGAGGATGTCCACGATAGGCAGAGCGGCTTGAGCCTTAACCTTATAGGTTATCAAATCCCAGGGGTCGCCATCGTACTTGGCGCCTGCTGCGATGGCCTTGGAGCAGTCGAGCACGCTGCCGCCGCCCACAGCCAGAATGACGTCGACATTGTGCTCCTTGCAGAGGCGAACACCGTCGAGCACGCTGGGGTCGTACTTCGGATTGGGCTGAATGTTTGGCAATTCGTAAATCTCGTAGTCGGCCAGCAGCTCCTTCACCTTGTCGTAGAGGCCCAATTTCTTGATGCTGCCCGAACCGTAGGTCATCAACACGCGCTTGCCCAGCGGTGCCATGACCGAAGGCAGCTTGGCGATCACACCTTTACCGAAAACCAGTCGTGTAGGTGTGCAATAATCAAAATTCTGCATAATCGTAAGTATTATCTATTTTTTATAAAAATAACGTCGTACAGGGCATTTTATTGTGCCGACGACGAAAGAAGCAGGGCGATGGATAATCATATTAGGTGGTTTCTATTTATTCATTGAGAGCGCGTCTCTCCAAGACGCTTATTGATCCTTTCTTGTTACCCCACACTGCGTTCCTTGTGCGGGGCTATTGAGAGTTAGCCTCTCCGAGGCTATTCATAGAAGTCCTCATATTATTTATGGTATCGCATAGAACTTTTTATTATCTTTGCATAATCTATTAACGACACGATAAACTCATAAGAAGTTATCATACAAATAAATGCACCATCATGAAGAGATTGTTTTTAGCGATAGTTTTTGTTGTTGCCGCCGCCGGCGGACTGACGGCGCAGAATGCTTCCACCGACAGCGTCGATGTGCTGCACTACGATTTGCGGCTTGACATTGGGCACAATGAGGCCCAACGCATCAAAGGCTCCGCGACGTTGGATATCAAAATCTTACGTCCTGCCGACAGCATCACGCTGGAGCTCTATTCGGCGCTGTCCATCGACTCGGTGCTCCTCGACGGGATGCCGACAGGGTGGAGCTACAGCCATCCGCCTTATCTGCGCATCGCCAACACGGGTGCCGTTGGCGACACCATCACGGTGTCAGTGCATTACAACAAGCAAGGCGATGTCACCCATGGCGAGTGGGGCGGCTTCTATTTCAGCAACAACATCTACTACAATCTGGGCATCTCCATCTACGAATATCCTCACAACTGCGGCAAGACCTGGTTCCCCTGCCGCGACAACTTCTACGACAAAGCCAGCTACCATCTGGAAATCACTGCCCCCTCGGGGTGGAAAGCCATCTGCAGCGGCCTGCAAGACAGCGTGGTGAGCCACGACGACGGCAGCAGCACATGGTGCTGGACGCTGGCACAGCCTGTGCCGACCTATCTGGTGGGCGTAGCCGTGGCGCCATATCACATCATAGAGCGCAGCTACACAGGACTTTACGGCACCTATCCCGCCACACTGGGCTTCCTGAGCCACGACAGCACCATGGTGGCCAACAAGTTCAACGCCATGGAGCAGGTCATCCCCATGTTCGAGCGCTGCTTCGGGCCCTACCGTTGGGACCGGGTGGGCTACGTGGCCACACCACGCGGCTCGATGGAGCACGCCAGCAACGTGGCCTTCACCACACAATGCATGGCGTCGTCCGACGAGGTATGCCAAACCACCATGGCTCACGAGTTTGCCCACGCATGGTTCGGCAACCTCATCACCTGCGCCACCAGCTACGACATGTGGATCAACGAAGGCGGCGCGTCGTTCTGCGAGGAGATAGCTGTGCAAGCCATGAACGCAGGCACTGCCGACAGTTTGCGCTACAAGGCCTACGCCGACGAGATGCTGCTCAACGTGCTCTGCAACGCCCATATTAGCGACGACGGTTTCAAACCGCTGTACGGCCAGGACCCGCAATACACCTACGGGACAACCGTCTACAAGAAAGGTGCCACCGTGTGGCACTCGCTGCGTGGCTACATGGGCGACTCGCTGTTCTACGCCTCGATGACGACGCTGTTCGACCGCTTCGCCTTCGGCAATCTGGACAGCTGGCAGCTGCGCGACACCCTCTCGGCCATCAGCGGCATGGACCTGACCGATTTCTTCGACTTCCACGTCTTCAACGCAGGCTTCGTGGACTACGACATCACCACGATGCAGACACAGAACGGGCAGACAACCATCGGCTTGAAGCAGAAAGTGTACGGCACCACGCAGCTGGCCAACGGCAACCGTGTCCATGTCACCTTCTTCTCGCCGCAGCTCGACACCGCCACACGGCTGGTGACCTTCGACGGCGAGAGCACCACGGCGTCGTTCGCGCTACCCTTCGAGCCCCTCTTCGCCACTGTGAACTACGACAAACGGCTCTCGCTGGCCTCGCTCTACGACGACCTAAACATCACAGCAAAAACCGATTACGAGGGAGCCAACACCTTCTTCACCGCCTCGGTAAGGACCATTCCCGACAGCGTGACCGGCTTCCTGCACGTCACCCATCACCTCACACGTCCCGACAGCAGCAGCAACCCCGGCATAGTGCGGATGGCCAAGCGCTACTGGAGTGTGAAAGGCATTATCCCCTCGGAATTGAAGCTGAAAGGCTTCTTCCATTTCACGCGCATGGGCACCTATGCCACGCTGGACAACGACCTGTTCAACGCGGCGTCGTTCGACTCGGTGGCCTTGATGTATCGTCCTGACAGCCAGTCGGAATGGACCCTCGCCACGCAGAACCATGCGGGCAGCTCGTCCAGCGGCAGCTTCGTGGTGATGAACCTCAAGCTGGGCGAATACACCCTCGCCGTAATCGACAAAGAGCATCTGGGCATTGCCTCGACAGAGAGCGCCGAGCCCTTCGTGGCCATCTATCCCAACCCCACCTCCGGACAGGTGCGCATCGAAACCGACCTTCCGGGCGAGACGCTGACCGTGACCGTCAAGGACATGACGGGGCGCACAATAAAAAAGAACCTCAAGACACACAGTGGCGAGACGCTGTCCACACGCCTGAAATCAGGCACATATCTATTTGTTGTACAGCGCGATAAATCACACAAACAGAGTCAACAAAGCGTAGTCGTAGTAGTTCGTTAACAAAGTTTAACAAAAAAAAATGAACTTTTTGCCCGCCAGAAGCGACATAGGGGTATAATGAACGAAATCGACAGCATTATAGAAGGCTGTAAAAAGGGCGACCCACGAATGCAGCAGGAGCTGTACAAAAGGTACAGTCCGCGCTTCTATGCCATATGCTGCCGATATATGGACGACGAGGACATTGCCAAAGACGCGTTGGTGGAGAGCTTTCTCATCATCTTCCGCACCATCGACAACTATCGGAGCGAAGGAAGCTTCGAGTCGTGGATGCGCAGCATCGTGACAAACACGGCCATCACCATGTACCGTAGCCAGATGCGCCGCTACAAACGGAAAGCCGACACCGACATGACGACAATAGAGTCGAGCCCAGTGGACCTTGACCAACAGATGGATGTTCGCAGTGCGCTGCTGCAATGCATGCGCCATCTGACACAAACGGAGAGAGCCGTTTTCAACCTCATCGCCATCGAGGAATACAGCTTCCACGAGACCGCGAAATTGCTGGAGGAGAGCGAAGGGACCGTAAAATCAAGGTACTACAGGGCAAAAGAAAAGATGCAGAAACAAATGGAGCGCTACCTCAAACATTGACAACCCGGAGGTGCGGACTCCAAAACATAATAAAAGATTATGAAAGAAACTGACATAGAACAACTGGCCCGCGAGCAGCTGCAAGACGCTGAAATCCAGCCGCCCGACAGCGTGTGGGACACCCTGCAGGAACGTATGGCCAACGGGTCTGCCACCGCAGCAGGCAGCAGCAGCAAAGGCAAACGGTGGAGCCGTCGCGTAGTGCTCTGGACCGCCGTCGCCACCGTTGCGCTGGCTGCAGCCACCATCATGGTACACACCTTTGCCCATCATCAACAACAGCCCGAGATGGTGGCACAAAACAATGAGGACCAGGCCATAAGCACCGCAGCTGAGACTCCCTCACTCCAAACGGAGGCTGTGCAACCCGTTGCCCAAACTCCCGAACCGGCCACCACGACGAACAGCGCGACCATCGGCAAGGCCAACGCCGCCGTCGCTCCCGTCACCGAAACAGCAGCCACGCCGGCCATCCCCACGGGGAAATCCGACGACAAGGCTCCTGCCGCCATCGTTGACAATGCCAAGCCACAACCCGTGGCCACCGCAGCGCCCGCCGCAGTGGCACAGGTCTCCCCCACCCCGAGCAAGCCTGCTCCGACGACGAACGCCACCAGCCCCGATGCCGTCAAAAACAGCATGGAGCCCGCCACAACGGCCACACCTTCGGCCGCCGACACCCTCAACCGGCAGTTCAATATCATCATACCCAACCTGATAACACCCAACGGCGACGGCTACAACGACTGCTGGGCCATCCCCGGCATCGAGCAGTATACCCAGGTGAACGTGCAGATATTCAACGCCCAGAGCAAACGTGTATATGCCAACAGCCACTACACCAACAACTTCTGTGGCGACGATATGCCCGACGGCAACTACTTCTACATCCTCGTCATCAACGAAAAGAACTTCACGCGTCGCGGCGTGCTGGTCATCAAACGCTAACACCACACAAAAGAACCTGTCATGATCCCAAAAGATAAGACCTACGAACTCATATCCAAACAGATAGCCGCCCTCTGCGAGGGCGAGAACGACCCCATCGCCAAGATGGCCAACGTGGCGGCCCTGCTGCACGAAACATTCCATTTCTGGTGGACAGGCTTCTACCGTGTTGTAGACGACGAGCTGCTGCTGGGACCATTCCAAGGGCCCGTGGCCTGTATGCACATCGGCTACGGCAAAGGCGTCTGCGGCACAGCATGGCAGCAGAAATGCACACAGGTGGTGCCCGACGTGGAGGCTTTCCCCGGCCACATCGCCTGCAGCAGCCAGTCGAAGAGCGAAATAGTAGTGCCCATCCTCGAAGAGGGACGCGTCGTTGCCGTACTCGACATCGACAGCGCGGAGCTGAACACTTTCGACGCCACAGACAAGCACTGGCTGGAACAGATTGTAGCCCTCATGTCGCCACGCTGGAACGCCTACCCCGAAATTTACATGGCTGGTGGATGCTTCTGGGGCACCGAGCACTACCTGAAACAGCTGGACGGCGTGGTCTTCACCGAAGTAGGCTATGCCAACGGCAATACAGAAAACCCCTCCTATCAGGAGGTATACACCGACACGACAGGCTACGCCGAGACAGTGCATCTGCGCTACGACCCTTCGCGCATCGGGCTGCATTTCCTGACAGAGATGTACTTCAAAGCCATCGACCCAACCTCGCTCAACAAGCAAGGCCACGACGAAGGAACACGCTATCGCACAGGCATCTACTTCACCGATGAGCACGATGTCGCCACAATCCGCGAAGTCTTCGATGCGGTGGCTGCCCAACTCGACGCCCCCCTGCAAGTGGAGCTGCTGCCCCTCAGCACCTTCCACGCCGGCGAAGAATATCACCAAGCCTATCTGGACAAGAACCCCAATGGCTACTGCCATCTTCCCCTCGAACTTTTCGCCGCCGCCAAAGCCGCCAAAGACCCGTCAAGAGGTTGAAGTTAAATATATTACACAAGAATCAATCATAATTATGCAAGTTGCATGCAATATTGCATGCAACTTGCATAATTTATTTACATGTAAAATAGTGCAATCTAAAGCGTCGATTTTTGCAAAATAGTGCAGTTTAAACATTCAAGATCTGCAAAATAACGCAGCTTACAACCAGTATTTTATGCAAAATAGTGCAGTTATGGTGATTATTTTTTTTGCATAACAATGCACTGAATAAAAAAAAATAGTCGTATCTTTGCAACGCAATAATATAGAATATGATAGACAAACGGACACTATGCGACAATCTTCTGCTTCTCACCGACCATGAGCGTGAAGAGATTGATGAGCATGGCTATCATATCACAATACGACCAGTCTATGAATGGAGCCTTGAACTAGGAGAATAAGCAACAGAAAGAAATATCCATTTCGCGCAAAAAGATTGCGCAGCGCAGTCATACATTTGCAGTCGAAAACAGAAATAACCAGAATATGCCGACCAACAAAAACGCAGAGACCCGATACAAGATACTTGACCAACTGCTGGCCAACCGATACCATCATTATTCCACAGGAGATTTGTTGGAACTGGTCAATGAGGAACTTGTGGAGATGAGTATGAAACCCATCAAGCGACGCTCCATCGAATATGACCTTAACTATTTGGAACATGGTCCTTTCAAAGCAGATATCGAGCATTACCAAATTGATGAAGTCAGCCGGAACAACCCCGACAAGACTGTCAAGAAAAACTGCCACCGCTATCGCGACCGCTCCTTTTCCATCTATCAGCAGAAGATGAACGACGACGAAAAGCAGATCCTTGGCGAAGCCATGAAACTCCTAGGTCAGTTCGATGGACTGCCCAATCTCGACCGGTTGGAGTCGCTGCGTGCCAGCCTCGACATCAAGTCCGACCGTCAGATTATTTCATTCACCAAGAATCCGCTTGAGAATAGCAACCGTCTTGGCGAACTCTTCACCGCCATCTCACAGAAGCTGGTGATAGAGCTTCACTACCATGTTTTTGCCGCTCCCGATGAAGACCGGCATACGGTCCTCATCCCATATCTGCTTAAGGAATACAATCGCCGCTGGTTTCTGATAGCTGCTGCCGAGGATACTGGCAAGATACTGAATTTCGCACTCGACCGTATCGACCGCATCGTTCCACTTCCCGGCCATCCCTATGTGGAATACAAAGGCGACCTGAATGAGCGCTTCGATGATATTGTCGGGGTGACGCTCTATGACGACCGCCCCGTGCAGACCATCCTCTTCTGGGTCAGCGACCGCTCGAAGGACTATGTGGCCACCAAACCCATCCACGATTCGCAGAAGCACTATCGAAATGAAAAAGAAGCCGAACTGCGTAGGCAGTATCCCACATTGGAAGGCGGCGCCTTCTTCTCCATCGACTGCATCGAGAACTATGAGCTCATTCGGGAGTTGATATCGTTCCGAGAAGACCTCATAGTGCTTTCTCCGGACAATATCCGTGACACCGTAATGGAAAGAATTACAGCGATGTATGAAATGTACAAACCTTGGCGCTAATAAATTGCGAATTATTTCGTATCTTTGCAGTCTCAATAACGCAATAGAAATATGGACGCTAAACCTACATTTATATCACGAGACGGAATGATTGCCGATAAAGAATATGTGGCATGGTTATCAGACGTTAAAAAGCGTTTCTGCCAAAGCCAGGCGAAAGCGGCAGTACGTGTCAATACGGCCATGCTTGAATACTATTGGAGTCTTGGACGCGACATCGCTCATATGCAGGCTGAAAGCAAGTGGGGCAGCGGTTTTTTCGATCAACTGAGTCTTGACCTGAGGTCAGAGTTCCCCAATGCAACCGGCTTTTCAGTAACAAACCTGAAGTATATGAAGCGTTGGTATGCTTTTTATTATGAGGAAGTTGGAAATCGTCAATGGCCCGTTGACGAAATTGGCCACCAAGCTGGTGACCCATTGGGAGACACAAATCGTCAACGAGACGTTGACGAAATTTCACTTAACAAATTAAACATGCCCGAGTTGTTTGGTCATTTACCTTGGGGACAGCATATCGAGATATTCACAAGGTGTAAGTCGTTGGAAGAAGCACTATACTATATCCATAAAGCCATTGATGAAAACTGGTCACGTCCATACTTGGAAAATCAGATAAAAACAAGACTTTTCCAAATTCATGGAGCTGCCATTACCAACTTCGACACCACCTTGCCTGTTCCACAGAGTCAGTTGGCAAAAGAGATACTGAAGGATCCCTATCACTTTGAATTTCTGTCTTTAAAGGAGAGATATAGTGAACATGACTTGGAAGAAGCGCTCGTTGCCAATGTTACACAGTTCTTGTTGGAATTGGGCAAAGGATTTTCATACGTTGGCAGACAAATGGAGCTACAGATGCCCGGTGGGCAGACCTTCTTCCCCGATTTGGTGTTTTACCACATACCGCAGCACCGTTACGTCATCATCGAACTTAAGGCGGTTAAGTATGTGCCCGAGTTTGCCGGCAAACTCAATTTCTATGTCACAGCAGCGGACAAGTTGCTTCGTGGGGAGGGTGACAATCCGTCTGTCGGCTTGATTATATGTAAGTCAACGGACAAAACTGTTGTTGAGTGGTCATTACAGGACATTCAGAAGCCTTTGGGAGTGTCAACCTACCAGCTCGAAGAGGTGGTCGCTCGAACGGTAGAAGAGCTGGAGCAACAAAAAGAAGATGCACGCAAATAAGCTGCGCACGGCAGTTGTACTTTTGCAAACGAAAAAAAAACAATATGGCATTACATTTATACTATGACAGCAAGAAGGGACTTGTAAAAAGCAACAATTATGCAGTTGGTTTTTATATTACTGAACATGATGAGAAAGGCATAAAATGTCCACTTCATGAACAAACACTGGAAATACCCGAACGATATGTAAAAATCATTGTCCGAACCAACCTTCATTATGGTTCAAAATCATATATGAATGCCAGAATCACAATGATGGACAAATATGTATTCAATTTCTTGGACAATAGCCTTCTCCATTCTGTTGATATTATATTTGCGATTCCGGGTGATTGGGATATGTTATTTGACAGAATAATCAACGTCTATGACAGTATTTTCTGCAGTGAGAACAATGTCAATTCGTATTTTGATGCAATAGATGAGGCAGTAAAGGGTGAGAAATCACAGAAGGGCAATGAGTTAAACAATGCTATTGTTAGGATGTCCGAAATCGCCGACAAACAATCCTTCTCCATTTATTGTGATAATACTGTCTTGAATGACAGAATGAAGAATTCCTGCCGACTGCTGATAAAGAGAATCATGGGTCTTAAAATACCAGATGACTCCAAACCGTGGGAAAAAGAGTTGAGAAGTGTCTTCAACTATTTGGCCGAAAGGGAAGAAATAGGTTCGACACTATCAGAATTATAAAGGTAATATTGACCTGCTTGTGAATATAATATTGCAAATGCATATAAATTGCGCAGGGAAGTTGTACTTTTGCAAGCGAAAACGAGAGAAGAAATATTTGCACGGATGCACTAAAAAATGTATCTTTGCAAATTCAAAAATGAGAGAAAACCGGCATGGGCACTCTCTATAATCAAAGCCAAAGCCAGAGAGACCTTTGAAACGATTGTCATTCCTGTTCTGAATTAGAACATCCAGGCTGTTAGCAGCCTGGTACGCCTGCTGCCTCACTTGGTGGGTACAAACAGAAATGTTTGTAATTCGGCGGGTCCATACTTTCAGCGTATGGCTTTGAAAGTTAGTCATAACATCTTATAGTTTTATGGATGATGTAGTTATTATGTGAGATATTGTATTATTATGAGATATTATGTTATGGAGTATTGATCTGAAGTAATGAGTAATGGGAATGACAATCGCGAAAAAGGACACAAGAACACACTAGAGCATGTCAAAGAAAAAAGCAAATAGCAAATCCGACCTGAAGAAGGTTCTTGACCGCAACCGCCCAAAAGAGGAAAAAGTTGCGGCAAAAGTTGACATGCAGATGGAAGCAGAAGAGGAAGTCGCCATCATTGACTTTGACGATGATAGCGCATCTTCATCAGAGGATGTACAAATTGAACCAACAGGCAATCCTAAGACAGAACAGAAAGAAGACGGTGTCAAACAAGTTGCCCATCCACTTTCCGAGGAAGAGAAGGAAGAATGCCTTGAGGAGATTCGTGAAAGATGGCCGCATATAAAGACCAAAGAGTCTTTATTATCCATACTCAATGTCGCACTCACCATCCTTTATGGAAGAGATGCCCGGAAGTTGACACTCCGGATGTTGAACTACTACGCCTATTCTTCCCACAACAAGAAGCGCTATATCTCATTTCAGGTGCCCAAAAAGAAGAAGGGAGAGTTTCGCACCATCGATGCCCCTTGTGCTGGGTTGAAAATGATCCAGCGCGCGCTGAACCTGATTTTCCAGACGATATACACCCCTCACGAGGCAGCGATGGGATTTGTCCCCCATCGGTCGGTTGTGACCAATGCTAGAGTGCATGTGGGACAGAAGTATGTGTACAACATCGACCTGAAAGACTTCTTCCCCAGCATCACTTCCGGTCGCCTGTTCAAGCGCCTGCTGGTGGCACCCTTCAGCATGGACAAGAAAATGGCAAGTATAGTCACAGACTTGTGCTGTTACACCAATGCTGACGGGAAGAATGTGCTCCCCCAAGGGGCGCCGACATCGCCCACCATCACCAATTTTATCAGCGAACACCTCGACAGGAAACTCTCAAAACTGGCGCGAGCCTACGGCATGAAGTATACCCGTTATGCCGACGACATCACCTTCAGCTGCTCATCCAATATGTTTGCAGAAGACGGCAGGTTCTGTAAATCCCTGCATAACATTATTGAGAACGAGGAGCATTTCAAGATCAATGCCGACAAGACCCGCCTTTGCCACAGTGGTGAGCGGCAGGAGGTTACGGGATTGACTGTAAATGAGCAGACCAACGTCACCCGGAAGTATGTCAAGCAGATACGTCTCTTCCTGCATATATGGGAAGCGAAAGGCTTGCCTGAAGCGCAACGGCTCTTTGAAAAGCACTATACGCCCAAAACCACACGTCCCAATGTAGGTATACCACACATAGAAAATGTCATTGCCGGAAAGCTGCTTTACCTCAAGATGGTAAAAGGGGAAAAGGATGAAACGTATAGAAAACTCAATGAGCGCCTGCTGAAATTATTCACAGGCAACAACAATGGTGAGTCAGTGCCGACAAACATCGCCACCTTCAACAATAAAAACTATCTTCCAAAGCAAGATTCAAGCTCTTTGGTGGAAGATTTGAATGCTTCTTTGGATGCAATAATAAATAACTATGGATAAACGCCTTATAGACACCATTGAAAAGATAAAGACGCTATCATCTCAGAATGCCGAATTTGATGCAGCCATGCGGGAACTGTTTGGAAAAACGGATTCCGCATCGAGTGTTTTTAGTGAGTCGTCAGACGGTCGTATCAATGAGATATACGAATACTGCATAGAAAAAGTTATCAAGGAACAATCTGAACAGTTTTACAAATACTTCCCGATAAAGGAGATTGTCCCCCAATTGGTTGAAGATTTCTGCCGAATGGAGCGCTATAAAAGGGAAAATAACTTTGAAGATTATTGCCTTGCTGTTTTCCAGCAAGTGGAGAATATTACCAATTGGTTCTGCCAGAGGCCAAAATTCATTAGTTTGTTTAATGAGAGAAAGGACGACGAAGTTGTAATAAACAATCAGGGAGACACAACCAGCATAGGAAAGATTGTTATTCAAAGCGATTATGATGTTAGAAAGAATATGCCACTTATGAAATTGTATTTCAATGAAAGAATTCGGGCCATTCTGTATTGGGTATATTATAATGGGAAGTATTACAAAGGTGTATTTGAACCTACTTACAATGAATTAAATGAACTATACCAATGCAGAAACCTTAATCACAGAGGCGGAGAGTCGACCCCCTATCAAGAAAGTATAATTGAGAGAATACTTCCTCATCGCTATCTCTATTACTTGAAATTCAATGGACTGCTTGTGAATTTTGTTGAGCATATAAGTACTTTTATGGCCAAGAAGGAGGAAATTGGTGTGATAACCAGTGTGCTTCCCAGTGGCGTAGTCTTTATTAAACCAGAAGATGGAAATGTTTTTTGTCTAGATAAAGGGAAATTATGGTATAAGATCAAGACGCTCAAAAAAAACGATGAAGTGCTAATTGAAAGGAATAGTATCACAAACGAAATTCTAGACATTAAAAGAGTTGTGGAATAAATAAAGAACTGTGCAAAAAGACTGCGAGAGAGATTCGTATTTTTGTAGCACAAAAGAAAACAAATTATGAAAAGTTTCTCAATATTTCCACACAAAGGATATCTTAATACTGATTTTCAGATTCAAGTATTTGATGAAAAAATTCGTAGCTTTTACATTGATCAGGCGACCACGCCTTTGAAGAACGTCCATTCATTCCGAATGTCAGCGGGGAAACATCTAATAAGAAGTATCATTGAGGGGAGTGATCGATATGATATTGAGATTGACGAAGTGGAGGTAGAAGATGCCGTTAGATTAGGTGGTAGTGAATTGGAAGCTGGTTACTGTTTTGACAATTCTCCGTGGATTGCTGTTGTAAGGAAAGACAGAACATATTTTTTTAACACGGACACCGGAGATAATCATGTGGAAAATGGCTTATCTCCCGTAAAGATACTGGCAATAAACAAAAGATTGTTGTCGCTAAATTATGGCATAAAAGAAGATAATGGCAAGATTCAAACTATGGAGTTTTGTGTGTATGATGTTTGCTGCGGAGAAGTTATAGGCCGATTTGAGAAATATGTTTTTCACAACTTGGATATTGCTGTTTTTTCAGACACATCTAAAGACGGTACGCTATGCCTTAGTGTGATTTGGCATCAAGACGATTGTAAAATTCAGACCATTCAGTGTAAGTCTTATACCATAATAGATGAGATTTTATATTATTGCTGTATAGATGATGAGAGCTATAAGGTTATTAAACTGCAATCAGATGGAACGGGAGCAGAACTCCCATATTGTAGCGGGGCAAAAGATGATTTTATAGGCTTTATACTAAATCATTATTATCTACACCGTAGTGGTAGGTATTTCTTTCTGAAGGACATTATAGAGCCAACAAATTATATAGGGGTTCCAATTCATAGTTACGGAGGTGTTATTAGAAAAATAAATGAAATAAAAGTTACTCAATCAGATTTGGTGGAGGACTTTTATTCATTAGTCACAAACAACAAGGGCATATGTTCCAAATTAGACCTTCATGTTGATATTCTGGATTTAACACTTATCGAGAATTCTGATGGTATTTATACTAAAGTGGTTCATAATAATTACGTATGGTCCGATTATAACTACAAACGCCCAAATACATGGAGTGAACTATCAATGAATTGTAGTGACGAATTCAATAAAATTGGAGAGAGGGATAGTATATATATATCGGACAAGATTCTTATAGTAAAAGGAAATGAGTCAATAAAAATATTTCATGGCGGTAAATGTGTTAGGGAATTGTCCGGCGGAACTCTTTATAAAACGCCCCTAGGAAGTTTTATTTATGCTAAACGTGAAGAAGAGATTGTGGAAGTATACAAAGTAAATGTATCGAAGGATGAGTTAATAATCCAAGGAAATGAAAAAGATATTCAATTGTCTTTTGTGGAAAGATACGGTATCTTGACAGAGAATAGTAAAAACTACCGCATTTACTATATAGATGATAACATATGGCAACATATGGCTCACCAAAAGTATATTATTGAAGAAAAAAATCATCAATGTTTTCTTAGGGACACAGATGATGATGGGCAATGCTATCTACTAAGTGAACATCAGCATCCCGTTGATTTGCCCGTATCTATAAATAGCATACTTTCTGTTTCAAATAATGGTAGTATTATTTTATCCCAATCGCCACGTGGATTAATTATTCATGAAAAATATTCTGAAAAAACAGGATATGACATAAAATCGGATTTACTTGATATTATTGATACAAGCAAATATAGAAATGCCCTTTTTGCAGATGATGGGAACCACACAATTTATTGCAAAGAAGGAGTCTGGTTTTACTATGATATAGTATCAGAAAAGGAAATAGAGTTTGAAATGGAATCTAACATTGCGTTGAGCCAGAGAAGGGGATTCTATAACATGAATTTTTATATATATTACAAAGAAACAGAAAGGCGCGTTGATATTGTTAATCCTATCTCTCTTCAGAAGATACCTCCTGCATTTTTGAGTGATTATGTATTTGTTAGTCCATCAGGGAAGTTGTTTTCTAGAACCAGTGTATCATCAACAAAAAGATATTTCTATTTTAAAGAGAAAAAGCATGATGAAGGTGTATTGTTGGAAGAATTTCTGAATCAAGAAGAAATGAAAACAATACAATCTTTTGATTGGACAAATTCGTTAGATAGAACCGACAAACAGAAAGCATGTGAGGTTTTATATGTTACCAAAATATTATTAGACCTTTTTAATCAAACAAAAACAGATACACAAACGAAACCATATAGTATTATCAAACTTATTAAGAATTATGAAATATGTGAGAAAAGGCATTCAAGAATCAATGTTTATAATACTGATGATTCAGTATGTATAAGCGAGATAGAGTTACCTGATAATCTCTATTATCTGAACAATGTTTCTTTTTCACATGATGATAGATTTGTATCAATAAGTGGCAAATGTGGGGTTCATAGTTGGACAACAGGTTTTATTGGAGTTTATGACTTGATGTTGCGAGACTGGGTATATGGCCCTGATACACCAAATTACGCCATATGGAAGTCGTTTTTCAGCACCTCTGGATTATTTGCATATTATAATAGCATACCAAATGCAAGGTGTGGAGAACTTGAAAATGGACAGTTAGAAGAAATACCGGGAAAAAGTATTCTTACATTCAGTAGGTCTGGTAAATATATTGCAATGTCGAATAAAGGCTATATTCCATTTTCTGTTAATCCGTCTAGTTGGGGGCATATGAGGTCAGCCAACATCTATGTGAGAAAAGTAGGAAACAATAAAGAGCTGCGTTTTTCGGACCATGGTGATGAAATAAGGGGTCTGCGTAGTAAGGATGTGACTTGTGTATCATTCTCACCTGATGATAGGAAACTAATGAGTGTCAGCCAAGATGGTGTTATTATAATACGGAATCTTCATTTGGAAGAGCTTCAAGAAATAGATGAAACATTGTCGCAAAGGGATGAATTCCGAGTTGTATTGGAAGAGGCAGATGGTTGGGCGGATCCTGAGAAAATAATTTGTATGACAGAAAAATATTTTCATGAGGGGAATGGTGTATTTTACACCAAAGATGGGAAAAAATTAGTTGCCTTTGAAAATAATTTCGCAACAGAGTATTGCGTCAAAGATGGCTGTGAAATTATTTGTAATAATGCATTTGATCCATGCGTATCGTTTGCGGACGCGCAGGATGCACTTGAAACGGGAGTTGAAGACAATATTAACAATAACCTATCAATTGTTTCTTTACCAAAGACAATCAGACAGATTGGAAAGACTGCTTTTTCGTGTTGCAAAAAACTAAAGGAAATAAGAGTACCGAAAGGATATTTGGAAAAATTCAAACAAATGATAGACTCTGATCTATGGGACAAATTGGTAGAAGTCTAATTACACAAAATAGTACGATTGCTGCTCAATATGGACTATAGAAAAAAACTAGAATAAAAAAAGAAAAATGGGTTTATCTTGAAAAACAGCGAATAACGTAAAAATATGTTGATCATTCATGAGTGATAATTCTGATATAAGACAAGCATATATTACAGAGGCGACATTCAAGAAGCTAACCACAAAGGTAGAACTGCCAAAAGAATTCCAATTCAAGGATACTCTTATATGGGAATTGTCGAATGGTGGAGAGATTGGGCTTGATAATCCCGTGATATTTAGTGATGTTGAAATTAGAGAACTTCTCACTTTCAAGGCAATATGCAAGGACTCAAATTTGTTTAATATCACCGTCTTTAAAAAGATTCAAGTTGAGGATAGTTATCGATATATTTCACCAGAAAAGAATCCTTGTTATCATCTTGATAAAGATTGTGAAAAATTACATGCAGATTATGATAGCACGGCCATTAAAATACCTGAGGTTTATAAAGAACGCTATTCTGGCGAAGAGGAGTTAAAAACAAAAGTTAATGAATATAGAGTGTATTTTAGAACGCTCATCAATGAATTCAATACCAAATATGGAGAAGATTGGATTGAAAAAGATGAAAATAAGCTCCGGTTTGCTGCGAGAATATCGATGCGGTTCAACATACCAGATACAGATGTTTTTGAAAGAGATGTGATAGGAGCAAAAAATAGTGGTGTTCACAATTGGAAGAATGACGAGATTGTTTATATAAAAGAGGATATTGCCGCAGGGTTCAAAAGTCTATGGGAAGACGAGGGTCGTAGAAAAATATGGCTTGAAAAGAAATGGCTATTTCGGCAATCCTGGCTTGGGGATAAAAAAGAAGATATTTATGGTGACATTGCACCGTATTCTCAAGAAGATGTAAAACGTATTCTGCGTGGAATACATTCGATAAAAAGGAATAGCATTATTAATCAGTTGAAACACTTGTATCATATTCAGTATTGCCCTGAATTAAAGTTTGACGAGGAAACTCTCCAGAAACTTGGCCTGCGCCCATGTTGGAATTGTGCGCGTTTTGCTGGTTCAGGAGATGCTGCAATAATCCAATGGTAAATGTCTTGTGAGGATTGGTAAAAGAAACAAGAAGGTGCCCTTGGAGATACTCGCAGCCCGCAGGGCGAACCGCGAGATAGAACGGCTGTTGCACGGAGATGGGTTCCATTCACGCACTAAGATAAAGAAAAGCAAGAAGGTGTATAGCAGGAAGAGGAAGCATCACCAAAGGGACGATGTATAAGGCGCTGCCATCAGAACAGCAATCCAAACATCCATAACGGTATGCGGTTGCCGTGACCGACTTCTATATCATCAATGGCCAGGAAACTGTCGGGTTCATCGGATATCTGGTCGAAGGTCTTACCCTTGCCTCCCACCTCAAACAGGTATTTGTCATCGACAAGGAAATCGCCCCGCCGGGGATATTTCACATTGCCAGTTACAACCAACTGGCTAAAGAAAAAGGTTTCCCGCTCATTGCCTTTTTCAACATGGGGACAGAGCACATGCATGAGGTTCGGATTGCCAAGAAAGACCTTGTCGGGCTTTATGAGATTCTTGTAGTTCTTGACATTAGCAGTGAGCAACCCTAATAGTTGAGCTTTGTCGAGGGCGTAAAGCATACGCAACCCCAACTCGTTGTTGGTGGCCAGTTGTTTCCATAGTTCAGACATATTGGGCTCGAATGGCACTCGCTCGCTGATGATCATCAGAAGCCGTTTGACTTTCTGAAGGGTCTCAAACGACACGTTTTCAACAGCAGGCAAGTCGGAATCAATCACCACCGATATCGTCTCGCGAAGACGCATGGGGAAGTCCTCAATGGATTCGCGATAGAATGGGTAATATCCATGACGCAGGTACTCCTCAAACAGCGGGGCGACCTTAATGGCTTTGGTTATCCGCATGGCGTGACGTACATGGTTCTGAAGCAACTCTTCGAGCGGAATGGCATCGAGTTCCACGACTCCTTCCAGTATGAGGTATTCGCGAAAAGACATGCCATAAAGCGTGTAAACGGTCTGCCGGCGCGAGAGATCCACTTTGGCATTGTCCATAATCAGCAGCGAGCTGCTGGTATATACGATGCTCATGTCGGGGTAGCTGTCGTAGATGTTTTTCAATGTTGCCGCCCACTGGTCGTAGCGATGCACCTCGTCGAGATACAGCCGCATGACGCCATGCTGCCAAGCCCAATCCACAAGATCCATCAAGGAGTGCGATGCAAACCAGAGGTCGTCAAGTGAGGCATATAGCGTTTGGTCGATGTCGGCATAGTTCTCCAGGATGTTCTGCAAGAGCATGGTGGTCTTGCCCACACCACGAGGACCTTTGATTCCGATGAGTCGGCTATTCCAGTTGATTTGATGGTAGAGGTAACGCTTGAAACGCAAATCTATCTTGGAAATCTTACGATGATAATTATCAAAAAGTGGCTGTAATTCAGATGTATCCATGATATAACATTGTTATTATTACGTTGCAAAGATACAATTTATATCTGAAAATACAAAAAATTATTATATTTTTACATTTTAAAATGTAAAATATGGCTATTGTTTTGCATTTCGAAATATGAATTAATGTTGGCGCAAAAAAACTGCGCGGAGGTTGTGTACTTTTGCACTCGAAAACCAACACAACCGAGTATGAAAACCACCAACACCATCTTTGTCCGCCTCAGTGTCATCTGCACCATCATTATGAGCGTCGCACTTCTGTGCGCCGGTATGATGGAGGACATTATGGTGAGGTATATCATCTCGGGTGTGGCGGTGCTATTTGTATGGAGCGCCTATGCCATACATAATATGAAAAGAAAATACGACTTCTCCGCCCAGGCGATGGCGCTGCTCACAAAGGCCGGTCTTTCCTGCAAGAGGAAAGAGGACGGCATAGTGGTGAAGCAGGGCGATTTCATTATGAATGCAAAATTATGGAATAACGGAACGCACGGAATGAAGCGGGTACACTTCATGTTCGACTTTGCTCCCACTATCATCGACTCTGTGTTGCCGGAGGGGTGGGCACTGCTCGCAGCAGAGTGCAACGCCAACTACGACCATACCATGGTGAAGTTCTACGGCGACCATTTCAGCTGCATGGTGGAGACCTCGGTGAAAAACGCCAAGGATTTCCTCGAGGAGTACCGTTTCGCCTTCGAGAAAATCAACGAGACAATGCAGGGCATGCAGGCCAATGCCGACAGGGTAGCCAGCCTGTTCCCGGCAAAGAAGAGACACGTGGGCTTTGTGATACCTGAACATCAGTAATTTTTGACGACACGCAAATTAATTGCGCATAGCCGCCATATATTTGCAGTCGAAAGAGTAAGTCTAACCATTAACAGTTGCGCCCGACACGTATCAGGGATAAAGAAATGTACGACGATTACGAAGACGAATACACCGAATCGGATTTTGAAGGCACTTATGTCCACGATGTGGAAGGATGGAGCGACGATGACATCTACGATGTCCTCGACGGTGAGGCGGACGCTTACTGGAATATCGACTGACAATATCACGAATGGCCGGTTTGGGAGGTCTGTTGATAAAAAAGATCTCCCTGACTTTGTGATGCTTGAAATGGAGCGCCGGCTTTTTGCGCTAAAAATCAGGTAAATATAATGATGGCGTATATCGCTGTCAGACAGGGCAATACAGGGGGTTTATAACTTCATGACACTATCGAAAAAGAGAACGTTTTTCCTCATTATTTTTGCAGATGGAATTGTGAAGCAGGAAAGAGTTTCAACTGACTTGGTATCATAGATGTTAGCGGTGTGTGAGATGATGGGGTAATATGGGAAAGAACATAAGCGATTGATAATTAGCATTTTGACATATAAGTAAATAATAAATAATTGATTATCCGCCTGCAACATTGGCGCGAGAAGGGTAATCAAATAAACAAAAAAAGGTATGACTGTTAACGAATGTTATAGGGTTCTCAACTTGGATTACGATGCTACAATGAAGGATGTAAGAAAAGCCTACCACGCGAAATGCAAGGTGTTGCATCCCGACGTGAACGTCAGCATTGACGCCATCGAGAAAATGCAACATGTCAACGAAGCATATAAGACACTGTGTGACATGTATTTATATGAAAAATACCCAAAAAACGAGGCAGTGAAAGAAGCAACGTATGACGGTGATTTTGACTTGGGCGATTTGAATGATTTCAAATTTGCAGGAAAAAAGGAATCTGAACATGGGTGGCGTAACATCATCTGCGCTTTTCTTCTGGGTTTTATCTTAAAGCTTTTGATTAATAGTTTTATATAATAAAAAGGAATATGGAAATAACAGGAACAATGTACAAGATTCTCCCACGAGAGGAGGTGACTTACAAAGACGGGACGCCTGGCGTGAAAGGGGCGTTTGTAATCATGCGGGACGATTATCCGAAGCCAGTGCATTTCGAGGTGTTCGGACATGAGCGCTTGGCAGCGGTAGAGGCCCTGCCTACTGGCACGGCGGTACGGATAAGTTTCTATGCTGAGAGCCACGAATCGAAGAACGGCAGCTACTTTACCACTCTGCGATGCACTAACGTGATGCAACTGAGCGGTGCGGCCACGGACAGCTCCACGCAAAAGGCTCAAGAGTCAGGGCCCTCGCCACTGGAAAGTCTCGGCGATGACAATGAAAATATATTACCATTCTAACGGCGGATGGCTTTGTAGCAGCCTCTAATGAAGAGCGATGACAAACGGGAAGGTATCCTATTATCATAAGATCGGTGACTATCAGTCTGCCTATGCTTTGGCACGGGCCGACTGGGAATTGTGCCCCTCATCGGTGCGCGCCACATCAACGCTGGCGTGGGAAATAATAGCCGTGCTGAAAATCAGCACCCATGTCTACAGTCGGGACATCTTTCTGGAACGGCTCCAGGAGTTCGGCAGCATAGGCATCGCGGACAGCAACAAGCGCTTGTGGGGCGCGGTGGTCTATCCAATACGCGACATGCTGGCGGACAGCCTTGAGATGCAGTGGTTTACGGCTGATCTGGGCGACAGGCTGTTTGCCATCATCCACAATTTTCCTTTCGAAAAGCCGTCGGATGCCTATTCGATGCTGCTACGCAGCTTTATGAGTGTTGGCGGCCTGTGGCCCCAGCTGGCAGTATTCATGGAATGGTGGGGGCTTGAGAATTTCTCTTCTTTTGACAAAAGAAGATATCCTGTGAAGGGAGAGCTCATCTCATTCGAAGAGCAGGCAATGAGAGAATACAAAAAAGCAAAAATAATGTTAGAACATTCAAATACAATAATATAATCATGGAGAAAATCACGATAGGGCAAGATATAAACCGGTCTAAGCGGCTGAGCCTCACAGCCGCGGGGGAAATAAACGGCAAGGTACCTCCACAGGCTGTAGAGTTGGAGTGCAGCGTACTTGGAGCTTTGATGCTGGACGAGGACAAACTGTTTGGTGTGATAGACAAATTACATGAAGGGCTGTTCTATAAGTCAGAAAACAAACTAATTTACAACGCTATACGGAAACTTGTGGCCAACAGGCAGGAGGTTGACATGCTCACTGTGGTGCAGCAACTGACGAAGGATGGAACGCTGGAATCTGCAGGAGGGTCGTATAATATTTCCTTGTTGACCAACAATATTGTCTCAGCAGCGCATGTGGAGTTTCATATCCATATTCTTGCAGAACTGTATATGAAACGTGAGCTGATACGCACCTCGACCGAGAATATCCGAGACGCCTATGACTCAACTACTGATGCCATTGAACTTGTCAACAAAGCAGAAAAGAACTTGATGGAAATCAGCGAGCTGAGCTTCCGAAAACAAAGCCAAAAATTGGACCTTATCATTGCCGACACAGAGAAAAAACTGCTGACAGAGGGAAACGAAGAAGATTATTCTGTACCCTCGGGGTTTATTAGGCTAGATCGCATAACTTCCGGATTTCAACCTGGCAGTCTCATCATCCTTGCTGCCCGACCTGCAATGGGAAAGACAGCATGTGGACTAACAATGGCACTCAACATAGTAAAAAATTTCGGCAAGCCAGTAGTTTATTTCTCGCTAGAGATGACCGGGATTGAACTATTGTTAAGGTTAGTATCGGCAGAATCCAGTATCTCTGCACAAAAGCTGAAAAAGGTGCAATCCATGAACAACCGCGAGAAGGAGTTGTTCGTGTCAACGCTGGACTCGATGCGAGATATACCTCTCATCATAGATGATTCGGTAGGTATCGATATCTTCGAGATGCGGGCCAAATGCAGGAGGTTGCAACAACAGCATGGAATAAAAATGGTATTTATCGACTATTTGCAACTAATGAATTCATCCGGCGACTCGCGCAACCGCAACCGGGAACAGGAAGTGAGTGCTATTTCACGGCAACTGAAAGAGATGGCCAAGGAATTGAACATCCCTGTATTGGCCATGTCACAATTGTCCCGTCGTGTGGAGGATAGGCCAATGGGCATACCGCAATCATCTGATTTGCGTGAATCGGGCTCATTGGAACAAGATGCTGACATTGTGATGGCAATACATCGGCCAGTTATATATGGTCAAAATAAGGACGATCAAGGCAGAGACATCACGGAGTTGGCCAATTTGCACATATTGAAGCATCGCTCGGGTAGTTTAGGCATCGTGCCGCTACGTTTTGAGGACAGATATGTCCGTTTTTCGGACTGGCATGATGAGGAGGACTTCTAGCTGCGCGCCTGCGACTTGCGGAGCAGCTGGGGCGCGAAGCGGCGGAGCAGGAAGGCGCAGAGGAACAGGGATAAAAGCTCGGCGATGGGCCAGGAGAGCCATATACCGTTGATGCCCAGGACGGTGGGAAGCAGCCATACGCAGGTGAGCTCGAAGACCAGCGTGCGGGCGAAGGCGGCGGCAGCACTGACGACGCCATTGTTGAGACCCGTGAAGAGGGCTGAGATGAACATGTTCCAGCCGCAGATGAGGGTACCCAGCATGTAGATGCGCAGGGCATGGACCGTCAGCGCAGTGAGGTCGGCGTCGTAGCCCACAAAGAGACGCGCCATGGGGGTGGCGAACAGTTCGGCGGCAGCAGCCATAAGCAATCCTGTAACACCAATGATATTCACCGATTTGCGCAGCAGCGAGCGCTGTTCGCCGACGTCGCGGGCCCCGTAGTGGAATCCGATGATGGGTGTGATGCCTATGTTGTAGCCTATGAAGACGGCAGCGTAGACAAAGGCGATGTACATGAGTACGCCGTAGGCGGCGACGCCGTCCTCGCCCAGAAAACGCATAAGCTGCAGGTTGTAGCAGATGGCGACGATGTTCATGGCGATGTTGCCCACATACTCCGAGAGGCCGTTGGTGCAGGCTTTGCCGACATAGGCCCAGTGGATGCGTGTGCGCACAAGATGGAGGCTGCCGCGGTTGCGGCGCGAAGCGAAATACCACAAGGGGAAGATGCCGCCCACGAGGCATCCCGCCGAGGTGGCCAAGGCGGCGCCGGCGACACCCATGTCCAGGGCCCACACCAGCACGGCGTCGAGCACCGCATTGGTGACACCCGAGACAATGCTCATCATCGTGCCCAGCTGGGGCCGCTCGGCGGCCATGTAGAACGACTGGAATGCCATCTGCAACACAAAGCCGGGCATTCCCAACATATTCAGGCGGATGTAGACGACACATTCGCGCATCATGCCTTCGTCGGCACCCAGCCAGCGCGACAACAGCGGCGCACCGAGAGCCATCAGCGCTCCGAAAACGACACCGACCGTCAGCCCCACAACGACAAGCATGGAGAAGACCTTGTCGGCGGTGCGGGCATGGCCTTCGCCCTTGAACTTGGCCGTAAGGGCTGCGCCGCCGCTGCCCAGCATGAGACCCAGGCAACCTACCATCATGATTATCGGACAGGTGAGGTTGACGGCTGCCAGGCCGCTCTTGCCGGCAAAGTTGGAGACAAAGAAGCCGTCGACGATGCTATAAATAGAGGTGACGAGCACCATGGCGATGCTCGGCAGCACGGATTTGACTATCCGTGAATAGTTGTAATGTCCCGAAAGTTCGACGTTCATGTCGCGAGAGAGGCTGCGAAGGCTAGCGAATTACAGTTCTTTCTTCAGGTCCACCAGGAAACCGCGGAGCTCCTGCAGGGTCTCGACCAGCTGCATGCTCTCCTCGGAGCCCACGCCACCTTGGGTACCCACACGTGCGCTACGGGTGCCGTTCTGCAGCTGTTCGCGGGTGCCTTCGAGGGTGAAGCCACAGGTCTTGGTGAGATAGTGGATGCGTTTCAGCAGCTCGATGTCCTCGTGCGTATAGTAGCGCGTGCCGTGGTTGTTCTTACGGGGCTTGAGCATGGGGAACTCCTTCTCCCAGTAGCGCAGCAACGAGGGGTTGACATCGAGCATCTCGGCCACCTCGCCTATGTTGTAGTATAGTTTCTTGTCGTCCATAATCTGTTGTTTTTTATGATTGGTTCCAGGGCCGTCGCCCCTTCTGTACTGTCGTCAATAGGTGTAGTATCCTTGGTTGGACTGGTAGTTCTGGCGTTTCTCATATTTCACATCCTTCAGCGAGCCGGCCTTGATGTTGATGGCGAAGTTCCAGCTCTTGTAGTATCCGAAGGGCACCCAGTTGAAGCGCATCTCCCAGCAGTGCAGGTCGCGGTAGATGTCGATGCTGGTGTAGGACAAGCCCTTGTTGGTGAAGTCGTAGCCTGTGGTGACGGCCACGCGCCAGTTGTCGGTCAGCGTCATGTTGCCCGAAATGTTCACCGAGTGTGTGGCCTTTGAGGCGATGTTGAAACGCGCCGCGTCGTAGGTGCTCACGTAGCTCAGCGTGTAGCTCACCGAAAGGTTCCACGGCACCGAGAAGTCGGCATAGGTGCCCATGAACAGGCCATTGTCGCGGTCGTAAGGCGACATCAGGATGGGCTGCACAACGGTGCCGTTCTGTTTCACGCCCTTCTTGAACGTGTTGTTGTTGAGGCTGAAGGAGAACTGGGTGCTCCAGGTCGACTGGTTGAGCAGGAAGAGTTTCTTGCGGGTGTGCCACAGAAACTCGTTGTGCTTGTTGCCCAGGGTGTCGATCTCGTAGGGCGAGAAGGAGCCCGAATAGTTGATAACCAACTTTTTGAAGAGCGTGGTGCGGCCGTTGAGGGAGAGGTTGGACCAGTTGAGCGAGTCGCGCGCCAGGTCGTAGTTCATGGCTATGGTGAAGTTCTCGATGAGCATCACCTTCTTCAGTTCGTCGGTGGTGTCGCGCAGCGGCTTCACCTTGGCTTCCAAGTTGTTGCCTATGGAGAAGCCTATCTGTCCCGAGCGTCCGTCGGCAGGGCCGCCGTAGAGGCTCTGCTCGAAGATGGAGTAGCGGTGCACGTAGCCCGTGGTGTCGGTGTATTGCTGCCAGTAGCCCAGCTTCGCCGAGCCGAAATCGGGGCGGAAGTTGAAGGACACCGAGGGATTTACCACATGACGTAACGCCTTGAGAGGGCCATATTTGAAGTTGAACATACCGTAGATGCGCGTGGAGAGCGACGAGTTGAAGGCCACCTCGCGGTTGGCGCGGAAGCCCTGCACGGTGTCGATGACCAGCGTGCCCGTCGAGTCGATGTCCTTGCGGATGGTGGACCAATGCCAGCGGGCGTTGTAGGACAGCGAGTTGGTCCAGTTGAAGAACTTCAGCACCTTCACCGAACTGGTGATCGGCACGCTGTGCGACACGCCATACTGCATCTCGTTGAAGATGGTCTTCTTCAGCAGGTTGGTGTCCTGCGTGGTGATATTGTTGGAGCCGTTGAGGACGTAGGACAGGGAGATGTTCTCGTACCAGCGGTAGGATCCCGAGGGGTTCTTGCGCCGCAAGGGGTATATCGTGTTGGTGCTCAGCGAGACGGAGGGCAGCTTGATGTTCATCAGTCCTGTCTGCACGTTGTAGGACTCGTTGGCGGCAAGCGAGAGGTTGAGCATGCCGAAAAGCGAGGTGGTGTAGCTCACCGACGAGGTGGTGGTGCTGTTGAAATAGTCGTTGCTGTTGGTGGTGTTGCGGTTATAGTTGCGGCTGATGAGATTCACGTCGGCGCTGAAGCGGCTGACGGGGTTGGCCTTGGAGTCCTGGTCGTGGCGCCAGGCGACCTTGAAGTCGCTGTATTGCTGGAAGGTGTTGGTGTCGCCGCGGATACCTGTCTTGGTGATGCCGTAGCGCACATCGAAGTAGCCCTTGTATTTGTAGCGCTTGTAGTAGTTCGACTTGACCTCGGCCGACCAGCTGAGGTTGGTGTATAGCTCGCCGAGGAGGGCGAGGTCGAGATAGTCGTTGATGGCGAAATAGTAGCCGCCATCCTTGAGGTAGTAGCCGCGGCCCGTCATCCATCCGTAGGAGGGCATGATGATGCCCGAGGCACGATCCTTGGTGAGCGGGAAGAAGGCGAAGGGCAGCGCCAGCGGCGTAGGCACATCCTCGACAGTGACGTAGGCGGGGCCGGTGAGAATCTTGTCGTTGGCTATCAGCTTGGAGTGGGTGAAGTTGATGGCAAAATGGGGATGGGCATAGTTGCAGGTGGTGTACTGTCCGCTGCTGAGATACATCACCGAGTCGTTGATTTTCTTGATCTTGTCGCCGTGGAGGTAGCCATCGCCCTCCTGGGTGATGACGCCCGAGATGATGCCCTTGCCGGTGTTGTAGTTGTAGACGATGGTGTCGGCCATATATTCGTCGCTGCCCTGCTTGAAGACGGGGCGGCCGAGGTAGCCTCCCGTCGAGTCGGCTGCCGCCGAGTCGGCCGTAGCCACAGTGCCGCGCGCCGTGAGGGTCTGCTTGTCGAAGTCCACCATGACGCTGTTGGCCTGGAGGGTCATCTTGTCGTATTGTATGTCGCCCTCGTTGTAGAGGAAAGCGCGCTTGTTTTTCAGCTCGAAAGCCACGGAGTCCTTAGCCTTGTAGGTGATGATGGCGTCGATGGCGTCCTTCGATTCGGGGAGCAGGGCACCCTGTGCCGCCAGCGAGTCGGCCACTGCCTGCCTTACGGCGCGCAACGAGTCGATGCGTGCCAGCGTCGCCGAGTCGCGCTCCGCGCCGCCACGGCGTACGGCCGATACGGTGTCCTGGGCCATGGCCACACCAGCCCATGCCACCAGTGCCAGCAGCACCAGCAGCATCCTCAGCACTCTATGTCCTTCTTTCGCTCTCAAGGCTATGCTTTTTCTTCTCTCCATTCTTGCCGCAAGGTCGTCTATTGCACTGCAAAACAGAACCATAGACTCTATCAACACCTTGCTATTCGTAATATTTCTTTTTTCTTTGTAACGTCAATAAAAAAATATTAGTATCTTTGCAAAATAAAATGCAAAGATAATACTATTTGACCAATTAGTAAAAAATAAAAATACATATTTGATAATGAAGAGATTACTAGTTCTTGTATTCGCATTGACACTTTGCGCGGGGACTGCGTTTTGCCAAAAAAGGGAGCCCGGCAAAGTGAAAACCGTAGTCATCGACCCGGGCCACGGCGGCGACAAACCTGGCGCCTTGGGCAAGCACTCGCAGGAGAAAGAGCTGACGCTGGCCATCGCCACCAAGTTCGGCCAACTCATTCGCGACAACTACCCCGATGTGAACGTCATCTTCACGCGCACCACAGATGTCGACGTGTCGCTGGCCGAACGTGCCAACATCGCCAACCGCGCCAAGGCCGACCTGTTCATCTCCATCCATATCAACTCGCACCCCACCTCGGTGCCTGTGGGCATGGAGACCTACGTGATGGGTCTGTCGCGCAGCCGCTCGAACCTCGAGGTCGCCAAAAAAGAGAACGCCGATATCCTCTTGGAGAGCGGCTATCAGAACAACTCCGAATACCAGGGCTTCGACCCCAATTCGCCCGAGAGCTATGTCATGTTCGCCCTCTACCAGAACGCCTATCTCGACAAGAGCCTCAACATGGCACAATATATTCAGGACGAGTATAAAGCCAACATCAAGACCACCAACCGTGGCGTGAAGCAGGCCGAGTTCTTCGTGCTCTACAAGACTTCGATGCCGTCGCTGCTCACCGAGGTGGGCTTCATCAGCAACCCCACCGAGGAGGCCTATATGATCAGCGACGCAGGTCAGGCCACCATCGCGGTGTGTCTGCTCAACGCTTTCGCCAACTACAAGGCCCACGAGGAGAACACCCCCAAGCCCGCCAAGATGACCATCAACCTGCCGGGCTATGGCAAGAACAAGAACACCGCACCTGCCGTCACCAAGCACGGCACCGCCGTCGACTCGACCAGCAAGGCAATCGCCAAGCAGGACGAGGCGCTGGCCGCCACCATCCTGGCCTCGCAAGGCGAGGAGGTGCCCAAGGCCGAGATTGAGGTGCCCAAAAGCAAGGTGGGCACCCCCGAAGCCGACGACGAGTGGCATCCCGTGCCCACAAAGGACGAGCAGGTCATTGAAGGCGTCACTTACCGTGTGCAGTTCCTCACCAGCGAGAAGCCGCTGAAAGAGGGCGCCAAGGAATTCAAAGGCGTGACGGGCTACCAGAGCTACCAGCAGGACGGCCTCTATCGCTACACCATGGGCAACGAGCCCAACATGGCGCGCGCCAAGACACTGCAGGCCGACATGCGCCGCAAAGGCTTCAGCGACGCCTTCATCATCGCTTTCTACCACGGCAAACGCATCAGCCTGCAAGAGGCCCGCGAACTGCAAGACGACTAAGCGACACTAATACTTTGACTACACATCATGCTTAAAGTCCGCAATATTACTAAAAAATTCGGTAGCCAGCGTGCCCTGGACAATGTGAGTTTCGACATCCAGCCGGGCGAGATTGTGGGTCTGCTGGGACCCAACGGCGCCGGCAAGTCGACGCTGATGAAAATCATCACCTGCTACATTCCGCCGACGTCAGGCGACGTGGAGGTCTGTGGCCACAGCATCTTCGACGACCCCAAGGCCGTGTGCCGCTCCATCGGATACCTGCCCGAGCACAACCCGCTGTATACCGACATGTACATCCCTGAGTTCCTCTCATTTGTGGCTGGCACCTACAGTTTGAAGAACGTCAAGCAGCGCGTCGACGAGATGATAGAGCTCACGGGCCTCACTCCCGAACTGGGCAAGAAAATAGGCAAACTGTCGAAGGGATACCGCCAACGTGTGGGACTGGCGCAGGCCATGATACACGACCCTGCCATCCTCATCCTCGACGAGCCCACCACAGGTCTGGACCCCAACCAGTTGGAGGAGATACGCAAGGTTATCCGCGACGCCGGCAAACACAAGATTGTGCTGCTGTCGACGCACATCATGCAGGAGGTGGAGGCCATGTGCTCGCGCGCCATCATCATCAACCATGGCAAGATAGTGACCGACGGCGCCGTGGCCGAACTCGAGAAGAAGGGGCCGCTGGAGCACCTCTTCCACACACTGACCATCGACAAAGCTAAATAAAACAGGACATCATAACACCACTAGCACCATGACACGCAAAGAACTCATCGAAAAGATACGCAGCAAACGGTCGTTCCTCTGTGTCGGCCTCGACACCGACCTGGCCAAGATACCGCCGCATCTGCTGGAGACGGAGAACCCCATCTTCAATTTCAACAAGGCCATCATCGACGCCACGCTGCCCTACGCCGTGGCCTATAAGCCCAACTTGGCATTCTACGAGGCCGCCGGCATCGAGGGCATGCGCCAGCTGAACATGACCATGGACTATTTCAAGAGTCTCAGCGACAAGCCGTTCATTATTGCCGACGCCAAGCGCGGCGACATCGGCAACACCTCGCAGCAGTATGCCAAAGCCTTCCTCGACCCTCAGGGCGAGTACGACTTCGACGCTCTCACCATCGCACCCTACATGGGCGAAGACTCCGTGAAGCCTTTCATGGTCTACGAGAACAAATGGGTGGTGCTGCTGGCACTGACCTCCAACAAGGGCGCTATCGATTTCCAATTCCTTGAGACGCCCGAAGGACCCCTCTTCGAGCAGGTGCTGAAGACCTCCAAGCTGTGGGGCACCCCCGAGAACATGATGTATGTGGTGGGCGCCACGAAAGCCGACATGCTGACGCGTGTGCGCGCCATAGTGCCCGACAGTTTCCTGCTCGTGCCCGGCGTTGGCGCCCAGGGCGGCAGCCTCGAAGAGGTGTGCCGTTATGGCCTCACCGCCGAATGCGGGCTGCTGGTCAACTCGTCGCGCGGCATCATCTACGCCTCGAAGGGCGAAGACTATGCCCAGCGCGCCGCCGAGGAGGCCCGCAAGCTACAGGAGCAGATGGCCGCCGAGCTGCAAAAGGTAAACTTCTGCTGACCCGCAGAAGGCAGTAACAGATACCGCAACGGCACGTAAAATCGTGCCGTTGCTTTTATTATGTCTCCTACTGGCGCTGCGACGAAGCTTATTGGAAGATAAGATCAAGATAGACTGGCAGATGGTCGCTGTAGCCTCCCAGATATTGTTCGCCCTGGAAGGTGCGGAACATCTTCTTCCCCATGTCGCGACTCTCATCCATCAACAGGAAGTCGGCCGCAAAGATGTGGGCATTGCCACCGGCCACGGCCACATGGCCTGTGCCGTGGGCAAGGGACTGCGGGACAATCATGTGGTCGAGCACCGACCAGCTGCCCTGGAACTTGTACGACCCCGTGCCCGCCGGCACGCTGTCCATCAGGTTGATGTAGAGTGTGTCGCCCTGCTGATGGCGCAGTATTCCCTCGCGGATGCAGGCTTCTTCCTGTGTGGCGTTGAAGTCGCCCATCACCACCAGGGCCATCTGGGGATGTGCTTGGCGCACCGTGTCCATGGCCATGCGCAGCCGCGCGGCGGCCTGCATACGGCGCGTCTCGGCGGTGTAGCCGCCACGCTTCGAGGGCAGGTGGCACACAAAGACGGCTATGCTGTCGTGGCCTTCGGCGACACCCTCGACGAGCAGTATGTCACGCGTAAAGAAGCTTTTTGTGCTGTCCGACAGCACGATGCGGTCGGTCAGAAAGGGTTTGAAATGTTTGCGGCGGTAGAGCAGCGCCACGTCGATGCCGCGGCGGTCCGGCGAGTCGAAATGCACAAAGCTGTAGCCCAGCTTACGCAGCGCCGTGCCGCGACAGAGGTCGCGAAGCACACGGCCGTTCTCCACCTCGGCCATGCCCACCAGCAGCGGCGGGCGGAAAGAGCCCTCGCCGTCGAGCGACAGTGCAGCCAGCGTCTGCGCCATGTGGCCCAGCTTGAGGTCGTATCGCTTGCGTGTCCAATGGTGCGACCCTTCGGGGGTGAACTCGTCGTCGTTGGTAAGTGTGTCGTTTGCAGTGTCGAACAAATTCTCCACATTCCAAAAAGCGATGCGGTAGCGGTGGCCGTCAGAGGTTTTCTGGCCCTGCGCAGAAAAGGCGACGAGAAAGAAAAATGTTAAAAAACAGATTTTGCACAATAAAAAAGGCGAAACGTTGTTATGAGGGGTAGAAACAGGGCTACAAAGGCCGAAGAGAGACGAACCTTTTCGCTTCCCCAAGCGTTGTAACTCACTAAAACGTAAAACATTCATAAAAGTTAATTCACATATTGTTCAACTCAAACCCGTGCTTATGACGCAACAGTACGATTTCACCGCCAGCACAAATACATCATTGGAATCTGCGAGCACAATTAAGCCATCAAAAAGAGTTGTTCAAAACATTCTCAACTTCGCCCGTTGCACCCAGACGGTAGAGGTGAAGAAAAAGAGGATGAGACTCTATCTGAACTAACACCGAAAAGAGCGGGCGGCGATGCCGCCCGCTCTTTTTTTGCTTATCTCAGCGGCCTCGTCGGTGCTGCAACCTTACAGTTTTTCGACCCATTCCTTGATGTGCTGCTCGTCCTGCAGGCGGCACACCAGCAGCGAGTTGTCGCGGTAGGCCACCAGACAGCCGTCGAGACCCTCGACGATAGCCTCGACGCCAGCCTCGACATTGACGACGCTGTTGCGCGTATCCTCCACAATCACCTTGCCACGCAAGGCGTTGTTGTGGTCGTCCTTGGCGGCGTGGACAAACAGCGAGCCCCAGGTGCCGATATCGCTCCAGCCGAAGTCGGCAGGGATGGTGTAGCGGCGCTGGGCCTTCTCCATCACGCCATAGTCGATGGATATATTGGGGCACTGGGCGAAATGTTCGTCGATAAAATGCTGCTCCTCGGGGGTGCCAAACTGGGCGGCACCTTGGTCGAACAGCGTTGTCAACTCGGGCAAGAAGGTGCGCAACGCCTGCATGATGCCGTCGAGCGACCAGATGAAGATGCCCGCATTCCACAGATAGTGGCCGGCTTCCACAAAGGCCTTGGCGCGCTCGAGGTCGGGTTTCTCCTTGAAACCGTTGATTTCCACCACACGACTCTCCAGACTGCTGCCAGCAGGCAACTCGATATAGCCGTAGCCCGTTTCGGGACGCGAAGGCTTGATACCGATGGTCATCAGCGCATCGCGATGCTCGGGTTGCGCCACAAAGTCGCAACCCATGGCAATGATGCGGTGGAATTCCGTCTCGTTGGTCACCAGTGCGTCGGAGGGTGTCACCACTATCGACGCCTCGGGGCAGCGTGCCTTGATGTGATAGGTGGCGTAGGCGATGCAGGGCGCTGTATTGCGGCGCATTGGCTCGCAAAGCACCTGATCCTCACGCAGCTCGGGCAGGTGCTCGAGCACCGTAGCCTTGTAGGCTGCGTTGGTCACCACCAAGAAATTCTCGGCAGGCACCAGAGGCAGAAAACGCTCGAAAGTGGTGCGGATGAAGCTCTTGCCCGTGCCAAAGATATCCAGAAACTGCTTGGGATAGTTGTTCTTGCTGAGCGGCCAGAAGCGGCTGCCGATGCCGCCTGCCATGATGATACAATAACGTTCTGCCATACTGTATTCTTTTTATTGTAGTATCATGTTATTCTATTTTCACCTCGGGTGAAAAAAACAAGCGCGCCGGCTGGCGCGCCTGTACAATTCAAAATAATACGGTGCAAATTATTTGCACTCGTTGCCGGCCTTCAGACCAGCAACCTCAACGACGGTGTTCAGGTCTTTGCACTTCTTCACGTTCTCGTTGTCGATGTCGTCAAGGTCGACTTCATACTCGGAGGTGACAGTACCGGCCACAAAAGTTTTGCACTGGCAGGTCTTGCTGCAGGAAGCGAAAGCGCCAGCAACGGCGATAATTGCCAAGGTAATCAATACTTTCTTCATTTTTATATTCTCCTATTTATCAATCTTTTACGCCTACTCTATATGGTTTTCGGCTTCCCCAATATTGATACAAAGATACAAAATTTTTCGAACAATGACTCTTTTTAACCTTAATTAACGAGCCCTGCTCATCAAATACCCTTCTCTACGAGCAACGTCTCCAACTCCTCTTCAGAGATATTGGTGGCCAAGATGGTGCCGTCGCGGTCTATCAGCATCAGGAAGGGAATACCGCTGATGCCGTAGGTGGTGATGGCGTTGTTTGTCGTGTCGCAAATCACCGGCCATGTGATATTCATCGCCTCCATAGCATCGCGCGTGTCGGGAGCCTCGTCGCTCACGGCGACGCCCAGCACCTTCAGATTCTTGTGCTGCGGCAACAGGGCCTGCATACTGGCAATGGCGCGACGGCAGGGGCCGCACCAGCTGGCCCAGAAGTCAACGAGCACCACATCGCCCTTGCCAACGTAGTCCGATAGTTTCACTGCCTCGCCATCGAGCGTGGTCAGCGGCAAATCGGCGAACTTGTTGCCAGGCTGTGCGCTTCTGCGCTGTTCGAATTCTTTCAGGAATTTGGCGATGTAGCGGTTGTTCATCACCTCAGGAGGCAACTGGGAAATCATCGTATCCAGTTTCGCAAACGGAAGAACATCCATCAGCGTCGTCACCATGAAACCACGGACAATACCATTGGTATTCTCGTTCCAATAAACGTCTGTGGTGTATTCAATGGTTCCCTCCTCGGAATAGATTTCCATAAGCTCTTCCATCCACAGTTCCAGATCATTATTAATCTCTGTGCCTTCGGCAAATACCATCACGTCGTGCAGCTGCATCTCGCCCGGCTCGACATAGACATACCATCCGAGCCACGGGTTGTTGTCAAACGTCACCATGGCGAAAAAGGCGGTGTCCACTTCACCCTTGAAACAGAGTATGCCGTCGACGATGTCAGCCGAGTCCACCACGCCAAGAACCAAGTCCGTAAGATATGCGCGCTCGCAGCCATCCATCAACTCCGTCTCGTCGCAAGTGATGGTGTAGGGCAGTTTCTCAGTCTTTTTCGAGCAGGCGCCCAAGCCCAGCATCGCCGTAACCAGCAATGCCACAAGAAAATAGTGAATTGTTTTTTTCATCATCATTGTTGTTATTGTCCCAATGGGGGGGCTTGTCGGCCCCCCACTCGGTTTGTTATTTAAATGCGTTCTCGCTGAGGCCGTGGCCGCTGAGGGCGAGATCCTTCATGTAGCCTGGCACCTCGCGACCCAAGTACTTGTCGACATAAAGCTTGGCGAGATACTGGCCCAGCATGAAACCGTGGCCGCGGAGACCCGTGAGTAGACCCACCTCGGGGTCGACGATGTAGCGCGGCTCGGTGTAGCGTCCGGCCCAGCAGGCCAGGAAGCTCACCTCCTTCAGGTTGGGCAGCCATTCGGCGAACACCTGGCTGACAATCTCGAGGAACTCCTTGCTGTTGTACTTGATGTTCTGGCGTGTCTCGTAGGCGTCGGTGTCGGGGCTGGCGCAGCCGATAATCTGGCCGGTGTGCTCAAACTGCTGGCCGTACACGGCGCTGAAGCCCTTGTAGTGGCGACGGTCGATGATCATGTCCAGCGCGCCGCCGTTGGGTCCCATCAAAGGCAGACGGCGCGTGATGAAGGCCTGGTGCTTCACAGGATAGAGACCCGTGTCGATGCCCAGCATGTCGGTGAACTTCTCGGCACCCCAGCCCATGGCGTTGACAAAGTGGCCGCAGGTGTATTCGATGTATTTGCCTTCGTGGTTGCGCACCAGTGCGACGACCTTGTCGCCCTTGCGCCACACGCTGAGCAGCTCGCAGTCCTCGTAGTAGCGGCCGCCGAGGCTGACGCCGATACCGCGGATGTAGTCGATGACACGGCCTGGCGTAGCCTGCCAGCAGTCGCGCGTGATGAGGGCGTGGCTGTAGGTGTCGCGTGTGTCGTCCCACAGCGGCGAAATCTCCTTCTTGAAGTCCTTGCGGTCAATCATATAGGCGTCGCTCCAGGCGCGGCTGGCGTCGAGGGCCTTGTAGGTGGCCTCGTCGTGAACAAGGTTCACATAGTGCGTGGGTTTGTAGTTGATGTTGTGCACCTTCTGGATGCCTTTGAATATTTCGTGGCTGTGCTGTGCGATGTCGGCGATGTCGGGGTTCGAGAATGCCGGACGGCCGCCGCCGATGTTGCGCCACGAGGCGCCGCGGCTCCAGTTGACCATCACAGGCTTCAGGCCCGCCTCGCTGAAGTAGCGGAACAGGCCGCTACCCGAGATACCGCCGCCGGCGATGAAGACTTTCACCTCTTCGTGCTGCACGTCGTTGCCCTTCGGGAAGACATACACCTCCTTGCGGCCTTCGGCATACACATCGCCCAGCGTCACCTGGTTGCTCAGCGGCGCACGCGGGGTGGCGTCGCCGGTGAGTTCGATGCCGTGGGCACGCAGCACGCCACGGGCGCGGGCTATGCAGCGCTTGCCGCGGCAGGGGCCCATACCCATGCGGGTGATGTGCTTCAGCTCGTCGACCGAGATATATTTGCGGTTGCCGACAGCGGCCAGCATCTCCTCGTCGGTGATGTCCTCGCAATGGCAGATATAGGTGGTGTCCTTATGGTTATTCTGGCTGCCCTGAAGATTCAGGCTCTCAGGATATCTGTCTTTGGCTATAAATCCCTTGACGTCGGTCAGCTTGTCGGCAGTCAGCTTGTCGACATGCACCCTGGCCACATTGGTCTTGTTCTCCTTCACCTGGACTTTCTCCACGGTGCCTTCGCCGATCTTCTGGCCATTGTTGTCCACCAGAAATACCTCGGTGCCTTCGGCCACGGCGTATTCGATGGGCAGGAAGCACCAGTTCTTCTCCAGGTTGTAGCCAAAGATGGCCAGACCGGGACAGTGGTTCACGCAGGCCATGCAGCCTATGCACTTGTCGTAGTCCACCGTCGGCGTGCTGCTGGTGGTGGGCTTGCTGATGGCGCCTTGCGGACAGCTGAAGGTGCAGGGGTTGCAGGCGAAGCCATAGAGGCAGTCGAGCTGCACGAAGGGTTTCACCTTCATACGCTCCTCGCTGGGCAGATTGGGGGTCTCCAGTATGCGGATGGGGTGCTGCTGCGAGTCGATGTACTGGCGCGAGATGTCGAGGTACTCGTCGTAGTTGTAGCGGATGCCCAGCTCCTGCGCAATCTCGTAGGCCGACTGCTTGCCGCGCAGCACCGCGCTGGTGCCTTCGCCGATACGCACCGCGTCGCCCACGCCGTAGACATGGTGGCCGAAGAGCTCTTTGCCCTTGGTGAGCAGCTGGTTGTCGGGCACAAGGCCGGTGCAGATGTTAATGATGTCGATGTCGTCGATCACCTGCTCGGTGCCGGCGATGGCCTTGAAGTTCTCGCACTTGGCGATGACGGCGCCCACGATGCCTGTCTTGTCCTCGTTGGGGATGGCGCGCACCAGCGTATAGCCCGTCATGATGGGGATGCCCAGACGGCGCACGCGGTTGGCCTGCACGGGGAATCCGCCCTCGCGGGGCATGGCCTCGATGATGGCCTTGATGGTGGCACCGGCCTGCATGCCCTGATAGGAGGTCAGGTAGCCGATGTTGCCGGCGCCCACGGTCAGCACCTTCTTGCCCAGCAGCGTATGCTCCTGGTTCATCATTTTCTGGAACACCGCAGCGGTGTACACGCCCGGCACGTCATCGTTCTCGAAGGCCGGCATGAAAGGCACGGCACCCGTGGCCACCACGAGGAACTGGGCGTCGACGTAGGCCATTTCGCCGTTGAGGATATTCTTGATGGCGATGCGCGGACCTTCCAGCAGGTCCCACACCGTGTTGTTCAGCAGGATGCCTTCTTGGCTGTCGCCGGCCAGCGTCTTGGCAATGTCGAAGCCGCGCATGCCACCGTATTTCTTCTCTTTCTCGAAGAAGAAGAACTGGTGGGTCTGCATGTTGAACTGGCCGCCGATTCTTGCGTTATTGTCTATCACCAGGTTGGCGATGCCGAAGGCGTTGAGCTGCTCGCGGCAGGCCAAGCCTGCAGGACCGGCGCCGATGATGGCCACCGTGGTCTTATAAATCTTCACGTCGCTCTGGTTGCTCTGGATGCTCAGGTCGTTCAGACCGCCCTGATTCTCTATCTTCTTCACTTCCTTCACACCGTCCACCGGCGTGATGCAGATGCGGCGCACCTTGCCGTCCACCAGCATTTCGCAGGCGCCGCACTTGCCGATGCCGCACTCCAGGCTGCGGTTGCAGCCCTTGATGCTGTGGCTGTGCACGGGGTAGCCTGCCTGGTGCAGCGCCGCAGCGATGGTGTAGCCTTTGGTGCCCTGCACCTTCTTTCCTTCATACAGAAACTCGACAGTCTCGCGCTGCGGAATTTCAAGAATGGGATGCTGTTCTATCTTATACATATTATAGTAGTTTATGGATTAATGTCTTACGCCAACAGCACAAATTTCCAACACGACTACAAAGGTAGGCTTTTTTTTTCATTCCGCAAGAAAAAAAGTAAGTTTTTTTTTCGTCAGGAAAGCCACTGTTGCCTGCCGGCCTGTCCCATGGGCGGCTCCGTGAGGCCGGCACTGGCGAAAAAAAAGCAGGGCCGCGCTGCGCGCGGCCCTGCAGAGTGTTGTGTATCTAAGGCTTATTCACCTATCTTCACATCGGTGCTGCCCGTGACCTTGGCAGCATTGCCACCGCCGTAGACGTTGTTCTCCACGGAGGTGTTGTTGCCGCGTATCAGCACCTTGGTGCTGCCGGTCACCTTGGCAGCGTTGCCGCCGCCAAACACGTTGCCGCGCAGCTCAGCGGCAGCGCCGGCACCGATAACCACGTTGTTGTTGTCGACATAGTTGCCTGGCGCGAGGGGTGTCACGCCCGTGTATGTCTTGGCCGATGACGGGTCGAGCGGATTTTCCAGCGTAAAGGTGGGCTCCTGTTTGCGCGTAGCGCCGATGGTCGTCACCGGGTTGGCCTGCAGCTGCATGGTGGCGGCATTCACGTCGCCCTTGGCGCCGCCAAACACTGCCACGTCGACGGTGCCGCTGATGACGTTGACCTCAGGCGACAGACGCGTGGGCTGGTTGGTGAAGGTGGCCGCATCGAAAGTGTAGTTGCCGGAAGTGGTGGTGTAGCCAGTCACGTCGGGACGGTAGTCGGCATCGTTGCCGCCGCCATACACATAGCCTATGCGCTTCTCCGACGGGCAGATGGCATTGTCGATGTCGATGTTCACCACGATGTTGCCCTTGCTCTCTGCCAGCTCGCCAAAGATGTAGCCACCTTCGTTGTTGCCGCCGAATACCTCGTTGATGTTGCCCGAGAAGATGTTGACGGTGACGTTGCCCTTGATGTCGGCGTTCTTGGCGCCGCCGAACACGCGGTCGATGGTGCCGCCAAACACATTGATGGTCACATTGCCGGTGTGGTCAGCCTGGTTACTACAGCCGTAGACATCTTTCAGTTTCGAGCCGCAGGGGATGTTCACCACGATGTCGCCGGTGCTCGGTGCCAAGTTGCCGCTGCCGTAGATCTCCTTGATGAGACGCGTACAGAGCGGTACGTTGGTCACGTTGAGGTTGGTGGTACCGCTGATGGTACCTTTCGTGTTGCTGCCGCCGAACAGCTGGTCGATGATACCGCCGTTGACCACCAGCCGCACGTCGCCGCCGATGTCGGCGCCGGGGTTGCCCGTGCCTTCGCCGTTACCGCCGCCGAACACCTTGCCGAAGCGGCCGCCGTCGATGGTCACATTCGTTGCCGGCACGCTGGCTGCGTTACCGCCGCCGTATACGTATTCTATCGTGTTGTAGCAGTTGTAGACATGCACTGCGGGAGCCGAGGGTGTAGTGGGGACATAGTTCGCCAAGTTACCGCCGCCATACACCTTGCCGATGGCCCACGAGGCCTGCGGGGTGATGTTCCCCACGGTGGTGGGCTCGGGGTTGGGATAGTAGCTCTTGTCGGTGCGGTACACGTCGACGCTTACCGTACCCTTGGGCGTTCCGGCCAAGTTGTTGCAGCCGAACACGCTGCCGTCGATGGTCACATAGTTCTGCGTCTCCGTCTGGCCGGCGTTGTCGCCAATCTTCACATGTACGTTGCCGTTCACCACAGCCTGGGTGGTCACCGAAGAGATGTAGCCATTGCCGTCCAGCACTGCGGCACCCTGGCCACCGCCGTACACGTTGCCGACGATGTGGGCATTGAGTATCTCCACCGTGGTGGTGTTCGACGTGTTGGTGTTGACTGCACCCAATGCCGATCCGCCATAGATGTCACCATATATATAAGGTATCTGCGAAGTGGCATTCGAGGTTGCCGTCATGGGTCCCACGGTGACGTTCACGTCGCCGCTCACACCCGTGAGCTGACCCTTGCCGCCGCCATAGATACCGTCGTCGGTAGTGCCGTCGCCCACTGTGCCGCCGGTCACCACCACATTTGTGTTGCCGCTCACGGTACCCGAGGTGTTGCTGCCGCCGAAGATGGCTCCCTGCACTGTGCCGTGCTCCATCAGCACCAGCGTGTTGTTGGTCACGCTGTTCATGTTGCAGCCGGCGTAGACATTGCCGCTCACCGTGAAGTTGGGCGTATGGCCGTTGTAGCTGCTGCGCAGCCACACTATGCTGCCCAGACCTGTGTATGCGCTGAGCGATGCATCAATCGATGAGCCTGCCACCGAGCCGGTCATCGCACCCTGGTTGCAGCCTCCGTACACATCGCCCACCTGCCCGCTGAGCAGGATGACATCGGGCACTAGGGCCAAGTTGCCCTTGTTGTTGCCGCCATAGATGGTGCCCACGTGGTTACGCGTCAAGGTGGGGCTCACTACATTGAGGAACACTTTCGCTGTGCCCGTCACCGTCACGCCGTTACCGCCGCCGTACACCGTGTTGATGGTGCCGCTTTCGTCAAGGTTGATGTCCACAAAGGTGTTGCTCTGGATGGGCTTGTCTGTAGCATCGCAATAGTCGATGCCGTCCAAAGCAAAGGTGTATCCGTAGTCGCCGTTGCCGCCGCCAAATACCGTTCCGATGGTCGGCGAGCCTGTCACCTTCACATAGGTGGCCACCGATCCCAGCGAGGTCTCGCCGTCCGAGGCGGTGGTCATATCCAACAGACGGTTGGTCATGTCGGCCACCTGGCCGATACGGTCGTTGCCGCCGTAAAGGGCTCCGCCGATGGTGCCGCCCGACACCCACACCTCGTTGCTGCCGTATACCGAGGCCATATTGCCGCCGCCGTACACGTCACCGTTCACCGTGCCGCCCTCCATGGACACCGAGGCCATGCCCACATGCACAGGATAGGGCTTGCCGTGGTTGTCGTCGAAACCCACTGGTGCCAGGTTGCCGCCGGCGTAGACGTTGCCTTTCACCAGCATCGGCACGCTGGGGCTGGCCTCACTCACATAGACGTGCGTCTCGTTGTGCGTGGGTATGGCCAAGCCGAAATACAGTCCTTCGGCATCGTCGTAGTTAATCAAGGGCGAGTTGGTATACACCTCTCCGTTGTTGCAGTGGTAGTATCCGTTGCTTCCGGCGAAGAGGTTTTTGTACACCGTGCCGCCGGTGGCCACCACGTAGGTGCCGCCCTGCACGGCCTGATTCTCCAAGGTGCGCGGAGTGCTGCTTTCCAGATATATCTTCGTGCTGCCCACGTCACCACTGATGTTGCAGCCACCATACACAGTGCCCACATGGCCGTTCTGCAGCTCCACCCAGGTGCTGTAGTCCACATTGCTCTGCTGGCAACCGCCGTAGAGATTGTCCACCAGCATGTTGGCGCTGCTCATCGTCACATGGGTGCCGTATTTGACGCTTTGTCCTTTGATGGTGGTGGAGGTCTGTGCCAGCATGTCGCCGGCGTTGCCGCCGCCATACACGGTGCCCGCGCTGCCCGAGGTCAGCGTGACGGTAGGCACGACATCCATCGGCGCTGCGTTGTTGCCACCAAAGAGGGTGCGCACATTGTACACGCCCGTGCCGTCCCATGCGTAGGTCGGGGTTTCCTTGGCGGTGATGGTGCCGGCCGAATAACTGCTGATGGCTTGCGTATAGGTGTTGCCGAAGGTCTTTCCGTCGCCGGCATCGTCGCCCACTGTGCAGTTGACCAGGATGTTGGCTCCGTTGTTCACACTGGCTTGGTTGCCGCCGCCGAAGAGGGTGTCCACCTGCCCGCCGTTGACGGTGATATGGGAGGTGTAGCCTGTCACCTTGTTGCCGCCGCCAAACAGGTAGCGCACACCGAAGTCGCGGCCGTAGCCGGTGCGGGCTGTGTTGCTGATATTGGGTGTGAGATCTGTCTTCGTGGCGTTGACGGTGATATATTCATGCGAGTTGTAGCCCAGCGAGCCGCCCCAGTTGTTGCCGCCGAAGACAGCGTATATCGTGCCACCGTCGAGGGTGATGGTCACGTCGTTGGTTCCATCGCTCAGGATGGCGTTTTTGGCACCGCCGAAGAGCGAGTCGACATACACATAGTTGTTACGCACTCGCAGGTTCGTTTTCTTGATTTTGGGGCAGGTCTTGTTGGAGAGCGCAGCACCCGTATTGTTGGTCCACACGATGCCTTCAATCTGGTGCTGACGTGTCATGGCATTCACATTGGCATTCTCTGCCAAGGTGTAGGTGGTGTTGTAACTTGCTGTGGTATAGGTGCCGTTGTAGGCATAGTAGCCGTTGCCGCCGCCGTACACCGAGCCGATGTTGAAGTTCGATGTCGTGGTGCCGTAGCTGTCGTAGCTGTCGCCGCTGTTCACACCCAGCGCGATGGTGGCACCGTTGCTGCCTTTCACCTCGCCCAATATGTCGTTGCCGCCATACACGGCGCTGATGCTGTCGCAGTTGATGATAACCACTTCGGTATTGCCCGTCACGTCGGCCATGCGGCCGCCGCCGAACACAGCACCGTATATCAGCAGTCCGGGGGTCTCCTTCGTGGTGAATTCATACACCTGGCCGCCAGGGACGCTCTGCTCCACCTCGCTGCAGAAGGCTGCCACCTTGTAGTTGTAGGTCGTGTTGTAGCTCAAGCCGCTGATGGCATACGAGGTGACATCGCCCACCGTGGCCGACTCCCATTCGCCGGCGCCTTGCTCTTGCCAGTACACTTTGTAGCTTGTTGCCGTCGGCACCCACGACACGATGACCTCCTCGTAGTTCACCACCGGCTCGGCGGCCCTTACAGGGCTCTGGCAGGGGGTGTTTACCGTTATCTCTGCCGTGCGTGTCTGCGTGGAGCCGTCGCTGTAGGTCACCGTCAGGGTCAGTGTAGCCGTCTTGTGGCCTTCGTTGTTCTCCGTGCGGTAGTACACCGTCGGAACCGACGACGAGGTGCTCTCCAGCACATTGCTGCCTTGCTCAAACGACAGGTAGGCGGCGCCGTCGCCCGTCAGGGTCCACAGGTAGGCCGTGGGCGTGTTGCCGCTGCTCGTGGCGTTGTCCGGCACGCTGGTGCCATGGTCGGCATCGCCCCAGTAGTTGTGCGTCGTGCCGCCAAAGGTGTAGGTGGTGTATGCCGCGATGTAGTCATACGAATAGTTGCTCACCGTCACTCCGGGCGTATGGCTGGCCAGGGGGGTGGCAACATACGACAGGCTGAAGTCCGTCAGGCCGGCGATACCGCCCGTCTCGTTGCTCACCTCTTGGGCATGCTCCTCCACAGTCACGAGGCGGAAACGGGATGCTGTAGCCTCAGGCAAATCATAGCTGTTGCTCGAAGTGGTCCATCCGCCGGAGTATGCCACCCAGAAGACATCCCAGCACTGGCCGTCTTCTACACTCCATTGGTGATTGGCGGCTTCGCAGGTGCTCTGCACTGTCAGCTCCGAGTACCAATGGCCACGGGCCACGCCACGACCGTAGCTGTCTGCATCCCAGTCGTAGAAATAGTAGCTCTGGTCCGTGTTGCGCAGCAGCGACGTAATGGGTTGCGAGGCGCTCAGCTCCAGCTCCCCGTTGGCTTCCAGCGGCGCCATCAGGAATCGGTAGTTCACACCGTCGTCGAAGTAGTAGTTGTGGTTTGTACCCGACGGGTTGATGTTGCTGCCCGACAGCCACAGGCAGTTGGGACCGAACGTCGTGACATCCTGCACTGCCCACACTCCCGGGCTCGTCTCCACGTGCGCCAGGTAGTGGCCATCCTTGACGATAACGTAAGGCTTATCCTGTGCCTTGGCACTGCCGGCCACGGCGGCCAGCATCAACACACAGGCCGTCAGACTCCGCAGCAGCGGGACCATTCCCTTCGTTCTTCTTGTTATTGCCTTTGACAATTGCATGCTTTTTATATTATTCATGATTGCTTTGTTTTGCTTTTTAATATAAATAGAATACATATCTATATATCACTGTCCACGGGTCACTCCTGGTTGACTATCACCTTGGTGTTGCCACCAATCTCTCCCAGGTTGCCGCCGCCATACACGTTGCCGAAGGTCCTCGACCGTCCGCCGATGATGACCTCGGTGTCAGCGCTGATGTCGGCAGCGTTGCCACCACCGAACACATGGCCGTGAACCACGCTGATGCCTTTCACATTCACCTTCGTGTTGCCCGACACTTCGGCTTCGTTGCCGCCGCCCAGCACACAGCCGCGCAAGTCGGAAGCAGGACCTGCTCCGATGACAACGGTGTTGTTGGACACCGGCGTAAGCAGTGCCTCCACGCCAGTGTATATCTTGTCCGAACCAGGATCCAGCGGATCCGACAGCTCGTAGGTGGGCTGCTGCACGCGGTCGGCGCCAATCACCACACTCGGGTTGGCCTTCACCACTGCCGTAGCACCCAGGCCGCCGCCGAACACTGCCGTGTTCACCGTGCCGCTGATGACATTCACTTGCGGCGACACGCGCGTGGCCTCATAGCCAAAGGAGGCTCCGCTGAAGTCGTAGGTGCTGGTGCCTGTCACACCCGTCACATCGGGCTGGTAGGCTGCCAGGTTGCCGCCACCGTACACATAGTTGATGTTCTTCTCGTCGGGGCAGATGTCGTTGTTCATGTCGATGTTCACCACGATGTTGCCCTTGTCGCTGGCCAGGTCGCCGAAGATGTAGCCGTCCACGTTGTTGCCGCCGAACACCTCGTCGATATCGCCGGCGAAGATGTTGACCTCCACGTTGCCATTGATGTTGGCGCTGCGGGCACCGCCGAAGACACGCTGCATCTTGCTGCCGAAGATGTTCAGCTGCACATCGCCCGTGAAGTCGGCCATGTTCGAGCAGCCATAGACATCTTTCAGTCCCTTGGCGTGGCAGGGGATGTTCACCACGATGTTGCCATTGCCGGTAGCGCGGTTGCCGCCGCCGAAGACCTCCTGTATCAGCTGCCAGTCGTCGCAGATGCTGGTCTCGAAGTTCACCGACGTGTTGGTCACCGTACCGTTGCTGTTCGAGCCGCCAAACACATTCTGGATGACACCGCCCTTGATGGTCACGTTAGCCGTGGTCACGCTGGCGCCCAGGTTACCTGTGCCTTCACCGTTGCCGCCGGCAAACACTTGGTAGAAGTGGCCGCCTTCAATCACCACGTCGGCGTTGGTGTGCGTCACAGCCTGCGACGTGCCTCCCTTGCCGCCGCCATACACACGGTAGATGGTGTTCTCGTGACACTCATGCACCGTGACGGTGGTCTTGTGGTCGCCAGTGGGAGCATACGAGGCCTGGTTGCCGCCGCCATACACACCCGTCAGGGCATATCGTGCGGGCACGGCAAGCACTTCCCAGCCGTTATTCTGCGTCTTGGGATTGGCCGTCGACACCTGGATGATGTCGAGGCTGTCGAGCACATCGACGTCGGCCGCCTGTGATTTCAGAGTCACGGGGTATACGTCGCCCGTGGTGATGCCGTCGCCGGTATTATGGTATGTACTATATATATCTACGTTGACATCGTCCTTCGGGCATCCGGCGATGTTGTTGCAGCCGAACACGTTGCCCAGAATCTTCGGACCCTCGGCGGGGGTGTCGTACTGCGTTGTTTTGCCTATGTTCACCTGCACGGCGTTCAGCACATTGGCAGCGCGGTGACCGCTGGTGGTGCCGTTGCTGTAGCTGTCCATGGTGTTGCCCTCAGCGTCGCCGTTGCCGCCGCCGAAGATGTTGCCCTTCAGTTCACCAGTGGCAACATAGTGATAGCTCGAAGTGCTGCCGAAGGTGCCGTTCAATGCTTCGACGGTCGTCGTGCCCGAGGCGTTGCCCAGCTCGCCAAGTGCCGAGCCGCCAAACACATCGCCCCACACCACAGGCGAACCTGCTGAGGCAGGGAATGTGGTCGGGGTAGGAGTCAACGTGGCCACCATTCCCGGGAAGGTCCATGTCTCTCTGTCGACGGTGACCTGCTTGTCGATGGTCACATGGGTGTTGCCGCCCACCGAGGCCAGGTAGCCGCCACCGTACACATTGTTGCGCACTATTCCGTTGGCGACATACACGTCGGTGTTGCCATACACGCGGCCTGCATTTTCGCTCAAAGTGGGTTCGTCGCTGCCGTTCAGATAGGTGTCGGCACCGCGGCCCGAACCGAACACATTGCCAATCAGAGGACTGCCGCCAGTGGCTCCGCTACCGATGGTGCCGCCGGCAATCACTACCTGCGTATTGTGCAGCACATGGCCGTTGTCGCCGCTGCCGTACACGTTGCCTTTGATGTTGGCTTCTCCGCTGATGGTCACATAGGTGCGGTCCACGAATGTATAGATGTCCATATCTTGAGTGCCCACTGTGCCGACCATTCCGCGGCCGGCGCCAAACACGCTGCCGTTGTTGACACCGTTGATACCCACCGTGCCGGCGCTGATGGACACCTCCGTCTTGCCGGTCTCGACACGCTGCAGCGCGGTAATCTCGTCCTTGTCGTCACCGCTGCCCTCTCTGTAGGTATAGGTGCCCAGCGTGGCCAGCGAGCCGCCGCCAAACACATGGTGATACACCGTGCCGCCCGTCATGGTAAGATAGCTGTTACCTAGAATCAATCCCGAGTTACGGCCGATGGCGGTGGTGTTGCCCACATGGTCTGTACCACGTCCGCCGCCGTAGGCGTTGCCGCGATAGATGGTGCCCGTCGTGGCGGTGTTCTGCACACCGACGGTGCCGCCGCTGATGTTCACGTTGGTCGTGAAGAACACGTGGCCGTTCTCGCCGCCGCCGAACACCGAGCCGTGCACTTCGGCACCGCTGTTGATGTTGACAACGGTGTTGTTCACGTAGGCCATTCTATTCACAAGATCCTCGTTCGACGACTGGCCGCGACTCGAACCGAACACGTGGCCGCCCAGGTTCGAGTTGACACCGTCCATTCCGTCGCGCACATTGCCGCCATCCATGATGTCGGTCATTTTCTCGCCAATGATACCGCCGTTAATATCCACCGTGCAGGTACCGTTGGCAGTGGTGTAGCCTGCCACCGAGCCCAAGCCGTTCAGCCAGGCATCCTTGTCGTGCTCGCGACCCGAAGGTGCTCCCGAGAGGGTGACCGTGAATTCTCCCACCGACGACAGGTTGCCGCCGCCATACACATTGTGCAGTATCCAGCCGCCGTTGACGGTCACGTTGGTGTTGCCATACACCTTGCCGGCGTCGTAGCTGTAGTTGCCGTCGTAGCTCAAGCCCTCGCCGCGGCCACCGCCAAACACGTCGCCGTTGCCGTTGCCTGTCAGCGTGCCGATGCGGCCCTGCTCGATCACCACCTCCGTGGTGCCGCGCACGTGGCCGTTGTCGCCGCCGCCGAACACGCTGCCACGGATAAAGTCATAGCTGGCCGTGTTTGTTTTCGTAGTAGCCAGATGGGTGTTGTAGGTCTCCATCACGCCCGATCCGTTCACGGCATACAGCGTGGTGCGGTCGTCAGGATAGCTTACCTCAGTAGTTGTCACCGACGGGTAGTCCACCAGCACGTGTGTGCTGTTCACATAGGTATGGTTCGTATAGTCGCGCAACACCACAGCATCCTCGTAGGGTTCTGAAGTACTGTTGCGCTCCTTGCCCAACACCCAAATCGCTTTCGACTGGTCGTAACCAAACTCGCTCTTGTTGGTCACGCGGTAGGTGATGACCTTGCCGCCTTCGGTCTTGTAGTAGATGGTGTAGGAATTTCCTGCGATGGTGACCGAGCCTGATGTGAAACCGTCTGTGCTGAGAGGGTCGATAAAGGGCGTATAGTCGCTATGACCGGCATTACCGCGGCCACCGCCGAACACACGTCCGTTGTTGTTACCGTCAATACCGATTTTGCCGCCGCTGATGTAGATGTAGGTGTTGCCGTTGTTCGTGGCATTGGTGAAGCCGTCGGCAGTGTGCTCAGCATGCGAGTAGACATAATCGACGGTATCATAGTATTGCGCATATATCTCGCCGGCATCGATGCGCGATTGCGAGAGCTCCACAGTGTCGCCCACGTTGGCCAGCGAGCCGCCGCCGAAGACGTTATGGTATATCTTGCCGCCGGTCACCTTCACGTGCGTCGCACCGTGCACCAGTCCCGCCGTGCGGCTGATGCCACCTTCTGCAGGGTCGATACCACGGCCGCCGCCATAGACGTTGCCGATATATTCTTTGTGGCTTCCCTCCAATGAAGCCCAATCCTCGCCTATCTGGCCACCGTTGATGGTGACGTAGGTGTTCTGCCACACACGGCCGTTCTCGCCGCTGCCGAACACACATCCGTATACATGACACGTTCCGTCGATGGTGACATAGGTGTTGTTCGTGTAGGCTCGCGAGGCTAATTCTTCTGCTGCCACACCACGCCCGCTGCCGAACACACGGCCGCTGTTGTGGCCCTTGGCAGCAGCATCGCCGATGGCGGCGGTACCGTTGATAAGGACAGTGGCCTTTCCAGTGCCTGCCTGGAAGGATCCATCAGCCTGCTGGACACCCACCGTAGCCAGCGAGCCGCCGCCATACACATTGTGTGTCACCGTGCCGGCGCTGATGGTCACACAGGTGCTGCCATACACCTGGCCCGAGCCGTCGCCCAAGTGTCCGGTTTCCGTGACATCGACTCCGCGACCACCGCCGTACACGTTGCCATGGAACACCACCACGGGGCTGTAGCCGTAGGGGTCCATGTCTTTTTCCTCATCGCTCATTGCCAAGCCGACTGTGCCGCCGGTCATGTTGACATAAGTACCGTAGCGCACATGGCCGTTCTCGCTGCCACCGAAGATGACAGCCATCTGGCCACCAGAGATATTGACCTGCGCCGAGTCGACATAGGCCATGCGGGTGAAATGGAAGTCCTCACCCACGCGTCCCGGGTGGCCTTTGCCACCGCCGAAGACACCGCCGGTCTTGCCAGCCACCCAGCCAGTTTGGCGCTCTGTGCCGATAGTGGTGTGGGTAACATCGCCCACCGTGCCGCCGCTGATGGTCACACTTGCGTTGCCCACAGCGGAGTTCCATGCATATTGGTCGTATGTTGTTGCATCGACAGTGTAAGTACCATTCGTCCTGCCGACGAAGGGAATGTAGTTGTCGGCATCGCCGTTGGCTGCTATGTTGATCCATCGGCGACCCACCGAGGCCATTTCGCCGCCGCCGTACACGTTGCCCCACACATGGCCGCCGGCGACAGCCACGTCGGTGTTGCCGTACACGCGGCCTGCGTGCATGGCACCCGTCACATAGGTGTTGTTCAGGCTGGCGGTGTCGTTGGTGTGCTGCTCAATGTCGTCGCTGCCGTAGCCGCCGCCATACACCGAGCCGGTGTAGCGCACGTTGGGCAGCGTGCCGATGGCCTTGCCTATCTCGGGTGCGCCCGTGGTGCCGATGTTCACGTCGGTGTGCTTCATCACGTAGCCCAGCTCGCCGCCGCCGTACACGTTGCCGAAGATGGCGGCATTGCCGGTGATGTTAACCTCCGTGCTGCGGCACCTGGCCAAGCCAGGCCACAGGTGGTTCTTCGCACCTTCCAAGTCGGTGAGTCGTCCCATGCTGCCGCCAAAGACGTTGCCGCCGGTGGTGTGGTCTATCTTCGTGACATGCGCCGCGTTCCATGCACCGCTGTGCGCTGCAGTGAAGCGCCAGATATCGTTGTCGTAAAGTACTATGTCATGGATGGAGTAGGATGCCGCATCCGAGAATGCCGCAGGGGCAAACTCCACGTTGCTGCCTATCGTGCCGCCGGTGATGTTGATGACAATGTTGCCGTGGGCTTCGAGCGTGGCATCGCTGTGGTCGTCGTCACTGTAGTCGCCTATCAGGTAGCCGTAGCGCGAATCGCCGACAGCCACCATGTGCACGCCCACCGACGCCAGTCGGCCGCCGCCGTAAATGTTGCCCAGTATCTTGCAGTTGTCGCTGATGTTCACCTCGACGTTGCCTTCTGTGCTTCCTGCCGTGAGTGCCGTGCCGCCGAAGCCGCGGCCGCCGCCGAAGATGTTGCCGTCGACATAGGAGGTACCCGTGGTGCCTATCCATGCGTTGCCGCCGATGTTCACCGTCGCGTCGCCGATCACGTGGCCGTCCTCGCCGCCGCCGAACACCGAGCCGAAGATGAAGGCCTCGCCGTTGACGGTAACCTCGACATCCTGCACATTGGTACGCACATTGAAGGTGGTACGCTGGTCGCCCTTGCCGGCACCGAAGAGATAGCACGTCACGGGGTGCGCCAGCGCGGCAGCCACCGTACGCGGCACACCCAAGGTGCCGCCGCTCATCGTCACATGGCAGTCGCCCATCACGTCGGCATACTCGCAGCCGCCGTAGGCGCTGGTCAGGATGTGGCCGCCTTCGATGGTGAGGTACGTGTCGCCACGCACACGGCCTTGGAATTCGTACCACGTGCTGTGCTTGGTGGCATCGCCGACACGGTAGGGATAGTAGCCCGAGCCGCCGCCGAACACGTTGCCGAAGAAGGTGTGGCCGTCGCCGGCATGGGTGGTCGAAGCGTAGTTCTCGACGCTGGCGGGGAATGCCACGGCATTGTCGACATCGGCATAAGCATCGTAAGGCAAATAGTGATAGGTGTCGCCATGGTTGTCGGTGACACCCGTGGCATCCCTATAGGGCCAGCTGTCGCACTCCGGCATGTTCCCAGCCACGGTAGCCAGAGCGGCTTCATTGGCAGGTGTCGGGGTGTTGTAGTAGGTCTTCACCGCATTCTTGGCAGCAGTCCACTGCTCTTCGGTGTAAATTCCAGTCTGGTTCTTGCCCACGCCTATCTGGCCGCCGCTGATGGTCACATGGCAGTCGTTCAGCACCTGGCCGTTCTCGCTGCCGCCCCATACAGCGCCGACGATGAAGGCGTTGCTGCTGATGGTCACATACGTATTGTTCACATAGCCGAAACGGGCATTGATATAACCATCCTCATCTTGGTCGAGGTCGGGGTCGGCATAGCCCGGAGCGGCAGGCTGCGTGTAGTAGCCCATGCCGGCGCCGAACACAAAGCCCAAGTCGGCCTGCATCGTCACATCCACAGGACCCACCTGGCCGCCGCTGATGTTCACATAGGTGTTGCCGCCGGCCGTGCAGTTGTATTGCTCGCCTTCGACGAAGGTGGGATGACTTGACACATAAGCGGCATTGGCATAGTCATATACGCCCACCATAGCCATCTGGCCGCCGCCGAAGAGGGTGTTGTGCACATAGCCGCCGGCCATGTTCACCGTGCAGTTGCCCGTCACCGCGGCAAGCCTGTAGTCCACATACAAGCCCTTGCCACCGCCGAACACGTAGCCGTTGTCGTGCGCCAAATGGGCACCGAGACCTTCCGTGCTGCCCACATGGCCGTTGTCTATCTGCACCAGCGTGCTGCCGTTCACGGCGGCCATCTCGCCGCCGCCATAGATGGCGTTGAGCACCACAAAGCTGCTGTCGGCATGCGCGGCAGGCTTCATCCACACCTTCGGGTTGGAGTTCACCTTGCCGGCATCGAGATCGTCAGCCTTGCCCCTGCCGGCGCCAAACACACGGCCATGGTCGCCAGGATCGGCATCGTTGAAAGCATTGGGAGCCGAACGGTAGCCCACTGTGCCGTGTATCAGGTTCACCACAGGCGAGTAGTTGGGCGCTTTCGCTTTCGCTGCCGTAGGATTGTATGTTGCCAGGTTGCCGCCGCCGTACACATTGTCCACGCGCAGCGGGCAGGCACTCGACGAGTCGACATTCACCGTGATAAGTCCCGTGATGTTGCCGTTCACATTGTTGCCGCCGAAAGCGTTGGCTATCGTGCCGCCATGCAGATTCAGCGTCACGTCGCCATCAATATCGGCAGCGATCGAATTCGTACCCTTCGAGCCGCCATAGACATAATCATACGTGCCGCCCTCGATGTTCAACACTATCGTCGTGCCAGAGGTCAAGTTGGCCATATTCGATCCGCCATACACGGCACCCACATTCTGCGCTTTGGCGCCGCACGGCAGCGTCAGCGTCAAAGCGCCGCTGCCCTCGGCCTTGTTGTTGCCTCCGAACACCTCACCGATGTACTCAGTACACAAACCCGTGTTCAGCACCTGTATATTCTTCGTGCCGCTGATGGTACCCTTCTCGTTGCTGCCGCCAAACAGGTGGTTGATACGACCCGCGTTCACCAGCAGCCCCACGTTGCCATAGATGTTGGCACCCGGGTTGGAGGCGCCGGCACCGTTGCCGCCGCCGAACACCCAGTCCATACGGCCGCCGTCGATGGTATCGGCCACAGCACCGTTGGTGCCGGCAGTGCCCACATTGGCAGCGTTACCACCGCCATACACACTCTCTATCGTGTTGTAGCACCCATACACGTGCACCGACGTCTTGGTACCAGCCACCGAAGGCTGATAGTGAGCCTCGTTGCCGCCACCGAACACCTCGATCATCGAGTAGGTGGCGTCGGCAGCCACGTAGGGTGCCTGGTCCTTCTCGGCAGTGCGGTTCGTGGCATAGATGTTCACCTTCACGGCGCCCTGCGGCGTACCGTTGGCATTGTTGCAGCCGAACACTCGCTTGACATAAACTTCGTTACCGGCCACCACAGTCTGGTCGCCATCGCTGCCGATGTTCACCGTCGCCGTGCCCGTCACGAGGGCTGCCACGCCAGGGTCACTGGGACTCTCGGTGCCGGCCTTGCGGCCCAAGCCGCCGCCGTACACTGCTCCCGACACCGTGCCTTTCGTGATGTCCACCTGGGCATTGCCTGTAACGTTGGCCAAAGCACCGCCGCCGTAGACGTCGCCGCCCACCACGACCTGTGCATTGACAACTCCACAATGCAGCATAAGCACAGCCATTGCCACACTCATGACTCTGAATAATCCTTTCGTCCAATGAATTATAATCTTCATCTCGCTTTCCCTTTTGTTTATTTTTTTCATCGTTGGTGCCGTCAGCTCTGCGAGCGACGATGCCCTCCAACTTTTGTTTCGTTTACTCTTTTTTCTTGCCTTTTTTGTCCTCAGCCTCGCTGCAATGCCCGCAACTTCGGCCCAAGAAATATTATTAATATTTTTCTATTATAGGCCACAGCCTATAATTAGCCCAAACCCCTGACAGTCATCGCATTACACGACAACCTCAATGGTTCACGCCCATGCAAATATACACATTTTTCTTAAAACAAAAGCAGTTCTATGCTAAATATTGTTAATTGCAGTGCAGTTTTCCCGTGTCAAAAAGCCACCTTTGCAAACAAAAATCCCACCACCACCAAAGCCCCCCCCACCCCGCCGAAGGCGCGCGCAGCGAAAAAAGAAGAAACAAACCCTACCAAAGGCCGCGCAAAAAAAAGAAGCATCCCCGCCGAAGGCGCGCGAAGCAAAAAGGAAACAATCCCGCCAAAGGCGGAAATAATCTATAAGATTTACAGATTTCGCGAGCGAAGCGAGCAGGAGAATCCCCGCCGAAGGCGCGCGCAGCAAAAAATCTACAAGATCAACAAGATCTCTGCCGCAAGCGGCAAGGAGCCCAGCCGAAGGCCGCGCAGCAAAAAAGAATCAATCCCGCCAAAGGCGGAAATAATCTATAAGATTTACAGATTTCGCGAGCGAAGCGAGCAGGAGAATCCCCGCCGAAGGCGCGCGAAGCAAAATCAACAAGATGTAGTGAGCCCCGGCAGGAGAAAAAATGCCTGCAAGGCCAAGGCCAAGCAGGCAATAATCTACAAGATCCCAGGAGCATCGGCTACTCCTCGATAGTCACCTGCGTGCCGCCGTTGACGGTACCCTCGCTGCCGCCGCCGTAGACATCGGTGTCCACGTGCGCCGTGCCGCTCAGCGTCACCGTAGCCTTGCCCGTCACGCTGGTGTTGGCGCCCAAGCCGCCGCCATAGACGCTGCCGTTCACCGTGCCGGCGCTGATGGCCACCGATGTGGTGCCCGTCACCGTACCCTTGGTGTTGCAGCCGCCGAAGACGTTGCCTTGCACCAAGCCGCCGGTCATCGTCACGTTGCCGCCGGCAACACCGACGCCGTTGGCGGTGATGTTGTTGCCGCCGCCATACACGTTGCGCGACACGGTGCCATTGATGATGTTCACCGCCGGCGTGCCGCCGTAGTCGGCCATGTTGCCGCCACCGTACACCTCACCGCAGTACCAGTGGCTGGCACAGCTGGAGCCGTTGTTCTTGTTGATATTCACTGTAATGCCATTGGCAATGCTGCCGCTGGTATTGTTGCCGCCAAACACACGGTTCACCATACCGCTGACAATGTTCAGCGTGATGGTGCCGCTGGTGATGTCAGCCTCGTTGGCGCCACCATACACGTCGCCGATGCCTTCCAGCGTATAGCCCACCTCGTTGGGGTTCGCCGCCTGCGTCGTCAGGTCGCCCGTACAGCCTATCGTGATGGTGCCGGCCTGGCTGTTGGCATGGTTGCCGCCGCCGTACACCTCGCCCACCTTCATCGCGCAGGCCGTCGAAGTACCTTCAGGGTCGCTGTCGCCACCCTTGCTGACGTTCACCGTGATGTTGCCGCTGATGGTGCCGTTGGTGTTGCTGCCGCCAAACACCTTCTCTATCGTGCCGCCGTAGATAACCACACTGGCGGCGCCATTCACATTGGCAGCTGCCTCCGTGCCGTTGCCGCCACCGAAGACGTTGCCTATTTTGTTGCCGCCATATATCTCCACGTCGGTAGCCGACACAGCAGCGGCGTTGCCGCCACCGTAGACATATTCTATGCTGTTGTTACAGTTGTGTACCTTCACCGTGGGATAGCCGTTGCCGTAGGTGTAGTCGGCGCGGTTGCCGCCGCCATACACGCCATAGATGGCATAGTGGCTGACGTCCGGCGCCGGGTCGGTGCCGTAGATGTCCACCGTCACGCTGCGCTGCGGCGCTCCGTTCAAGTTGTTGGCACCGAAGATGCTGCCCGGGTTGCCCTCAGGCTTCAGCACCGAGCCGCCATATACCTTCACCTTCACAGGTCCGTACACATTGGCCACGATGTTGCTCGTGGCGCCATTGATGCCGTTACGCTGTCCCAGGGCGCCGCCGTACAGCGAGCCGTAGATGGTGCCCTTGTTCATCGTCACGTAGGTGTGGTAGTCCGTATTCGCCGAGGTGCCGTTCACGCTGCCCAGCGCCGAGCCGCCGTACACGTCGCCGTATACCGTCACGCCCTCCGTCGCCGAAGGTGATGAGCCCAGCGTCAATTCCACATTGCGGCTCACCACAGTAGCCTGGCCAAAGCCGCCACCGTGGATGTTGGCGGTATGGCTGGCATCCTCACCCACCTGACCACCGTCGATTTGCATGGTGACATTGCCCGAGACGGTTCCTGTGGCATTCGAACCACCATAGACACCACCCTTCACCAGACCGCCGTCCATATAGATATTGACCGTGCCTCCTTGGTTCTGGCAAGCACCGCCAAAGACACCTCCAGTGATGGATGCCTGATACGAGGTGCCGTTGACACCGCCGTCCTTTCCGTTGACAGTTCCGCCAAGAATGAAGATTTTGGATGTAGAAGTTGTATAACCGTATGATCCGCCGCCATAGACACCTCGATCAATAATCGATTCGTCTGCGATGACAACATTAGTGCCAAGAGAGACCTGTCCTGCAGTACTGTTGTTATTAAATCCGCAGCCTGCTCCGAACACATTACCACCCACAGCACGATTCATAACAGTATTGGCTGTTGCATTTGCACAAACTGCTCTTGCAGTACCACCAAAATAAAGATACGATGTACCATTTAATGCACCTCCACTCTCTTGGGTACCATTAGCTCCTCCCGCTATCCAACCATTGATTGTACCACCAGTAAAGACCATGGTACGTATTCCGCGTCCACCGGCAAATTCAGCAGCGCCATACACTACACCATCGATTTGGGCCGTTCCGCGAACACGGAGGTCAAAAGCCCTGGCTCCCGTGTTTTGGTCGTTATCCTCATCCATTCCTCCAGCGATTCCTTTAATGATACCTCCTTCCATCACAAGATAACGTCGTCCTGCATTTTGTGTATTGGAATTTCCGACAGAAAAATAATACGTTTGTGTTCCACCTGCACCAGTATAGTTATTGTCTATTGCCACTGATGATAGGAAATTACCACTTTTAATGATGCAACGGACATACAAGGCACCAGAGGCTCTTTGTAAATCCAAAGATGTTCCTGCCACATACATACTTCCAGTTATATTTAGTTTTTCATTATAGGAAGCTGTAGACACTGCACGAGCCCTATCGTAGTCACAACCCAATATCATAAACTGGTCGACTGAATTTCCAGAAGAAATACCAGAAGTAAAATTCCTAAGACTTGCGTATTTCCCACTCTCTACTTTTACAGTATGGACACAAGCTTGATTAGCCGCACAACCTATCAATTCACCACCATCGCCACTGTTGGTCACTCCGCGACCAACAGTGAAGGTGTATCCACGAGCATTTACCTCTCCCGTACTGTTCATATTCACGAATTCCACCTTGGAATTGTCACCGCTAGCTCTGATTCTGCCAGTCAGGTTTCGTGTAAAGTTAGTAGTACCATCGGGATATCGTGCACTCATAGTACAACTGCCAGGAATATTTAAATTTCCTATATCGTTATTACCGCTAAGTACCCAGAAATTGGTCTCGTATGTGCCGCCGGTGAACGTTTGGGCACTGCTTCCTGTTTGGACAGTGGCGGTGGCCCAAGTAGCTTCGAAAACCACCTCCGCCGAGGTGCAGTTTGGGGTATAGCCAGCATCAAGGGCTGTGAAATGGATAGTGGCATCAAGCGGGAGAACAGCATTATCAGCATACTCAGAGATATACTCTCCTCCATCAACGACTTTCCAGCCGGCAAAGCCATAATACACCTTGCTATTGCCGCTGCCTGTCGAAGGGCGTTTGCTGAAAGGATTGGAGATGACCTGATACGGATAGTCGCCCGACATGCCAAGCACACTCTTCTCCAAAGTTTTGTAATATATCATCTCGTTCTGTCCCTCTCCGTCAAGCGCAGAAATGGCAACAGCGGTCGCATTATCTATTGCATTGCCATTGGCAAGATGAGGCTTGCTATCAGTCGCATTTATGCCTCGATAGGTAATCTTCACATTGCGCGGATTGGGCGACGAGAGATATTCTGTCGGATAACCAGTCGGCAAATTGCCGCTGGCCTGATAGTAGCTCCAGTTATGGTCCTCCAAATCGATAAGCGTCACCGTGCTACCGCTGACGCCTGTCCCTATCACTGTCAACGTGAAGGTGGTTGTGGCGGCCACAGTGGTGTTGTCCTGCTGATAGGCGGTAATGGTTATCGTCGCGTTGCCGGCAGCCACGCCCGTAATAGTGAAGCCGCCGTCACTGTTGGCCACCGTGGCAACACTGGTGTTGCTGCTAGAGGCCGTAACATACTTATAGGGGCTGTAGCCCGACGGAACGGTAAGGGTATAGTTGTTAGCAGCCCATATATCACCCTCAATAATTGTTTTAGCGGTTGCACTGATGGCGGTCGGGTTGGCAACAGGAAGCGCATTGAATGCAAGTGCCTTGGTCGCCGAAGCAGTAAGGCCGCTGGCTGTATGTGTGGCCGTCACTTTGATGGTCGTTACGGTGTTCTCTATATATGTGTCATAATATGTCACCTCGCCAGTAGTGGCATTGATACGCACATGCCCGTCGTCATTTGTTCCGTCGTTCAGGGTCCAAGTATAGGTGATGCCCGAAGTGGTGGTGGGTGCTGTAGTAGAGTTGTTAGGGGTGCTCTCTCCTTCGCTTATGTAATAGGTGCTGCTCCCCGAAAGTTGGTATCGGGGATAGGTGTATGTTGAATTCGAATGAGTGGAGGATTGCGAACCCAGTGCGGTAAACGTTGTATAGGAGGATGTGATGGTAGGAGCGGAAAGCGATTGGGCGGAATACGACGAGATTGTATATGCCGCTTGCGTACCGTCATTGGCAGTAGTGGTGGATGTCCAGCCATTGTTATAGCGAAGATATCGGGCATAATAGGTGGTTGACCACCAACCACCTGTAGAATACTGATTTCTGTAGATTTTATTACCAGTGATGGTTATTGTTGTTGTGTTGCCACTGGTACCATTATAAAGCGCAAAATAATCGTTATTACCATTACTACGGAGATAATACCCATTGATGTACATGTTGTTGCTTTCATATGTCCAGACACATGAGGCATAGCTGAATGTCGTCATATCGTCAATGGTCGTATTGTTGTCCGAGTTGCCCAGATAATGCCATGTGCCATTATTACTGGCCATTATGACATAATAAGATTGGGCCTTGGCCGAACCCGAAGCCAATAGTCCTGCAGCCATCATCACGGCCAGCAGTATTATCTTTCCTAGTACCTTTGTTTCTGGTGTTTTTTTCATATCTTGTTGTGTTTCTCCACTTCTGGATTTTTTTCAATGATGTTTTTTCTGTCTTTCTACCTAATCGGATTTGTAATCCGTCTCCTCCTCCCTTGGTGAATTTTTTCCCGCTATCATGTAATCCTACAACCGCATCTTACCTATATAAACCTACAAAACTATAATAAGGGAAACATCAACATACTCGCCTAGCAACCAACGTGTTGCACAACAAGCAGTGGATAGTATCCCAATTGCAAAGATACGATTATTTTTTGGAAAAAAAAACTCCGACCCTTAATTAATGTTAAAAGCAACAGCAAAGCTCAACGAGCTTTTTGGCTCGTTGAACCTTCTCTGTCGCGGCGGAGCGACGCTCCGCCGCTCGCTATCTCTATCGCTTCTTACTCCCAAATGCCGTCTTTCACAGCCTCACACCAGTCCTTCTCTATCCTTCTATTGTCACTTGCGTGCCGCCATTGACGGTACCCTGGCTGCCGCCGCCGTAGACATCGGTGTCCACGTGTGCCGTGCCTTTCTATCGTGGCTTCTTCCCGGCACCATCAATCACTTGCCAGTAGCCGCCACGAGTACCGCCCACTCTTTTGAGCAGCCCCTTCTTTTGCAGCTGGACAATGTGGTATTGAATGCCATTAATGGTCATTTGTGGTAGTTCTTCCAATAAATCCTTGCGTGTAGAATTTGGGTATTTTCGTAATTTATTCAGAATCAGGTCCTGAACTTCATTGATTGTTGTAGTTTTTGTTGTAGTTTTTGTTGTAGTTTTTGAGCTAGTTTTTGGGCTAGTTTTTGAGGTAGTTTTTGGGAATATCTGCCACACTCCGGTGCCGTCGAATCGGAACTGCGGCTCCAGACTGCCTGCTTCCTTGCAGGCATTGACAATACGCTGAATGCCACGTCCCCATGACTCAATCTCACCGGCACGGAAGAATGCGTGGGCGATGTCAGGATTGTAGGGACTGCTGCGGTGGGGCTTGAGGAAATCCTCTATCGTCCACCCTTCCGGCAGCACCCCCGTGTTCCAAATCTCTATTCGGTCGTCAAATACGGCAATCTGTATCGGGGTGTTGCTCTCGTAGGTCTTGTGGACTATGGCGTTGAGGATTGCCTCACGCAATGCCTCGCGCGGCACGGGTAGGGTCTCCACCCGATGGATGCCGTCATACGATATCTCCGCACTCATATACTTGGTGGTCAACAGGTCGAGTGTGCCCTTCGATTGCTGAAACAGATTGCCATGTATCTCGTCCTGGTATATCAAGTCTGCATTTTCCTTGAAATAGCCTATCTTGACGTAAGCGCCGGTGACATATCGCTCCGGATCTGGATGGAACAGCAGCGCAGCAGCGCGTTTTAGGTATTTGCCGTCGGTCAGACGAAGCTTGTCAAGCAATTCTTCGTTGTCGCCTGACAGGGTGACTTCGTCTATACGGCCACTGCGTTTGGCATATCTGCGGAAATCATCAAAGGTCCTATTGTCCAAATCATCAACCTTCAAATGGGGTATGGGCACTCCATCCCACGTGCGGCCTATTTTGCGCATCATGAAGCGGTCGAGGGCGGCACCCTTCAACTCCTGCTTGGTGCTGCCGCTACGGTAATGATACTGTCCTTTGTAGCTTATGGGGTATGGATAGGGCTCGGTTACAATCTCCAGATATTCCTTCCGCCCTTTCTTGTGTAGGTTGACATCGACCACAACACCCAGCAAGTCACGCACTTTGTTGGGGATATCCTCCATCAGCTTTGGCGCATTTTCAACACCGCAGACCTTGCCTTTGTCGTCAATACCAACGAAGATAGTGCCCCCTTGTGCGTTGGCGAATCCACATATCCACTTGAGATATTCGTCTCGCCAAGTCTGTTTGTATTCTATGTTCTGTGTCTCTGTCATCGTTTACTATACTGTATTCCCGATTCTTTGGGTCGTTTTTTCACTTGTTTTTCTTCGCGCTAGGCGCTACTCCTCTTCCAACTTCTTGGTCACCTTGCGGCCGTGCCATACGAAGTCGCGGCCCAGGTATTTGGCGCGGGCGTCGGGGTCGTTGGCGATGTCTTCGGGGGTGCCGTGGTGCAGCACGGTGCCTTCGTAGAGCAGGTAGGCGCGGTCGGTGATGCGCAGCGTCTCGTTGACGTTGTGGTCGGTGATGAGGATGCCTATATCCTTCTCTTTCAGGTGCGCCACGATGTCTTGGATATCCTGCACGGCGATGGGGTCGACGCCGGCGAAGGGCTCGTCGAGCAACAGGAATTTGGGGTCGTTGGCCAGGGCGCGGGCTATCTCGGTGCGGCGTCGCTCGCCGCCGGAGAGCTGTATGCCTTTGCTGCGGCGTATCTTCTGCAGGCCGAATTCGTTAAGCAGCGCCTCGAGCTTGTCGCGCTGCTGCTGTTTGTCGAGGTCTTTGCGGAACTCGAGGATGGACATGATGTTGTCCTCCACGGTCATCTGGCGGAAGACGGAGGCCTCCTGCGCCAGGTAGCCCACGCCGCGCTGCGCGCGGCGATACATGGGCAGCGACGTAATCTCGGTGTCGTCGAGGAAGACACGTCCCTCGTTGGGATGGATGATGCCCACTATCATGTAGAAGGTGGTGGTCTTGCCGGCGCCGTTGGGACCCAGCAGACCCACTATCTCACCCTGTTGGACGCTGACACTCACGTGGTTGACGACGGTGCGGCTCTTATATTTCTTGACTACGCTTTCTGTTCGGAGTTCCATGATGCTTGTTGTGTTTGGGTATTATTCTCATACGCCTTCGTGGGGGGTGCTACAGGGGCCGAAAAAAACAATTCCGCACTGCCGACAACGCTGTCTCCATGCCTCCACGACAGATGGACGACAGCTTTTCGCATTTTGTCAATTGTCTGTATTTCAACTGCTTTCACCCAGTCTACTCCCCTCGCTTCAATTTTTTTTTTGACGTTTCGAAAATAATTCGTAACTTTGTAAAACAATAACAAAACGATAACGACGAATTATTTTATAAATTGTCTGCATGGCAAAATAATTTGACAAACGATAATATGGCTGCCGCCATCGGCACCCAAAAAACGTAGCATTGAGGAGACAATGATGAACATGGACATTGATTTGCATCAGAAATTGAAGGAAATCTTCGGTTTCGATAAATTCAAGGGGCATCAGGAGGCTATCATCCGTAGCGTCCTGAGTGGGAAGGATACGTTCGTCATCATGCCCACGGGTGGCGGCAAGTCGCTGTGCTACCAGCTGCCGGCACTGATATCGGAGGGCATCGCCATTGTGGTGTCGCCGCTCATCGCGCTGATGAAGAACCAGGTGGACGCCGTGCGCTACACTTCGGGACAGGATGTGGTGGCACATTTCCTCAATTCGTCGCTGTCGCGCCAGCAGGTCAACGAGGTGAAGGAAGACCTCATGCAGGGCGACACCAAACTGCTCTACGTGGCCCCCGAGACACTGGGACGCGAGGACACCATAGAGTTTCTGAAACAGCTCAACATCAGCTTCTTCGCCATCGACGAGGCACACTGCATCTCGGAGTGGGGCCACGATTTCCGACCCGAATACCGTCGCCTGCGCGGCGCCATAGACTCCATCAGCGCCAACGCCCCCATCCTCACCCTCACGGCATCGGCAACACCCAAGGTGCAGCAGGACATCATCAAGAACTTGCAGATGGAGAACGCCAACGTCTTCGTCTCCAGCTTCAACCGCCCCAACCTCTACTACGAGGTGCGCCCCAAACCGGCCGACAAACAGCAGCTGCACAAGGAGATTATTCGCTTCATCAAGGAGAACGAGGGCAAGAGCGGCATCATCTACTGCCTCACGCGCAAGACGGTGGAATCGATGGCCGAACTGCTGGTTATCAACGGCATCAAGGCCCTGCCCTACCATGCCGGCCTCGACTCGAAGGTGCGCACCGAGAACCAAGACAAATTCCTGATGGAGGAGGTGGATGTCATCGTCGCCACCATCGCCTTCGGCATGGGCATCGACAAGCCCGACGTGCGCTTCGTGATACACTACGACATCCCCAAAAGCCTCGAAGGCTACTACCAGGAGACGGGGCGCGCCGGCCGCGACGGCGGCGAGGGCAAATGCATCGCCTTCTACTCCGAACAGGACATCGAACGCATATATAAGTTCTTCACCGACAAGACCCCCAGCGAACAGGAGATGTCGATGCTGCTGGTGCAGGAGATTGTCTCCTACGCCGAAAGCTCGGAATGCCGCCGCAAGAACATCCTCACCTATTTCGGCGAGGACTACGAGGCGGAGAACTGCGGCAACTGCGACAACTGCCTGAACCCCAAACCCCGCGTGGAGACCAAGGAGGAGATGGTGTATGTGCTGGAAACCATCCTGGCCACAAAGCAGGCCTTCAAGACCAAGGAGATCGTCGATGTCATCATGGGCCGCAACAATACTCATACCCGCATCTATCACCACAACGAGCTGGAACAGTTCGGCGCCGGCACCGACCACGACGACCTCTACTGGAAGGCCGTCATCCGCCACGCCTTGTTCCAGAAATTCCTGATCAAGGAGATAGAATCCTACGGCGTGCTGAAAATCACACCACTGGGACAGAAATACATCAAGAGCCCCTACACGCTCTACGTGCCCTGCGACCACAACTACACCGACGACAGCACTGGCGACATGGTGACACAGAACGACGGCGGCGACGCCGGCGACGAGGTGCTGTTCAAACTGCTGATGAACCTGCGCCGCGAGATGGCCCAGCGCGAAGGCGTCAACCCGCACCACATCATGGAGGAGCGCTCCATCAAGGAGATGACCATCTCATACCCCTGCACCCTCGAAGAGTTGGCACACTGCGGCGGCATCGGCCTGGGACGCGCACAGAAGTCGGGAACACCCTTCGTGGAACTCATCAAACGTTATGTCGAAGAGAACGAGATCGACCGTCCGCAGGACATCGTGGTGCGCTCGGCAGCCAACAAGTCGGGCCTCAAGGTCTATATCATCTCGGCCATCGACCGCCATGTGTCGCTCGACGACATAGCCAGCAGCAAAGGACTGAAGATGAGCGAGCTGATTTCGGAAATGGAGCAGATAGTGTCCTACGGCACCAAGCTGAACATCGACTACTACATCGACGCCAACATCGACGAGGAGCACCAGAATGCCCTGCTGGACTTCTGGGAGGACTCGGAGGACGACACCCTGGAGTCGGCCCTCGAGGAGTTTGCCGACGACCCCGACATCACGCCCGACGAAATCAGGCTCATGTATCTCTACTACTACACAAAGAAGAGTATGTAAAGACATAATAATTTAAACCTATTTTCCAATATAAAAGTTATCATTTTATGCGCGTATTAATTACAAAGAACTACGACGAAATGTCGCGAGCGGCAGCCAACTACGTGGCACACCGCATCAACGAGTTCGGTCCCACGGCCGAAAGACCCTTCAAACTGGGATGCCCCACGGGCAGCTCGCCGCTGGGCCTGTACAAACACCTCATCAAACTCAACAAGGCGGGTCTGGTGAACTTTGAGAACGTGGTGACGTTCAATATGGACGAATATGTGGGGCTGCCGGTAGAGCACCCCGAAAGCTACCACAGCTTCATGTGGACCAATTTCTTCAACCACATCAACATCAAGAAGGAGAATGTGCACATTCTCGATGGCAACGCTCCCGACCTGATTGCTGAATGCGAACACTACGAGCAGATGATTGCCGAGGCTGGCGGCATCGACCTCTTCATGGGCGGCGTGGGCCCCGACGGCCACATCGCTTTCAATGAGCCTGGCTCGAGCCTGTCGTCGCGCACCCGTATCAAGACACTGACGACCAACACCATACAGGCCAACTGCCGTTTCTTCGACAACGACGTGAACAAGGTGCCCAAACAGGCACTGACCGTCGGCGTCGGCACCGTGATGGATGCCCGCGAGGTGCTCATTCTCTGCAACGGCCCCCACAAAGCCCGCGCCCTGCACCACATGATCGAGAACGGCATAAGCCACATGTGGACTTCCAGCATGTTGCAGATGCACGCCCACGGCATCGTATTCTGCGACGAAGAGGCCACCGTGGAGCTGAAAATCAGCACCTATGAATATTTCAAGGATAAACAGCGTATTGAAGGTGCCATCGAAGAATTCCTTGGTTACTACAACGTCTGACAGTCTTTCGGCAGGGCGGCGCAGACGCCGCCCTGCCTATTTTATATAAATAATATGTATCATAATTTATCATCATCTGAGATTGCTGTCCTGCAAACGCAGGGCAACACGGCCGAGAATTGGGAGCATGTGCTTGTAGCCGAAGGCTTCGACACGGCATGCCTTCGCAACACCACGCTGCTGGGCACCGTGAAGCTGGGCGCGCTGCAACCCGGCACCCTGGCCGACGGCGAGCTGGTGCTGCCCGTAGGCGTCAGCCACTCGCTGCTGCGCAACTGCACCATAGACAGCGGCTGCGCCATACATAATGTGCATTATCTTTCGGGCTACACCATCGGCAACGGCTGCTTGCTGTTCAATGTCGACGAAATGACCGCCGTCAGCGGCGACAAGGCCGACTACGCATGGCTGGAACCCATGAACGAGAACGGCGGACGCCGCATTCTGCCCTTCAGCGGCATGACCATCGGCGACGCCTACCTCTGGGCACGCTTCCGCGGACAGAGCCAACTGATGGAGCGTCTCGAAAGCATTACACGTCAGCATCTCGCCACCCCCGAAGGCTCCTACGCCACGGCGGGCGACGGATGTGTCATCAAGAACACCAAGCGCATCCACAACGTGGCGGTGCGCTCCACAGCCGACGACCCCTCACGCATCGAAGAGTGCATCGCACTGACCGACGGCGTGGTGGGCTACGGCTGCAAGCTGGAATTCGGCATCATCGCACAGCGTTTCCTGCTGGGCGAACATGTCACGCTGGAATATGGTTTGCGCCTCAACGACAGTGTGGTGGGCGACAACTCGACGCTGGCACGCTGCGAGGTGGGCTGCAGCATCATCTTCCCCGCCCACGAACAGCACCACAACAACTCGTTCCTCATCGCCGCACTGGTGATGGGACAGAGCAACGTGGCCGCCGGCGGCACCCTCGGCTCCAACCACAACAGCCGCACCGCCGACAACGAGATCGCTGCCGGCCGCGGCTTCTGGCCTGGCCTCTGCGTAAGCCTCAAACACTCCAGCCGCTTCGCCAGCTACTGTCTGCTTGCCAAGGCCGACTACCCCTCGGAGCTCAACATCACCCTGCCTTTCGCCCTGGTCAACAACAACGCCGCCAAGAACCGTCTGGAGGTGATGCCCGCATACTGGTGGCTCTACAACATGTATGCCATGGACCGCAACTCGAAGAAGTTCGCCAAACGCGACAAACGTCGCTACAAGGCACAACACATCGAGTTCGACAACCTGGCACCCGACACCGCCGAGGAGATGGTCATCGCCCGCGACCTGCTGCACATCTGGACCGAAGAGGCCTACCGCGAAGGCAAGACCGACATTGAGGGCCACGGCATGGAGAAAGGCAAACGCAAGACTGTTATACTCAAGTCGGGCGAAGGCTACAAGGCTTACTACGATATGCTGGTATACTACGCCATGAAGACGCTCTGCGGCGACGACGCGGCAGAGACAGCGCTGCCCTCGGGCGAAGGCTGCGACGGCGAACGCGTCACCCACTGGGTGAACATCGGCGGACAGCTCGTCGCCGACGGCGACCTGCAGCAGCTCATCGCTGACGTCGAAAACGGCACCTTGGCCTCCTGGCAGGATATCCACGCCCGCTTCGACCAGCTGTGGGAGGCCTACCCCGCCGCAAAACGCCGCCACGCCTACCAGATACTGTGCCATCTGTCGCAAAAACGCCGTCTCGACGACGAAGAGTGGAACAAATACCTCGCCGACTTCCGCCGCATACGCCAGTATGTCGACGACCAGAAGGTCCTCACCCGCAAGAAAGACGCTGAAAACGAGTACCGCCGCATGACTTACTGGAACGACGCTGAACTTCACGCCGTGCTCGACTAGGAATAGGCCGTCGGCATAAAAAGCAAGGGCGTCTGGTTATATTCATACCAGTCGCCCTTTTATTCTGCCTTCAGCCCCCCCCTCAGAACTTCCAGCGGAGCTGGAGTTTCACGTCGGCGCGGCAGTTGCCGTCAATCTGATCATGTCCGGAGCCGAGGGTCGTGGCGTCGGGATAGTAGGCCACGGCGCATTTGAACGCCACGGAGAGCGACGGCGTGAGGGTCTGACGGTAGACCAGATGGCAGCGCAGCCCCTGCCCCGTAAGCATCGGCACACCATACTCGTACATCAAATCATTCTCATAGAGGAAGAGACGCGCATCGTAGGCCGAGACATCGAAGAGTGCGAGGCGGACTCCCAACGAATAAGGATGGCTCACAAACACAGGATGGTAGGTGACCTCCTGGCTGATGAGGAAGCCGCGCTCGCTGTCGTGGTCCTCGCAGCTGAACCAGGTGTGCATCACACGCGTCTGCAGGCGCCAATCGTCGGTGGGCACAAAGTCCAGATTCCACTGGAGCTGCTGGCGTCCGGTTCTCTCGGTATAACGCAGCCGCGCATCGCTGTTGCGCTGTTCGGAGCGGTAGCGGTACTGCACCGACAGCTGGGTATGCTGCACCACCTCGCGGGTGAGCTTGACTCTGAAATCGTAGCCCGTTGAAGGGCTGTACACCCTATAGCGCATCCAGGGATAGCGGAAGATGTCAGCAGAGGCTTGCATGTCGACGGCATAGGGCAGACGACTGGTGAGAAAGAGCCCCAACCCCTCTTCGTTCTGCACCGAGGAGTGCTGGCCTATGCCGCAGGCGTGAAGGTTGTGGTAGATTGGCGAGCCATAGCGATAGGCCACCGACAGCGTGTTGTAGGTGTTGATGTTGAGCTGGGCGCCGGCGACGGCGGCAAGGGGGACAAAGTCCGACCGCCGCATCATCGCTTCCGTCGAGTCGCTCCACGACGAGGCCACCTCGCCGAAAAGCAGCATACGCCGATAGCGATAGGAGACATCCATACCTGCATTGGCAACATGCCGACCGGCAAAGGCAAAGGTGTTGTACACGTAGCTGGCTGGCGTGATGGGCTCGTTGAGCAACAGCCATGTGGCCGTGGCGCCGGCCATCAGGTGGGTGCGGCGATATTGCACCCGGGCACCAGTAAAATGCTCGCCAAGGAGGTCTTCCTTGGCCATCTCCAACTCAGAGCGGTGATAGCCTGAATTGTAGAGGCTCTGGAAGTAGTTTGTCGCGTTGCCCAAAGAGTCGATGGCCGTCTGCGTGGTAGCATCGCGACGCACGAAGGAATAAAAGAGTGTCAACTCGGTATGGCGACCCATATCGAGCGTCGCAGCAGCACCATTGAGATAGCCATATTCGCAGAAAGCGCTGGCTGGCCTGATGCCCTGCCCATAACGCCAGAAGGGCTTGCTGCTCAGCATCCAGGGAGCAAAACCGCTCCACAGTGTCAGCCCCTGGCCAAACTGCAGTTGATACTTGCCGACGATGGCATGCCGTAGGATGCCAAAATTGTTGAGCATCAGATAGTAGCCATAGTAGTCGAAACCTTGGGGATTGTAGGCGCCGCCGAACGCCTCACCGGGGTCTTTGTCGGCTGACAGCTGAAAGGCGACACGGTCGGAATATTTGTATAGGTATCTGAAATAGAGGCGATAAGGAGAACCGACATAGCTGCTGTCGTCATATCCCCGGGAGCGTGGCACTGTGGTCCGGCCTCCCACGACAAGGTTGCTGCGGCCATGTGTAAGGACTTTTTTCAGAGACAGTTGCTTCTGCTTCTCGACAGGTGCGACGGTGACGAAATAGCTCAACAGCCGCACTGTGGCGGGGTCGAAGCCATTGAGCAGATAAAGCTCTCCGAGCGTCACCATCTCGCCATTCTGCTCGATGTAGGCCTTGATGACATCAGCCTGAAACTCAGTGATGAAAGGCAAGTCCAAGAGCGCCGTAGAGTGCGTGTCATTCAGGTTGATAGGGGCGGTACGGTAATCTTGCAACTGCTCCAGCAGTCCGTCGGGGACCGTCTCGCTATCGTTCTGCTCGGCCCATTGTTCCAGCATCTCTCGCCATGCGGCATCGTCGTCGTTCTGCGCCAGCAGCAGCGTTGCGCTGCATGTCAGGAGAATGACGAAAAGAAGGTGACGTAAGGACATGGCGTTGACAATCAGAATGAATAATGTCCGGAGAGCTGGGGTGTGATACCCAGGACGGCGTGGTGCTGCATGGCGATATCGATGGCGTAGTGGCTGCGCTTCATGCCCAGACCAAGACTCCAGATGATGGGCTGTGTGGCTACACCTGCGCGCGCATAGAAGTATCTGTTCCAGCAATATTCCAAGCCAAAACGCATAGATTCAGGATGATAGAGTTGCTTTTCCACCTCGGCGACCGCCAACAGTTCGTCTGCCAGACGATAGGAGGCGCCCAAAGTGAAAAGGATGGGTGTATGCACCTCCTCGACCGACGTAAGACGCATGGAAACAGGATTATAGACCCTCACGCCCACTGTCAGGCGCTCATTGGGCCGGTAGCGTGTAGCGAGCGAGAAAGTGAGGAGATGCTGAGGAGTATAGTAAGGATCGGAGGTGCCGGAATAGAGATAATGCAGGGCAGCACCTAGCGATATCTGGCCACTGAGGGGCAGCGCATAGGCCACCGAGGCTTTCTGTTCGTTGTATTCTGTGTTGCCATGACGCACGTAATCGGCTGACCATGTGCCCGTTCCGGCAGGCAGCACACAACCCAGCCACTGGTAGCCCATCCCCTCGGCAAGGAAATCCTGACGGAGACCCATAGCGACGGCGAACTGCCTTTGTCCGGCAAGACCAGCAAGATTGTATATGGCTGATTCCATGTCATCTAACCCCATGGAGGCACCTCCTAAAGAAGCCGAGCGAGCCCCTTGAGGGGGAAAGTCGAACTGGGCGTGTAGCGGCAAAGCCGTACACACCATCAGCACCACTGCTATGAGTATTCGATTCATATTGAGAAACAATCTCTTATGCCTGTCGGTAAACCCCGCGGGATTATTCCGTGGGTTGTATCTGGCCACTCTCACAAAGTTTCTTGTAGGTCTTCTCGGCGGCTAGCTGTTCTGCGGCCTTGATGCTGTATTCCACAGCCTTCTCGTGCGGCTGGCCATCGATGGTCACCTGCACCTCATATTCACGACGGCTGAGGCCTTGCTTGGATTGATACATGGTGCGCACCACCGCGAATGCCACTTTTTTGCGTTCTTTCTGCCCCCAGTCTATCAGTTTGCTCTTGTAGTTCCAGTCCTGATGCAGCACTGCATCTATGTCAATATGCATATTGATAATGCGTTGCACCACCACCTTGCGGGTGAAAGAATAACCCTTCTCGAGATAGATGGCGCCAATCAGCGCCTCGAAGGCGTCGCCATCGACCGACTTGAAGACCCCCTGCTGCTCCTTGTTGTAGCGCACCAGGTCGGAGAGCCCTATCTTATGGGCCAACTGGTTGAGATTCTTGCGGCTGACAATCTTGGAGCGCATCTCCGTCAGGAAGCCTTCGCCCTGATAGGGGTATTTCTGATACAGATAATCGGCGACGATAGCGCCCAACACCGCATCGCCCAGATATTCAAGACGCTCGTTGTTGATGCGGTGCCCTTGTGGGGCCTCCTTGGACATCGACCGATGGATGAATGCAATCTCGTACAAATCGGTGCGCCTGGGCTCGAAGCCCAGCACATTCTTGAAGAACTTGTAGAACGCCTCGTTCTCCTTGCGCTTACGTTTGCAAAACAATCTCAACATCGGTCTTATCCTTCTGTGTTTGTCACTTAATAAAAAACCACCCTCCCATAGTACCTCGACAAGGGGGGATGACCGACGACGCGCAAGCCGCGCAAATCGCCAACAGTACGGTTACTCATCTTTCTTGAAAGCCAAGCAGACATTGTGTCCGCCAAAACCGAATGCATTGCTGAGAGCAAAATGCACATCGCGACGGACGGCCTTGTTGAACGTGAAATTCAACGGCTCAATGTTTGGGTCATCGTTGAAATGATTGATGGTAGGAGGAATGATTCCCTCCTTGATGGCCATCACCGTTGCCATGGCCTCCACAGCTCCTGCAGCGCCAAGCAGATGGCCCGTCATCGACTTTGTCGAGTTCAGATTCATCGTCTTGGCATGGTCGCCAAAGAGACGCACCACAGCCTTGGGCTCCGACACGTCGCCAATGGGAGTGGAGGTACCGTGTGTGTTAATGTGGTCCACATCGGTGAGCTGCATACCGCTGTCCTCGACAGCCAGACGCATCGCATCGTAGGCACCTTGTCCCTCGGGATGCGAAGCAGTGACATGGTAGGCGTCAGCACTCAAGCCACAACCCGACAACTCGGCATAAATCTTGGCGCCACGTGCCAGCGCATGCTCACGCTCTTCGAGAACCAGCGCCGCAGCACCTTCACCAAGCACAAAACCGTCGCGGTCGCGGTCGAAGGGACGCGAAGCAGTCTCAGGACTGTCGTTGCGAGTGGACAATGCCTGCATGGAGGAAAAGCCTCCAATGCTGCACTCTTCCACCGCAGCCTCGCTGCCTCCGGCAATGATGGCGTCGGCCTTGCCCAGACGAATCAAGTTGAAAGCATCCGAAATGGCCACGGCCGAAGAAGCACATGCCGCTACGGTACAGAAATTCGGGCCTCGGAAACCGTACTTTATTGAAATAAGGCCTGCGCAGATATCGGAAATCAGACGTGGACAGAAATAGGGGCTGAAATGCGGCGTATAGCCACTTTCAACATAGCCCATAATCTCTCTCTGGAAGGTGTGGACACCACCGTTGCCGCTGCCCCAGATGACACCGACACGCGTCGGGTCGATATGGGCCTCGTTGAGGGTCGCATCCTTGATGGCCTCCTCGGCGGCGATGACACCATACTGCGAGAAAGGATCCATCCTGTTGGCCTCCTTGCGGTCAAAATAGCTGAGCGCATCGAAGCCTTTCAACTCGCAGGCTATCTTACATTTAAACTTCGAAGCATCAAAATGAGTAATCAGGCTAGCACCACTTACGCCATTGAGCAACGCGGCCCATGTTTCAGACACAGTGTTGCCCACGGGAGTAAGTGATCCTAGACCTGTAACGACTACTCTTTTCAGATTCATTTGTTTTTTGATAAAAAGCACTGGGGTACGGTTTTCACCTTACCCCTACTGCGCTTCTGCTCAGGAGAATCCAATTATTTCGTGTGAGCCTCGATGTAGGCGATAGCGTCGCCAACGGTGGCTATATTCTGGGATTCTTCCTCGGGGATTTCAATCTTGAACTCGTTCTCGAGATCCATGATCAACTCAACAGTGTCGAGAGAATCGGCTCCAAGATCGTTCGTGAAGCTAGCTTCGGGGGTAACAATGTTCTCGTCCACTCCAAGCTTTTCAACAATAATTGATTTAACTTTGGTTGCAATTTCTGACATAACTATTTTTTTTATGTGTTAAACAAAATGCAAAATAACGAAAAAAAAATCATACGAGCACTATAATCGTGAAAAAATCTTAATGTTAAATTTGTTAACAAACTGAGGTGCAGTGCGATATGGACGTTTTTTTTGAATGCAAAAAATGAGGAAAAATGGCAAAAAATAATACTGATAATCAAACGGATAGGGAAAATGCCTCCAAAATAGAGCGGTGATATACAACTAATTATAAAAAAAACGCCGAAAGTGGCCAATATTTGGTTTTTTTTCTGTAAATTTGCATTTTATTTTCACAAATTGGCACCTGTAATGGATGCTAAAAAACAACACAATAGAAAAGCGCAAAGAATGAACAGAAAACCACAAATCGCCATTTTTGCCTCGGGCAATGGCACCAACGCCCAGCAAATAGCAGAATACTTCGCCGAGCACCAGACTGCCGAAGTCAACATTATATTATATAATAGGAAAGAGGCCTACGTGGCTACTCGCGCCAAAAACCTAGGCATCGAGGCTTTGTACTTCAAGAGCAAGGAGTTCTACGAGAACGACGCAATCCTCCAACTGCTGAAAAGCCGCGGTGTGGACTACATCGTGCTGGCCGGTTTCCTGCTGAAGGTTCCTGACTATCTGCTGGAGGCCTATCCCGAGCGCATCATCAACATTCATCCTGCCTTGCTGCCCAACTACGGAGGCAAAGGAATGTTCGGCATGCATGTGCATGAGGCTGTGATTGCCAACCACGAGAAGCAATCGGGCATCACCATCCACATCATCGACAACCGTTACGACTGCGGAACCACCTTGTTCCAAGCACATTGTACGATTGCACCTGAAGACAGCGCCGACGACCTGGCAGCAAAGATCCACCTGCTGGAGAAAGCCTATTATCCCCCTGTGATTGAAGCCTTCATCTTGGGTACTCCCATGCCTAAAGAGCAAAATAACTGACTGATTCCATGAAAAGTAAGTAGTCATCATGCGCATAGCTATCAACACACGACTCCTATTGCCTGGCCGGCTTGACGGCATCGGGTGGTTCACGGCGGAAACGACTCAGCGCATCATCCGAGAGCATCCTGAGCATCAGTTTTTTATGCTATTCGACCGTAAGCCCGACCAGCGGTTCAAGTATGCCGACAATGTCAAGCTCGTCACCTTGTGCCCTCAGGCCCGACACCCGGTCTTATGGTATATGTTCTTCGAATGGAGCGTCACCAGATGGCTTAAAAACAACAACATAGACCTCTTTGTATCCACCGATGGGTGGCTCTCTCTTCGCACACAAGTTCCGACACTGACCGTCATCCATGACCTCAATTTCGAACATGCCGAGGATTATCTACGCCGCTCACATCAGCGATACATGAAACACTACTTTCCGCTCTTTGCCAAAAAAGCTACACGCATCGCCACCGTTTCGGAATTTTCCAAAAAAGACATCAGCGAGACCTACAGCATTGATTCCAAGATGATTGATGTAGTCTACGACGGTGCGCACGACTCCTATCAGCCTCTTGATGAGAAACAGAAGCTCCTTGTCAGACACAAATACACGCAGAGTCATCCTTACTTTATATTTATTGGCACCGTATCACGACGCAAGAATTTGAGTAACATACTTTTAGCTTTCGACAAATTTAAGGATAGCTCCGACTCCGATATCATGATGTTGGTGGCAGGAAACGTATATCAAGAGGACGAGCAATTGAAGAAGGTCCTCAATACCATGCGCCATCGCGACCAGGTCGTATTCACCGGCCATGTGAGCGCGGAAGAACTTGCCCAGCTGCTCGGCGCCGCATACGCTCTAACCTACACCTCTCTGTTTGAAGGATTTGGCATCCCCATCATCGAAGCTTTCCACGCTGGTACGGCCGTGATCACGTCCAACGTGACCTCCATGCCTGAAGTGGCTGGCGACGCGACACTGATTGTCGACCCCTATTCTGTTGATGACATTGCCACTGCCATGCAACAAATCGACAGTAACGACAACTTACGCAACGAACTGATAACAAGAGGTTACCAAAGAAAAGACCTCTTCAACTGGGACCGGACGGCCCATCTGCTGTGGGATAGCATGATGAGGACTGTGGAGCAAAGTCAATAAGACAACAACGATTATGAATACCAAACATATAGCAATAACCCTCGCCTTGATGGTCTGTCTCCAAGCAGCTGCGCAAACTCGCTCCGTGCTGCGTCCTGAACTGATATACAATCCTTCTTTTGAGCAGTATCAGGAGTGTCCGAAGCGTGTCGACGCACTGGGAACGTTGACGATTGTTGATGCTTGGTATCAGCCCACTGCGGGCTCTGCTGACTATTTCAACGTCTGTGGTTCGCGGGAATGTGGCGTCCCCAAGAATAAACTGGGCATCCAAGAGCCTCATTCCGGCAACGGTTTCTGCGGCATCTATTGCTCAAAGACAGACTACCGGGAGTATCTGCAGACAGAGCTGAAAGAACCTCTCAAAGCGGGCGAAATGTATCGGCTGGCATTCTTCGTCAGCCTCTCGGAATACTCGTCAGGCTCGGTAGCCACCATCGGTGGCCTGTTTACTACAGACAGAATCTCGGACACGGTGCGCAGTGTACTGATGAACAAAGAGATACGCACATTGGCACCAGGCATCACACAGACCGTCGCCACCTACTACGAGCCTCAGGTGGTGAATCCCTACGACAATCTGCTTGCCAACACAAAAGACTGGATGCAGGTGTCTGGAGTGTTCACAGCCCAAGGTGGCGAACGTTATCTTACAATCGGCAACTTCTACCCTGCTGCCCAATCGAACCTAAAAGACTTGGATTCACTGACATATCTACTCCCAGGAGCATATTACTACATTGACGACGTGTCGTTGATATGTCTATCCTGCAACTACAACCCCATTACTCCCGACACCACCCCTATTGTAGAAAGAACGCCCGTAGAGTCCCCAAAAGACTCGTTTCAAGTGGGAGCCACTTTCATCCTTGAGAATATCTTCTTTGATTTCGACAAAGCCAACCTTCTGCAACAGTCATACAACGAGCTAATAAAACTGACAGAAATCCTGAAGGCCCACCCCAAGATGCGCATTGAGGTGAGAGGCCATACAGACAACCATGGCTCCGCAGAATACAACCAGCGGCTCTCGGAGAACCGCGCCAAAGCTGTGGTGAATTTCCTTGTATTGCAAGGCATAGACATCAAGCGACTGCAATATAAAGGCTTCGGCAAGAGCCAGCCCATCGAGAGCAATGCTACTGAAGAGGGCCGCGCCAAAAATCGCCGTGTTGAATTCAAGATACTGGCTATGTAAAAAGATACAACTATTACCCTTTTATTTTACAGACACCCTTCATAATGGACTCCCCAGTAAGTCTTCTTGATTGTTCTTCGTTGGGCTATTGTGTTCTAACGATTGTTACGCAGGAATAATAGCCGAGAAACAATCACATCTTTGGGAGCTGTTCTTCCATGCTGTGACCATTACTTTTAGATGACTTAAAAAATAAAGGGTGGCTTGTTGAAGTGACCCCCAAAAGTTGGACGGATTAAAAAATCAGTTAATTTGTCTACAGAAATGAGTTCGGTATTGCACCGGACTCATTTTTAGTTTCAGCTTGATGCGTTTGTTGTTGTAATAATCTATGTAGTCGGCGAGCTGA
>JAILAT010000011.1 GCA_024681475.1 Bacteroidales bacterium | reverse complement strand
TTTGCCCATCGTCTGGAACGGAGTGACATTCACGCTGGCCAGCGTGGGCAGCCAGCCGATGGAGGTGGAGCCGGCGCTGCTGGCCGGGGCCGGCCAGCACGGAGTGGACAGCACCGTGACGATGCGTCTCACCGTGCTGAGGAACACCACCATGGAGCGGCATGACACCATCGTGGAGAATGCGCTGCCTGTCGCAGTGGGCGGCGTCACTTTCGGCGACAGCCATGCCGACAGCGTCTGGACCATCGCCAACGCCGCAGGATGCGACAGCACCATCACCTACAGCCTCCATGTGTGGCACAACGTCACCGCCGAGGCCGACAGCACGCTGTGCGAGGATGCGTTGCCGCTGTTGTGGAACGGCGTGAGCTTCACCACCGACGACACGGTGACGAGGAACATGGCCTCCGTGGGCATCCACGCCATGCACGGCGAGGACAGCACGCTGACGATGCGCGTCCATGTGCTGCGCAACAGCACCTACACGCAGCGCGACACCGTGATAGAGAACAACTTGCCCGTGGCCTTCTGTGGCGTGAGCTTCACCACCGGCGTGGTGGACACCACCTTCGTGATCGCCAACACCGCAGGCTGCGACAGCATCGTGCACTATAGTCTGCACGTGTGGCGCAACTATCATCATCTCTTCGATAGCACGGTGTGCGACAACCAGCTGCCGCTGACGTGGTGCGGTGCCGATTACAGCGCCGACCTTGCCGATTATCAAACTCTCTCCCCATCCACGCTACAGCAGTCGCAGACACTGGAATATACCTCTGTCCACGGCGCCGACAGCACGGTGACACTGGTGCTCACCGTGCACCGCACCTACGAGGTGAACGATGCCGCCGACATCTGCGACGGCGACACGCTGTATGTGGCCGGCACGCAGGGCCTGCTGCCACTCACCGAGGGCGGCAACTATCCAGTGCCGCTGCAGAGCATACACCACTGCGACAGCCTTGTGCATCTCGCACTGACGGTACATCCTGTCTATCTCACGGCATGGTTCGACACCATCTGCGACAACGAGGAGACCACCTTCGACGGGCAGACTGTCGTTGTGGGCGGACACTATGAGGTGCACCACCGGACCGTGGCAGGCTGCGACTCGACATTGAAGATGGACCTCACCGTGTGGAACACGGACTTTCTTTTCGACCATCATTCGACATGCCATGGTATCTCGTACATTTGGGAGAACGGTGTGGAATACTTTACCTCGACTTATGAGCCCACGGTGACATACGCCAACCAGCATGGTTGCGACTCGACGCGGCGTTTGATTCTTGACATCGACACCAGTTTCCAGGCCCTTGTCCAAGCCACGCCCATGACGGTGACCTACGAGCATCACAATGTGCGCCTGGCCGATGTGTCGGGTGGCACCAGCCGCATCTGGTATTTCCCCTACATCACCGACACCAGCCAGGTGACCCACTACGACTACCCCATGGATCAAGACTCGGTGGAAATCATGCTGGTGGCCGTCAACTGGCTGGGCTGCGTTGACAGCTCCGTGGTGGTGCTGCGCGCCGACCGTGGCATCCTGTGGCCTCCCAACGTCTTCACTCCCAACGAGTCGACCAACCAGGTCTTCTTCATCCCTTCCTATGAACTGGCCTCCGGCGAAGTGTGGATCTATTCGCGACAAGGCAACCTCGTGGCGCATTTCGACGCCCTGACGGGCTCGTGGGACGGCAAGAAAAACGGCGTCCTCTGCCCCCAAGCATCCTATATGTGGGTGATGCGCTACACCACCAAAGCCAACCCCCGTCAGGAGCAGACGGCCAAAGGCACCGTCACCCTGCTGAAATAAAGCCCCAGGGGACCGCAGCAAGTTGACGAGAAAAAATATTTCCGCAGTCTACAAAAAATGCTTATCTTTGCAACATCGTTTGTGTGGGCCATGGCTCACTGATGTTTGATAATAAAATAATGAAAATGAATAAATTGAGATTTGTATTAGTGTTGCTGTTCGCTACCCTTGCACTGTCGGCGAACGCCCAATTCCGTCAGGATAGGTCGAATTATGAATATATGTTCAAGGCCGAACTGGGCTATATGCCCTATATGGCCAACATCGGCCACGCCGACGAGAACGGCTGGCGCATGGCGGATATGCAGCATATTGCCGGCGTGAACATCATGAACGGCGTGTGCTTGTTCCAGGACTATTTCGTCGGTTTGGGTCTGGGCTACGGCTATGTGGCCCCCTTCAAGGACTTCGGCAACGGATGGCACAGCGCGCTGGCTTTCGTGGACATGGACTACAGGACGCTGGACGCTGAGTTTTCGCCCATGGTGTCGGCCAAGGTGGGTGCCCACTATATGATGACCGACGGTCCCCACGACAACTGCCTGTCGCCCTACGTGGAGCTGTCGGGCGGATTGAACTGGTATTTCCGCTATGTCATCCGCAACATGGAACGCAACTATGCAAGCCTCTACCTGACGATGGGCTTCGCCTACACACAGCAGGCCGCCTATTTCCCCATCCGCCTCGGCATGAGGTTTTAATTGAAGGCCTGTGTCACGTATAAATCACACTTATGGAATCGACACGACAAAATAAGATATCCCGACTGATACAGCAGGATTTGGGCGACATACTGCTGAAGGAGATGAAGCCTGTGCTGGGCCAGTCGCTCATCACGGTCACCAAGGTGCGTGTCACCTCGGATCTCTCCATCGTCCGATGCTACATCAGCATCTTCCCCGTGGGCACCATGCCCGAGACGGCCGACACGCCGGCAGGCACCAAGGCCGACAAGCAGCTGGTCATCAACGCGATGCTGACACATCAGGGCGACATACGCCGCCGCCTGGGTCTGCGTGAGGCCAAGCAGCTGCGCATCATCCCCAATCTGGAGTTCTTTCTTGACGACTCGCTGGACTATGCCGAGAACATCGAGCGTCTGCTGAAACAATAGGGACCGCGAGCCACGCTCACACGTCACAAACCACAGTTACGATGGCATCGGGCAACAACAAACACCATTTCAGCTCCATGCAGCTGGCGCTTTTTGTGGCCAAACGTTACCTCTTTTCGCGCAAGGAGAAGACCATCGTGAACATCATCTCGTGGATTTCTCTGATAGGTATCGCTGTCAGCACTATGGCGCTGGTGGTGGTGATGTCGGTGTACAACGGCATCGGCGAGCTGACCCAGTCGCTGTTCAACGTCTTCGACCCCGCGCTGATTGTCGAGCCCGTGCAGGGCAAAACGTTCCGCACGGGCGAGATACCCTACGACGCCATGCGCGCCACCCCCGGCGTGGCACAGATATCGCCCATCGTGGAGGAGAACGCCTGGGTGACGCACCGGCAGAACGAAAGCATCGTGCAGCTGCGCGGCGTCGACGAGAGCTATGCGGCCACCTGCGGTATCGACACGCTCATCTTGGAGGGCGAATACAGTCTGCGTGATGGCGACGAATACTACCTGCTGTTGGGATGGAATATCCTCTATAATCTGGAGGTCAACTCGATGTCGAACACACCGGTGGCCATACACATCCCCAAGCGTGGCACCACGGCCATAGGCCTGACGATGGACGAGGCCTTCAACAACGGCTACGCCTATGTGGCCGGCGCCTTCCGCATACAGGAGGAGATAGACGGTCTCTATGTGCTGACACACATCGACTTCGTGCGAAGCCTGATGGGCTACGCCCCCGACGAGGTGACCTCGCTGGCCGTCAGCGTCGAGAACCCGCGGCAGCTGGGACGCGTCAAGCAGCAGCTGGCGCGGCAGCTGGGCGAAGGTTACACTGTGAAGGACCGCTACGAGCAGAAGCCACTCTACTACAAGATATTCCATTCTGAACGACTGGGCGTGTTCCTCATCCTCTCGCTCATCGTGCTCATCTCCACGCTCAACCTCATCGCGTCGCTGTCGCTGCTCATCATCAACAAGCGCAAAGACATCGCCACGATGCGCTCCATGGGTATGGAACAGAAGCAGATAAGGCGTGTGTTCTTCACCGAAGGCATACTTATCGCCGCCGTGGGTACGGTGATAGGTCTGGTGGGCGGCTTCGTCGTGTGCTTGCTGCAGCAGCAGTTCGGCATCGTCAAGCTGGGCGCCAACGCGGTGGTCGACGCCTTCCCTGTAGCTATGCGTGTGGTCGACTTTGCGGCCACCTTCGGCATCGTCACGCTGCTGTCGTGTATGGTGGTGTGGTTCACCGTGCGGCGTGCATTTAAATGACATATACAACACAATAACAAATAACAATATCATTATCATTATCATGAAAAAACAACAGACAATAATCCTTCTCATCATGCTCGGTGCGCAGCTGTCGATGCTCATGGCCCAGACAGGTCATGTCTCTGGCAGCGTTGTCGACGGTCGTTCGGGCCAGAAAATGCCTTGGGTCAATGTGGCGCTCATGCGTCCTGCCGACACTGTGTTCGTACGTGGCGCCACCACCGACAACGACGGCCATTTCGACATCCGCGACGTGGCGAGCGGCACCTATCTGGTTCGTGCCTCTTTTATGGGCTACACCACGCTATATCAGCTCTCCACGTTCACTTTCCAGGGCTCCAATCAAGAGAGTCTCGGCACGCTGACGATGACCCCTGGGCAGGCGCTGGAGAAAGTGGTGGTGTCGACCACCAAGCCCCTCTTTGCCATGGACGGCGAGAAGAATCTTTACAATACCAAGGAGGACCCCTCCATACAGACCGGAACGGCTAGCGACGCCCTGCAGAACGCGCCGGGCGTGGAGGTCGATGCCGAGGGCAACATCACGCTGCGTGGCGTGAGCTCGGTGGAGATATGGATCAACGACCGTCCCTCGCACATGAACGAAGAGGCCCTCAAGCAGTATATCAAGCAGATGCCCGCCAACGCCATCGAGCGTATTGAGGTGATAACTAACCCCTCGGCACGCTATTCGTCAAGCGGCGGAGTCATCAACATCATCACCAACCAGAAGGTGACGCGCAACGAGCTGCTCTGCTTGGGTGTGAGAGCCAATACGGTACCTTCTGTTTCTCCTTGGATATCATACGTTTGGGCCAACGAGAAAGTCGACTTCAACATCTATCTCAACGGCATGTATGGCAACAACGACATGGCCTCCGACGGCACCACCACACTTTTCGACGCCAATGGCGACACCAGCCGTTTCATGAAATACGACAACAAGAACAATATGCCTTACCAGGGCGGCTATCTCGGCTTCAACACCAACTGGGTGATCGACAGTGTCCGTACCCTCTCTGCCTGGGCAGGATTCTATCCCTATTGGGACCAGAATTCGTTCTACAATGATTATCAGTATTATGAGTATAATCCTACCCGTGTCGACCTCGGCTATCGCGACACCACCTTGAACCACGGCTTCAGCCACGGAGCCTATGGCGGAGCCTGGTATGAGCACCGCTACGACACCACAGGACGCAAGCTGAGCATCACCTTCAGTGGCAACTACTGGGCCAACAGCGGCTATTCCGACGACACACGTGACTACTATTCGCCGACACTCACCGACTTCAAACGCCACATGACAGGCTCGATGTGGAATGCCAGCGGGGAGCTGGGCGTCAACTACACGCTGCCGCTGAAGAAGGGTTTTGAGCTGGAACTGGGTGGCGAATTCGGGTTCGGATATACTTCCAACGACGATAAGTTCGACAGCTTGCTGCCCTCAGGGCAGTGGGACCCCATGCCTTACCGCTCGTATGCCTCGCAAGGTCTGGATCTGGAACCGGCCCTCTATGTGACCGCCCAGAAACGCTGGGGCGGCTTCACCACCAAGTTGGGTCTGCGCTTCGAGGACGAAATCGACAACGGATGGATAGAACATCATACCCTGGGCGACAAGATGGATTTCGACAAGTCGTTCCCGGGCTTGGTCCCCAGCATCCATCTGAGCTACCAGACCAAGACTTTCGAGAGCTACAGCATCAGCTATACACGCCGTTTCTCTAATTACAGCGCCATGTCGGGCTACGTGCCTTTCCGCATCTACGACGATTACAGCTTCAGTACCGGCAACCCTAATCTGCTGATGAGCTACTCGCACAACCTCGAGGCGGCTTTCAACAAGTATATCATGAAATTCGGCAATGTGGGTTTGAAGGCCTACTGGCGCGCCAACACCGACGAGATAGGCACCATGACCGCCGCCACCTACGACCCTGTCATCGGCCCCTATATGGTCAACTACACCTATCCTGTCAACATCGGCTCCAGCCACACCGAGGGCGTCGAGGCCAACATCACCTATCGCCCGAAGGCTTTCTTCAATGTGCGCTTCAACGCCTCGCTGTTCAACTACGGCTACAACTACGAAGACTTCAGCGACAGCAGGCTAAGCTACAGCTTCCGCCTCAACGTGTGGGCCAAGGTGTGGAACAAGCTGGAACTCTTCGCCAACGGCAGTTACAGCTCTCCGCGTCTGGGACTCTACAGTCTCACCAATGCCAACAAGAGCCTCGACTTCGGATGCAGCAGCGACTTCTTCGACCGCAAGCTCTCCCTTTACATTAACGTCAGAGACATCTTCGGCTGGAGCGAATGGGGCAGCAACACCACCGCGCCGCAGTACCAAACCACGGGCAGCAACCGCTACAAATCCCGCTTTGTGGGTCTCGGCGTCACCTGGCGCATCGGCAAGATGGAGCTTGAAAGCAAGGCCCGCCAAGGCGGCGCGGATGCTATGGGCTCACGATAGTGTGCTGCTGACAGTAATGAGAGTAAAGCGTGCCAAGTCTGGCACGCTTTTGTTATCCTTTTTTTAGCAAGACTTTTTTTTCGGTAGGGTGTAATAAATCGTGTGGCTGAAGCGATATATAGATGTAAAACACCCTAATAGCCAAAACGCAAAGCAAAACGAGCAGATGACTAGAACAGAATACAACAACCGAGTGGACGAATGGTCCGGCCATGTGCTGCGTTTTGGGCTATGGAGCTGCGGTGACAAGATGCGCGCGGAGGATGCCATGCAGGAGGCTTTCGCCGAGTTGTGGCAGAAGCGCGAACAGGTTGACTCGGAACAGGGGCTGGGCTTTCTGCTGACGGTGGCGCGGCGCTACTTGGTGGACTGCTATAGGCACGACCGCGTGGCGGAACGGGTCCACGGCGAACTGGCACTCGACGAGGCGGCGGTGGACAGTGTGGAGGAACGCTACGGGCTGAGCGACGAACTGGCACACGCCCTGCGGCAACTGCCAGAGATGCAGCGCAGTGTACTGCAACTTCGCGATGCCGAGGGCTACAGCTACAAGGAGATAGCCACGATGCTCGATTTGAGTCTCTCGCAGGTGGAAGTCTATCTGTTTCGCGCCTGGGTGGCCATGCGGAGGATGCTGAAGGGGAATAACAATGTATGAAAGAAAAAAAATAATAATGATAAACGAAGAGAACATAGAACTGATGCTTTTTCGCTACTGCGAAGGGATGCTGAGCGATGCAGAGCGCGACGAGGTGGAACAGGCTTTGGCCTCCCACGCCGAATGGCGTGCGCTGATGGAGGACTACAATGCCGCGCCGGCCCTGCCTGCTGCCAAGCCCGCCCCTGCTGCCACTGCCGACGCGCTGCGCGATGGCGGTAACCAGCGTCGCGTGATACCTCTCTGGCTGCGTGGCGCTGTGGCTGCCAGCGTGCTCTTGGCAGTGGCCATGACACTGCTGTTCGGGTCTCATGGTAAGACCAGTACCCCGATAGTGGCCCAGAAAGAGGCGGAACCGAAACAGGAAACGCTTCAGGAAGAGTTTGTGGAACAGATGATTGAGCCCTCTCTAGTCCAAACGGTAGGCAGCACGCAGCAGCCCATGATGGTGGCCATGGCCGATGAAGCCCCTCTGCCCGAGACGGCGCCAGCCGTGGTGCCCAACGACAGCTACGAATGGGCTATGCAGGGCGAGTTGGCCGAGTTGTGGACACTGCCCGAGGCGGACCTCTCCGACGAGGCCGAACAGCCGCAGCTCTTCGACAGCTATGAACTGATATGCAGAGATGTAGAGGCTCCCGTCACAGAGCGCAGCACACTTTCGCGCATCGTGTCGCATACGCGCTCAGCCGTCGCCAAAGGGCGCGAGCTGGTAGATGGCGACGATCCAGTGGAGGGGGTCACCGTGCAGCGGAGGCAGTCGACACTACGCCAGCTGTGGGCTCTTATGCAGTAATGTGGGTAATGGATGATGAATTAATAACATAAAACAATAACACCATGAAAAGAACATTAATGATGATTGTATTCTTGGCGCTGGGAGCCATGCTGGCGCAAGCACAGACCTACAGCCACTACGTGGATACCGACGGTCGGATCTCAAAGCTGGTTATCCTGAGCAAATCGCACGTGACGGTGATCTACGACACTGTCACGCAAGTACGGGCCACCAGTCCCGTGAAGTTGGACTCCCGCGATTTCGGTGTCTTCGTCGAAGGGTCGTCGTTGTTTATCTGTGATTCGACAGGTTCCATTAACTATGAGTTGCACGTAATCCAACGCGCCATCAAATGGGTTGTGCAGGATCACGATGCCGTAGTGACCTATCCTGACGGTGGCAAAGACTTCGAGTTCGTCAGCGAGAACAACGAACTGCGTTCGCTGTCGAACCAGCTGAAAGGCTACATCGACGAACTGACGCAACATGTTGACAGCGTGGCCAGTGAGACGAAGACCAACAGCAAAAAGAACCTCACCATCAGCAAGAAGAAACGCCACTACAGTACGACAGACCGTCTGGATTTCGATTTCCTCTGGGGCTTCCACAACTGGGGCGACGCGTGGTACAACGGCCTGATGAAGATGGACGGCGCCTATCAGCTGCGTACCACCTTCTCGTCGTACCAACTGGCTATGAACTACTCTGTAGTGATGACCAAGCACTGGGAGGTGAGCCTGGGCATGGGCTACGAGTCGGACGTGTTCAAATTCAGCGACCCCTACGTGACGGTGGACGGCAGCGGACAATTCGTGTCGCTCGATGCGGCGAACACCGCGGCACAGTGCGGCGTGGCGGGCAGCAACTACGAAGACTGGTCGACGCGCTTCGTGGCGCGCTATGTGACGCTGCCTATTGAGCTGCGCTATCGCGACATCGGGTCGCTGCATTCGTGGGGCATCGCGCTGGGCGTAGTGCCCGGACTGAGCTTCAACAGCCGTCACACTGGCCTCAAGCACGAGCTGGACCAGCGCAACAAACACTATCAGGATGTCAGCTCCATGTCGCAGTGGATCAACGCCTACAAGATGGATGTGCGCCTGACGATACAAGGCAAAGGCTTGGGCTTCTTCGTGCAGATGGCCACACTGCCGCTGTTCGTCGACACTGGTGTGAAGGTATACCCCATCAAGATAGGCTTTATCCTCTGACAAACATATCGTTGAACGATGAAAGGGTAGGAGGCAGAGGCCGCGCCATTGGCGCGGCCTCTGCTGTTTTTTTCCCTCAGGGGATGCAATATATGACAAATAGTTGCGTTATCAAATAGTATACAAATAATATAGTTTTCATCATGAAGAAAACAAAGAAAAGTAAAGCCCTTGGCACTGGTATTCTTGCGGCGCGCGAGATACTGCTGCTTTTTGCCACCGTGCTTTTGCTGTGCGGCGGATGCGAGCGGGACGAAATCAACAATGGCTCCGGTGGCGGCAACGCGGACACAACGGAGGATAATATCGATAATGTGACGTTCGACATGGTTGTGACGGTCACCTACAATTCGACGAGTTGTAGCGTCACTATGGATCCTGTGAACTCCGAGGTGGAATACTCCAATTCAGATTGTCATGTGACGGTGCGCCATAGTGGCTCCTCCAATGTGAAGTATGTGCTCAAAGGCACTGCCAGCGACGGCTCGTTCAAACTCTATAGCAATCACAAACAGGCCGTTGTTTTCGATGGGCTGACGCTCACCAATCCCAATGGCGCCGCTGTCAATGTGCAAGGTCCCGAGGCTACCCCTGGCAAGGGCAAGCGCACCTACGTGGTGGTGAACGGCACCAACACGCTGAGCGACGGCACCACCTACAGTGGCACGCCCTCTACAGAGGACGAGAAAGGTGTCATCTTCAGCGAGGGTAAGCTGATATTCAGCGGCGACGGTATCTTGAACATCACCGCCAAAGGCAAATCGGGCATCGCCTCTGACGATTATGTGCGTTTCATGGGCAACCCCACACTGAACATCACCTCCACGGCAGGCCATGGCGTGAAGGCCAACGACTATATCACCGTCTCTGGCGGCACGCTGGGCATCGACGTCTCGGCCAATACCAAGAAAGGCTTTTCGGCCTCGAGCACGGTGCTCATCGAGGGCGGCGCCACGACCATCGCCATCACAGGAGGTGCGGCCTACGACAGCGAAGATAGCGAATACAAGGGCACGGCAGGTGTGAAAGCCGATACGCTTGTAAAAGTAACAGGAGGAACACTGACTATCACCAACTCGGGCCAAGGCGGCAAAGGCATCAGCTGCGACGGCGCTGCAGTGTTCTCGGGAGGCTCGGTGAAGGTGACCGTCACGGGCAGCAACTACACCTCCGGCAACAATAGCATCACCTCCAAGGGAATTATTTGCGACGGCGCCATCGCTTTCGACGGTGGCACCGTGTGGGTCAGCAGCGCCAACAACGAAGGCATCGAGTCGAAATCCGTCATCACCATCAGCGACGGCGAAGTGTACTGCTACTCAGGCAACGACGATGCGATGAATGCCGCCGGCAACATGGACATCACCGGAGGCTTTGTGTGTGCCCATGCAGGCGGCAGCAACGAGGGCGACGCGCTGGACGCCAACGGCGACCTGACGCTGTCGGGCGGCGTGGTGTATGCCATCGCCTCGAGAGCAAACCAGGAAATGGCCCTCGACGCCGACGAGCAGCACAAGCTCTATGTGAAAGGCGGCGTGCTCATAGCCCTTGGCAATTTGGAACGTGGCGCATCGCTGACACAGAGCTGCTATTCCCACTCTTCGTGGAGCAAGAATGCATGGTATAGCATCACTGTCGACGGTATCACCTATGCTTTCAGGACACCCTCGTCGGGAGGCAACAAGCTGGTCGTCTCGGGCAGCACGCAGCCCACGGTCTACTCGGGTGTTACAGCCTCGGGAGGAACCCCTCACTTCGAGGGAATGCTGCTGGAAGGCTGCACCACCACTGGCGGCAGCCAGGTGTCGCTGACCGCCTATACGAACAATGGCGGCTGGTGGTAAAAAAAATGAAAAATAGTCACGACAATATTCAATACTCATGAAAACAAGAACCCTACTCCTCGTGCTATGCAGTCTGCTGACAACTCTTCCGCTGAGAGCACAGACCGATGTGCCTCTCGAACCCGAGGTGGGCGGCCGACTCACGCTGGAACTCGACAAGAAGTTGGCCAAGGGTCTGCACCTCTCGTTGGAGGAGGAGCTGCGTTTTGATGAGAATTTCGGCAGTTTCGACCGTTTTCATAGCACCGTGAGTTTGAAATACAAGATACATCCCAACATCAAGTTGGGTTTGGGCTATGCGCTGATAACGCCCTACAGTGTTGTCAAGTCGTCGTTCAAGGAGCCGCGCCACCGCCTGATGGCCGACGCGACGTGGACGCTGAAATATGGCAACTGGAACTTTTCGCTGCGCGAGCGCCTGCAATGGACCCACCGCACAGGCGACATGAACACCTATCAAGAACCGCGCAATGTGCTGGGCCTCAAGTCGCGACTTATGGCAAAATACAAGGGACTAGGCGCCTGGGAACCCTACGCCTCGGTGGAGATGCGTCATTTTCTCAATGCCCATGCTGTCAGCGCCAACTACAATACGCTTACGGGGATATACTACAACGACGACGGTTTGGCGACTGGCGAGGCTGGGTGGTTCCTTAATGGCACGTCGGCCTACATGAACCGCCTACGTGGCACGCTGGGCGTCGATTACCGTGTAAATCGCAGCAATAGTTTGAATTTCAGTTTTATGGGCGACTATGTTAGCGACAAGGTCATCGATGCCAATGCGGCTGGCACCAAGCTGAAGAGCTACACTGTGGAGACAGGTTTTATAGGTTGGTTCTGCGCAGGATACACCTATTCGTTTTAATTTTTTTTTTAACAACATAACTTTATGATACTCTATTTCTCTGGTTGCGGCAATAGCCGCTATGTCGCCGAGGAACTGGCACGACTGCTGGACACAAAGCTCTTTCCTATTCTGGCACCGCCGCTGCAAGACGACGGCACATTGCCTCTGGCCGAGGGCGAGACGCTCGGAATAGTCTGTCCCATCTATGCCTGGGATGTACCACGTCTGGTGCGCGATGCGGTGCAGCGCCTGCACTTTGCCGTCAAGCCAGCCTATTGTTTTTTGGCCTGCACCTGTGGCGACACGGCTGGCGCAGTGGACAAGCATTTTGCCAAACTGTTGCAAACCAAAGGGCTGCATCTCGATTCCGTATTCAGTTTCGTGATGCCCGAGACCTACGTCAATCTGCCGGGCTTCAACCTCGACAGCCCAGAGAGTGAGCGTCGCAAGATTGCTGTGGTACGCGAGCGTCTGCCGGAGGTGGCACGCCGTATTGCCTCACGCGAACAGGTAGTCGACATGAAGGCCGGGGCGATGCCTGCACTCAAATCGGGCCTCGTCAACAATATGTTCTACAGCATGCTGATAACCGACAAGAAGTTCCATGTCGATGACAACTGCATCAGTTGTGGCAAATGTGCTGAAGTATGCCAGTTGCATAACATCGTGATGCACGACGGCCGACCCCATTGGCAAAGACATTGCACCAACTGCATGGCCTGCTATCATTACTGCCCCAAGAACGCCATCCACTTTGGCAAAGCCACCCGTGGCAAAGGCCAATACTACTTCGGCCACAAGGATAGCCAATCATAAACTCATGGACGATGATTGCCGATGTATGCAACACTGCTACAGTCAGGGTGTTATAGAATTTCTATTTCGTCGAGCATGAGCCAGGCGGAGTGACCGCTGTAGGGGTGCCAGCCGGGAAGGCTCGGCTCGGAGATGATGCGGAGTTGGATGTGGCTGTATCGCTGCTTGTTTTTGTCTTTTTTCTTGTTGTTTCCAGCGTTTTGGTGGCGGAAGGCGAGGCGTTGTTTCTGTGCTGTGGCAGTCTGATGACGGGGGCGCGACGCGGCGCAGGGCTGCCAGTCTCCATAGTGTATGCCGTCGACAGAATAGCGCACCTCCACGCTCAAGGGCGCCAGCACCCAGTCGCCGGGGGCATGGCATGTGCTGACGACTACCGTGTTGACATGGCAGGGGGTGTCGAGAAGGAGCGTAAGGTCGAGTGTGTCGGTCCCATTGAAGCCTAGCCATCCGTCGCTGTAGTCGCCGGCCACGGCGCGGCGGCCGTCGTGGAGCAATCCGAAGTCTTTGTTATAGGGCTCCTTCGGTAATACGTTGATGTTCTTTATGTTGTAGTGGCATATTTTGGGCTCGGCGACGGTCTGTGCTGTCGCCGCCAGACGGATGAGGCTGTGCGCATCGTGGCTCCAGCGTATGGCGGGTAGGTCGTGTGGAGTACTTGAGGGTGTTGGAATGAATTGAAAACCAAAAATATAGTTACTGTCTCCGCTGAGGGTGTGGCGCTTGTCGACACCTGGGCCGCAGGTGGCGGTGCCCAGACCTGCGATGCGTGAGGCAAGCGAGAGATAGGTCGCGTCGTGGTTTTGTTCTGTCCAGTCCCAACGAGTGTGGCCGGCAAGGGTGCTGTCGGGCCAGTTGTGCCACGTGAAGTTGAAGAGGCTGTTGTCGCTGGCAAGGATGGTGAATGCCGTGTTGCTGCCCAGCAGCATCAGCGCCTCACCCTGGTGGTTGCCTTCCTCTTGGGGCACGGCGTGCCAGTGTGTCAGGTCGTGGCGATGTTTCTGCTGCAGCCCCATGAGGCCTGCCGACTGGCGGTCGGGATAGCGCTCGGCATCGTAGCCCCACCAGGCTGCTGTGTCGTAGCCTTCGCGTGGCAGCACGGCCAGCAGGCCCACCTTGGGCAGTGTGCGGTAGGCTCCGCGCGGGTCGAGACGGCACTCTACGGAGATTGTCCCGTCGCTTTGGATGTCATACACTTGGCATAGCAGCATAGGACTGGATTCGTCGCTCTCGAGGCGTAGCAGGAAGTCCAGCGTCACGCCGCCATCGCGCCGTGTGGTGATGCAGTTGATGTTTTTGGCTAGCAGCCTGTCGAGCCCTTGCCATGCCGCAGCACCGCGACGGTCCACCAGGTCGTTTTGCGTAGGCGGACGGAAGAAGTCGGTGTGCAGCGTGCTGAAAACCAGCTCGTCGTCGTAGCGGTATTCCCTGAGTTCGCCTGTCCGGCTGTCGATGCTGAGGCTGAAACGGTCGCCAGTGATGCGGTAAACGCCGTGGCGTTTCCTGCAGTGCAGTTTTCCGACGAAGGTCGGCAGCGAAAGGTCGATAATCTGTGGATTGTCGGCCACCAGAAACTCGTCGTAGGCCACGCGATTGCCTTCGGCATCGAAGAATTCGAAACGCAGATATTGTTTGTCGCCTGGTGTGTCGGTTGTCTGAAAGAGAGGGAAGACTGTGCATTGTCGCTGCTCGTCCCAGGGGGTCATAGTGTAAACTAACTCGGTGGGGGAGGGCTTTGTCAGCGAGAAGGTGCTGAGGCGCAGCGAGAAACTGTCCAGCGGGACAAAGAGCAGGTCGCTGGCGACGATGTATCCGCCATAGGGGGCAAGGTCGACATGGAAAGGCTGATATACGTGACGCACCTCTTCGGCTCCTGCATAAGGCACACCGTTGCAGTCGGTTATGCCGTTGGCACAGAAGGCGTCGTCGTCGCCGATGCCTGGCAGTGAGCCCAGGTCGCCGCCCAGCGCCACGTGCTGTGGCAGGTCGCCGTGGCTGCAGTTGGTCGTGAAGCCCTGGTCCTTCCAGTCCCAGATGAAGCCGCCCTGCAGCAGCGGATGGCGGCGGATGGTGTCCCAGTAGGTGGACAGGCCGCCGAGGCTGTTGCCCATGGCGTGGCAGTATTCCACCATGATGTAGGGCCGCGGAGCGAGATTGGTGAGCGGCCTGTTGGCAGCGTAGCTCTCCCAGTGTTGCCAAGCGTCGCCGGAAGGGTGCTCCAGCCGTCGCGCATATTCGGCGATGAAGTCGACGGTGGGATACATCAGCCCCACGATGTCGGTGTTGTCCTCCAGCTCGGCCCGTTCGTAACTCACTGGCCGCGAGGGGTCGAGCGCCTTCAGCTTGCTGTAGGCATTGCGAAAACAGATGCCGTTGCCGCATTCGTTGCCCAGCGACCAGACGATGACCGACGGGTGGTTGCGGTCGCGTGCCACCATATTGTCCACCCGATACCAGATGGCGTCGCTCCAGGCACTGTCTTTGGCCAGGCTGCCGTCGCCATAGCCTTGGGCGTGGCTCTCGTTGTTGGCTTCGTCCCACACGTAGAGGCCGTAGCGGTCGCACAGCTCGTACCAGTAGGGGTCGTCGGGGTAGTGCGAAGTGCGCACAGCGTTGATATTGAGCTGTTTCATGGCCAGTATCTCCTCTTCCATCTGTGAGCGTGTCACCACGTGGCCCGCCTGTGCGTTGTGCTCGTGGCGGTTCACGCCTTTGATGAGGATGGGCTTGCCGTTGATGCAGAGCTGGCCGTGGCGTATCTCGACGGTGCGGAATCCGAATTGTGTCTCGATGGTTTCCTGCTCCAGCCGCCCGTGGCTAGTCGACAGCAGACTCAGACGCAGTTTGTAGAGGCTGGGAGTCTCTGCGGTCCAGGCTTTTACATTGTTCAGCGTTGGTGGAGTGGGAGAGAGGTGCAGCGTGTCGGCATCGGTCCCGAGCAGCTGTGCGTAGCCCAGCTCGGGCACTTCGACCAGCAGCATTGTGCTGTTTTTTTCGCCGGCCAGCACGACTGTAAGTTCTAGCCTTCCTGTGCGGTAGTCGTTGGTGTCGAGGCTGGCATCTATCTGGTAGTTGGCGATGTAGCGTTGCGGTTTGCGATAGAGCACCACGGGACGGGTGATGCCCGACAGGCGCCACATGTCCTGGCATTCCAGATAGGAGCCGTTGGAAAAGCGGTGCACCACGATGCCGATATCGTTGTTGCCGGCGCGAAGCCACGGCGTCACCTCCCATTCGGCCGGTGTCTTGCTGTCCTCAGAATAGCCTACAAAATGCCCATTTACAATAAGTTCTGCCGCCGATGCCACGGCACCGATGTGCAGAAAGATGTGCTGGCTCGAGTCCTGCGTCCAGCTGTCGGGCAGCGCCATCTGTCGCCAGTAGCAGCCGGTGGGATTGTAGTCGCGTGGCACATGGGGCGGATTGGAGGGGAACTCATTGCGCATATTGACGTACACGGGCACACCATAGCCCTCGAGTTCTATGTTGGCGGGCACCATGATGTATTCCCACCCGTAGTTCTGAGGATTGGAAAACAGGTCGTGCTCCACGGCGTCAGGCTGTTCGTAGTAGCGGAAATGCCACTGGCCAACGAGTTCCAGCACCGAGGGGCTGGCAAAGTCGAAGCTCGTGTGCGGCGCCACCTTGTTCAGCTGGTGAACCTCCAGGCTGTCGTAGTAGCGCTGCGCCGCGAGGGGTCCGCCCAGCAGACCGATCAGTAATAATAAGATGCTATGTATCTGGCGTTTACTCATTGTGGTGCACATTTTATTTTAATGCAAAGATACGAAAAAGATTTGTTTCTGCGTTATGTTAGTCGACGTTTTGTGTGCTTAAAGAACATAAAAGGATCTAGTGATGACAGAAACAGCATTGGTGATGCGGACAACAGGCAGCTGGTACAAGTTGCTGACGCCCGACGGCGAGTGGCTCGACGGGCGTCTGTGTGGACGCTACCGTCTGCAGGGCAGCAAGCAGACCAACCCCGTGGCCGTGGGCGACGAGGTGCTGCTGTCGCGCCAAAGCGACGGCACCGTCGTTATCGACGACATCTGCGACCGCCGCAACTGCATCATCCGTCGCAGCACCAAGCTTTCCAAGCAGGCGCACGTCATTGCCGCCAACATCGACCTGCTCTGTCTCGTGGCCACACTGGGAGTGCCGCGCACCTCTACGGGCTTCATCGACAGGATGTTGGCTACCGCCGAGGCCTATCATGTGCCCGCCGTGCTGGTGTTCAACAAGTGCGACCTCTACGACTCTGAACGCCGCGAGCAGCTGCGCGAACTCCGCGCACTCTACGAGGGTGTAGGCTACAAGGTTCTCGAGGTGTCGGCCCTGACGGGCGACGGCATGGAGCAGCTGCGCGAGATGCTGCGTGACAAGGTGACACTCTTCAGCGGCCACAGCGGCGTGGGCAAGTCGGCGATGCTCAACGCGCTGGACCCCAGCCTGAACCTGCGTGTCGGCGAGCTCAGCGACTGGTCGAACAAGGGCTGTCACACCACCACTTTCGCCGAAATTTTCCCCATGGCGCTGTCCGACGGCTCCAAGGCCTACGTCATCGACACACCCGGCATCAAAGAGTTTGGCCTTGTGGGTATTACGCGCGAGGAACTGTCGCATTTCTTCCCCGAGATGCGCCGCGTGCTGCCGGGATGCCATTTCTCCACCTGCACACACACCCACGAGCCTCACTGCGCCGTGAAAGAGGCCGTTAACGAGGGTACCATCCCTCTCGAACGCTATACCAATTACTTAGCTATTCTGGAATCGCTCTAGTGTTTTCGGCCGTGACGCCACAACTGCCAGCTGTTGAAGAGGTTCTGGTAGATGGAATAGAAAGCCAGGAACACGGCTGACAGCGGCACGAGGTAGTAGGCCGCCATCCAGATGCCCATGGCCGAATTCTTCTGTCCCAGCAGCTGCCCGCCGGCGATGGTGTCGCCATAGTGGTGACCGATGGCTTTGCCCACGGCAAACTGCAGCACGCAGCAGGCAAGCGCCGCCACACCCAGCCAGGCGATGGTGGCCCAGTTGCCTTCGCCATATTGGAAGATGGAGTGGAAGGTCTTGCCCAATGTAGAGAGCAGCGCCAAGGCCCACAGATAGAAAGCCAGGCCGCTGAAATGCGCCAGGGTGTGGCTTACCTTGGGCAACAGCAGCTGCAGCAGCCACGCCACCAGGAAAGGCAGGCCGATGATGGCACCGATATGGCCGAAAATGAGTGCAAACGACTGCAGGAACGGCATCTCCTGATGGGTGCCGATGAATGAGAAATAGAGCGGTGCGACAAGGCATACCATCAGGTTGCCGAAGATGGTGTAGGCCGTGACGGTCTCGCGGTTGGCACCCAGCTCGGTGCTGACTACGGCTACCGATGAAGCCACAGGACAGAGCACACCGATGAGCACTCCCTGCGCCACGATGTCGTTGGCACCCAGCAGTTTGAGAAGAGCGTAGAGGCCGATGCTTACCAGTATCTGGAAAGCCATGATCCACACGTCGAGCCACGACATGCGCAGCCGCTTGATGTCCACCGCCGAGAAAGAGAGGAGCAGGATGCTGAAAATGATGTAGGGCACAAGGAAGCTGAAGCGGTCGCACCAGCTGTGCAACAGCACGCCCAGTACGATGGCGATAGGCAAAACATACGATTTCAGCTTCTTCATGATGCTCTGTTCTTGTCTTATTATATTGTCCTCCATGCTGTTGCAGCATGCCCACGACTCGCAGCAGCGCTGCAAAGATACGACTAGTTGTCGATTTTTTGGCTCCCGACGCAATTATTTTTTTCTTTCCACGTTACAAAAAAACATGATAACAGAAAAACATAAGCCATGTTAAGAGAGGATACTGTTTTTGGCCCCATCTTCAGCCGTCGCCTGGGCACCTCGCTGGGTATCAACCTGCTGCCCGAACACGGCAAGATATGCAACTTCGACTGCATCTACTGCGAGTGCGGCTGGAACCGCGACGGCCGTGGCGACACGCTGCTGCCTACGGCCGAAAAGGTGCGCGGCGACTTGGAGCGTATGCTGCAGAAACTGCAGAATGAAGGCACCAAGGTCGACTCCATCACCTTCTCCGGCGACGGCGAGCCGACGTTGAACCCCCAGTTCGCTGAAATCATCGACGACACGCTGGCTTTGCGCGACCGCTATGCCGCCACGGCCAAGGTGTCTGTGCTGAGCAACGCCACACGCGTCGGCGACGACCGCGTCTTCGCCGCCCTGCGCAAGGTGGATAACCCCATCATGAAGATTGACGCCCCCACCAACGAGCTGGTGCGCAAAATCAACAATCCTCAAGGCGACTACGATGTGCGTCGTGTGGTGGAGACCTTGCGCCGCTTCGAGGGCAACTTTATCCTGCAGTGGTGCATGCTGCGCAGCGCCGGCTTCGACTCCACCAGCGCCGAGGTGGTGCAGGGCATGATGCAGATTGTCAGGGAGCTGCACCCCCGCGAGCTGATGGTCTACACAATCGATCGCCCCACGCCGGCCGAGGGCCTCACGAAGGTCACCGTCGACGAGATGCGCAGCCTGCTGGCCCCCCTGCTCGCAGAGGGCTTCGCCATCCAGTTCAAAGGATGAGCCAACGGCGCTCAGCGCACCCCTACGACAGGAAGAAAAAAGGCGACGAGGTTCCTTTGACGACTCTGTAGGACGTTGACAGACAGCGAATTGTTATTTTGATTTGCACGGTTGAAAAAAAAAGCGTAATTTTGCAAAGTTTTCGAGCACGCTTTTCGGCTCGTCGTTGGCGTGTCCTGCATCAGTGGTAGTGCGGGATGTGCCTTTGCAGTTGAAGGTTGTGCCAAGTAGTTAAAAATAAATAAATTAAAACATAAAAGAGATGTCGAAAGTATTGTTGTTAGGCGACGAGGCAATAGCCCAAGCCTTTATTGATGCTGGCGGCAGTGCCATCAACAGCTATCCTGGCACGCCGTCGACGCAGATTACCGAATATGTGATAAAGTCGAAAGAGGCTCGCGAGAAGGGCGTGGTGGCCAACTGGTGCGCCAACGAGAAGACCGCCCTCGAGGCTTCGCTCGGCGTGGCCTACGCTGGCAAGCGCGCCATGACCTGCATGAAGCATGTGGGTCTGAACGTGTGTGGCGACCCCGTCATGAATGCTGCCATCATCGGCACGAAGGGCGTCATCATCGTGGTGGCCGACGACCCGAGCATGTTCTACTCGCAGGATGAGCAGGACAGCCGCTTCTATGGCCATTGGGCCATGATTCCCATGCTGGAGCCTTCGAACCAGCAGGAGGCCTACGATATGGTCTTCTTCGGTTACGAGCTGAGCGAGAAGCTGGGCACCCCGGTGCTCTATCGCATCCCCACCCGTCTGGCACACAGCCGCGCCGGTGTGGAGCGCCGTCCCGCACTGCCCCAGAACAAGCTCAACTACCCCAGCGACCCCAAGAGCTTCGTGCTGCTGCCCGTCAACGCCAAACGTCTATACAGAGATTTGATCGACAAGCAGCCCGCTTTCACCAAGAGCAGCGAGGAGAGCGGCTTCAACCGCTACTTCGAGGGTACCGACAAGAGCAAAGGTATCATCACCACCGGTATCGCCTACAACTACCTGCTGGAGAACTTCCCCGGCGGCAAGTGCCCCTATCCCGTGGTCAAGATCACGCAGTATCCCTTGCCTTTCAACATGCTGAACAAGCTGTATGACGAGTGTGCCGAGATTGTGGTGCTCGAGGATGGCCAGCCCTTCGTCGAGGAGCACATCAAGGGCTTCCTGGGCAAAGGCAAGCCGGTGCATGGCCGTTTGGACGAGACCATCCGTCGCGATGGTGAGCTGAACGCCGAGAAGGTGGCCAAAGCGCTGGGCATGAAGGTGGAGCAGGGTCCTGCAGTGCCCGAGGTGGTCACCAACCGTCCCCCGGCACTCTGTCAGGGCTGCCCCCACATCGACAGCTACGAGGCTGTTATCGAAGTACTTAAGAAATATCCCGAAGGCCGTGTGTTCGGCGACATCGGATGCTACACGCTGGGCTTCAACATGGGCGCCATCAACACGACGGTGTGCATGGGTGCCTCCATCACCATGGCCAAAGGCGCCAGCGAGATGGGCATCTTCCCCAGCATCGGCGTTATCGGCGACGGCACCTTCGGCCACAGCGGCATGACGGGCCTGCTGGACTGCGTCAACGAGAAGGCCAACGTGGTCATCATGATTCTGGACAACGACATCACCGCTATGACGGGTGGCCAGCCCTCGAGCGCCAACATGAAGCTCTTCAACATCTGCAAGGGCTTGGGCGTCGATCCCGACCACATCCGCCATATTGTGCCTCTCAAGAAGAACCACGACGAGTTCGTCAAAATCCTTGAGGAGGAAATCGCATACAACGGTGTCAGCGTCATCATCCCGCAGCGCGTCTGCATCGTGGAGAACAAAAAAAGAATTGCAGCAAACAAATAAATTGTCAGACCGTCTGACCAGTCAGACATAATAAAAAGTAAAGAGATGAAAAAAGACATCATATTGTGTGGCGTCGGTGGCGATGGTATCGTCTCGGTAGCCAAGATTATCAGCGATGCGGCTCTGGCATTGGGCCTCTATGTGAAACAGAGCGAAATCCACGGTATGTCGCAGCGCGGCGGTTCGGTGTTCTCGCACCTGCGCATCAGCAGCGACCCCATCTTCTCGGATGTGATCCCCGAGGGCAAGGCTGACATTATCCTCAGCTCGGAGCCTATGGAGGCACTGCGCTATCTGCCTTTCCTGGCAGCCGACGGCACGGTGATCACCAACAGCGACCCCTTCGTGAACATCAACAATTATCCCGACATGGCGCTGATCAACGCTGAGCTGGCCAAACTGCCCAACTGCGTAGCCTTCAACGCCAACCAGATCGCCAAGGAACTCAACGCACGTGGCAATATGGTGCTGCTGGGTGCCGCCGCCCGCTTCCTGGACATCGAGTTCGATGAGCTGGAGAAGGCTATCCGCAACATCTTCGGCCGCAAGGGCGAAGCGGTGGTCGACACCAATATCGCCGCAATCCGCGCCGGTCGCGATGCACGCTAGTTGAAGGTTATGTAAACCAAATGTTTAGGGATGTCTGCCCATGGGGTCGACATCCCTTTTTGCTGTGTTGCGAAAAAAAGCGTTGCGACGGGACAATAAATAATTGTGATGCTACGTTAGAATGTTTTGTATGGAAGAACTGGAATATATGCAAGAGGGCCGTACCGAGCTGGAGCAGCTCGGCGAGTTTGCCCTTATTGACCGACTGACCGACGGTTTTGATACCAAGAACGATACTACGTTGCGTGGTGTGGGCGACGACTGCGCCGTGCTGGCCTCCGCGCCAGGACGCCTCTCGCTGGTCACCACACAGACCATGGCCGAAGGCATCGACTTCGACATGATGTACACCCCCTTGAAACATCTGGGCTACAAAGCAGTGGCTACGGCCATCAGCAACATATGTGCCATGAACGGCACGGCACAGCAGGTGCTGGTCAGCGTGGCCGTCTCCAACCGCTACTCGGTGGAGGCGCTGGAAGAGCTCTACGCCGGCATCCGTCTCTGCTGCGACCGCTACGATGTGGACCTCGTGGGCGGCGACATCAACTCCAGCCGCTCGGGTATGGTGCTGACCGTCACGGCATTGGGAAGCGTGGCGGCAGATGCTGTCACCTATCGCAACGGCGCCCGTCAGCACGACCTTGTCTGCGTCAGCGGCGACCTGGGCAGCGCCTACAGCGGACTGCTCATCCTGGAACGCGAGAAGGTGACATTCCAGGCCAACCCTGAGTTCCAGCCCGACCTCGATTCATTCGACTATGTGCTGGAACGTTTTCTGAAACCCGAGCCGCGTGCCGACATCGTCGCCGAGCTGGCCAAGCGCGGCGTGGTGCCGACAGCCATGATTGATGTCAGCGACGGCCTGGCCTCCGAGTTGCTGCATGTCTGCAAGGATTCGCACTGCGGCTGCGAGGTCTACGAGGAACGTCTTCCCATCGATTACCAGACTACCCGTGTCTGCTCCGAAATGAGCAAGAATATGCTCCCCGTCTCCAATGCCCTCAACGGCGGCGGCGACTACGAGTTGCTCTTCACCATCGGCCAAGGCGATTACGAGAAGGTGAAAGAGATGGAGGGTGTGACCATCATCGGCCACATCACCGAAGAGGGCACCGGCGTGAACATGGTGACGCCACAAGGCAGCCTCATCAAACTGGTAGCACAGGGATTTAGGGATTGATTTGACATGATGGAACGACCGATAGAAGACAGCTTCAAGTCGCAAGGTTTGCGGCAGCAGATGGTGAAAGAGCTGGCGGCGCGCAAAGTGGCCGGCCCCGAGGTGCTGGCCGCCATGTCGGCGGTGCCACGCCACCTGTTCATGGACACGGTGTTGGAACACAAGGCCTATGAGGACCGCGCCTATCCCATCAAATGCGGACAGACCATCTCGCAGCCTTCCACCGTGGCTTTCCAGAGCCAGCTGCTCGAAACCCAGTCAGGCATGAAAGTGCTCGAGGTGGGCACCGGCAGCGGTTACCAGACGGCTGTGCTCTGCTCTATGGGTTTGAAAGTCTATACGATAGAGCGCATGAAAGAGCTCTACGACGACACCAAGCGACTCCTCGGCAGATTGCATTACCGGGCCAACTGTTTCCTGGGCGACGGCTTTGTGGGTCTTCCCGAATATGGTCTTTTCGACCGTGTGCTTATCACCTGTGGCGCTCCTTTCGTGCCCGAGGCCTTGAAAGAGCAGATAAAAGTGGGTGGCATCATGGTCATTCCCGTCCGCTTCGGTGAGGAGATGGAGATGCTTCGCCTTGACAAGGTGGGCCCCGACGAGTGGCGCGAAAGCCGTTATGGAGACTTCAATTTCGTCCCCATGCTCAACCAGGTGGACTACGGAGCACTCTGATAATAATCCATTAATCATCAACATCCCAAGCAATTATGAAACACCTTTTCCCCATAGTCATCCTCATTGCTTCGCTGGCCTTCTTCGCCTCCTGCGGCTCCGACAGCTATGCGCCCAAGCCCAAGGGCTATATGCGTTTCGACTTGCCTGCCAAAGCCTATGTGCCCTATGACACCCTCGCTCTGCCGTTCCGTTTCGAGGCTGCCGCCGAGGCCGATGTCGCCCTCAAGCGCAACGAGCGCCGACTGAAATGGGTGGACCTCAACTATCCCGACTATGGCGGCATTATCTATCTGAGCTACATACCGCTACGTTCGGTCGACGACCTGGCCGGCGAGGTGGACACCTCCTACCAGCTGCTTTCCAAGCATTTCAACTATGCCACAGGCCAGAAGGAGTTCATTTTCGTCAACCCCGACGATAGGGTTTATGCCACGGTATGTAAGATAGAAGGCCGCAATGTCGCCTCCACCTATCAGTTTTGGGCCACCGACAGCCTCCACCATTTTCTGCGCGGCTCGCTCTATATCAATTGTGTCCCCAACAACGACTCGCTGGCCCCCATCCTCGAATATCTTCAGGCGGACATTGACCACATCATTGAGACTCTCCGCTGGAGGGACTAGATTACCACGTCAATTCTTTTTTCATGATACCGTAGCACTGTGTGCTGGCCATCGCTATGCCCACACTGAGGGCGACGGCAAGGATGATGTTGAGTATCAGGTTGGACATCTCCAGTCAAAAAAAAGAAAAAAACTTCTCTCGCCTTTCGTCCTATACTATATTTATGTATCTTTGCAATAGTGGAATTTACCGCAAGAAATTGTGATATTTGTTGATTATGAGACGTATATATCATTCCCTTTCCCTCTTTGTTGTCGGTCTCTTTTTGTTTTCGACAACAGGAGCTCAGGCGCAGCAGCCTCTGCCCACTTTTTTGGAGGGCACATGGTGGTTCGGCATGCTGGAGGAGGCCATGCTGCCAATCAACCTCCATTTCGACAGTGCCAAAGCGCTGCTCTACAGCCCTATGCAGACCGATCAGGCAATGGAGGCTACGGACTGGTCCTTCCGCAACGACACGCTGCGAGTCTCCTACAAGCCGCTGAATGTGCGGCTCGTGATGTGCTGGGACTCCGTACAGTCAAGCTTTTCTGGCACTTTCCGACAGAGTATCTACAAGGAGCCCCTGGTGATGTATCCTGCCGACGGGCTCTTCGAGATGTCGCGCCCGCAGGAGCCTCAGCCGCCCTATCCCTACGTCGAGGAGGATTTTCAGGTGGTGCGCAAGAAAGCCGGCGTCACGCTGACAGGCACGCTGACACTTCCTGAAGGGACAGGCCCCTTCCCCGCGGTAGTGCTCATCAGCGGCAGCGGCCAGCAGGACCGCAACGAGGAGATTATGCGCCACAAGCCGTTCTTGCTGATTGCCGACTACCTGACGCGCAACGGCATTGCCGTGTTGCGCTACGACGACCGTGGCGTGGGTGGCTCAAGAGGCGAGGTGAAGACTGCCACAACGCTCGACTTTGCCGACGACGTCGAATCACTCTGGAAGGCACTGCGCAAAGATCCGCGCATCGACAAGCGTCGTGTGGGTCTGCTGGGACATAGCGAAGGTGGCGTGATAGCGCCCATCGTGGCTTCACGCAACAGGGGCGTGGCTTTCGTCGTCATGCTCGCGGGACCTGGCGGCACCGGCGCCGAGATTCTGCTTGAGCAGAACGAACGCCTGTTTCAGCTCGGCGGCGCCGACTCCGTGGCCGTGGCATTGCGTGTGCGTTGCCTCGACCGGTTCTTCAACGCAATGGCGACAACAGCAGTGGATGATTACCCCGCTGTCTTGCAGCAGATTGTCGATAAGGAATGTGCCGGCATGGACAACGAGACTCTCAAGGCGGCACAGCTGCGCAGTGGCGACCTCATGGCGTTGAACCAGCAGATGCAAGTGCCATGGATGCAGACTTTTATCCGTCTGGACAACCGTGACTATCTTCGCAAGACCCGCTGCCCGATCTTGGCCATCAACGGCTCACGTGACAGTCAGGTGGTGCCGGACAATCTGCTCAAAATCAAAGCAGTCACCGATGGTCGCGCGCAGACGGTGCTGCTGCCCGACTTGAATCACCTGATGCAGCATTGCCTGACAGGCAAGCCCAGCGAATATGGCCTCATCGAAGAGACCATGAGCACCGAGGTGCTTCGCATCGTCAGCGAATGGATCATTTCGAAGACCGCCCGTTAAGCAACCGCGTGCTTGTCTTGTCCGTGGATTTTTTTTGCCCACAATTAAAAAAAAATGTGTATCTTTGCAATGTGAAACAAAAAAACCTGTCAGTTATGAATAAACTTAAATTATTGATTCTGTTATCGTTGTCTATTGTGTTCTTCGCCGCTTGCAAGGACAAAGACAATAGTGAGGATTTGATAAAACCCTATCTGGGCGACTATACGGTGACGACCGACTACTCGGTGCCGCTCCAGATACCCGTTATCGGTTCGTACACCTATAGCGACAGCCGTGTTGACGAAGGCTCGGTGACGCTTGGCGACAACGACGAACTGATTGTCCGTCTGGGCGATATTGAGACCAAAGGCTATGTCGATTCACAAGGCAAACTCCATCTCGACCCCATCCGTACAACGCAACAGGTGAGCATCGCCTCGTTCACGTCGGTCGATGCCGACATTTATGTGGTCTTCCCCGTGATAGATAAGCCTGTCGATGGCCAACTTTCGTGGATTGCCGACCTCTCGGTGTCGACCACCCTCGACATTCCCGTTGTGGGCAGCTACGAAATTTCGGGCACCGGTACCGCCAGCCAAGTGGCTGTGAAGAAATGATGTGATCTCTCTAAGGGAGATGTAATATTAGAGCCCCAAAGACCGCGGTCTTTGGGGCTCTTTTTTTGTTGCCATAAACATTGTCAATGCGTTGCCGTACTGGCAAATTCGGAGCAGATGATGGCTGTTGCCACTGCTGCGTTGAGCGACTCGCAGGTGCCGCCCACGTTGGGTATGGTCAGCGGGTTGTCGATGAGGGCGAGGACTGGGGCAGAGATGCCATGGGCTTCGTTGCCTATCACCAGTAGGGCAGGAGTATGCAGCGGTGTGTCGTAGAGGGTGGCACCGTCGAGCACAGCGCCATAGACAGCAATGTCGTTGGCACGTGCTGTGCCAATATATTCTTCTATATTGCAATAGGCTATCTGGGTGCGGAAGATGCCCCCCATGGTCGATTGCACCACTTTGGGGTTGTAGCACGATACCGTATCCGGGCTGCAGACAATCTGTCGGATGCCGAACCAGTCGGCAGTGCGGATGATAGTGCCCATATTGCCAGGGTCTTGCAGATTGTCGAGTACCAGTGTGGGCTTGTCGTGGCTGAGGCTGCCGGCTGCAGGGGGCTGTGCAGTGTACGGCCGCTCCACCAACATCCACACTGCATTGGGTTTCTGCTGGCCGCTGAGACGTTCCAGCATCTCGTGGCTCACGACATAGCAGTCGCAACTGTCAGGAATAATCTCGTTCTGCTCATCCCACCATTGCGCTACGGCGCAGATTGTGAGAACATTGAACGAAGAGCGCAGCGCCTCCTGGCACAGTTTGATGCCCTCCACGACGAACACCTGTTCGGCGTTGCATTGTTTCTGCTGCTTGTAGGCAGTGAGGCTCTTCAGTTTGGTCTTCGATAGTTCTTGCATCGCGTTACTCTTGTGGATTGGTGGGACAGGCCTGTGAGGAAGCCCTATAAAAAACAACAACCATTCTTGTGTGCTTCGTCAGAGGAATTGTCTTCGTTCTGTCGTGCCATAGAATGGTGCCTGTTTTGTCCGATTTCTCGGCTCTCTTTTTTTGGGGTGGGAGGTGGGGCTCGAACCCACGACCTACAGATCCACAATCTGCCACTCTAACCAGCTGAGCTACGCCCACCGTCTGTCTTTTCTGCCATTGCCGAGGATCCTAGCGGCCACCTCTTCAGGCCTCGAAAAGATTTGCAAAAGTACTACTTTTTCCGGAACCGACAAAATTTTTTTTAATTAAATGCGTAAGATGCTAAAATTCAGGGTGACAATCGTGTGTAATATGTCCTTGTGCTGTGACTAATATCATTGAACGAGCGTCGTTTTTATTCTTTTTGCCGCAAATTATTAGCTGTTGTCCTCGGCAGCAATCTGCAAGGGATAGTTTCCCGACACACTTTTGACATTCAGTTGATACCGATACCAGTGGCGCCATAGTTACCGCCGCACCTTCAGCTTAGGATTCGTCCCCTTGCCTTTGATTTGCGACATACACCTATGCCGCTGCTCCGCTGTCATCGTGTCGGTCATTCCGCGGTCAGTTTGTCCAAGGTGGTGTCGTTGAATGTATATTGTATCGGGAGCGAAACCATCTTATAGTCTGCAAACGGCTGACGGGCAAACTTAAGGTCGAAGGTGATGCGCAGCTTGTCGTCATCTGTTCCTTTGGCCTTTGTAGATGTATGGATGCTTGTTACAAGATAAAGGTCACGTATTCCTTTGCCGGGTATAAATGGGGCGAAGTAGTCGATGCCGTCGAGTGGTATGGTGGTCGGGAATGTGTCGCCAGAATAATAACTGGTGGCAGTGCCATTGAGGAAGTTAGTGTATTGTGGATTATCGGGCTTGACGACGCCAATCAGGACTCGGTTCTTGACTTCCAAAGTGGTGCCCTTTTGTGGGATGACCTGTTCTACAATCTCCACGGCGTGTTTGTTCAGCAACTCTTTGATGAAGTTGGCCAATAGTTCGTGCTGGTTGTCACCAGGACGCATGGGAAAGGCACCGATGTTCACTTCGTCGATACTCTTGCGGAAGCGTGAGGTGTCGTCCATCTGGCCGGGGAAGAGTATATAGCCACCGATGACCTCTTTCTTTATCTTCTCGTCCTGGTGTTTGCTATTATAGTAAATGGCGTCGCGGTAGCGGTGCATCTGGTTTATGGCATCGTCGGGCGGCACATCATTGCTGCCATCTTTCTCCAGCCGATATTTGGCATCGAAGAGGTAGGTAAGTTTCATGCCCTCTTGCAGGTCGTCTTTGGTGAGCTGCAACACGATGTCGGGTTTCTGCGGCACAGTCTTCGACTCCAATTCGCCGATTCCCTTGACGTCATCTTTATCGCTGTGTCGCGGATTGTAGACCAACTCGGCAAGCGTCACATCATCTTTTTTGAAGATAATCTTCGAATGCTCGCCTTTGCCGAGGCTGTAGGTGAAGAGACCGCTCATCTCTGTGCGGCTATGCTGCTCAGGTTCGGCGCCTGTCAACTCTTTGACAACCTTCTCCACTTGTATGAAGCACCATATCTCGTACAGTGTGGCAATGTCCTTGGTTTCCATGCGGTAGAGGCCATCGTTGAGGCTGAAGGACTTCTGCAGGATGTTATAGATGTGGAATACTTTGGAGTAATTCACATCCTTTTGCAAGATGAGCGATTCCTGTTTGATGCCGTCGAAGGGGCCCACGGTGCGGAAGAAGGGGTGTCGCGACAGGCGGTTCAGCTCGTCGCGGGTGCGGGCTATCCTCTCTCGGTGGGTGTCGGCCATACGAGTATCCTGAGTTAAGACTCTTTCAGCCAGGGCTGCATAGCGTTTCTGAACTGACAGCAGGGCATGTTTCAGGAAACGGTTCTCTGGGGTGTTGTAGGTATTCTGCTGCTCCTCCACGCGGTACAGGCGGGCTTCTTCCGTGCGGTGCTCGGCCAGTTGTTGCTCCAACTGCGGTGTGAGGCGGCGTATCTGGTCGGCGCGCTTGTAGGTCTCAATGGCTTTCAGTCGGTGGCGTGGCCGGTCGATGATGTTGTGGCAGGCGCGTAAGAACTGCTCCTGATAATCGCCGAAGATATTCCACCAGATGATGTCGTATGTCTCACCTTTCTCCTCCTTGATGCCGTGATAGGTACGCTTCAGGTAGTCAAGCGAGAGCATACGGTATTCGGCCTCAATGTCCTGGAGGATGATTTTCCAGTCGTGGTGGTAGTCGAGTTTGGCCGAGATGACATCGTAGGAGAAGACGAAGCGTTTCTGAATGCCGTCGAGGGTGTAGCATATCGGCATGTCGGCACGGCCTATCTCGTTGCCATAGTTCAGGTATCCCGCCAGCAGCTGCTTGCTCTCCTTCCACGAGAAGCGGTCGTTGACATCCTTGCGAGGACTGTCGAACCAAGCCCTTGTCACCTTCTTCTTGAAATCCACCCACACGCTATAGTCCGTCTGCTCGAAGAACACAGCTTCGTCTGCAATGCCCTTTGTAATCTCCATTTCTGCATTGTCATGCATCAACACCACATGCTCCACGCCATCGCTCCATCGGTAAGAGGAAATCAACTTCTCGCCACCGAGGATGCTCATGCCCTTGTCCCACATCCGTTGGAACTGGGTACTCTCCACCGTCAGCGTGAAGTCTTCGTGTTCGATGCGCAGGAGGTCCATGTTTGTTATCAAAAAAGTCTTTGCAAGATTGTTTGAATTTTAAAAAACTGCAAAGAGACTTGCAAAGAGATTTGGTGTTATAATGATGATTATAAATAATTTACATGTTTTCAAAGTTGTCTTTATTACGAAAAAACTGCAAAGAAATCCGCAAAGAACTACTTTCGACCATAAACCCTTTTATTTTTACCTTTTTCACTAATAATTACAATTTCTTCCGCCAATAAGAGTTCTTTGAATAGTCGGGAAACCAACGATGCGTCTTTCGGAGGAAGTTTCAGCAATTGTCTTGCATCAGAATTGTCAATTTGCCCCACCTCATCTAAATATCTTATAATGGCTTCTTTTTGACGAGCCTTGGTTTGTTTTCTCGTAATGGAATAATTTATCTTTTCCTTAGTGGATGCACGTTTGCTAATATGTAATATATATCTTTGTCCCGAAGTCTTCCCCGTTGTTTCCAGAAACTCATTCTCACACAAATCGGACAATATGTGCCTCAGTTTTAGACTGCTAATGTATGGAGCATCTTCAAGTTGCTGGAAACTTAATCCTTTGTCTGATTGAATAATTTGATTCATAACCAACAAGTAATCCATATCCATTGTTTGGCCCGTAAGTTGTGCATATTGGTAGGATAATTGCATCAATTGTTCGGAGCATATTTCTGCCTTTACACGGAAAATAACGGAATGGTTAGTTTCTTCTGGTATCGGAATGTCCTTGCCTTTTGACAACAACGATTGGAATATCTTGTCGAATCCACTACCGGCCTTTTCTGCAAAACCAATTTCACGTAGTATATCCATAATGTATGGATTACGGGCGTTGGTCTTCCTTAGGAAATTATATTTGTCTATACCTTGTGGGAATCCTCCTGGACTTTCAATTTCAATATATGTGGGGTATTTCCTGATTTCTATTATTTGTTGACGACTGTAATCACGATGTGCGAGAGCATTAACCAACAACTCTCTCAAAACAACCTCTGGGTAATCTTCCACATATTCCCTGAACAGTCCAAAATGGATTTCTTTTTGCCGTATCTCTGATTTTAACTGGCCGAAACATTGTTCGGCCATCTCAATCAGACTTCCCGTATATTCATAGGGTTGATAAGTCCCGTCTTCAAAATAATGGATATATTTGATTTGTGAATAAGGCATCTCCCGCAGGGCACGCTGGTTACCAACAAAAAGCACCCCTGTAGTGGTCGGAAGTGTCTCTTCACCTTCTTGTTTTGTCATACCAAGAGAGTCGAACAGTTCACTCAATGGTTTTCGAAGATATTGACTGTCTGGATGGGCTTCTTGTATTCTCCGCCGTAAAAGCGAAGCCCTATCCTTATCCACCCATCCTGGCAACGGATTCCCGAACTCATCTACGTCTGCTGATGTCGAAGAAACATGCCAAGTCTTTTGGTCATATACTATAAGTCCTTTCTCCGATTGTATTGTCGCCATCTCGTATGGCTCAATCGGTCGGTTTCCATCGTTTGAACGTATAAGGAATTCTCCTCTGGACGTGCGGTGCATCTGTTCAGAGAAAGGCACTTCTAAGACAAGAAGATCCGTGCCACTCACCTTGATTCGGTGGGCCTGAAGGGTGATGGTCGGTTCTGTACGGTCTTGAATCTGCTTGATGAGGTCGAATACTTTTGCGTCGGTATACTGAAAGTCGGTGTTTATCTCCTTCGTCGAATCTACTATGCCAATGAAGAGAAAACCACCTTTGCAATTGGCAAAGGCAACTACATCCCGTGCCAGTTCTTCGTAGCTGGAGGAAAAGCTCTTTAAAGATTTTCCAAATACACTTTTATTCTCCAACTGTTCTTTAAAGTCCAATATCTCACACTCACCTTTCTCCAAAAGGCTGTAAAACCATTGTACGCTGAGTTTGGTCAATTTCTTCATGGTTATAGTTTTTTTTATGCCCAGTAGCTGGTGAAACCTGATTTCAGCTTGGTGAGCATCTCTTCTATCTTGGCGGCGGAGATGCTCTTGAGGGCGGGCTTGCCGTCTTCTGCTGTGGGGATATGGGCTTTTATCTGCTTGTCAACTATGTCTTTCAGTTTCTCCAAGACTGCCTGAGTGCGGTCGTTGTCGCCTTCGATGCGGGAGAGGATTTTCATCGAGGTCATCTCGTCGAGGCTTTGCCACAGCTGCGACTTCTCGTCTAATTTCTGGCGATTGACGGCATACATCAAGAATTCGTTTCTTGTGCGGTAGGCTATCTTGAACGGACTGCCCTCCAGAATGGCGTTAACCTGCTCCAGATAGGCCAGCACTTGGTCGCAGAGGTCGCGGTTGTCTTCGTAGATGTCGCAGCCTTCGGCGGCATCGCCGATGATGCTGTTGCCGATATAGCCTATCTCATTGCCAGCACCTTTCTCCAAGCCGCCGTGCAGGTCCACCTCGTTCATCTCGATGGTCATGGCACGGTCAAGCACCTTGCGGCTGAACGAGAAGGTGGTCTCGTCCATATTCACCGTACCCACCACGAAGAGGTTCTGCGGGATGGTGAGGCGCTTGCCGCCCTCATCGGTCTTGTAGGTTTTGCGTTCCTCAGGGGTATCAAACAGTTGGTCTATCAAGCTGCCATACGCATCGGTGTTCTCATATTCGATGATGGGGTCGGTGGAGATAGTGCCGTCGGGGTTCAGTTTGCGGCTCTCGATGACCGACAGGTATTCAGCGAAGTATTGCTCCACTGGGGCGAGGTTCATCTCGTCGAGGCAGAGGAAGTAAGGCACATCGGGGTCTTTGAGTGCTGCCGCCATGAAGCGCAGGAAGGGCCCTACGACGAACTTCTCGCCGTTCAGACGCGACACATAGCCGATCAGCTCGCTGCTGTCGTGCCAGTTGGGCTTCACCTGCACCATGCAGAAGTTTCTCGGGTGGCTCTTCCCGTATTCAGGGTCACCCTCCTTCCAACAAGCCTTCGCCATCCCCCTCACAATCCTGCTCTTTCCCGTCCCCGAGATTCCCGCCAACAGCATAAACGGCTTTGTCCGCAGGGCGGTGAGGTATTTAATGTAACTAATGTTAGTTGAATCAAGTTTATTTACAGTTCTACAAACATGCTCTATCATGGCACTTTGCTGCAACAATTCTGATAGTTTGGTGTTCTCGGCGAGAAACGCAGAAAGAGAAGCAATATAAGATTGGGAAACATTTACTAAAGCAGCATATGACAATATTGGAGAAACATAATAATCCTGTCGATCAATGGTTTTTCCACCCTTCCACCAGTCATAATCTGTCAGAAATCTAATAAGATTATTTTTAGAAGCATCGCTTAATCCCAATGATTGTATCTTTAACAATTCCTTTTCAGAAAGTTTATCCCCTTTCAGTTCTTTAAGCCTATCTTTTTCAATAACAGAAACGGCAACGTCCTTGTAATTTTTTAATTCTGTGTATAGTTCCGTGAAAAAAGCCGCAATATAGAACCATTGGTTAGGCAAATAGATATTTAAATTCTCTCGCTTTGTGGTGACAATGGCAGAAAAGCGATTGTACTTTATCTCGTCTCCCCAAATCTCGTGGACGTTCTTTTTAAAAACATTTGGGAGCTCTATATCATTGCCTGAGTATAAGTTTTTATACCTTTCGACCATTTTGTTGGCCAGTATTCTTAAATCAGATAATTCATTCATGGCTACATTAATTGATGTATTATTTCAAATGCTATTCTTTTTATCACAGGAACGGCGACACTGTTACCAAACTGATGGTAGGCTTCTTTCTTTGAAACGACTATTTGGTATTCCAAATTTGATGGATTATAGTTTTGATTATTTGCACATTCTGGATTTTCCCAACCATTACCAATGATTCTATACCCTTGCAAACGGCCGGCTTCTACTGGTGTGAGTTTTCTCGGATTAAGACCTTTGTCTGATTGGTCAATTAGGATTTCGCTACCGTCTTTCCAGTATCTTGCAGAGATTGTACTCGTATATACACTATCTTTGTTGAACAAGGAATATCCGAAACCTTTACCATTTTGTCTATTTCTCTCTTTTCTATTCTTATGACCTTCCCACATTTTATCACTTATTGTGTAGGATTGGTCTATTGTACTGAATGGTTCAAAAATATCAGACACCTTTGTCGGCAAAGTTCCGTCTTTTAATTTCTCTTTTTCATATATTGTATTGCCATCTGGGTCAATTCCATATGGAAATTTAAATTCTTTTACATTGACCAACCCTCTGTACCAAGCAACTATGAACAATCTTTCTCTATTTTGCGGAACACCAAAATATTTTGCATTAAGTACATCATAAGAATAGTCATAGCCCAATTCTTTTAATGTCGCAAGAATAACACTAAGTGTTTTACCTTTATCATGGGTCTTGAGACCTCTGACGTTTTCTAGAAACAATACTCTTGGTGGATGCCCTGCCTCAATTTTCTCTTTTACAATATTTGCAATGTTAAAGAATA
>JAILAT010000032.1 GCA_024681475.1 Bacteroidales bacterium | reverse complement strand
GCTTGGAAGGCTATCGCTCTGCCAAATGAGCTACTTCCGCTTCTCTAATAGGTTTGTGGGGAAGAGTGGACTCGAACCACTGAACTCCGAAGAGGACAGATTTACAGTCTGTTGCAATTGCCACTATGCGACTTCCCCATTTTCCCCGACGCCTTGGTTGGCTGTTCGGGTCGAGCCGATGAAGGGACTCGAACCCCCGACAGGCTGATTACAAATCAGCTACTCTACCAACTGAGTTACATCGGCTTGTAATCTTTCAAACACCTCTTTTCTCCTTGTTTTGAGGTTGCAAAGATACAACTTTTTCCTTTCACCCCAAATTTTTTTTGCTTTTTTTCTGAGCAAAAAAATGCACATCATTGATTGATAAATGTTTACAAAATAAAAATATCAAGTTTTCAACCACCCGAAAAGCCGTCATCCTACTGATTTTCCCCGTCCACGGAGGGAGTTTTTCAACAATTTGTACACAAAATGGACACTAAAATGGGCAAACAAGTATAACTACTTATTACACAATAGAATAACATATTATTTTGCCAAAATGTATCCTATCCACAAACGTTAATAATGACAAGTATACCCTCATAGAGAGCCCCTCCGCCTCCTCCGTGTTGCTGTCGCGCGTCGACATCGTCACGGCCGCTCGGCCACCACCAGCTTCTTCGTGGCTATGCCGGCAGGGGTGCGGACTACCACGATATAGACGCCTGATGCCCAGTGATTCACGTCGATGACGGTGCTCTCGTCGTGGGTTTCTCTCCGCAACAGGCACTGGCCTTTCATGTCCAGCACTTCGACAGACTGAAAAACGAAAACCATCCTTAACGGAATCTGATAATAATTTATTGTAAATCATAGCATTGAGCTTTTAAATCAATAATAATTATCTCTGCTAATTTACTTTTTTTTCAATAAAACATTAATTGTATACAATATTTTAATTTTTCGCAAACGACACAAAGGGTGGTCGGATCGACGACGGGACAAATTTCATCCTGGAGACAATAAAAACAGGGCGCGCAGCGTTATGGGGGCATGGAATTGTCATCAAAGATTCTAGAGAATGCCGTCAACGAACTGGCCACGCTGCCAGGCGTAGGCAAACGGTCGGCGCTGCGCTTCGCGCTGGCGTTGCTCAACAGCAGCGACAGTGACTTTGCGGCTTTCGTCGGCAGCCTCACCAGCCTCAAGACCGAAGCGCACTTCTGCGCACGATGCCACAACATCAGCGACACGCCGGTATGCCCCATCTGCAGCAACGACAATCGCAACCAGCACATTGTCTGCGTGGTGGAGAACATCCAGGATGTCATGGCCATTGAGAATACCCAGCAGTACCGCGGCCTCTACCACGTGCTGGGCGGCGTCATCTCGCCGCTCGACGGTATTGGCATCAACGACCTCAACATCAGCAGCCTGCTGGCTCGCGTAAAGTCGGAGGAGATAGAAGAGGTCATTCTCGCGCTGCCCACCACCATGGAAGGCGACACCACCAACATATACATCGACCGCCAACTCAAGGCGTTCCCCAATGTGAAGGTGACCACCATAGCCCGCGGCATCGCCATCGGCGACAACCTGGAGTACACCGACGAAATCACACTGGGACGTTCCATCGTCAACCGCATACCCTTCGAAAAAGCATAACCATGAAAAAACGATTTTATTACACACTATTCATACTGACATGCCTGCTGACCGCCAGCTGCGGACAGGCACAAAAAAATGCCGACCCGAAAAGCTACACCCCCGAAGAACTGGCCCTGCGGCACGATATTGCCCAGATGCTCCTTGTGGGGTTCCGCGGAACAGAAGTAACTGATACCATGCATATTGTGCGTGATATCAAGGAGTATGGCATCGGTGGCGTCATCCTGTTCGAATACGACGCGCCGTCGCACTCACGCCCCCGCAACATCACCAGCCGGCAGCAACTCAAAACACTCTGCGCCAGCCTGCAAGGACTCAGCGAGACAACGCTGCTCATCGGCATCGACCAGGAAGGCGGCAACGTCAACAGGCTGAAAGAAAAATACGGTTTCCCCGCTTTTGCCTCTGCCGAGAAGAGTGCCCGGGAGGGCTACCGCTCGGTACGTGCCGTGGCGAGCAGCACCGCCAAGACGCTCAACAGTCTGGGTATCAACCTCAACTTCGCTCCCTGCGTGGATGTCAACGTCAACCCCAAATGTCCCATCATTGGCAAACTGGAACGCAGCTTCTCGACCGACACCACCGTCGTGGCACGCTGCGCCACCATCTGGCTCGAGGAGCAACAGCGCCAAGGCGTTATCCCCTGCCTGAAGCATTTCCCCGGTCACGGCAGTTCGTTGGAAGACACGCACCTGGGTCTTGCCGACGTGTCGGAGACATGGAAAACATGGGAGCTGAGCCCTTACCGCGAGCTCATCAGCTACAGCAACAGCCATCCCGACGAGGCGCTGCACGCCGTGCCGATGATCATGACCACACATGTCTTCAACAGCCGCCTCGACAACAAGTATCCTGCCACGCTATCCCATGCCACGCTGACCAGCCTGCTGAGACAGAAGCTTGGCTACAAAGGCGTTATCCTCACCGACGACCTGGCCATGGGGGCCATGACACAGCAGTATGAGTATCGCGATATGCTGCGCCTCACCATCAACGCCGGCGCCGATATGCTATGCCTCTCCAACAACGGCAGCGAATACAACGGCGACATCGTCCCGCAGACCGTCGACATCATCTTCGACCTTGTCAAAAAAGGCGAAATACCCGAAGATCGCATCCACGAAAGTGCCCAGCGCATAGCAGCCCTGAAAGCCACCGTTCCCACCGGCAAGAGATAGCCCATCCAGTGACATCCTGTCGTGCTGAGGCACACGCTCTCCAAAACCCCACACACCAGTGTGGGGATAACGCACATGGCCAGTATGCATGCCGTTGGCACGCGCTTTCGAACAAGAAAAAGATGACTATTAAAAAATTAATCATATCTTTGTAGCAGGAAAACAAAATAATATTATCACATAACGCACTAGTTATGAAGAAATACATTACAGATTTCACCATCATCGGGAAGCGCATTTTGGGCGAACAGTACTTCACACTGACGCTGCAGCACCCCGCCACGCTGCCCCCCATAGCGGCAGGACAGTTCGTCGAGGTGGAGGTGCGCGGATGCAAGGAGGTGCTCCTGCGCCGTCCCATCTCCATCCACGATGTAGACACTGAAAACAACACACTTACGCTCCTCATCCAGATTGTCGGCAAGGGCACCCGCCAGCTGGCTACACTGCAGGAGGGCGACACGTTGAACCTGGTGTACCCGCTGGGCCGAGGCTTCAGCCTCGACGGCGAGAAGGTGCTGCTGGTTGGCGGTGGCGCCGGTATCGCCCCGCTGCTGCATCTCTCCAAATGCCTTAATGCCAAAGGTATACGTCCCACCATCCTGCTGGGAGGCCGTACTGCCGACCTCATCCCCGTGCGCGACGAATTCAAGTCCCTCGGCACCGTGGGCATCGCCACCGAAGACGGCAGCCTCGGCGAGAAAGGTCTGGTGACGCAACACACCTTGTTCTCAGGCGATTACGACCACATCTACACCTGTGGCCCTACGCCGATGATGAAAGCCGTGGCGCGTCATGCGCTGGCCAACGGCATCGTCTGCGAAGTGTCGTTGGAGAACCTGATGGCCTGTGGCATAGGCGCTTGCCTCTGCTGTGTGGTCGACAGCGACGCCGGCCACAAGTGCGTCTGCAAGGAAGGCCCTGTCTTCAAGGCCACGGAACTCACCAAATGGTTGAACAACTAATCATGGAATCAATATGTTAGAGACAAAAATACACAACCTTACCCTGAAAAATCCCGTCATGACGGCATCGGGCACCTTCGGCTATGGTGAGGAGTTCAGCGACTTCGTAGACCTCAGCCGTCTGGGCGGCATCGTCGTGAAAGGCACCACCGGCGAGCGTCGTCAGGGCAACGCCTATCCGCGTATGGCCGAGACACCTGCCGGCATGCTCAACGCCGTAGGCCTGCAGAATGTCGGCGTGGAGACCTTCTGCCAGGATGTCTATCCGAGGATCAAGGAGTTGGACACCAACATCATCGTCAACGTGTCGGGTTCCAGCATCGAAGAATACAGCAAAGTGGCCTCGATGATCGACGCGCTGGATCGCATTCCAGCCATCGAGCTGAATATCAGCTGTCCCAACGTCAAAAAAGGCGGCATGGGCTTCGGCACACGTCCCGAGATGGCGGCGCAGGTGGTCGGCGAGGTGCGTAAGGTATACCACAAGACACTGATTGTCAAGCTCACACCCAACGTCACCAACGTCGTGGAGATAGCACAAGCCGTGGAAGATGCCGGCGCCGACAGCGTGTCGCTCATCAACACCCTGCTGGGCATGGCCATCGACGTGGAGCGTCAGCGACCCTATCTCAGCACTATAACTGGCGGACTGTCAGGTCCCTGCGTCAAACCTATCGCCGTGCGTATGGTGTGGCAGGTGGCCCACGCAGTGAAGATACCTGTCATCGGACTGGGCGGCATCGTCACTGCCGCCGACGCGCTGGAGTTCCTCATGGCTGGCGCCAAAGCCGTAGAGGTGGGTACCGCCAACTTCCTCGACCCTGCCGTAACAATGAAGATAGTCGACGGGCTCGAAGACTACTGCAACAGACATGGTATCAAAGACATAAACGACATTATCGGCATCATCTAACCGCACGACACCATGATACTGATAGCCGACAGCGGAGCCACCAAGACCCACTGGGTGACCGACGACAGCAGCGTTGAGATAATCACCAAAGGGCTGAATCCCAACACCGTAAAACAGAAAGAGATTGCCGAAACACTACACGAGGTTGCGGCATCGCTCAGCAAAGGGCGTCGCACGAAGCCCCAGCACCTCTTCTTTTATGGCGCCGGCTGCGGCACTGACGCCAACAAGCGTCTGATAACAAAGCAACTACAGCAATCATTCCCCACAGCAGACATCACCGTTGAGACCGACTTGACGGGAGCCTGCCGTGCCGCCTTGGGCGACCGGCCCGGCTACGTAGGCATACTGGGCACCGGCTCCAATGCCTGCTACTACGACGGCCGCCACCCGGTAAGGAAGACCCTGTCGCTGGGCTATCTGCTGGGCGACGAAGGGTCGGCCACCTACCTGGGCAAGCAGCTTCTGACCGACTATCTGCACAACAAACTGCCTGGCACACTGCACGATGCGTTCCGGAAGGATTATCCCCTCACCGAGGCGGAATGGATAGACAGCCTGTACCATCAGCCCCATCCCAATCTGACCATGGCGTCGCTGGCACCCTTTATCACGAGCCATCTTCGCAGCCCCTACGTCCGCAGCCTGCTGCACGGCGCCGTCGCGGAATACTTTGACAACCAAGTTCTTCCCATCCTCCACGAGCCTGCCGAACTCCATCTGGTGGGTTCGCTGGCTGCCGCCGCGGAGAGCGTGTTGCGGCAAGAGGCGACAAGCCGGGGAATACGGATAGGCCGCATCATCGCCTCGCCCATCGAGGAGCTACGAAAATATCACTCAAAGGACATGAAATCAGCAAAATAATGCACCATCGGCACAAAAAGTGACGAAGAAAAAAAATGCTAAAAAAACTAAAAAATAACCGATAAAGATAATAATAAAACCCAAAACGCGTTTTTGGGTGAAAAAAATTAGAGACTCAACATGGACTTAAGCAAAATCTTAGTAATTTCAGGCAAGCCTGATTTGTATGAACTTGTATCGCAAACCAAGAACGGCGCCATCGTGGAATCCTTGGCCGACAAGAAACGTTGTCCCATCTTCAAGACCGACAAAATCAGCTCGTTGAACGAGATCAGCATCTTCACCTCCGACAGCGACAAGCCACTCAGCGAGGTGCTGCAAGCCATTTATCGCAAAGAGGATGGCAAGAATATCACCTTCGACATCAAGAAGACCGCTGGCAAAGAGCTCTTTGCCTACTTTGCCGAGGTGCTGCCTGACTACGACACCGAGCGTGTCTACGCCTCCGACGTGAAGAAAGTGCTGCTGTGGTACAACCTGCTGAACAACGTCGGCAAGGTAGACCTCGAAGTGAAGAGCGAAGAGGGCGACGAGTCCGCTCCCGCAGAGGCCTAAGCCTACAGGAAACACCTCACTACGAGCCCTATACGTCAAGCTACTCGCACAGGTACCTCCTTTTTGGAACAAAGATTAGGCGATATGGCAAAATACTTTTTGCCATATCGCCCTTTTTAAGTACTTTTGCAAAGTAAATAACACTCACCGCCATGCATAGCAGCAAATTAATAATCATAGTCTTAGCCAGCATTGCCGCCGCCATGCCCTGCTGGGGACAGAAGAAAACGGCCCAGTTGACCTACTACCGCTACGAATACCATAACGAAGGCCGCGACACGGCGCTGACCAACGTGGAATACGAAGCGTCATGCTATCATATCCAGAATGTCGGCGACATCCAGCACCCCATTCCCGGCTACGCCGAGAAGCACACCTATGTCAACAACACGACGGACAGTGTATACTACCAATATCGCTTCAGCGACAGCAGCTACTATACGGTGTCGGCATTGCGGCGTGACGACATCCAATGGGACACACAACACATTGATTCCAAGACAACAAGATACGTCACCAGCATTAACAGCAACCGCATAGAGCTGGTGTTCTCCACGCGCTACGGAAAAGACATCACCCCCCTGCCCTACTACGGTCGTTTTCAGGGAGTCATGACCGAAATGAGACGCAACGGACAGGTGCAGATGGAGCTGGCGCCGAAAGCCACACCACGCGTCGTGGCACCCGGGAGCCTGATACCAAGGGAGTTGGGTGTACGCAAAAGCAGCCGTGAGCTTTCCAATCTGGAGAAACGCCGCATGGTGCTCACCACGCGCGTGTTCAACGACGAACAGATATGCTGGGGCAAGGAGAGCAGCCACGTCGAGGAGATGCCCCGCGACACCACCCTGCACTTTGCCGGCGGCACATTGATACTGAAGCGATTGCGGCTTCCCAAGCTACCGTCGCACTACCAGACCTTCGTGGAGCTGCGCCAACGTTCGAACGGCGACGCCTACGACCGCACAGGATCGGTATTCATCATCCCCGATGCAGGCAACAGTCTGTGCCCCACATTCTTCGATGCCATCAACGGGCATCCCGACTCGCTGCCCTCCATCACGGGTCGCGACGGACAGCGCTACCAAGGTATCGTGCCCGGTATCAGCCTTATGCAACGCTACCGCATCTCCAGCCTCGTCTACACTCCGCCCGTGGAGCTGATGCGCTTCTTCACCCCCTTCGGCGTGGGGCACTACAACGAGCGCATCCGCCTCGACGGTCTCGACTGGGAAGAGGAAACCTTTTACAAACAGGAGGTTACCGACCTCCAGAGCCTGTTGCAAGGCGATGTGTGGATAGGCTGCTTCATCGGCAACTACGACGGTGGCGGCCATCGTGTGACGCTGGACATCAAGTCATACCCCGGCGACTACGAGTGGGACCTCGACGACGACACCTATGTCAAGGGCATGGTGCAGTCGTTGGTGAACACCTGCAACGTGCTGGAGATGGCGGGACAGAACTATGGCAAGATATTCGGCACCGACAGCATAACCGTCAGTTTTGCAGTCACTCCGTTGGACAGCGTGCTGACGCTGCGCTACATCAGCACCGGTCACGGCGGCTGGGGCGAAGGCGACGAATTTGTCCCAAAGGAGAACGAGCTGTTCATCGACGGAGTGAAACGCTTCGGCTACACGCCGTGGCGCAGCGACTGCGGCCGCTACAGGGAATGGAACCCTGTGTCGGGCAACTTCTGGAACGGCCTGTCGAGCAGCGACTTGTCGCGCAGCGGATGGTGCCCCGGCACCGCCACACAGCCCGTCTATTTCGACCTTTCGGGTCTGGAACCCGGCACACACACCCTCACCATCGCCATCCCGCAAGGCCAACCCATCGAAGGCGGCTTCAGCCACTGGAATGTCAGCGTCCAACTGATATCCCGCTTCAAAGACATAAGACTACAATAACTTGCTCAACATGAAAAGAATACTCTTACCACTACTCCTTCTCACACTGCTGCTGGGCGGATGTCACCGCAAACCACGCGAGGTGACGATTGTCGCCGACGGCTCCAACGACAAGCAGGCCACCGGTGTCCCCGAGCTGCCCTACCTGATGAAGCCAGGTTTCACGCCCGAAATCGGGGTGTGGTACAAAGTGATGACCGACCGCGACACCCTCTTCGCCATGGTAGACTATCTGGACGGCGACAGCATACAGGGCACCTGCTATACCGTTGAACAGGGAAGCAACTGCACTGACCCACAGCATATTGACAGCCGACGGATGTGGCAACGCATCACGCAGCATGCCACAGTGTACGAATACCGCGACCCGACATACCTCGCCATCCACGACTACCGCTACAGCAAAGAGATCTTCGACGTGGAGAAAAAGAGCGACATCGAATATGCCACCGCCTCGGGGTTCTGGTGCAGCAAAACGGGTGCCGAGGACAAGAGCTACGCCGCCATTCTCGGCGAAGGGCTGGTGAACAGCCTGATGACTTCCAAGCAGCATCTCACCATGGACATCTATATGCCCTGCGACGACACCACGGCACGCCGGCCGCTGCTGTTGTTGCTGCATGGCGGAGGATTCTACGTGGGCGACAAAAGTGACGAGCACATCGCCGGCTGGTGCCACGACTTCGCCGCCAAAGGCTATGTGGCCGTCTCCATCAACTACCGCATGGGCTTCAAGCCCACCAAAGCATCGGTGACGCGCACCGGCTACCGGGCGCTGCAGGATGCCCACGCCGCCATGCGCTACCTGATGGAAAACGCTGAGGACTACGGCATTGACACCAACATGATGTTCGTCGGCGGCACCAGCGCCGGCGCCATCACCGCGCTGAACCTGGCCTTCATGCGCGACAAAGACCGTCCCACGGAGACACGCCGCCATGGCGACCTGGGAGGCATCGACGCCTGCGGCAACGCATACCGCCACGAGGTGAAAATCAAGGCGGTAGCCAACATGTGGGGCGCCGTCAACAGCCTGGCGCTGCTGCGCAACAACACCTGCGACATCATCTCCTTCCACGGCGACGCCGACCCCATCGTGCCCTGCAACATCGGCTACCCCTTCAGCGAGTACGGCGAATGGATTGGCGAGCGAGTGTTCGGCAAGATGTACGGCTCCATACCTATCGACCAGCGCGCCCAGGAGATGGGCATGAGAAGCGAGATATACCTGTTCCCCGGCCAGGGCCACTCCCTGCACCGCAACGACGACGGCAGCATGAACCGCGAGAACTACCTGTTTATCGAAGACAAAATCACACAATTCTTCTACGACGAGATGGTTGCCACGCCCGCGCAGATCCGCGAGTCGCGCAACGACCCGCGAGGCTATTATGTCGATGGCCAAGGCCTCCGCGACATCTCGTGGAAGGTGGAGGGCGGCTTCATCATGGGCCTGGACGACAACACGATAGACATCGTATGGCGCACCGATGCGCCCAAACACACGCTGACTGTCTGCGGCCGTTATCCCAACGGCATCGGCTTCGAGACTACCTATCGGCAGACCCTCGATTAACCACTGATAACAAGACGAATAGAAAAACATCACGATATGACACACCCAACCACAAGCCCCGACAACACGGCGTCCCGAGCAGCGCTGGAGCGTCGTCTCTGCGAGATACGCCAAGCCATCAGCAACTACGAAGAGCTGTCCTGCGACATCGACGACCCCAGCTATGTGGCCCGCGGCAACGGCTTCTGCGACGCCAAATACAGCGAAGACTTCCTCGAAGGCCAACTGGCCCGCCTCAGACAAGAAGAAAAAGAGGTGCTGGAGAAGATGATGCAAAAGCCCTGACTCCCTTGATGGTATCATATATTAGAACAGTCGAACAGTCCTTTCTTTCTTGTGAAACTTTAAGACCTTCTTTTGGAATGAAATGTTCTGAACTTTTAATTTGCTGAAGGGACAAAAACAAAGTAACAAAGAGGCACTATGACCGACAGGATGACAGCGGAGCAGCGGCATCGGTGCATGTCGCACATCCACAGCAAGGGGACGAAGCCTGAGATGGCTGTGCGGCGATGGCTGTGGGGGCATGGCTATCGTTATCGGCTGAATGTGAGGTCGGTACCTGGGTCGCCGGACATCGTGATGCGGCGCTACCGTACGGCCATCTTCGTGAACGGATGCTTCTGGCATGGCCACAGGGTGACCGGCGACGCGACGGGTGCCCTGGTGAACTCGCACTGCTGCAAGATACCGCAGACAAACCGTCCGTTCTGGGAGGCGAAAATAAAGCGCAACCGTGAGCGCGACGAGCGCAACTATCGTGAGTTACAGGAACATGGGTGGCAGGTCATCGTGGTGTGGGAGTGTCAGTTGAAGCCTGCGGAACAGCTGGAACGCACCATGCGCGAGGTGGAGGTGCTGCTGAACGAGGGTCTGCTGGCCATCTACAAGCATCCGGCGCGTCCCTACGGCGAGAAGCAGGACTCGCCGCTCCCCAAAGCCGCCGAGGAGACAACATCCTACGGCAATTAGCATTATTTTTAAGGTAGTTTTTCGCTTCGCGCGCCTGGGACGGCTCGTGTCCGCTGGGCGGGCGGTGTGGCGGTTACTGATGGGACTGGTGTTCCAGGAGCCAGCGCATGTTGAAATTCATGTACCATAGTTCGCAGGGGCCGTCGGGGTTGAGCTCGACGAAGGCACCTATGGTGCCGTCGTCAAGGAGCGTCAGCGAGGAATAGACCGATGGGCCTGGGAAGAGGCTGACGGGGTTGTGCCACGTGGCGCCCTCGTCGTGGGAGATGAAGATGCTGACATTCTCACGCTGCATGGAGTGGGTGATGCTGTGGAGAATGGTTGTGTCGTCGATGCGGAGCATCTCGCCGTTGCATGCGTTGACCGTCATCTCGGGCCATGTGCCCTGGTCGCTCCACGTCTGGCCGTCGTCGGCGCTGACGCTGTAGCCGCGGGCGCCGGTGCGGCGGACACTCATCAGGATGGTGCCGTCGGTGCGCTCGAGGAGCTTGGCCTCGTCGCCTTCGCTGAAAGCTAGGGCGGAGCGGTGCCACGAGTGGCCGTTGTCGTCGCTATAAATCACGAAGTTGTCGAGTTTCTGCTGTCCGTCGCGGCAGAGTGCTGCGGCGAAGAGGAGCCGGCCGGCATGGTCGCCGCGTGTGAGACGCAGTCCATTGCCGGAGGCGATGAAGCCGCCATGGTAGGAGCCCAGTGTGGCGGCGCCCCACAGCACGGCGGTGATGTCCTCGGGCTGGCTCCAGGTGAGGCCTCCATCGGAGGAGCGGCACACGTAAGTGCTTATCGGCGAGTCGGCTGTGGAGGCCCACAGGCCGTTGCCGCCGGCGAAGAGACAGAGTACATCGCCGTCGGCGGTGACGACGAGTGCCGGGTCGCCATAGCCGCGACCCACGCCGCTGCCCTGCACGATGGTGAGGGGCTCACTCCATGTGCGTCCCCGGTCGGCACTGCGACGACAGACGATGTCGATGTCCTGCGGCAGGTCACCCTCATTGTTTTTGCGCTTGTCGTTGACAGCAAGGAGTGTGCCGTCGGGGAGACAGACGATGGCGGGGATGCGCCAGTTGGCGGAGCCGTAATTGCCAGGGGCATAGAGACGCCGGCTGTAGAAGAAAGCGGTGTCGGCAGCATCGGCCGACAGGATGTCGTAACGACACGCTACGGCTGTGAACGACAGCATGATAAGAATGATATTAAGAGCTCGTTTCATGGCTTTTCCTGTGGGGTAATACGGATGCAAAAATACACATATTTTTGGTATTGGCGCCAATGGTGCCCCATCTTTTCGTGAGCGCGCCCCGGCAGGCCGACCCTTCGCGGCGACCTAATGTGCAGCCTCGGATGGGAAATGTTAAAATTGCATTTGTTAATAAAAAAGGGCGGGGCACAATATACTAGAACGGCGAGAATAGAGTTAATACGTAAGAGTTAATATTTTATAATTTGAAACTATAATTGTTGCAACAACCAAACACATAAATTACTGATGGACAAATATTTCGTATCAGGCATACAGCAAGTCGGCGTAGGCTGCAGCCGCTTCGAGGAGTCGTGGCGGTGGTATATCGACATGTTCCAGATGGATGTGCGTGTGCTGGAGGACGACACCGTGGCCGAGCGCATGCTGCCCTACACCGGCGGGCAGGCGCAGAAACGCCATGCCTGCGTAGCCATCAACCTGCAGGGCGGCGGCGGCTTCGAGATATGGCAGTATAGCGAGCGGACACCGCAACCCGTTGATTTCGAGGTGCAAGTGGGTGACCTGGGCATCTTCTGCGCCAAAATCAAGAGTCGCAACGTGGCGGCGTTCCACAAAGAGCTGAGTGCCAAATACGACAAAGTGGGGCCGCTGGCCAAGCTGCCCAACGGGGTGCCCTGCTTCGTGGTGGAGGACCCCTGGGACAACTGGTTCCAAGTGGTGGAAGACAGCTATGTGTTCATCGACGAGAAACGCCTTGGCGGCGGCATCGTGGGAGCCATGACGGGCTGCAGCGACATCGACAAGACGATACCGCTGTACCGCGACGTGCTGGGCTACGACAAGGTGGTGTACGACGAGACCGGCGTGTTCGACGACCTGGCCTTCATGCGCAACGGTGGCGCACGCTACCGCCGTGTGCTGCTGGGCTGCAGCAAGCCACGCCAAGGAGCCTTCGCCAAACTGTTCGGAACGAGCACCATAGAGCTGGTGCAGGCGCTGGAGCGCACACCGCGCAAGATATACGAAGGACGCTACTGGGGCGACCCGGGGTTTATCCAGATATGCCTCGACGTGACGGGGATGCGCGCCCTGGAGAAGCGCTGCAATGCGCTGGGCTACCCCTTCACGGTGGACAGCTGCCCCAACGACGAGCACTTCGACATGGGTGAGGCCAGCGGCCATTTCACCTACGTGGAAGACCCCGACGGGACGTTGATAGAGCTAGTGGAGGCGCACAAGCTGACGATCATGAAGCGGCCACACCTCTACATCAACATGCTGACGCGCAACAGAGAGAAATCGTTCCCGAAGTTCTTCTTCCGCCTGATGGGCATGAAGAAGGTGCGATTTGAATAACGATGGGCCACCAGAGCCACAACAGACAAAGACAAAAGAGTAAGACAATGAACAACTTGAAAAGCTATTTGGAACAAGACAGCCGCGCCAACGACGCACTGAAGGCCTGCATGAACTGCGGTATGTGCACTGCGGTGTGTCCGGCGGCGGAGTTCTACGACTACGACCCGCGGCGCATCTGCGACACGGTGCAACGCGGCAACGAGGACGAGATCGAGGCCCTGCTGAAGGAGGACACGATATGGTACTGCGGCCAGTGCATGTCGTGCAAGACGCGCTGCCCGCGCGGCAACGTGCCCGGCGAGCTGATACAAGTGCTGCGGCGCGCCTCGCAGGAGCTGGGCTACTTCACCGAGAGCGAGAAGGGCGAGCAGCAGAAGCGGCTGATGAACAGCATCGGCAGCAACGTGCTGGAGATAGGCTACTGTGTGTATCCCGACCGCGTGTTTCCCGAGGAGCACCCCGAGCAGGGACCCATTTGGGAATGGTATATTGAGAACATCGAAGAGATAGCGCCGAAGCTGGGCGCCAACTACCATGGCAAAGGCCCCGGCGCGCTGCGCGACATCCCCGAGGAAGACCTGGAGGAGGTACGCAAGATTTTCGAGGTGACCGGCGGCATGAAATTCCGCGAGACGGTGCAGAATACCTGACGAAGTAAATATAAATCAGCGGCTCGACACTCAGTGCAGGGATGTACCTCTATACGCTGATAGTCGACGGCCATATAGTTGACACCAAACGGATGATACTCACACAGTAATGACAAGAACCGACAAAACAAATAATATGAAAAAAATTATTTATATCGTCATCCTTGTTCTGCTTCCGATAATGGCCCTGCGCGCGCAGGACACCAACACCCACGTGTACCAGTCCGTCTTCGGTGACTCGTTGACAGAATGGGATGTGCTTGTCACAGAAGTAAATCTATTTAACTATGATGCCTGTTCCATGCGTTTGCTTTCAGATACTATGGTTTCAATAGGTGATTCTGAGTACAATTATATAAGGGTTGCCAATCCAAGTTCTAGTGGATGTAGTCTTGATAACTTCAATAGAATAATAAGAGAATCTGAAGACCATTCAAAATTATACCTCAACGACTATTGGGCTATTTATTATGGAAATTACCCGGATATTCTACTAATGGATCTATCATTAGAGGTGGGAGACACGTTGGATACAAGTAACTGGCCACCTTATGACGATCCATTACATTTAGGATCCTTTTATCGAGCAGAATCAACGCCACCAACTATTCGCATTGACAGCATATATTATGTTGATGGACGTAAAATACTACAGACCAATTACTCGCATCAGACAGAGTTTCAAAACGACACACTGCTTTTCATTGAGGGTATTGGCCCGAGTATGGGATTCACGTATGCTACTAACAGGGATGATTTTCTCAATTTCTTACTCTGCTACCATAGAGATGGAGATGTGATTGTGTTGGACAGACATTTTGGGGGCAATTGCCATGTTGAGTGGTCATTAGGTGATATTCAAGCCGATGAAGACTTTTTCATTAGTTTATATCCCAACCCTATGCGCGATATTTTGCACATTGAAAAGACTGAATTAGAACCAGCCACACTTACAATTGTTTCAACTGACGGCCGGCCGATGCTGCAACGAGAGGTGCAAGACGAGCACGTCAAGGTGGATGTCTCAGCCTTGCCGTCAGGAGTCTACACACTTACCATCCAAAACAAACAGCATTCAATAACTAAGAAAATCGTGAAGTTATGAAAAGAATGTTTTTAATCATGGTGACTTTATTATTATCCATTTCAACTTTTGGACAAATTAATACACGGAATGGATATGCCTACTCGAGTTCTGGATGCCGATGAAGATGATGTTTTAGAACATGGCGTAGAGGTGGAGATGGGCGGTACATTGGAAATACGTAACACATACTAAATTATAAACATACAAACTATCATCAAAGAGACAATGAAAGATTTTGGATACAACATATCAAAGGGACGGTCCATCAACTTGGACGAATACCGGCCCGAGAAGGTGGACAGGCTGCTGGAGGCGGTGCCATCGTACAAATGGTGCATCGGCTGCGGGGGTTGCACGGCGACGTGTACGGCCGGCGGCCTTACGGACTTCAACATCAGACGCATACACAACGCATTCTTCCGCGGCCAATATGCGGGGTTTGCGGAGCAGCTGGACCACTGCATGCTGTGCGGCAAATGCCTGCTGGTGTGTCCGCGTGGCGTGAATACCCGTGCGTTGATTATCAATATGCGACGCATACTGGAGGGATGAGAAGTGAGATAATTGAAAATCAACAACAACCAATAGCAACGAAAAAAGATAGATAATGGATAAATTTGCATTTTACGTATTGCCGTTCTGCGCCGGTGTGGTGGCCTTGCTGGTCATCTCGGTGTGGAAATACTGGCGATGGATACGCCATCTTGACAAGCTGCAGCGTGCCACGGTGCAGAAAAACATCTGGACGTGGAAGTTCCTGCCTGCCATCTGGGAGACGGTGCGCGAGTCGCTGCTGCATCTGCGCATCTCGAAGAAAAACCTGGTGCTGGGCTATATGCACCGGAGCTTGGCCTTCGGATGGTTTCTGCTCATCGTGGTAGGCGCCCTGCAGGCCTATCTGGCGTGGCCCCATGGCCATCCGCTGTGGGCCGCCATCTTCTTCAACTATTTCGAGCCCGCCGAGCGCGCCGGCATCTCCCCCAACTTCACCCATGCCGCCCTAATGGCCAACATCATGGATGCGCTGCTCATCTACGTGCTCAGCGGCCTGGCGCTGGCCATGCTGAAGAAGCTATGGTCGCGGCCCCTGGGCATGAAGCGCACCACACGCCACACGCTGGTAGACCGCCTGACGAAGCTGAGCCTGTGGTGCATCTTCCCGCTGCGCCTGCTGTCGGAAGGCCTGACGTCCAGCATGTTCGGCAACGGCGGATTCATGGTGAAGGCATTGGGCACCGTACTGGCTACGCTGAATTTCGACAACGAATATTGCGAATACACCTCGTGGATGCTCTACTCCATAGCGCTGGGCACCTTCTTCACACTGATGCCCTTCTCGCGCTACATGCATATCTTCACCGAGGTGTTCCTCATCTACTTCCGCCAACTGGGCGTGAGCGACAGCAACAAGAAGACGGGCTACACCATGTTCGAGCTCAGCGCCTGCTCGCGCTGCGGCATCTGCATCGACGGCTGCCCGATGAACAAAGAGCTGGGAGTGAGGAACATGCAGGGCGTGTACATGCTGCAGAGCATACGCAACAAAGAGCGCCAGAGCCATCAGGAGGCGCTAGCGGAGAACTGCCTGATGTGCGACCGCTGTGTGGCCGACTGCCCGGTGGGCATCGACCTCTCCATCGTGCGTCGCCAGGTGCGCATCCAGAACAAGGAAAACATTGACAAGCAGAGCACTTACGAATACCTCAAACCCATCAAAGCCTTCAACGCCATAGGTCGCGTGGCCTACTTCGGCGGATGCATGTCGCACCTCACGCCCGGCATCACCGAAGCCATGGAGAGCATCTTCCAGACTGTGGGGCAACCCTACTGGTTCATGGACCAGGAGCAGGGCATCTGCTGCGGCAGACCGCTGCTGCAACAGGGCTTCGAGAAGCAGGCCGCCGAGCTGCGCCGCAAGAACAGTGAGCTGATAGCCAACAGCAAAGCCACGATGCTAATCACCTCGTGTCCCATCTGCTACCAGTCGTTCAAAAAGGAATACAACCTCGCCATCCCCGTGGTGCACCACACCGAATACCTGGCCGCCATGCTGAAAAACGGCAAGCTGAAGGTGCGCTTCGACGACCGCAAGGTGGCCTACCACGACCCCTGCGAGCTGGGCCGCGGATGCGGCATCTACGACGAGCCGCGCTATGTGCTGAAAAACACCACCAACCTGCTGAAAACCAAAGAGGAACGCGAACACAGCCTCTGCTGCGGCTTCAACATGGGCAACCCCCTGCTCGACCTGGAGCAGCAGACCAAGGTGCGCAACGCGGCACGCGACAACCTGATGGCTGTGCACCCCGACGTGATAGCCACGGCATGCCCCATGTGCAAGAAAGCCTTCGCCCACGCCGACACCACGGCGGTGAAAGACGTGGCCGAGATTGTGGCCGCCAACCTGGTAAAAAACCAATAACACATTGAGAATTATGGAAAAACGATACTGGAACGAATACCAAAAAGAGATAGCCGACGACCACTATTTCTATGAAAGGAGCTGCATACGTCAGACCTTCTTCCCGGGCTCGGAGGCCGCCTTCCTGCGCATACTGCGCGACGAGCTGGGCAAAGACATCTGCGACAATCCGCACCAGCACACCTGCACAGGCATAGGCTACCACAGCGACGTGGTGCCCTTCGAGACCACCATGACGGTGGTGGCACGCCTCTTTGCGCTGATGACCGAGGCGGGCTACGAGAACTACGTGCCGTCGTGCGTCACCAGCTTCGGCGTCTTCAGCGAGATGGTGGAAAAATGGGAGCACGACCCCGAACTGCTGGCCAAGACACGCCAATGGCTGTGGGAGGCCACAAAACGCGAATTCAACATCCCCAAGAACATCGCCCACCCCTCGGACATCATCTACAAGAACCGCTTCGACCTGCAGCCCAAGATGAAATACCAGCTGGTGAACCGCTTCACCGGCAAGCCGCTGCGTGTGGTGGAGCACATAGGCTGCCACTACGCCAAGATATTCCCCGACAAGGGCATCGGCAAGGCCGAGTTCCCCTACGTGCTGGCAGGCATGATAGAGGCCTGGGGCGGCGAGGTGATAGACTATCCCGAGCGGCGCCACTGCTGCGGCTTCGGCTTCCGCCAGTATCTGGTGCGCGAGAACCGCGGCTACTCGGTGTCGAACACCAAGAAGAAATTCGAGTCCATGGAGCCCTACGAGCCCGACTTCATCCTCACCAACTGTCCGGGCTGCGCCATGTTTATGGACAAATGGCAGTACACCATCGCCGAGATGGAGAACAAGACCTTCGACCACGAGGGCTACGGCATCCCCGTGCTGACCTACGAAGAGCTGACGGGCCTGCTGCTGGGCTACGATCCGTGGACCTTGGGGCTGCAGCTGCATCAGGTGCAGAGCGAGCCGCTGCTGGAGAAGATAGGCATTGCCTACAATCCCGGCGAGAAATACAAAGGCATCAGCGGCCGGCTGCTGCCACGGCCGGCAAGTCCCGAATGCCTGAAACAAATATAACAACCCTATCATCATATCAAAACATCAACATACAACAACAGAACCATGAAATCTATATCCATCATAGGCGCCGGCCCCGCCGGCATTGAAGCCGCCACCATACTGGCGCACCACAACTATCAAGTGACGGTGTTCGAGAAATCGGCATCGGCCATGAAGAACATCGCCGACAAAGCGTTCCTCTTCCCCAACTTTGTCGACGCCAAGGAGATAGTGGAAGAGATGTGCCAGAAACTGGTGGACAACAACATCACCGTGAAGTACGACACCGACATCGTCGGCATCCACCGCGATGCCCACGGCTGGCTGCTGGAAGACCAGAAGGGCGAGAACTACTTTGCCGACAACGTGCTGCTGGCCACGGGCTACACCCCCTTCGACGCACACCGCAAAGAAGAGCTGGGCTACGGCATCTACGGCGGCGTGGTCACCTCGCTGGACATGGAGACCATGATACGCTACGACCGGGTGCTCAACACCGTGGGCGAGAAACCCAAACGTATAGCCTTTCTGCAATGCGTGGGCTCGCGCGACGAGAAGTCGGGCAACCACTACTGCTCCAAGGTGTGCTGCGTGACGGCCGTGAAGCAGGCCATCGAGGTGAAGAAACAGGTGCCCGACTGCGAAGTGTACGTCTTCTACATGGACCTGCGCATGTGGGGCCAGGGCTTCGAGGAGATGTACCGCGAAGCGCAGCAGCAATATGGCATCCGCTTTGTGCGCGGCCGCATCTCGGAAGCCTCGGGAACATTCGACAAACGCGTGCAAATCAAGTCGGAAGACACCCTGATGGGTCTGCCGCTGCGCATGACCACCGACCTGCTGGTGCTGATGGTGGGCATGGAGCCCTCGGCGGGCACCTGCGCGCTGGCCAAGGTGTGCGGCATCGCTGGCGACTACGGCTTCGCGCAGAGCGCCGACCCACACCTGCACGACAACAAGACAGCCATGGAAGGCCTCTTTGTCTGCGGCACCTGCAAGCGTCCCATGAGCCTCACCGATGCCGTCAACGACGGCCGCAGCGCCGCACTGGCCATCATGGAATAGGCAATAAACAGAGACACGAGCATTTCAGGTTCTGCATCGACCGTTGAATAGCTGGCGCGTTTGGGCATGCCCAAACGCGCCAGCTTTTTATGGCTTGTCGCACGGCAGCAATAATCAGGATAGTAGACTAATAATCAATATATTTTATAAGTATACCCATGACGGGATATTTTGGCGCTCATCGTGTGCAAAAATGGAGAAAGGGAGGCCTCGAGGAGCCAAGGGAGGCCTCGAGGAGGGATTGCAGAGGAGGATGCGCGGGGCATTTATGAACAACGGGCGACGGGGTGGGAGCATGTGGCAATGGCGTTTTGGGGCTGTGGGGTACGAGCGTCAACATGGGGGTGTTGATATTTTGCTCTTGGTGCATCGGGAAGATTGTCGTATTTTTGCAAAGTCGAAAAGAGACATCGTTACCTTGTTGTGGGGTACCCTTGGCATATTCCAAGGAGGGAATCGTGTGGAAATCACGAGCTGTCGCGCAACTGTAACTCTTAGGCATTCACAATGAAGCCATTGGA
>JAILAT010000031.1 GCA_024681475.1 Bacteroidales bacterium | reverse complement strand
ATCCATCTCGCAGCAAACAGATACTGCTTTTTCCGGCTTTTATCGATGGCAAGTTACAATGCAACATCAAATGAATAGAAACTTAGTAATCATGAAACATACGAAGAACTTTATACTCCTTGCGTTTGCGGCCTTATCGCTGTTTTCGTGTGAGAGAGAGAATCTGAAGCCGGAGCCGCAACAGCCGTCAGTGCCGCAGATCATTCTCGACACCGACATCGCCAGCTCGACCGACGACCTTTTCGCCATGCAGCTGCTCTACCGCTATGCCTCGCAGGGTCGCTGCAACCTGCTGGGCGTGGTGGTTGACCGTATGGGCGACACCAATGCCGCTGTCGCCGACCTGATGAACAACTATTACGGCTTCCCCTCCCTGCCTATCGGGCTGGAACGCAACGGCACCTACGAACGCTTCGGTTATATCAACTACACACCCATCGCACAGGCCACCGACACCAACGGCAACCTGCTGTTCGCCCGCACATACAGCGACTATTCGTCGCTTCCCGACGGATATATCCTCTATCGCCAACTGCTGGCCAATGCCTACGACGGCAGCGTCACCATCATGCTCACGGGCATCCCCTCGACAATAGCCAACCTGCTCACCTCCGATGCCGACCAGTATTCGCCGCTGACAGGCGTGGAGCTGGTGCGCCGCAAGGTGAAACGGCTCTATTTCATGGCTACCAAGCTGGAGCCGGGCTACGAGCAGGAGGTCAGCGCCGGATACAACCGGATGATGCATCCCGAAGCAGCAAGGACATTGATTCAGCTATGGCCCGACGAGGTCGACGTCATCCTCTCGCCCAGCGCGGTCGGCAACCTGGTGGAATATACACCTGAACAGGTGATCAGCGACATCGACTGGACCGACATCCATCCGATAAAACAGGTATACATGCGTTACGACTGCAACACGGGTCAGCGTATGTGGGATCCCATGCTCCCGTTGCAGGAGATGGAGGATGACGACCTGATCGCCCTCTCGCCTCGGGGACGGATAAGCATCGGCGCCGACATCAAGGTCAGCTTCATCGCCGATCCCGAGGGCAACTTCCGCTACCAGATGCCCGGCGACGAGGCATGGGCTCAGCGTATGTTGAATCTGATACGTGCATCAAACTAAAGATTATGATAGACAAGATATTGGAATACAACCGTCGTTTTGTGGCGGAGAAGGGGTACGAGAAGTATGTCACAGACAAGTATCCCGACAAGAAACTGGCGGTGCTGTCGTGCATGGACACGCGCCTCACCGAGCTGCTGCCGGCAGCGCTGGGACTGAAGAACGGCGACGCGAAGATCATCAAGAACGCCGGTGGACTCATCATCACGCCTTTCGATTCGGCATTGCGAAGCCTTATCGTGGCCATCTACGAGCTGGGTGTCGACAGCATCATGGTGGTGGCGCACTCGCACTGCGGCGCCTGCCACATGAGCTACGACCATTTCCACGATGAGATGCTGGCGCGCGGCGTCACCGACCAGACTCTCGACACCATCCGCAAATGCGGCATCGACCTCAACCACTGGCTCGAGGGCTTCAAAGACACCGACGAGAGTGTCCGCAAGACCGTGGAGACTATCCGCACACACCCCTTGGTGCCCAAGGATGTCGTTGTCCGCGGCTTTATCATCGACAGCGAGACAGGTCTGCTGGAGGAGGTGGAATGAAACAGGAAAACGACTCTGCCACACAACCCAGAATACACTGGACCATTGCGCTCATCCCCTTCGTGGTGCTGGTGGCGCTGCAGGTGCTTGTCATCCGTCAGTTCGGCTCCGACGCCATCGACGGCTCGAGCCAGACGGTGCTGCTCTTCGCGGCAGGGGTGGCGGTGGCCATAGCCATGTTGTTCTACAAGGTGCCGTGGCGGAGCTTCGACAGCGCCATTGGTGAGAATATCCGCACCATCGGGCCTGCGGTGCTCATCCTTTTCCTCATCGGTGCCATATCGGGCAGCTGGATGATCAGCGGTGTTGTCCCCACGATGATATTCTATGGCATGAAGATCCTTACGCCGTCGCTGTTTCTCTTCTTCGCCTGCCTCATCTGTGCGCTGGTGTCGCTCGTCACGGGAAGCTCGTGGACCACGGTGGCTACGGTAGGCATCGCCCTCATCGGCATCGGCACGGCACACGGCTATTCCGTGGGCTGGACAGCAGGAGCCATCATCTCGGGCGCCTATTTCGGCGACAAGATTTCGCCGCTTTCCGACACCACTGTGCTGGCCTCGTCGGTGGGCGAGGTGCCCCTCTTCAAGCACATCCGCTATATGCTCATCACTACGGTGCCGTCGTTCACCATCGCTTTGACAATCTTTCTGGTGGCTAGTCTGTGCCATACTTCCAACGGCGGCTTGCAGGCCGAGTCGTTCGCCGACGGCTTGCAGTCTACCTTCTGCATCAGCCCCTGGCTGATGCTGGTGCCGTTGTTCACTGCTGTGCTTATCGCGCTGAAGCTGCCTGCGGCCATCATCCTTTTTCTCTCGGCGCTCACGGCCGGGGGCGTCATGCTCTTCGTGCAGCCCGACATCGTGATGGAGATAGGCGACGGAAATATGTTCCGCGGAATGATGAAGACTTTCTATAGCGACACCGCCATCGACACAGGCAATGCCGCCCTCTCCGAGCTGGTGCAGACTCGCGGCATGAAAGGAATGCTGAGCACTGTCTTCCTCATCTTCTGTGCTTCCACCTTCGGCGGCGCGCTGACAGGTGGCGGCATGATGAAGAGCCTCACCGCAGCCCTCGCCAGGGGCATCAGCGGCCGTCGCTCGCTGGTGAGCACCACCGTGGCCAGCGGCCTCTTTGCCAACATGGTCACTGGCGACCAATACCTGAGCATTGTGCTGACGGGCAACATCTACAAGAAACTCTTCCGCGACAAAGGCTTCGAGGGGCGTCTGCTGAGCCGCTCCACCGAAGACTCCGCCACCGTCACCTCGGTGCTCATCCCTTGGAATACCTGCGGCATGACGCAATCCATGGTGCTGAAGGTGCCCACGTTGGAATACCTTCCTTACTGTTTCTTCAATATTCTCTCACCGCTGATGTCCATCACCGTGGCCATGATAGGCTACAAGATATTCCGCCACCCGACGACGGCCGACGAGGACTCGAAGATGGTGGAATGAGCAGGCTATAGCTTGATAACTATCTTGATAGGGTAGTGGTCGGAGATGTAGGGCACGCCATAGTCGCCGTTGAGGGTGCGGAAACGTCTCACCTTCACGTTGCTGACGAAGAAGTGGTCTATCAATGAGCTTTTATCTTTGCCGAAAGCGTTGTAGGTGTCTGTTCTGCTGGTGCGGCGCGTCATGTCGCGAGCAGGCTGCAGCCCGCAGTCGTAGAAAGTCTGGAATATAGGGTCGTCGATGGTGGTGTTCATGTCGCCGCCGACAATGACAGGCATGTTGTCGTGCGCCAGCGACTGTTGCGCGATGCGAGTGATGAGTTTTGTCCCTTCCTGGCGTGCTTTCTTGCCCACATGGTCAAGGTGTGTGTTGAGGTAGAGAAATTCTTTCCCCGAATGGCGGTCGACGAAATGCGCCACGGTGACAGTGCGGCGGCAGGCGGCATCCCATCCCAGCGAGGGCTTGTCGGGAGTGTCGCTGAGCCACCGTGTCACGCAGCTGCGCAGCTCCAGGCGCACAGTGTCGTAATAGATGGCCATGAACTCGCCGGCCTCTTTGCCGTCGTCGCGGCCTACGCCGACACGTTGATAGCCGGTCAGGTTGCTGTCGAGAAAGCGCAGCTGGTCGATCAGCGCCTCCTGCAGTCCTATGGCGGCAGGGTGTTCTTCATTGATCATCCGCGCCACGGCATTGCGACGGTTGGGCCAGCCGTTTTCGCCGTCGATGTTTTCCCACGAGTTGTAGCGGATGTTGAAGGAGATGATTTTCATCTCTTGGGCTCCGACGGCCAGGGCCGAAGCGAGCATCAGGATAATGGTCAGTCTTTTCATGGTGTTACAGTTTGCTTGTGAAATGGTGACGGCCGCTACCGAGGACTTTTTTCTCGTCATGGCCGTTGTGGGTTGGCAGATAGACCTCGGCGGTGGTGTTGGGCGGGATGATGATGTCCCACTCGAAGCTGTCGCCCGTGCGCCGCCATTTGCTCTCGATGTATCCGCTGGCCGACTGGTAGGAGCAATCCACATAGTCGAGGCCCTCGATGGGATAGGGCTTCATCTCGATGCGGCTGTAGCCCGGAGCAAGGGCGCGGATGCCGCCCAGGTATTCGTAGTACCAGATGATGAGGTCGCCGAGGAGCATCACATGGTTGCCCGAGTTCATGGCAGGGTCGCCCGTGTCACCGTTCCACAGCTCCCAGATGGTGGTGGCCCCCTGCTTGGCCATATAGCCCCAGCTGGGGTAGGTGGTGTCGGTGGCCAGACGCAGCGCCAAGTCGCCGCGGCCGTATTCGGTGAGGGTGCGCATCAGCTGTTGAATGCCCACCACGCCGGTGGAGACGTGTCCGCCGAAGTCGTTCTCGGTCTTGTTTACGATGTTTGCCAAAACCTTGTCTTCCAGTGTGCTGGGAACCATGCCGAAAGCCAGCGGCAGCAGGTTGGCGGTGACGGTGTTGTGGTCGTATCGTCCGCTGGCGGTGTCGAGGTAGCGGCGGTTGTAGGCCTCGGTCACCGCGTCGAATTCGTTCTGGAAAAAGAGCGCGTCCTCATCTTTGTCGAGCCTGACGGCAAAGTCTTGCATTATCTTGCAAAAATGGCAGTAGTAAGGCGTGGAGAGGTTGGCGGGCCAGGTCATGCGGTTGGTGTCGCGGGTATGGATGAGCTCGGGACTCTCGGGCGGCACACACCAGTCGCCATAGGTGTCGCGGACGAGGATGCCCTCCTTGAGGTAGTGTTTCTTCATGTGCAGCATCCACTTCTTCATGGCATCGTAGTGCTGTTCCACAGGCCGGAGGTCGCCAAAACGCGTCAAAAGCATGTCGGCCACGGTGATGAAGGCCCCTGGCCAGGTCATGTTGTCGGTGTAGTTGCGCCAGTAGGCCGGAGCCACGTCGGCGAGGGCCCCGTTGTCGAACTGCCCGTCGGCCATGTCCTGCAGCCACTTGGCGTAGAGGCGATGGTTGCCGAAGATGTAGCTCTCGCCATAACAGCCTGTGGTGCGGTCGCCCGTCCAGCCCATGCGCTCGTCGCGCTGGGGGCAGTCGGTAGGCATCGAGCGGTAGTTGCCGCGTATGCCCCACGTGGCGTTGCGGTACACGGCGTTGATTACCTCGCTCGAGGTCTCGAAGTGCCCTGTCTTCAGCATCGCGTCGTGCAGCACCAGCCCGGTAAAGTCCTCGATCCTCGGACGGCTTTCTGCGGGCAATCCGCTGATTTCCACATATCTGAAACCGTGGTACACGAATTGTGGGCTCCACGGCATCTCCGGTGCGCCCACGGCGATATAGCGGTCGGTGCATTCCGCGCTGCGCAGATTGTCGGTGTAGAGCGTGCTGTCGGCGTTGAGCAGCTCGGCGTAGCGCAAAGTGATGGTGTCGCGGAAATCATCCCTATACGCCAGCAGACTCGCCATGTTGGCTATCTCCACCACGCCCACCATGTTCTGCCCCATGTCCACTATCCATTTGTCGCCCTTGGCTAAGATAGCCACGGGACGCACGTGCTGATGTACCATGATGTTGGGGTTCGGCTGGGGCGTGAGGAGCCGCATCGGGTCGGGCCGCTGGTAGTCGTCGGGCAACGCGCTGCCCGTCTTCACCGGATATTCGCGGCTCGCGCGGTGGCGCGGATTGTAGATGTCCTCGGCATACATGTTCTCGCGGTCGTAGTGGTCCACCACGGGCTGCCAACAGTTGTCATAATAGTTGTAGCCCGGATGCATCCAGGCACCGAGGGCCAAGTCCAGATTCCTGTCGTAGGTCTCGCCGTCGAATTCGTTGGCCTTGCGTATGGGACCCTGGTCGGTGATCATCCAGCTGCCGTCGCTCACCACCATGTCGGAGGTGCCGTCCTTGTAGAACACCTCCAGCTGCAGCAGCAGTTGCGGCAGGCCATAGTGTGCGGCGTGGTTTATTCCGCACCATTCCAGGTAGTTGGTGTCGTGGCGCGGCGTGGTGAAGCGTCCGGGGGTAAGCACCACGCCTATCGCGTTCATCACCGCAGCGCCATCGGCCGTCGCGTCGCCCGTGGGCTTGCCGCTGATGTGCAGCAGGCTGGTCACATCGTAGGTGTTGAAGTAGATTCGTTGCGTGTAGTCGCTCAGCGCAGGCTTCAGCCACTCTTCAGGGGCCACCTCCTGACCGTTGATATAGGCCTTGTACGAACCCAAGCCGCTGATATACAGGCGTGCACGAACGATGTCTTTCTTCAGCGCAAACTCCTTGCGCAGGTAGCGCGCCGCGATGGCGGTATGGCCTTCCAGCCTGTCGTCCTCAAAGTCGCGCCCAATCCAGTGTGCCTTCCAGTCGTCGGGGCTCATCAGGCTGAGCTCGAAGCTTTGCACTTCGCTCTTCAGCTTCTTTTTCTTCCCTTTGTCGCCATAGCTCACTGTGGTGTACACGCGCCACCAGCACTGCTCGCGGCTCTTCAGCGGCCTACCCTCGTAGGGGATGTAGAGCATCTGGTTTAATGCGTTATTGTTTGATTGCGTTATTGTGTTAGTTTTTGATGCATCACCACTAACGCATTCACGCATTGACGCATTAACGCATTCTTTCGAGTCCCACAGGTCGCCGATGCCTTTGCGGGCATTCTCCTTGGTCGAGGCCACGATGATGCGGTATTCCTCCTGCACCACGTTCTCCGCCGTCGAGGTGTAGTTCCAGCTGAAGCGCGGCTCGGCCGTCGCCAAAAAGATTGTCGGTTGCTCCACTACGGTCGCGTTCGTCAATTCTCCGTCCTGCATCTCCACGCTCAGGTTGGCCAGCTCTATCTTGTTGCTGCACGCGGCCAACAGTGCGCAGATAGTAATGATTCTCGCCATTTGTTTCATATATAAATTGTTACAGTTTTATTTTCAGTTCGTGATGTCCCTCGCCGAGGCTCTGCTCGTGTGGCGTGTGGGGAAATAGGGTCGCGCTCGTGCCCGGGGGGATGGTTATCTTCAGCCGCTGGCCCTCTATCTCCACGCTGATGTCGCCGTAGGGGGTCGGCTTCGTGGCCTTCACCCACGTGATGCCCTCGCAGGGCTGCGGGTCTATGTAGAAGTGTTTGTAGCCGGGCGCCGCGATGTCGTGACGTATGCCGGCCAGCGCCTGGTAGAACCATATCCCTATGCCGTTGTAGCAGTTGTGCACACGGCTGCGGTCTTCCTTGCCCGGGCGCCCACAGTCCCACGACTCCCAAGTTGTGAATGCGTTATTTAATGCGTTATTGTGAGATTGTGTTAATGTGTTAGTGTTTTCCGCGTCAGCACTAACGCATTGACGCGTTAACGCATTAACGCACTCTTTATCCATCATGTTGAGATAGCCGGGATAGTCGGGCTGTCTTAAGATGGTGGCCATGAGGTCGGTCTCCTTTTCGCGGATGCACCATTCTGTGAAGATGGGCACGCCCATAAGGCCAGCGGCGATATGGTCGCGGTATTTGATGTGGCAGTCCTTGACGAGCTGTGCCTTCACGGCTGCGGCGGTGGCGCTGTCGGGCGGGATGCCCATCAGCAGGGCGTAGCACTGGTCGAGGGGCGTGCCGTTGGCGTAAGTGTGCGTCTCGGGGTGGTAAAAATGGCGGTGGATCGAGGCGTTGAGGTTTCGTCGCCATTCGGCATAGTGTTGCGCATCGCCGGGGTGACCTATGAGTTTGGCCATTTGTATCATATCGGACAGGCAGTCGCTGATGAAGCAGCTGCTGGCGTGCAGCACACTCTCGCCGCCTTTGCCGACACCCTCGGGGACTGCCCAGTCGCCAAGAAACCAGCTGTGACGCTCGTTGTCGGGCCATGGTTGCAGGATATAGTCCTCGCTGTGGTGCTCGACGTACTCCAGCCAGCGCTTCATGTCGTCATAGTGGCGGTAGATGAGCGTGCGGTCGCCGTAGTTGAGGTAGGTGCGCCACGGGGCTTTGACCACGAAGCCCTGCCAGTAGGGGCCGCCGCCGGTGCGGAAAGCGGGAGCCACGTATGGCAGATCGCCGTCGGGCTGCATGGCGTCGGCCCAGGCCTGCATCCAGTTGGCATAGGTGGAACGCACGTCCCAGAGGGTCTGCAACGTCATCGTCGACGAGTTGCCGTCGCCACCGTAACCCATGCGCTCGATGTGGGGACAATCGACCATATAGCCGCTGAAGGTCAGGCAGCTGAGGGTGTACTTCACCATGTCGTGGATAGCGTTCAGGCGCGGGTCGCTGCACTCGAAAGTGGCGCCGCCATAGGGGTCCACGGCGCTGATCTGCACGGCATTTGCCATCAGGATGGGAATGTCCAGACCATAGGTGAGATAGTGTGAGAGACCTTTGACTTTGACATAGCGGAACGAGTGCATGTGGAAGCGGTTTGTGAAATGGATGTCATCGTCGCCAGTGCCATCGCTGACATAGATGTCGGTCTCGGTGAATGGCGGCTTCGCTTCGAGATGGTCGAGGTATTCCATCGCTATCTCGTCGCCTTCGGGGATAGGCAGACATTGCAGTTGGAACCAGCCCGTTACCACACGGCCGAAGTCCAACAGAAAAGTGCCGTCGGGCAGGGTGTCGACCCGCTGCGGCGGCAGCGCGCCAACGATAATGTTGCCCGCAAACTCCTGCTTGCGCAAGGAGATATTTTCTGAGGAATAGAAGTTGAAGGAGCCAGAGTCGCTTCCTTCGGCATGATAGACAGTCGCCCGACGCCAGCTCTCTTTCACACGCGCATCGTAGCGTTCGCCGCCGAACTGCATAGGCTGCCAACTGCCAGTGTAGCTGTATGGGCTGGGCGATGCCTCCCAAGTGCTGTCGGTGGCAAGGATTGTATATATCAGCCCACATTCACCGTCGCTTACCGTCTTTTCAACAAAAGCCTGTGCCACCGCCGGAGTGCCATAGATGCGTCCCCACCCTTGGCCCAGCCAAAGCAGCAGCTCGTTGTCGCCTTCGTGGATGTAAGGTGTGATGTCGTAGCTGACCCACAGCGCCCGTTTGTCGAGCTGCGACACGGCGGGTTGCATCACCCTGTCGCCCACCTTGGTGTCGTTGACATACACCTCGTGGTAGCCCAGCGAAGCGACATCGACGGAGAACGCGAGCTGTTGGAAATCGGCATGCTTGAAGTCGCTACGCTTAAGCGTAAAAGTCTTCCGCAGCATCGGCGTCTCGGCCCAGCCGTCGCCCTCGCGGCAACCTATGAATTGCTGTGCGAAGCACGTTGTCGCGCTCAGCACTAGTAATAGTATGACAACAATCCGTTTCATTTCAAGATGCAAAGATACGAAAGTTGCTCGGTATGGCAAAATTTATTTTTCATTCTCGAAACGGAACAACGCTGTCTTCAGCCCAATTTCTCACTTTTTTTGTGATACGATAATAGACCCACATTACAAGCCCTTCGAGTGTCCAATTGAAACAAGAAATGAGTTTGGTGAAATACCAAACTCATTTCTTCAAAGTATTTTATTAATTCTGTCTAAACTTTTGAGACAATGATTATTTGATTGGAGTGAAATAGATGAATACCATGCGACTGTCATCTGTTTCAAAATTTGTGAGTAGTTCAAGACTTCTGACGAATCCCACTGATTTTTCATTGATGGTCTCTATCATTTCAATATCACTTGTTCCGTCGCTCTTTTCCGATGTGCGGATAACAAGGTCGCTTGTGATGCTGCTTCCATTGAAGAAACGGCTTGCCTGCGACATGGCTTTCACCCCTGCCACTCGGAACAAGGCACTCTCGTTAGGATATTTGCCTTTCTCAAGTGCCAATACCGAAATAAGATACTGTTGTTCGTAATCGTCCACCGCCCGTACACCTTCAAATGGCGCATTCTCGTACATGCGTATGAGAAAGTTGGTCAACGCCGTCCTTTCTTGATTGTAGCCTTGGGCAAAAGCTGTGAAGCTCCAAAAGCAGAGTATCGTTGCAACAAAGAGATTCTTTACCATGTCCTGAAGTTGTTGTAGGTGATTGTCTTGGGTTGGTTTTTGCCGTAGGCAATGCCCACTTCTTTGGCGGCAGCAATCTGCTCGCGCCGTATAGTAGTGGCGTCGGCCTGGCGTTGGCGAGCCATGGCTAGATTGTCCTCATACTGCTTCTTGGCAAATTCCCATTCCTCCCGGCGTTGTGCCTCTGCGGCAGCTTCCATGTTTCGCAGGTGCTTATTGATTTCATCCACCAATACCTGTGCCTTACCCTGTGCCGACGACTGCGGGTCAACGTTGCTTAATGTCCTCAATGCTTCACTGGCCGAAGCATAATCGCGTTTGGCAATCCATTGACTGCGGGCTTTCTTCACCAGAATATCGCCGTCGTTGTTCAGCTTTGTCTGGTATACTTCCACTGTTCTTGCCATACATTGCTCATAACATTCTTTGCAAACTTCTGGCACTGCCATCAGTTTGGCGATAGCAGCATCGTACTTCCGCTGCTGTGCGAGTGCGTTGGCTTCGGTGAGGATGTACGAGCAATTGTTCGTATAGTATTCGGCAATCTTCCGCTCTGCATTCTCTACGAAGGCTTTCAATCTGGGGTCCATAGGTTTGATTTGGTTGAAAGCATTTATCATGCTCTGCGTCTCGCTTTGGCCTATGCCAGCTACGCTGAGCACGACAGATTCGTAGACCTTGTTATCCAATACGTCGCCGATAAATAGCGTTACCTCCATCTTTTGAGAAATTTTCACCGGTGTGGTGGGAGCTATGTCCTTGCTGGTGACGTTTACCTTGGCAGTCATCACGAAGCGGTCGGTTAATCCGTTGGAAGCCAACCCGTACTGTGTGGCCACTTGCTGCATCTTGGTCTCCAAGGCCGCGTGAGCCTCTTCGGGAACATTGGGCAGTTGTGGTACTACCACGTTGATGGCCACACGGCCATATTCTTGTGCCATTGCCACTGTGACTAACAATACAGCGACAATTATTGTTGCTATCTTTTTCATTTTGCCTCCTTATTTTTCTCCAAGTACAAGAATTGCCTCGCCCAATCCCCGCACCATCACCTTGGCGGTAATGTTGTAGGGCTCTTTGGCAAGGTGTTTACGTAACTGCGTGGCAAAGGCGCGTGCATCCATGGCATTACCTTTCTCGTCGTAGAACGGGATGCGCACCTGCTCGAACTGCAAGAAGTTCTCAGTGCCGTCGCTGAGGTTGAAAACACCGTCTACCGTGTTCTTGCGCATCCACTGCTGTATGCAGTCGGTCAGTTCCTCCCCACCATATTCCTCTTCGAGGTCTTTGTCCCAGCTGTCCCAACAGCGCACGGTGAGGACTATTTCACGTCCATGCTTTTTCAAGTCGCGGAAGTAGTGGTCCATCTGCTTGTCGAAGGCATTGATGTTGCTGCCCACGGCGCACTCCAACAGTTCGGGTGTAGAGAGGTTCGACGGCTCGCAGGTACCTGTGGCTGTGGCGATGCGTTTGCTGGTGTAGCTATCGAAAGCTTCCAACGTGAAGGTTACAATCCGGCCCGAACCCTCCATGCGGATGACCCAGTCCACATTGATGATGATGTCGCTCTTGGTACGTCTTTTCAACTGATCGAGAGGGCTCTCCACCAGCGAGGCACCACTGGTCTTGCTTGTGGTCACGTTATCCTCGGCCTGACGTGTGCTGATGGCCTTGAGTTCCTGCTCGCAGTCCTTGAGGCTGTAGCCCATATCGGTCATCAACTGTCCTATCTTGGCGATGACGGGCTTGATTTCGAGGTCTTCTTGGAAGGCTCGCTGGTAGTCTGGCACACGAACTTTCGTACCTTGATTATTGATTGTGGTGGTGAAATAGCGCTGGGTGCACCAGTTGTCGCTGGGCACAATCATCAGCGTCGGCTTCTTCTCCTGCGCCGCAGCCACCACAGTCACAAGGCACAGAAGAAGGGTTGTAAGAATTCGTTTCATATCAAATGATTGTTATTTCTCCTTTGTTGATACGATACAAGAAATATTCCAACTGCTCTGTACTTACATCTATATCTCTTGCAACCTCATTTATTCTTTCGATGATTTTGACAAAGTCATTTTCTTCAACGAGGCAAGCCAATTCTTCAAAATCCGAAAAATGAGGTTTGATTTGTCTTGTTACTGCAATAGAGTGATTCCCTTCACATTTTAATTGAGAGAAGAAGAATAACACACTTGCAGTTGTCATTCCGACATATTCAATGACATCAAGTGTATTGTATAAATCCTTGTATTCGTTCTTTTGTAAATTTTTATTCCCTTTTAAGTCTAAAACTACTACAATCTCATCAATGTGAGATATTACAGAATGAACTATTCTTAAATCGGGATTGTCTGCGAATGTCCACATCATGGCTTTGATAATCTGATGTTTCCCTTCTGTATTGCGAACATCATTTCGAGTTATTACTCGCTTGCCTTGTTGGATGTCAAGTTCATTAAGAACGTCATTCACTATATCATCATTCAGGTTTTCCCATTTGGGCGGATGCAACGAGAGCCAAATGACTTGTTGATATGGATTGCTGTCCATAATAATTCGTCGGTATTCTATTAATTTTGCCATGTTTTTGATATTTGATGTGTTGTAAATACTATTATAGGTTGTATGTTCCAAAAAGATTATCAGGATAATATTTAAAGAGGCGTTTTCCTCCCACAATATCATACAATAAAGGAATTTTACTCTTTTTTAGTTCTTTATCGAGCCTTTTTTCCACATCAGGTTGTATTTCTTTTTTTCTATATTCAGTCATCTGTACTCCATGCAATTCCAAGAAAGGTCCTAAAAAGTAAGCAGACATATGATAATTACAATTGTTCAAAAAAATGTATGTGGTTCTTTGGTCCAGTGTTGGTTTCACCTTTATTTGGGTTATTGTTGGAATGTCCTCTATGGGAACAATGAAAGGAATATCATGAAACACAGAAAGATTATTACAATCTTTCCCACTAATTCCTAAATACGAGAAAGTTGAGATATTTGTAACATCAACATCCTTACGAAAATAGTATTTTCTATCTGGATCTTTTATATTAGACAATTCTACAACATATTTATGGATCCATTGTGTCTCTCCATATATAAAATATTTTGCCTGATTATTGTCTTCAATAGTAAAATCATATTTTACAATATCCAAAAGATAGTATAAATCATCTGGTAATGGATTGAAGAAAAAGCCACTATTATATTCATAGAATTTAAACCCTGATTGTTGTAATGGATATATATCAGAATAACTTTTGGCTAAAGAATGAATTGTATTACGCAGAATAGAAAGGAATAGTTCTGTCGTTTTATTTTCGACGCAATTCACGGAAATCTTTATTGTTGAATACTCGTTTTTATTATAATCTCCATGTAAAGAATAGTTCTTTGGCCATCTTGGATCATTTATTATCGGATCAGAAACGCTAATAGAGTAGTCAAATATAGGACGTAAGGAATTCAATTGCTTAATCATGTTCTCAATAGCAATCTGCTCATTTCTCTTGTTGAATTCATAGAGTCGTAGATTTGCGCCAAAGGTGGCTCCAGCAAACTCACATTCAGACCCTTTGCTTTGGGCATATTTGACAAGTTTTTGAAGAGAAACAGTAACATGCAAGGTGACTGATGTGTTGCCATTAGGCAAAGTGTCTGATGATAATTCTCTATACTTTTGGATGTTCCCACTTGAAATTGTAGCAATCTCATCTTTTACTAGTTGGTCATTTAGAATCTCTGTGTTGGCAGAGACAAAAGTGCCAAATGTTTGTTCAATAGCCAGTCTCAACGCATTGTTTACGGCTTCTGTTTTGGATGCTCCGTCAGCAGTTACTATAAGAGACACTTCCCCTCCGTTTTTCTCTTGGATGTTACTTTTCGCATCTTCAACTTCTTTGGCATCAGGATAGTTGTCAACAAAAGACTGATAGGATTCTATTGTATTGATGGCTTGAGCATGAGCGTATGCAATCCTGTGGATATTGGCGGTTGCATCGGGGACCTCTTTTGCATCGGGGTATCTCCTTACGAAATCCTGATAGGATCCCATTGTATTTGTTAGAGCTGCGTCGTAATAAGCGACTTTATTGCGTAACTGTATGGCTGTAGGTACTTCGTCTGCGTTGGGTCTTTTGTCAATAAAATATTGATAGGCAGCCGCTGTATTGATCGATTTTGCAATATTGAATTCGAACGTGTTTCTTTTCTGTATTGCATGTTGCTTTTGACTTTCAGTTGCATATGTACAGGAAGTTAAGAATGTTTCCAACGATGAAGGATTGTTCGAGTCGATAGCACTCTGTAGCCACTTGTCTGTAGCTATTCCCATATCGTCCTGTAAGATGTATTGAGTGACATTTTTCTTCTCCAATTTTTTTCTCGTTTTTTCCTCTAATGATTCATACAATTGACAAGTACGGGTGATGACGGAATATGCTTTTGCATAGTCATGTTGAGGATATGATGTTTCTGATAATAGCCTGTAATAGGCATAACAAGCAAGCACATCGCTTGAGTCTTTCTGATAATCCTTTAGAATGTTCACTGCTGCCTTCTCGAAATCACCCTTTTCAATCAGTTTGGCGTAGGGATAATCCACCTTAGGCATTTGTGCGAATGCCATTACCTCACTAAGAAAAAATGCTAATAATAGGAGTCTCTTCATATTGTACTTGTTGATTTTTATTCAATGGGATAAGACATGAGGATGTCGCAAACTATTTGACGCATAATGGTTACTGCGAAGATTCTGTCCTTCTGTTCTTTGCCAAAAACAATGTATTTGTAGCAAAATCTTTTTTTACCTTTGTTAATCCATAAACCATGTAAGTTCTTATCGAAGATTCGATTCACCTGTGGATATTTCTTCATTTTATCTAAGTCTACATCTTCGTCTGTACCATCTCCATACATTATTTTGAGAATATAACCTCTATGAGCTTCTGTGAGTTCGTCGAAAACAAAAACACAGAATTCGTGATTGTCCAAAGTAAGGCTATATCCTTCTATCAGATTGTCACCTGCATTGGCTGTTTCTGCCAAACTATGCATTTTGTTTAATTGTTTCATAAAAATTGTTGTTCTGTGGTTAATAATCTTATCATTCAGACAATAAAAAAGCCGTGAACTGTATCTGTTCCGTACCTGAGGCTCTGCAAAACCCATACTACTAAACAAGAAAGCTCACGGTGCCGTGAGCGTTTCTCCTCTCTTGAAGTAGTAAGTAACTAAAAATTTGCAGATTTTCAGGTACATCAAGAAAAGCGAATACGCTTCAATATGTCTTTATTACTCTAATATTCTCTGTGTTTTATGCCGTAATTATTGTTTTAGTTTCACGCTGCAAATATACACATTTATTTTGATATTCAATATATTTATATCAAATTCTTTATTTCAATTCCGCCACTATCTCTTCAATGGTGGGTATGGAGCCTTCAATCTTTGCTGGATAAAGTTTCTGTAGTTTGTATTTCGAAATGCCTAGTGTTTGACTGCTGGATTCGAGGAAATACTGTGCTCACACCCCTGTGCTTTATACCATAATAATCATTCATTTGATTTCGCGGATTGAGACGGCGAAGCCGCCGCAGGGGGCCATCTTCAGTTTGAGGGTGGTCTTGGCGGTGACTTTCTTCTTGGTGATGGTGTAGGAGTAGGGGTTGTAGTCGGGACTTGAGGCCAGACCGTTGGCATCTTTGCCGTCGGTGTAGATGATGGCTTCGTAGGTCTTGCCGGGCTGGAGGAAGTCGAGCTTGACGCTGAACTCGCGGGCATTCTCGTCGGTGATGCCACCAATGTACCACGTGTCGAGCGGTTTTAGTTTGGCTATTGTCTCTGGAGAGAGTCCGCTCCAGTATTTTGGCTCTAATAATGAATCTATCTCTACGACTTTGTCTAGGCCATACACGTAGCGAGCGGCGGAACTGATGACATCTTTCTTGCCGTCGGGCAACTTTCCTAATCCTTCGGCAGCTTTGTTCAAGGACGAAAACTTCGGTTTGCGGGCGGTGACGATATAGTCGCCCGGCTCTGCATAGAGGTAGATGCTGGTGTCCCAGTCCACGGCCACGTCTTTGATGAACTGGAAGGCGTCAAGGTAAGGCTCGTAGTGCTCGGGAAAGTCGGCGGCCATCTGCAGGGGCGAGTAGAAGGTAACGTAGAGGCCCAGCTGGTTGCAGATGGTGTGCTGCATCTTGCCGCCCCAAGGCACTATCTTGCCCATGTCGGGCTCGAAGATGCCGGGGGGGTAGTCCATCGGGCCGCCCTGCAGGCGTGTGAAGGGCAGTATGGCGGTGTGGCCGGGATGTATGCGTTCGCGGAACTCGGTGCCCATGGCGCTCTCGTTGCCAATCATGTTGGGCCACGTGCGGCAGAGGCCTGTGGGCCGCACCGCCTCGTGGGCGTTGACCATGATGTGGTGCTTGGCGGCCTCGACGATGGCGTAGTGGTAATGGTTGTTGATGGGCTGGCTGTAGTGCCCTTCGGCGAAGGGGATGATGGTGCCCACGTAGCCGCTCTTCACGGCGTCGTAGCCGTAGCGGTTCATCATCGTGTAGGCTTGCTCCATCCAGCGCTCGTAGTTGACGGTGGAGGCGCTGCTTTCGTGGTGCATGATGAGGCGGATGCCCTTCTCGTGGGCGTATCGGTTCAGCGCCGGCAGGTCGAAATCGGGGTAGGGGGTGAGAAAGTCGAACACGAATTCTTTCTGTTTGCCGTACCAGTCTTCCCAGCCGATGTTCCAGCCCTCGATGAGCAGCGCGTCAAAACCGTGCTTGGCGGCAAAATCGATATAGCGGCGCACGTTGGCGTTGTTGGCGCCATGCTTGCCGTTGGGCTTGGCGTGCTCGAAGTCGGTCTCGCCGAGCCGCACCGAAGGATAGTCGTCGGTGTAGTTCCAGGTGCTTTTTCCCGAAATCATCTCCCACCACACGCCCATGTATTTCACAGGGTGAATCCAGCTGACATCCTCCAGCGCACAAGGCTCATTAAGGTTGAGTATCAGGCGTGAGCGCAGCACGTCGGTGGCCTTGTCGCACACCATCACCGTACGCCACGGCGTGTGGCACGGTGCCTGCATGCGGCCCTTGTAGCCCGCTGCATCGGGGCAGAGCCACGTGCGAAGCACGAATGTGTTATCGTGTGATTGCGTTATTGTGCCAGTGTTTTCTGCGTTAGCACCAACGCATTGACGCATTGACGCATTGACGCATTCAAGATTGAGATGCATGGTGGGATAGTCGAGTGTGGCCGCCTCGTGGATGTTGATATAGAGGCCGTCGGCAGTCTTCATCTGCAGGGCCGTCTGCACGCCGGTGCGCGAAAAATCGGTCCACGGCCAGCCACCGTGCTCGTGACCCTTCTCGTAGAGGCTGTCGATTTGCGACAGGCGGCTCTCGGTGTAGTTGTATTCCTGCGTGTCGTAGTCGCCGGGAATCCACCACGCTGTGTGGTCGCCGGTCATGCGGAACTCTGTCAGCTCTTCCTTGAACCAGAAGCATACCAGCGCGTTGTCCACGCCGGCGTACCTCATCGGGAACTCGTAGCGGAAGCCCAGCCCGTCGTCATAGAGGCGGAAGCGTATCTGCATCACCGTCGCCAGGGTCTTGGAACGCCCGTCGGCGCTCGTCACTGCGCCTGCCGGCTGCACCAGCGTCACCAGCATCTCGTTGTAGTGGTTGCGGATGTTGGCCTCCTCGCCCCACACGGGCTGCCACACCTCGTCGAAGGAGCTGTATTCCACATTCTTCAGCACAAAGGCGTGGGCCAGGTCGTCGCGCCATTCCAGCTCGAAGCCCATACGTGAGTTGCCCACCACGGTCTTGCCGTCGCGCTCTAGCCGATAGCTGACATGACCGTCGGCATTGTCCCACACCGAAAAATACAACTTCAGCCTCCCGTCGGGACTCTGCAACGGCTGCAGGGTAGTAGGCTCGGCCATGGCCGTCAGGCACCATAACAGCGACAAAATGAGCAACAAACGTGTCTTCATATAGCTTTCTTCTTTTATTATCACGCTGCAAAATTACACCTTTTCTTTCATTCTGCCAAATATAAATTTCAAAACAGGTGTCATCATCGTGTTTGTGGCTCGCGCCCTCGTCATTCCGCTCTCCGAGAGAAATATCGCTGCCCCTCCACAATAAAACACCAGCCTCGGCGTTAATGGAAAGCATGGTCAGGATAGTGGGGGCATCAGACCCGTTGGCATAGTCAAGCGCCCTCGGCTTGTTCCCCTGACTGCTGGCTGTGCGGATTTTTGTATTAACCACCTGAAGCGTTATGGCAAAGGCAAAGTCGTTTTTCTTTTGTAGTGAGTGCGGCTACCGTTCCAGCTCCTGGCTGGGCAAATGCCCCGAGTGTGGCAATTGGAACACCTTCACCGAGGAGGTCGTGCAGGTCGCCAAGCCCGCCGCGGCGCAGCCGCGGCGCGGCGCCGAATTGGCTTCGCGTCCCAAGTTGATTCGCGAAGTGTCGTCCAGCGAGACGATGCGCATCCCCACGGGTTGTGCCGAATTCGACCGTGTGCTGGGTGGTGGCATCGTGCCGGGGTCGTTGCTGCTGTTGGGCGGCGAGCCGGGCATCGGCAAGTCGACCCTGCTGCTCCAGACGGCGCTTTCCATCCCCAACCTTAAGATACTCTATGTCAGCGGTGAAGAGAGTGAGCAGCAAATCAAGATGCGCGCCGACCGCCTCTGTGGCGCCAGCCAGACCGCCCAATTGGACGGCGACAATTGCTATATCGTCTCCGAGACTGTCACCCAGCGCATTATGGAGCATGTCGAGGCGGTGAAGCCCGACATACTGATTGTTGACTCCATCCAGACCATCTGCACCGAGGCTATCGACTCGTCGGCAGGTAGCATCTCCCAGATACGCGAGTGTACGGCTGAATTTCAACGCTTTGCCAAGGAGTCGGCGGTGCCGGTGCTGTTGGTGGGACATATCACCAAGGACGGCAACCTGGCAGGCCCCAAGGTGATGGAGCATATCGTGGACTGCGTGCTGCAGTTCGAGGGCGACCGTAACTACGGCTACCGTATGTTGCGCTCGTTGAAGAACCGCTTCGGCTCCACAGCGGAAATAGGTATCTTTGAGATGATTAGCGAGGGCCTTCGCGAGGTGGCCAACCCCTCGGAGTTCCTCCTCTCGCAGCGCGACGAGATGCTGAGCGGCTGCGCTGTGGCGGCTACGCTCGAAGGGGCACGCCCCATCTTCATCGAGGTGCAGTCGCTGGTGGCGTCGGCAGTTTACGGCACGCCCCAGCGCAATGCCAACGGCTTCGACTTCAGGCGTCTGTCGATGTTGCTGGCAGTGCTCGAGAAACGCTGTGGTTTCAAGCTCGGCGCCAAGGATGTGTTCCTCAACATCACCGGAGGCATGCGTGTCAGCGACCCCGCCATCGACCTTGCGGTGGCTTGCTCAATACTCTCTTCCAATGTCGATATGCCTATCTCGCCACGCGTCTGCTTCGCTGCCGAAATGGGTCTCAGCGGCGAGGTGCGCAACGTAAGCCGTGTGGAGCAGCGCATCGCCGAAGCCGACAGGCTCGGTTTCGAACGTATCTTTGTGAGCCGCTACAACGCCCGTGCACTCAACAAGAAACGCTACGGCATCCGCATCGAGGAGGTGTCGGTCATCGAAGAGGCGTTCCGTGCCCTGTTCAGCTGATTGTCGGTGTGCTATTTCCCGCGACCTTGCAGGATGATGATGATGGTGTAGAGCAGTATCTTGATGTCGGTGGCCAGGCTCATATTCTCCAGGTAGAGCAAGTCGTAGCGCAGACGTTCCACCATTTCGTCGACATTTTCGGCGTAGCCGTATTTCACCTGTCCCCACGATGTGATGCCGGGCTTCACTTTCTGCAGCAGCAGATATTCGGGCGCACGCTCCACAATCTGGTCTATAAAGTATTGGCGCTCAGGACGGGGGCCTACAATTGACATGGTGCCTTTCAGCACGTTGTAGAACTGCGGTATCTCGTCGAGGCGATATTTGCGCATGATGCGTCCGAAGGGGGTGATGCGCGGGTCGTTGTCCGACGACAGGGCGGGGCCGGCACTCTCGGCGTCGATATACATAGACCTGAATTTGTGCATCTTGAAGGGTTTTCCGCGGTAGCCTATGCGTTCCTGGGCGTAGAACACGGGGCCTGGCGATGTGCATTTCACCACGAGGGCCGTCACCAGAAAGACGGGTGAGAGGATGATCAGCGCCAGCAGCGAGAACACGATGTCCATCAGTCGCTTGAAGGAGTACTGCCACTGCGCCATGGGACGCGGGTTGATGGTGATGAGCGGCGAGTGGAAGATGGAGTCGATCTTCACCGAGCCGTAGATGATGTCGCGCAGGTTGGGAGTGATTTTCAGTATCACGTCGTCGCGACGGTCCAGAAGGCGTATTATCTCTTTAATCTTCTCGTTCTCATTGTCTTCGATGGCGAAGATGACCTCCTCGATGTGGTATTTTTCGATGATGGTGTTGATGTCGGCCGTGCTGCCCAGATGGGGCATCACTTTCGGCAGCCGTTCGTCGATGTGGCCGTTGACGGTGAGGAATCCCACGAAGAGGTTGCCTGAGTAGACGGCTTGGTTTTCAAGGTCTTCATAGGTCTTGTAGGCTTTCTCCTTGCTGCCCACCAGCAGGGTGGGGAATCCGATGCGGCGGGTGTGCACCTGTTTGGCGGTATGCGAGGTGATGATGACGCGCCCCAGGTAGGTGAGACCGAACTGCAACAGGAAGAGTATCAGGAAACTGAGGTAGTAGTAGCGGTATGAGCTGATGACGTCGTCAAGGATGAGCACGAAGAAGATGACGATGACGCCTATCAGCGTGGCGTAGAACGTCATCTGCAGCTCTTTGAGGCGCGATTTGCGGTAGACGTTTTTGTAGGTGCCTTGAAACCAGTATAGTGCGCACCATGCCAAAGGCAGGATGATGATGCCGAGCCAGAAGTTGCGGTCTTGCACCCAGAGGGTGAGGTCGAAGTCGAGACCTTCGATCTGAAGCTTGCGGAACACGAAAAAGCTGGCCCACGCCATAAGGGCGGCGATGACGTCCCAGATGACATATTTGGCAGTCTGCAGCGGTTTGTTCATGAGCTTTGTCTTTGGTGGTGCGGCGCGCCGCTACATGGCTAACAGCTTGATATTGTCAATGTAGAGACTCCCCTCGTGAGGAGGATTGTTCAGAATGGTGAAGTAGAAGCGCAGGTCGGGGTAGAAATGGTACCATTTCCATAGCTTGCCCATGTTGATGTAGATTTTCTGCCAGCCTTTGTCCTTGTTGGCATAGAGTGTCATGGCCGACTTTATCACATTGTTGGTGCCTACCATGGTGGGGTTATTGAAGCCCACGCTGAAGTCGAAGTCGGACCAGTAGTCCATCTCCAGGTAGAGGTAGCTTTCGCTGTTGATGTCGACGTGATAGGTGGTGTCGGTCCAGAAACTTACCGTCGTGGTGGAGTCGTTGACGCGTACAACGCCGCAGCCGTAGCCCGAACGCACGGTGTCGGTGATGTATACCAGGCGGCGCACAACGCTGTCGAGTGTCAGGTCGCCGGGACCGGGCTCGAAGAATTCGGACCACACCACGCGCATGCTGTTGCGTGAGATGTATTGTGTCTGCAGATGGCCCAGGTCGGTCAGCGAGTCAATCTGCAACGGTATGTCGTTCAGTGTGATAGCCTTGTAGAAGGGGTAGGAGATACGCGTCGAGGCGATGCCGTTCTGTTTGATGACGGGGGTGACGGTGATGCTGGTGATGTTGCCTTTTTTCAGCACGGGCACCGTGCAGGGCAGCGTGAAGGTGCCTAGTATCGTCTCGCTGTCGTCGCCCTCCTGATAAAGTACAATCTGCGCTGCGTCAATCTGATAGGTGAAGAATCCCGATTCGGGGCTCCACGAGTCGGAGGGGTTGTCCACCAGGTCGATGGCCTCGATGTGCAGGAAGGAGGGCTCCTCCTGGTCGCCTTCGAACTTGTCGCAGCTGGCCAGGGCCATCGTCATCAGGGCTATGAATATATAGTGCAGTGTTTTTTTCATGTTATTGTTAACGTCTTTCAATAGTATTTATTGTATAGGGTGCGGAAATTTGTTTTGTGTACCATTAATTGCCTGTGCCAGGGTCTGTTGTCTCTTTCTTCTTGGGTTGCCATTGGGCGATGAAGAGGCCGGCCATAGCCACTACCATGCCCAGCACTTTGTACCAGTCCAGCGTCTCCTGGCCAAGCAGCAGGGCGAAAAGCAGCGAGAAAACGGGGATGATGTTGTTGTAGGCCGACCCGATGGTGGCTCCCATCTTGCTCATGCCGTAGTTGAAGCACATGTAGGCCACCGTGGAGCATCCGATGCCGAGAAAAAGGATGTAACCCAGCATCTGCGGCGAGTAGGAGAGGTGCGCAAGCTGGTCGAAATCCTTGATTAACAGTATGGGAGTGAAATAGATGAGGGCGAACAGGTTTTGGTAGGCGGTGATGGTCGTGGGACGATATTTGCCCAGCACACGCACCAGTATCAGCGTGTAGACCACCGCTATCAGCACCGCGGAACTCAGCAGTATCAGGCCTTTATACAGATTGTTGTATTCCGTGTTCTCGCTCGACGACATGATGGCGATTCCACCGAGTGAGATGGCGATGCCCAGCACCGCAACAAGACGTAGCTTCTCTTTGTAAACCAGTCGCATACCGAATGGGATGAGCAGTGGTATGGTGGCGATGATGATGGATGCCAGGCTGCCCGACACCTCGCTGATGCCCGAGGTCTCGCAGATGCTGTAGAGGAACGGCTCGGTGAACGACAGCAGCAGGAAGAAAAGCAGATGTCGGGACTGCAAACGCTCCATCTTTCTCGTGGCTAGCAGCAGCGGCAGCGTGAAAAGGGTTGCCACCAGCATGCGTCCGGTGATGATAATTGTCGGCGTGATGTTCTCTTCGCTCAGAAACAAAGCCTTCGTGATGATGAACGAAGTGCCCCAAAAAACCGACGATGCGAGCAGCGAAAGCTGTGGTACTATGGACTTTACATTTTTCATTTGGCTGTTTAGAATATTCTTTGTATCTTTGCAAAAGTTTTGCAAAGATACGACTTTTTTATGAAACGCATCGGAATCATGTCGGACACCCATGGTGCCATACCCGCCCAGGTCTACACCTTCTTCAAGGACTGCGACGAGCTGTGGCACGCCGGCGATGTCGGCAAGGGTGTCCTCGAGACGCTCCGCGAGTTCAAGCCCGTCGTGGCCGTCTACGGCAACACCGACTCGTGGGATCTGCGCTACCAGATCCCCGACACGCGTATCTTCCGCTGCGACGGCTTCAAGGTGGTGATGACCCACATCGGCGGATACCCGGGGCACTACGAGCGTCGCATGCTTCCCATCTTCGAGGAGGAGAAGCCCGACATCTTTGTGGCGGGCCATTCGCATATCCTCCGCGTGATGTACGACAAAAGCTATAACCTGCTGCATATCAACCCCGGCGCCGCCGGCAACCGTGGATTCCACAAGGTCTCCACACTCATACGCCTCACCCTCGACGAGGTGCCTAAGGACTTGGAAATATGCGAATTTGAGAAGAATTACGTCAGCAGGCCCCTCATCGGTGTCGACCCTGCCGACCAATAAGAACAACATGATAACCGCGGCAGCCGCGCCGTAAGCGCAAAAAAAAAACGACAAGATCGACCAGAGCTCTGCCGCGCAGGGACAAGGGAAAAAAAACGCCACAGGCGGAACCAATATATAAGATTTACAGATTTCGCTCGCTCGCGCGAGCAGGAGAGTAGAATAAAAAAAACAACACAATCATGAAAGAACTGGCAATGCACGTCTACGACCTGATGGAGAACTCCACCGCCGCCAACGCCACCGAGGTGCGTCTCACCATCCGCGACAGCTTGAAAGACAACGTCTACGCCTTCACCATCGAGGACAACGGCAAGGGCATGAGCCCCGAGTTTATGGCCCGCGTCACCGATCCCTATACCACCAGCCGCACCACCCGCAAGGTGGGCCTTGGCCTTCCGCTCATCAAGATGAACACCGAGAATTGCGGAGGCGGCATGCGCCTACAGAGCGAACTGGGCAAGGGCACCAAGCTGGAATTTTGGTTCCAGCACAACCACTGGGACCGTCCGCCCATGGGCGACCTCGCCGGCACTATCGTCATGCTGTGCGCTGCCCACGAAGATATCCATATCATTTACAAGCATATAACCGACCAGGATGAGTTTGTCTTCGACACCGACGAGATCCACGAAGCGCTTGACGGCATGTCCATGAACGACGTGAAGGTCATGTCATGGCTCAAGGATATGGTGCAGGAGAACCTCGTCGCCATAGGCTACAACGATTGAGGATGGTTACAGTCTTTTGAAAAAAAGAAAAAGAATGCATAATTTTAAGTTTCTCTACGCCAAGTGGTTCCCGTGGCTGGCTGCAGGAATCAATGTGCTCCTGCTGGCTCTCATTGTGCTTCGCAATGTTCTCTTTCAAGGGTTCTGTGTCCCGGTGCTCTGGTGCCGCATCGTCTTCTATGTCTGCGGCCTGAATATTCTGTTGACACCGTTCCTGTTCCGTTCCCGTGGCGCCGTGGTCAATGCCATCTTCGGCGGTCTCAGTCTCGTGGCGTTGATCTACTATACCCTTTTTATGCAGGCCATGGGCTTCATCTGCAGCGCTTTACTCGTCGTCGAGCTCTGCTATCTCCTTTTTGTGGCCTGCCCCGGACGCACGACCCACAGGGTGGCGCTGGCTTCAATGTTGTTCTTTGCCTTGGTGCCCAGCGTCTTTTTTGCACTGTCGTACCGCGACGCCAGCCATGAGCTGCAAGCTGCCCGGGAGAATGGCTATAAAGGATTGAAAGATAGTTATATGGTTGAGCGTATCGTCGGAATGCACTTCCTGTATCACACCCGCTTTTGCCTCTACGACGGCTGGCGGCCGCCACTCCACGATCCTGCCATGGTCATCGGGCTGCATCTCAACGGAATGGATCCGCTCCACGACCTCACTTTGGAGGAGCGTGTGCAGCTCTATGCCTCACTCTATCCCGACCGTCCGCTTGTCTATTGCCGTGCCTGCAGCCGCGAGTCGCGCGGCAACAGATATTTCACCGATAGTCTGTTCCGGCAGGAGGACTAGGAGGCACTTCCCCGCGGGATGATGATCCACAATAACAAAGGGCCGCTCATGAGCGGCCCTTTGGCATTTTTCTCTGTGTTTGTGAGTTAGTCCTCGTAGACGACCACCTTGAACTGCATCGTGCCGATGGTGGCAATCGATTGGTCGGTGTGGAAGTCGTTGTCTTTGATGATGAAGTCGATCTCACCGGGGCGGATGTCATATTCCAGACGCTCCTGATAGAGGTTGCCGTTGTCCGAGAAATAGGTGGTGTAGGGCAGCAGCTCGTCGTAGCCCTGCTCGGTGCACAGGTAGGCCAGGACAAATCCATTGTCTATCACGCTCTTGGTAATGTCGGCGTTCTTCCATGCCGAGTAGTAGTAATTGATTACGTACGTGCCGTCGTCGTAGGTGGTGATGGATTTCTCCCACTGGTCGGGCGTTACGGTGTAGTACGTCGTGAAGACGTGACTTTTCTGACATCCCGTCATCAAAACTACCATTGCGAGGATGGGTAACAGTAACTTTTTCATGTTATTAAATCATTTAATGTGTGTAGAATGTTTTGTGCAAAGTTACTCTTTTTTTTTGATTTGGAGGCTATTTTGTGTATTTTTAACATTTTTCTTGCTGCTCGGGGCTTAGCGCAGGTGCACCACGGTGATGCCGTCGCCGCCCAGTTCGATGCGCTCCGAGTGATACGATTCCACGTCGTTGTCGCGTTGCAACTGCTGTCGTAGCAGGGTCTTGAGTATGCCGTAGCCCTTGCCGTGCAGGATGCGTAGCTCTTTCTCGCTCAGCAGCTTGGCATCGTCCAGGAAATGCTGCAGCTCGCTCATGGCCTCTTCGGCGCGGTAGCCGCGCAGGTCGAGCGTGGGATTGAAATGTTTGCGTTTTTCGTTGATGTCGTCGAATATGGACTGGAAGCGGTTGCCCTGGCGTGCCGTCTTGTCGGTGGGGATGACTTTCTTGCGGGTCTTCACCAGCCGCTCCAGGGCGATGGTCATGCGCAGGCTGTTGCTCTCCACCACGCCTTTTTTGCCTTTGATTTCAATGAGTTGTCCGAAGGTGTCTTCGCCGTCGATGCGCACAATGTCGCCCACTGCCAGCGGGCCCTCGGCCAGGTCGCTTTCTGGCTGTTGTGGCGTGGCACCTTGTCTGTCAGTGTGTTGCGCCGCAGCTGCGTGGACGCTTTTTTTGCTTTTTTCGCGTTGGCGGTTATGCTTCTCTTGTTCGAGCACAATCTTTTCGGCCTCTTGGCGCATGGCTTCACGGGCCTGCAGGGTCTTTTCGCGCTCGGCGTTGGCTTCCTTGATGTCAGCAATGGTGCGCTCCACAGTGCGGTTGGCGTTGGCTATGATGTCCTGGGCCTCTTTGCGTGCCTGGCTCAGCAGCTCGTAGCGGCGGCTTTCCAGCTTCTCGTTGAGGGCCTGATATTTCTGTATCACCTCGTTGAGGAAGCTGTCCGAGGCCTCCAGCTCGCTGCGTTGCTTGGCCAGCGCTTCTTTCTCCAGCTCAATCTGTTGCAGCTGATGTTCGAAGTTGAGCATCTCGGTGCCTACCTTCTTTTCGGCGGCTTCGAGGATGTCGAGCGGGAAGCCGATGTTGGTGGCTATCTCGAAGGCGAACGAGCTGCCGGGATGTCCTGTCGCCAGCCGGTAGAGTGGCACCATGCGCTCGGTGTCGAACAGCATGGCTCCGTTTTCTATGCCTGGATGGCTGTCTGCCAGCAGCTTGAGGTCGGCGAAGTGGGTGGTCACCACGCCGAAGGCGTGACGGCGATGCAGCTCTTCGAGCAGCGCTTCGGCAATGGCGCAGCCCGAGCGGGGCTCGGTGCCGCCGCCCAGCTCGTCGAGCAGGAAGAGGGTTCGCTCGTCGGCCTCGGCCAGCAGCGCTTTCATGTTCTGCAGGTGTGAGGTGTAGGTACTTAAATCGTTTTCAATGGATTGCTGGTCGCCGATGTCCACAAAGATACGGTCGAAGAGCCCGAACTCCGAGGTCTCGCGGCAGGGCACCAGCAGGCCGCACTGCAGCATATACTGTATCAGGCCTACAGCCTTGAGACACACCGACTTGCCACCGGCGTTGGGCCCCGAAATGACCAGTATGTGTTTTTCGTCGTTCAGCTCCATGTCGAAGGGTACCACCTCTTTTTTCTCGCCGCCAGGCTTGTTGTAGCTCAGGTAGAGCAGCGGATGGCGCGCCGACAGCCAGTTGAGCATGGGCCTGTCGTTGACGATAGGCATCACGCCGCCGATGGCGAGGGCGAAACGCGCTTTGGCGCGGATGAAATCTATCTTGGCGAGGAACCAGTAGGCGTTGACAAGCTCCGTGATTTGGGGCCTGATGTAGTCACTCAGCTGCAACAGAATGCGCTGTATCTCATGACGTTCGTCGAATTCCAGCTCGCGCAGGTCGTTGTTCAGCTCCACCACTTCGGAGGGCTCCAGGTAGGCTGTCTGGCGTGTGGCCGATTCGTCGTGTATCAGTCCTTTGATTTTCCGTCGGTGTGTGTCGAGCATGGGTATCACCAGCCTTCCGTTGCGGATGGTGGCTTCGGCCTCTTTCGGTGCCCATCCTTCTTTCTTGGCGTGGTTCAATGTCTTGTTGATCAGCGTGTCCACCTCGCCGCGCTTGCGTACCATCTGCTGGCGTATCTCTTTCAGCGCTGGCGACGCGTCGTCATATATCTCACCTTTGTCGTCCACAATCTTGTTGAGCCGTCGCAGCACCTGCGGGTCCAACTCCACCTTTTCGGCCAGCGCCCGTAGGGTGGGGTAGCGCTCTTGGTCGTCGCGCAGCAGAAAAAGCAGACAGTCGGTGATGGCTTGCAGCGAGGTTTTCATATCCACCAGTGCGGCGGGGTCGATGATGGTGTTGCCTATCTTCAGCCGCTCCAGCTCTTCGCTCAGGTCGTAGAAGTCCTGCGACGGGAAACTGTTCTCCATCAGCAGTATCTGGCGGAATTCCTCGGTCTGCCGCAGCTCGCGCACGATGCGTTCGGCCTTGTTGCCGAAGGTCATCTCTTGAGCCATGCGGTATGCCAGAGCGTTGGTGGTGGCGCTGGCTACTATCTCGCGTATCTTGTTGAATCCTAATTTGTTCTCCATGTCTTTCGTTGTGTTGGTGCTATCGGGCCACGGGGGGCAGTGTCGCAGGGTCGTCGAAGTCGAGGTTGAAGGGCCAGTGGTCGCGGAAGTTGTGCAGCTTCTCAGCGCTGAGAGTGGCGGTGACGACGGTCTCGTTGTTCAACCCTGCCTCGGCGAGAGGGAACCCTTTGTAATCCACTATTGCTGAGCATCCTGCATAGTCTATCCCTGTGCCGTCGGTGCCTGTGCGGTTGCACCCCACGGCATAGCAGAGGTTTTCGATGGCACGGGCTTTGAGCAGTGTGCTCCATGCCTCGTGGCGGCTGCCGGGCCAGTTGGCGCTGACCACCAGCACGTCGTAGTCCAGCATGTTGCTGTTGCGCAGCCACAGCGGGAATCGCAGATCGTAGCATACGGCCGGACGCAGGCGCCATCCGCGCCACACCATCTCGGTGCGCCGTGTGCCACGTGCCAGCTGCGCCGCCTCGCTGCTCATGCGGAAGGTGTGGCCTTTGTCGTAGCTGTGGTAGGCGCCGCTGGGTTCCACAAGGTGCATGCGGTTGAATACCAGGTTCTTTTCACATATTGTCCAGCTGCCTATCACCAGCGCGTCCCAGCGTTGTGCCAGCGCGTGGCACCAGGCCAGCGTGGCGCCTTCGGGCTCTTCGGCCAACCGGGCCATCTGGTCGCCGAAGCCGGTGGTGAAGGTTTCGGGCAGCACTACCACGTCGGGGCGCGCCGTGTCGTCCAGCGCAGCCGACAGGGCAGCGTTGACTTTGGCGAAATTGGCCTCGCGGTTTTCCCACACTATGTCTTGCTGGTAGAGGGCTATGGTGAGTTCGGGTTTCATGATTCGGGATTGATTGACAGTTCGTTATTTACAATTACATACGTGGTCCCAGCGTTTTTTGGGTGTGGGTAGCAGTTCCTCGATGGCTTGCTGGTTGTCCCATGTCATGGGGCATACACGCATATCGATAAGCTGTAGGCTGTAGTTCAGTGCTTTGAACGATTCGGGGAAGTCGATGATACCGGTGCTCCAGATGATGAGCTCTTTCAGGTTGCTCAGCGAAGCCATTTCCGCCGGTAGTTCCAGCAGGGGATTGCGGCTGAGGTTAATGCGCTGAAGGTTGGACAGTTGTCCCACTTCGGGCGGCACGCTGTGCAGCTTGTTGCCGCGCATGTCCAGCTCGCGCAGATGGCTGAGGGTGCCTATCTCGGGAGGCAGGAAACCGATGCGGTTCCTGCTGAGGTCGAGTGTCTCCAGATTGTTGAATGTAAATATGATAGGGGGTATCTCTTTGAGCCTTTTGTGTCGCAGGCGCAGCGCGAATACCGAGTCGGGTTCCTGCACCTCGTCAAGCGAGGTGTATACCTTGTCGCGTTGGCCGCTGGCGCCGAGAGCCATGGCCAGGAACAGGACCATTGTCAGTATTCTATTCATATCGTGTAGCTGTTGATAATGAGCTGCTTGTCGGCTTCCAGCTGTGCTGCCAGGGCTTCGGGAGTGTCGAACGGGCGCACTTCGCGTTGCCGTCCCAGGAATTGCACTGTCAGCGGCTGGCCATACAGGTCGCCGTCGAAGCCAATGATGTGGGCCTCAAGAGTGGGGCGCTCCTGATGGAAGGTGGGCTGCGGACCCAGGTTGGCCATGGCCAGATAGCTGTGCCCTTCAATGTTGGTTTTCAGCGCGTAAACGCCTGCCGCGGGAAGCATCTTGTGAGGGTCGTCCACGACGATGTTGGCCGTTGGGAATCCAAGACTGTGTCCTACATGGCGGCCGTGGACCACCGTGCCGTGCAGGCTGTAGGGCGCGCCCATCATACGGTTGGCAAACGGCAAGTTGCCGGCTGCCAGAGCAAGGCGTATCTGTGTTGAGCTCACCTCGGTGCCGTCCATCGTCACCGCCGTGTCGTGGCCGATGCCGAATCCCTCCTCGGCAGCCAGCGCCGGCAGACGCTCGAAATCGTTGCCCTTGTGACTTCCGAAAGCGTTGTCGTAGCCCAGCAGAAGGTGTCGCATATTAAGCTGTCGCAGAAGATATTGGCGGGTGAACTGGCAGGCTGTCAGGCTTGCCAGCGCCTCGGTGAAGTGCACCATCACCACTGTGGGCACTCCACAGCTCGCCAGCGCCGCCATGCGCTCCTCCAGAGTGGTCAGCAGGCCCACAGGCTTGTCGTCGCTGCGCGTGTTGCGAACCACCAGCCGCGGATGCTTGTCGAAGGTCACCACCACGGGATGCAGCCCCATCGTCGCAGCTCCTTCAAGCAACGCCGCCAACAGGTGCCGATGACCCACGTGAACGCCGTCAAACATACCCACCGTGACCATCGTTTTCTGCTCTAATGCACTGATATTTTCTATATTGACTATATCCATCGGATGCAAAAAATATTTACAAAAATACAAAAAATTTTGTCAGTATCAAAAAAAGATGTACTTTTGCAAACTCGAATAAATTAAAGAAAAAAGTTCAATTATTTAAAAAACAATTAATTATGCCAGCAAGAATCAGATTACAACGTCATGGTAAAAAGAATCAACCTTTTTATCACATCGTCGTAGCGGATGGTCGTGCACCTCGAGATGGTAGATTTATCGAGAAGCTGGGCACGTACAATCCGATGACGAACCCAGCTCAAATTGAGCTTAACGAAACCAAGGCCGTGGAATGGCTCAAAAACGGCGCCCAGCCCAGCCCCACCGCCAGACGCATACTTTCCTATAAAGGTGTTCTTCTTCGTCGTCATCTTCAGATCGGTGTCGAAAAAGGTGCCCTCACCCAAGAGCAGGCCGATGTGAAGTTCAACGAGTGGAAGCAAGCCAAGGAGGCCAAGATTGCCAACGCCAAGAGCAATATCGAGAACGAGGTCCGCAACAGCAACAAGGCTCGCCTCGAGGCCGAGAAGAAAGTCAACGAGACCAAGGCTGCCGCTGTCGCCGCCAAGCGTCAGGCTGCCGCCGAGGCCGAGGCCGCTGCAAAGGCTGAAGCCACTGCCGAAGAGGCTCCCGCCGAGACCGAAGCTCCCGCCGAGAACGCCGAGAACTAAAACAGGTCTCATCAGCAATAACATAGAGGAGAGAACGTCGCTGCATGTTCTCTCCTCTTGTTCTTAGCGATATGACTATATTATTTATTTACATTTGTCTTTGTGGATAATAAAGCTCAACCGGGCATAAGTACTCTTTCTATGCAAGAAAAACTCTAGACGAATATACTGACGACCATGACAAAAGAACAATGCTATCATCTCGGCAAAATCACCAAGCCTTTCGGCTACAAGGGGCAAATGGTTTTCTTTCTTGATGTCGACTGCCCCGACGACTACGCCGAGCTCGACTCGGTCTTCGTGGAGCAGAAAGGACAGCTTGTGCCCTATTTCATCGACGACATCAATATCAATGGCAACAAGGCTGTCGTCACTTTCGAGGAACTCACACCGGCACAGGCTCATGCTTTGGCTGGCTGCGACCTCTGGTTGCCGCTCGACCTGCTGCCACAACTTACCGACAATCACTTCTATTTCCACGAGGTGAAAGGTTGGCGTGTCGTTGACGAGGAGAAAGGCGACATCGGCACCATCCGGTCCATTATCGAATACCCCGCACAGCCATTGTTCCAAATCATGAAAAACGACGTAGAAATACTTGTTCCTGTCATCGACGAGGTGATAAAATCGCTCGACAGGGATAATAAGACTATCTATATTCATGCTCCTAACGGGCTGATAGACTTATATTTGTGATTTTTTACGTTCGGTGTTGAAATCTTTTTTGGCCTCCAACCAATTTTTATGTGTATTTTTGCAAAAATTAACAATTAGTAATAGCCATGAGTAAACCGAATCAAGAACAAGAGAAGACCTATTATACCGCAGAAGAGCTTCAGGAATTTAAGGAGCTTATTTTGAAGAAGATTGATGAGGCGAAGCGTAACCTGGAACTGCTTCAGGCGGCAGTGGCCAATGATGGCAACGACGTGACCGATACGTCGCCCACATACAAGAATATGGAGGATGGCCGTTCTGTGCTCTCCAAAGAGGAGAACGCCAAGCTTGCCATGCGTCAACAGAAATTCATCAAAGACCTTGAAAATGCGCTTATCCGCATCGAAAACCGCACCTATGGCATCTGCCGTGTCACCGGCAAGTTGATACCGCGCGAGCGGCTACTCATCGTTCCTCACGCCACCACGACAGTGGAAGGCAAGGAGATTGAGTCAAAGCGCAAACATTAATTGCATTTTGTATTGTAGGAACATCGTTTCAGAGGCATACCTGCCAAGAGGGTAGGGTTTTGTCGTGTATATTACATAGGGGGCTCACAGAGCCCCCTATGTAATTCTATCACGCTCCGTGATCTTCACTGCACCACAATCTTGTGCGTCGTCTCGCCGTAGGGAGTGTAGAGACGCAGCAGGTAGATGCCTTTTGGACAGGTGCTTACATCGATGATGGTGCTGTTGGCGTGGATGGCGCGGCGCTCCATCAGCTCACCTTTCAAGCTGTAGAGCTCGTACTTGTGGATGTGGAACGAGCTGAAGACATTCACCGAGGTATGCGCAGGGTTGGGCGACACGAGAGTATAGTCCCTGTCGAAGTCGTTGACGAAGACGGGCGTGTTGCCCTCGAATCGGAACTGGATGCTGTCGCTCCACTGGCTGCGCAGGGTGTCGCACACCTGCCGCACGTAGGCTGCGTAGCAGATGCCAGTGTCCAGACTGTAGACATCCACGATGTGGAAGGGGTGGACCACCGTCGTCACCGTGCCGCTGTCGGCCGGCATGTCCTGTGGCACGACGCTCACCTCCCACGTGCTTCCTTCGCCGGCATCCCACACCATCGTCAACGACAGCTGGTCCTGCTCCATGATTCTGAAGCCGTGCACGTTAGGGCACGAGATGGTGTCGCTGGGGTCCTCGGGGTCGCTAGGGGTTGTGCCGATATGTCCTGTGGTATCGAAGATGGGAAAGACAGCGGTGTAGCCTGTGCCCCGACGGGGCCCCCAATAGAATGGGTCATAATGTAGAATGTTGAGATATAAGTCTATACTTCCGGGACATAGCTGAAAGTATCTGTATCTTTCATATACAATGTCACTGGAGTCATTCCGATGGCGGCTAAAAAATATCTGAGTATAAGGGACCAAAAATTTGCCAGGGCCTGCACCCATAATATCATCCAAACACTCAGTTTCGTTGTTGTAGGCCGTGGCACCCACATAGAAAGAATCGGTGATATGCCATACGATGTCCAAATATGCTTCCCAAAGAAAAGGATAGTATCGCTGTATAGGATCTAAAGTGATGGTAAAAATAGTGTTAATGAATTCCATCCTGTAGCGAGGGGTTTTGTTTTCCCATTGCACAGAGTCAACGGCATAGATGCTGTCTTCGCCGTCGGCTCCTTTTGTTGTAAGCCATAGCTTGAGATATTCGGGAACGCGATGGCTGATGACAGTGTCCCTTACTTCATGCTCGTCGTTGCAGATGCGGAATACACCGGCAAGGCCTATGATGTCCAGACCCTCATCGAATATAACGTTGAACCGCCTGGCCATCTCGCGACTGCCGCGTTGCGGTACCGTTTGTCCTTCGGAATTAATGTCGTATATCAGAGCCATATTGACCTGTTCGTAAGGCACGCCACGGTCAATCCAGTGGGTCCCATAATAATATATGGTAGGCTCGCGCATGCCGAAGAACAGGGTGTCGCAATTCTGTGCCTCTGTGGCAAAGGCCCCGCACAGGGCCAGGAGGATGAATATATACCTTTTCATGATGATCTGCAATTTGGGCATTGTCACATTTGCCTGTTATCGGGTAGCACGACAGGCTTCGTTATTGGGCATTTCTGATAATACAGGGGTCAGTTTGCCCAATTGAAATATGCTGGAAAAGAGTTCTAAAGGAAGGTAGTGGTGCTTTTCGGAGAAGACCCTGTCCGAGAAGAAGGGTAGAGTCAAATGCGAAAAACAGGTGAGGCTTGCGTTGACGGGATGGTAGTAGTAGCGAAGGTCTGGCGCATTCAGCCCCAACGAGCCGATGGCCACAATGGCCTGTTGTGAATGGTAGTTGTCGAGGGATGACAGCATGGTGGTGAGGCCACCATCGTAGTGGACATCCAATGAGGCCCCGAAGGGATAGGGAGTCTCAAGAAGGAAGCTGTGGGCATATCCGAAGGGTTTGGCATCCACCAGTCCTAGAAACGAGGATCTTCTGTCGCTGAAGCAAAGACCGTTCACATCCAGATGGCTGAAGGTGGGCAGGTATGCTTCCCCTGCCTGGTTGACATTTGTCTGGCTGAGTGTCTGGGCGATGTCGAAGACCAGCAGGATGAAACCTTGGTGGGTTTTGTACTTGTTGCATTTGGTGTAGCGGCTCAGGACGGCGAACTGGTTGTTGCTCATGCCGGTCATGGCAAAATCGCCCACAGGATAGCAGAAACATACGGTGTCCGTCGGGTCGGGGTTGTTGGTAGGATAACAATATTGATAATCATGGATGCCTGTCGAGGTTATATAGTTGTTGCGGTCGAAGAAACGGTGACAGGTCTGGGATGCTGCGTGACCTTCGGTTCCGCCTGTGACGACGTAATCATCGGTCAGCACCACGTGGTCAAAGGTTTCGGAACTTAAGGTCGCTTTTGCACAAGTGTACTGCCATTCCGTACCCGATAAGGGAAACTCCCCTGCCATGCGGACAACACAACCGCTAGGGTATTCATCCTCACCCACCAATACCAGTCTGGCGCTGTCGGCTTCCTCTATTAGGACTATAGAATTAAATGCTTTGATGTGTACTGGTTTAGGTAGCATAGGATTGGTTAGATCAAACCCTGAAAAGAAGGTGTAACGATAATAATAATCATTTTGTCCCCAATGGTTGCCAGGTGCGGCTTCGAACCATCCGAACAAGCCTCTGTCTGTTACGGTGTCCCTGCCACAGAAATAGACATGGTTTTCGCTCACCACAAAGTCGCGGACATCGAATCGGGGGTCGATTTCCATATAGTTCATCACCATGGTTTGGTCGGTGTAGACAAAATAGTGGTGCTCGCCGATAAGGCAGTAGCTGACGGTGGCAGGAAACTGGGACTCCCACTGCCGCACGATGGCTTCTTTGACAGGAAATTGATAGTTGGTTGACGTGATTACCTCCTGCGCCTCCAATCCATACTGGCATAACAAGGCCAGCAATGAAATGATTAATGCTCTTTTCATGTTTTTTTTCTTATTATAGTATTATTTCGTATGTATAAGTAATCCAGCTTGTTGGGTTACTATACATATATGAATATGTCTACTGCAAATATACACTTTTTTTTCAATAATGGTGTTTTTTAAATTATAACTTCTATTGTACCACAATCTTGTGCGTCGTCTCGCCGAAGGAGAGGCGCTTTTCGAGTCTCAAAAGTTGGAATAAAAATAATAAAAAATGTCAATTTTCGCTTGCCGATTGTAATTGTGTGCGTTACGGGAGTAAATTAGTGAACTTCTATTAATAGCCTCGGAGATGCTAACGCTCCATAGCCACGCACAAGGAATGCAGTGTGGGGTGACAAGACCGGGACAATATGCGTCTCGTAGTGACGCGCTCCCGATGAATAAATAGAACCCACCATAATACTCTTATGGGGACATGAGAGGACACAGAAAAGGGGTGCACGTCTGTAATGAACCCCGAAAGTTGGACAAAAAACTTTCGGGGTTTTATTATGAGGAAAAGACACACGATTGAGGAACGGATACAAGCCGTCGGGATGTGCCAAAGAGGGTACAGTGCAGATCATGTTTCCAGGGAGTTAGGCAT
>JAILAT010000021.1 GCA_024681475.1 Bacteroidales bacterium | reverse complement strand
AAAAACTGAATTAATGCAATTTGTAGAGAATTTGGTCGAGCGCAAGGAGTTCCCCGAATTCAAGGCTGGCGATACCATCACTGTCCATTACAAGATTAAGGAAGGAAACAAAGAACGTATCCAGAACTTCCAGGGCGTTGTGTTGCAGCGCAGTGGAAGCGGAGCTACTGAGACCTTTACTGTCCGCAAGATCACGAACGGCGTCGGAGTGGAGCGCATCTTCCCCTTTGCCAGCCCGTTCATCGAGCAGATTGATGTCAACAAGCACGGTTCCGTCCGTCGCGCCCGCATCTTCTATCTGCGCGATCTCACCGGTAAGAAAGCCCGTATCAAGGAGAAAAAGATGCGCATCGAAAAGTAAGTCTTTTCACTCCTTGCGATACACTTGGAATGACAGAGGCGCCCAACGGGCGCCTCTATTCTTTATGGTTTCCAAAGACTTACAATAATCACCATTTTTGGTTATTGTGGGGTTTCAGGAATGGTCGTACTTTTGCATCAGAAAAATGAGACAAAAGAGCCAATAAGAAGTCCATTTTTTGTGTTTTAGGATTAATGACAATAGAGGACGTTCAACGAGCGGCCTCTTTGTTTATCACATACATCCGGCAGACGCCGAAGCAGTATTTAGTGTGCTCGGCGACTGGGTCGCCAAGAAGGCCCAGGAAGGCCTCGCCCTTGGGGAAGCGCTCGATGCTTTCAGGGAGGTAGGTGTAGGCCTCGCGGTTGCCGGCAATGCGACTGCCCAGCCAAGGGATGATATGCTTGGCGTAGAGGTTGTAGAAGGGGCGAATGAGAGGGCTGTCGGGAGTGGACAGTTCGAGTATCACCATGCGGCCGCCGGGCTTGAGGACACGCAGCATCTCGCTAAGACCTTGCTCCAAATGGACGAAGTTTCGAACGCCGAAAGCGCAAGTGACAGCATCGAAACAATCATTTTCAAAGGGGAGATGCTCTGCGTCCGCAATCATATATGTGACTGTCGGAGCTTTGCTTTTTGCAATGATCAACATCTCTTCCGACAAGTCAACACCAGTGACGTGACAACCGTGCTTCTGCAATTCCCGCACCATATCGCCAGTGCCACAGGCGACATCCAACACACTTTTAACTTTTAACTTTTCACTTTTAACTGCACTCACCGCACGCTTCCGCCAACGGCGGTCGAGACCGAGGGTCATCATGCGGTTGAGGCGGTCATAGGTGCGGGCTATCTTGTCGAAGTCATAAGGCATACTTTAGGAGATAAGGAGTCAGGAGATAAGGAGTTAAGGAGATAAGACAAATGTGAGGGAAAACAGCAGGGAGAGGAGGAAGGTACTGATGACGAGGATAGGCAATGCGGGGTCGAGTTGTTTCCCTTTGCGGGTCCACACCATCCAAAGATGGACGGCAATGCCGCCGACGGGGAAGCAGAGCCACCAACGGAAACAAGGGGCACATAACAAGATTGTTCCGCCGACAATTAGCGCTGTCTGGTACCACTGGGCAGCACGTGCGCCGATGCGCAGAGGCACCGTCTTGCGGATGTCGCGGTCGCTCTCCATGTCGCGGATATTGTTCACGTTGAGCACCGCCACGCTCAACAGCCCCATGCCCACGGCGGGGCACAGCAGAAACACGTCAAAATCAATAGTATGTGCAATGACGAAATAGCTGCCCAGCACGCTAACGAGGCCGAAGAAAATGAAGACGAACAGGTCGCCAAGGCCGATATAACCATAAGGCTTTTTGCCAAGGGTATAATGTGTAGCAGCCCATATCGCCGCAGCGCCAAGAAAAGTAAGAACTAAAAAGTAAGAACTAAAAAGGGGAAAACTTAAAAGGAGCATGGCAAGGCCACTCACGGCGCAGAGGACAACCATCACGTTGATGGCGCGCCACATCTGCTTGACGGTGAGGCCGCCGTCGGTCATGCCGTAGTTGGGGCCTTCCCTACCCTCGCCATCCACACCGCTGAGGTGGTCGCCCATCTCGTTGCTGAGGTTGGAAAGAATCTGCAGCAGGCAGGCCGTCAACATCACCAGCACCCACACCCAGTCGCTACCTCCATGCCGCCCCATAGCCAAAGCACCTCCGCACACCACGCCTGCCAGCGACAGGGGCAACGTGCGCAAGCGCATGGATTTGATGAGAGGTTTCAGCATTGTTTTTTTTAGTTCTTCTAGTTCTACTAGTCTAACTAGTTAAACTAGCCCAACTAGCCCAACTAGCCTAACTAGTCCAACTAGAATGGTATCCCGTGTTGCTTTAGCAGTTCTTTCAGGCGGTGGTTCTCTTGTTCCAGGGCGGCCATTCTAGCGTCCTGCTCCTGGCGGTAGCCGGTGCGGGCTGAGTGCATCCGCTCCTTGACGCCCCCTTCGGTGACAAAACGTTGCTCCAGATATTCCAAATAGGACACCAGCATCTTGTCTGTCATACGGCACACGGTGATGGCCATGTTACAGAATTCCTCGTCAGACATCCTTTCCGCATAATTCTCGTAATCGGCATAGTCGTTATGCTCACGACAAAAAGACAACATACCGTCGAAGCGAGGATGCTTGTTGTCCCATTGCTGCAACGAATGGCTCTTCAGGTAGTCCTCGTAGTCTTCGCGCAACTCGCCGATGCTCGCCCGTGCCACGTTCAGCAACTTCAGCTCCATCTCCGTGCTGGTCTTGCCATCCTCGCTGCCCTCCACGATGTTCTGCTTGCCGCTGCGGGCGGCCTGCACCATCTGATCCACCGTGCGGTCGCCGTATGGGGGCAGGAAGCGTCGGCAGAAAACCACTGTCAACTGGTACAACACATCCGACTTATGGTAGAGGCGAAGGTTGCGCCAGTTGGCGGTTTGCTTGAAGATGGAGTTGTAGGACTTGGCCTCTTTCATTCTGGTTTTTTAGTTTTACTAGTTTTTCTAGTTGGACTTGTCTAACTAGTTTATCTAGTTCTTTTTAATTGCTATTTGGAGCTCTTCCAGCTGCTCCGGTGCAATGGGAGCCGGGGACTGGCTCATGACGTCGCGGCCGGCGTTGTTCTTCGGGAAGGCGATGAAGTCACGGATACTGTCGGCACCGGCGAAGATGGAGCAGAGACGGTCGAAGCCGAAGGCGAGACCGGCGTGTGGCGGGGCGCCATAGGTGAAGGCGTCCATCAGGAAGCCGAACTGTGCGGCGGCGCTCTCGTCGGTGAAGCCGAGGGTGTGGAACATCTTGTTCTGCAAGGTGCGGTCGTGGATACGGATGCTGCCGCCACCCACCTCGGTACCGTTCATCACGATATCGTAGGCGTTGGCGCGGATGTCGCCCCAGCGGCTGGGGTCGTCGAGCAGCGGCTCGTCCTCGGGCTTGGGAGCCGTGAAAGGATGGTGCATGGCGTAGTAGCGCTGTGTCTCGTCGTCCCACTCCAGCAGGGGGAAGTCGATGACCCAGAGGGGAGCGAACTTCTGCGGGTCGCGCAGACCGAGCTGGTTGCCCATCTCGAGGCGCAGGGCGCAGAGCTGTGTGCGGGTCTTCATGGCGGGACCGCAGAGGATGAGCATCAGGTCGCCTGGCTTGGCACCCATCTTGTCGGCGATGGCCTTGAGGGCGTCGGCATCGTAGAACTTGTCCACGCTGCTCTTGAAGCTGCCATCGGCGTTGTATTTGATATACACCATGCCACCAGCACCCACCTGCGGACGCTTCACGAAGTCGGTCAGCGCGTCGAGCTGCTTGCGGGTGTATTCGGCGCAGCCAGGGGCCACGATGCCCACCACCAGCTCGCTGCCGTCGAAGAGGCCGAAGCCGTGGCCCTTGACCACGTCAGTGACCTCTTGGAACTCCATGCCGAAGCGGATATCGGGCTTGTCGGAGCCGTAGAGGCGCATGGCGTCGTGCCAGGTCATGCGGGGGAACTTGTCGAACTCTATGCCCTTCATCTCCTTGAAGAGGTGTTTGGCGAGGCCCTCGAACATGTTGAGCACATCCTCCTGATGCACGAAGCTCATCTCGCAGTCGATCTGCGTGAACTCAGGCTGGCGGTCGGCGCGGAGGTCTTCGTCGCGGAAGCAGCGCACAATCTGGAAGTAGCGGTCCATGCCGGCCACCATGAGCAGCTGCTTGTACTGCTGGGGGCTTTGCGGCAGGGCGTAGAACTCGCCGGGGTTCATGCGGCTGGGCACCACAAAGTCGCGTGCGCCTTCGGGTGTCGACTTGATAAGGAAGGGGGTCTCTATCTCAAGGAAGTTGAGGTCACTCATATAGTTGCGCACCAGCATAGCCAGACGGTGGCGCAGCTCAAGATTGCGGCGCACGGGGGTGCGGCGCAGGTCGAGGTAACGGTATTTCATGCGCAGGTCGTCGCCGCCGTCGCTCTGGTCTTCGATGGTGAATGGGGGCGTCTGTGCGGCGTTGAGCACACGGAGTTCGGTGACTTCCAGCTCAATCTCGCCAGTAGGTATCTTGGTGTTCTTGCTGCTGCGCTCGATGACGGTGCCGGTGGCCTGCACCACGTATTCGCGGCCCAGGCGGCGCGCCTGCTCACAGAGCGTGGCGTTGGTCTCCATGTTGAAAGCCAGCTGCGTGATGCCGTAGCGGTCGCGCAGGTCGACGAAGGTCATGCCGCCAAGGTCGCGGCTGCGCTGCACCCATCCTGCCAGCGTGACAGTCTGGCCTACATTACTGATATTTAACTCTCCACAAGTTTTTGTTCTGTACATTTATCTTTCGTTTTATTATTACGGGCGCCCCGCCGGGGCGCCCCGACATATACTATTCTGTTTTCTGCCCTTCACCAGCATTCTCGGCAGGGTTCTCGACGGGAGCTTCACCTTCTTCGCCCACGGTCACGGCGTCGTTGGCGTTGGCTGCATCATCGGTGTTGGCGGCTGCTTCCACCTGTTCGGGTTCGGCCTCCTTATGGAATGGCAGACCCACATATTTCAGCGTGTTGGTGAAATAGAGCGCTGCGAAGATGGCGGCCAGCAGGACGATGGCGACGAGCCATTTCTTCCAGCAAGGGGTCTTCTTGTCGGCATAGGGGTCAGGCACGGTGACGCGCGGATATTTGGCCAGCGATGTCAGCGTGGAGCCGAACACCGTGTTGATGCGCACCTGCGAGTTGATGGCCCAGCCGTTGGCGTTGAGCACGGGGCCCAGGTTGCGCTTGCGCAGCTTGGTCCAGGCGATGAACATCGAGGGGCCGGAGACCACGACGATGATGCCGATGATGAGCAGCGGCAGGGTGTACCAATGCTCCACGATGCCTTTGCCAAGGTCGGTCAGGGCCGAGAGGATGAAGCCCACGGCCATGCCTATGGCAGCGAAGATGCCGGCGAACTTGGCGATGTCGAAAGCCTGTTTCTTCTCGGCCGGAGCGGCGGCAGGGGCAGTGCCCTCGGCGCCGGCGGCGATGTTGGTCTGGGCCGAAGTCATGGCCGTGTCGGTCTTGGCGGTGAGGTTCTCCATGGAGGAAGCCTCCTTCTCGGCGGCGTTCTTGTTGATTTTCTCGGTGATCCAGTTCCACAGCTTCTTGTAGGGTGCCCAGAAGGCCTGACGGATGCTGATGGGGTTGTCGATAATCTTGGTGACCACAGCATCCCAGTCCTGACCGTCGCGGTCGTAGAAGACAGCGTTCTTGCCCTCGTGGAGCTCGTCGACATCGCCGTCGGTCAGCGCAGCGACAATATCCATCTCCTTGCCTTTCACCTTGCTGACGCAGTGGCATACGAGCAAGTACAGACCGCTCTTGCCAGCGGAGGCGAGGGTCTTGGGCATATCGGCCACCTTGACGCAGAGGTCACAGCAACGCTGGTCGATATAGAGCTGGCCACACTGGAAGACTGCCAGTTTGTTGGGATCGCGGGTATAGAAATCGGCAAAGACCACGTAGTTCTTCAACAGCTTGTAGAAATCGCGATAGAAATGCAGGAAACGGTGGAGCAGCGTGATATCCTCGTCCTCTTCGGTCATCTCCTTGTCGAAGAGCTCCACCTTGGCGGTCTTCTCGCTGTCCTTGGTGGCCACATAGGCGTCGAGTTTGGCGACGATGGCGTTCCACTGCGCTTCGTCGATCTGCTTGGCGTCGGGGTAGTCGACATCGATGGTCAGCGCCTTGGCGGCGTCGAAATCGGCCTGCCAGGCGGGGTTGATGCCGCCGTCGAGGCGCAGCACGCACTCTTTCACGGGATGCGACAGCGGATAGGCGGCTATCTGTGTGCCGCAGGCGGCGAGGTTGTTCTCGCTGATGGCCTGTATCTTCTCGACCGACACGTCGACGGCTTCGCTGCAGCCCTCGTTGAAGGCTATCAGCTTGCAGCGCATGAAATAGTCGGCCATTTTTTCTCTCAGGGGAGCCACGGCGGCCACGGCGTCGTCGGTCTTGTCGCCATAGGGACGTGCGTCGATGGCTTCGGCGGCGGTGGCGGCATCCTTCTCGGCCACATGGGCGTTGAGGGCTTCGCGGGCTGCCTTCACGTCGTCGAGCGAAATCTCCTGTTTCTCGGCACCCTGACGCTGCAGGATGCGCTGCGCCGAGGCCAAAATCTTGGCGCCGTCCTCGTTGTCGGCATTGATGTCGGCAAAGGCCACGGTGTCCTTGCCTTCGAGCAGCAAGTCGGCATTGTTCAGGGCGCCGGTGAGCCACTTCGAGGCTTTGATGATCTCGCAGACACGCACCTTTTTGTCGCCGTCGACATCAAGCAGCTGAAGCGTCGCGTTGTCGAATTCCAGACCGTCGACAGGGCAGCTCAGTACGGTCCACAGCTTCTGGTCCAGCTCGTCGAGATGGGCGATGTCGGCACCGGTGGTGACGGTGACACGGGTAACTCCACCTATGGAGCTGAATTTCCAATCGTGTTTATTCTGTTTATTCATAATATATTGTGTTTATTTTTCTTCACACAAAACACACTACTATTGCGCTGCAAAGATAAGAAAAAAAATGTATTTTTTGAGATTGGAATGGAAATTTTCTTTCGGAGGCTGAGGACAAGGGTGCGTGCCTACGGCACGCCAGCGGCGCGGCAGGACGCAGGAAAACACTCCGTATGCCCATCCCTCCTGGCCGGAGGAATAGGCTATTGGGGCGTGATATGAATTGGTGCGGACTCAGTTTTTCTGCAGCATGGCGGCCACTTCTTCGCGATGCTCGAAAAGGGTGCAGCCGCCAGTGTGTTCCCAGCCTAGAGCATTGGCGTTGCGTATCTTGCGGAAGAGCGGCGACTGCATGGCGTCGCGGAGACCCATCTTGACAACGTTGCTGTCGGAGAAGGGCGAAAATGGGCATGGCTCGGCGGAGCCATCGGGACCGATGTGGAAAAAGCCGCGACCGGCGGCGAGGCAGCCCTCCATGCCTTTCTCGTCGCCTGGAAATGAGAGTATTATCATATCGTCGATGGTGGTGCGGAGACCGTTGACGGTGGCCTCCATTTCGGCGACATGCTGGTCGGTCAGGGCAAGGTGCTCGGTGCCGGCATCGGTGGGCACATATTCCACGTAGAAGAGGATGCGGCAGCCTTTCTGCTGAAGGCGGCGCACAAAGGCGGGGTCGGTGACGAGCTTGTAGTTTTCGGTAGTGACGGTGATGCTGGCGCCGAAGAAGAGGCGCTCCTCGCGGAGGAGGTCCATGGAGAGCATGGTGCGGCGGTACACGCCTGCGCCCCGGCGGTCATCGGTCTCGGAGCCGTTGCCTTCGATACTGATTACAGGTATGAGGTTCAGGTGTTTACGGAAGAACTGGACATAGGAGGGGCCTATGAGGGTGCCGTTGGTGAAGATGGGGTATACGATGCCTTTGACGTCGGCTACTGCCTCGAGAACGTCGCGGCGCATGAGTGGCTCACCGCCTGCCAGAAGTGCGAAGTTGACACCCAGGGCCTCGGCCTGGCGGAAGATGTCGCGCCATTGGTCCGGGGAAAGTGTGGCGGCAGCGGAGCGCGTGTTGTCGGAGGCGATGCCGTTGGAGCGCGCGTAGCAGCCTTTGCAGTGCAGGTTGCATTGCGTGGCGATGCTGCAGATAAGGAATGGCGGCACGTCAAGGCCGGCATTCTTGTTGGAACGACGCAGCTGCTCGGCCCTCCGGAAACGGTTCTGCATCTGCAACACAAAGCGGGCCTCGCGGGGGTTGCTCAACGCCGAGCGGTAGGCGGTGGCCATGAGGTGGCGCACACCGTTGGACATATAGTCCTGCAAGTTGAAGGGTGCGTTATTGTTTTTCATCGCTTTTGTCGAGGGTTTGGATGAGGTTGTCGAGAGTGGCTGCCAAGGCCTTGAGGTTATCGAGGTCGAGAGACTCGTCGTCGCTGCCCAGCCGGAGGCACGCGGGGATGGTCTTGCAGTCTTCCTGCAGCTGACGGCCGCGTTTGGTGAGGCTTACGATGGTCTGACGGCCGTCGACAAAGCCGCGGTTGCGGACCAGCAGGCCCTCCTTCTCCATGCGCTGGAGAAGGGGGGTCACGGTGTTGGTGTCAAGTCGCAGGCGGGATGTGATTTCTCCGACGGGGACATTGTCGTGTTCCCAGAGTACCATGAGCACAAGATACTGGGGATAGGTGATGCCAAGCGGGTCGAGCAGGGGCCTATAGGCCTGTGTGACGAGGCGCGAGGCGGTGTAGAGCCTGAAGCAGAGCTGGTTCTCAAGTTTGAGTTGGGGATACATGGCAGTTTGTTTGAGGGTTTGTCATTCAGCAACAGGCTGCGCGAGCATCTTTTCAATCTCACTTTCGAGCTTCTCGGGTGTGACGGTGGAGCCGAAACGGCGTATCGTCTTGCCGTCGCGGGAGACGAGGAACTTGGTGAAGTTCCACTTGATGCGGGTGCCGAAAAGACCACTCTTGGCTTGGGACTTGAGGTACTTGTAGATGGGGTGGGCATTGTCGCCGTTGACATCTATCTTCTTCATAATCTGGAAAGTGACGCCATAGTTGAGACGGCAGAAGCCTTCGATCTCGCTGTCGGAGCCTGGATCCTGGTTGGCGAACTGGTTGCAGGGAAAACCGATGCAGACGAGACCCTGGTCGCGGTACTTCTCGTTGAGTTTCTCCAGGCCGTCGAACTGAGGGGTGAAGCCGCACTTGCTGGCGGTGTTGATGATGAGGAGGACTTTGCCTTTGTACTGTGCGAAATCGATTTCCTCGCCGTTGCTGGCCGTAGCCTTGAAGCTATAGATGTTTTCTTCCATGTTGTGGTTGTTTTGTGCCATGGCCGGGAAGGCTGCGAGGAGCATCAGGGCCATGACGAGGTTATAAAATGGGGTTATTTTTTGTCTATTTGGTGTACTAGCGTGCATAACGTCAATGTTTTATAATGATTATTAATTATATCGTTCACGATGCAAAAATACATAGATAATTTGAATTGACAAATTATTTTATGAATATTTAAGAAATATCGTTTGCGATATTTTTAAGAGGTAAAGGTATCATCGGGAGGGTCTGGCGGCTATAGATTATTTTTGCCTGGCGTTATACTATTTGCAGGGGTTGAGCGTTATTATATAGTACAATTTAATTTTTAAAGTAGCAATTTATGAATGGAAACGCATGGAAGATGAGGAGGCTTGTGGTGGCCGTTGCAGCGGTGCTGTGCTGGCTGGGAGACGTTGGCAGCAGCGCGCGAGGGCAGGAGCCAGAGAAAGTGCAGAGTGAAGGGATAGACAGCAACGACGTGTTCTACAAACACATACACCTGAGCCGTTTCGTGGTGAGCACGCAGAGCAACAACCCCGAGCTGAAGGAGGTGCCGGTGCCCATCAGCACCATGAGCGGCAAGGAACTGCGACAGACCACGGCAACCAATGTGGTTGACGCCATCGCCACGCAACCTGGTGTGAGCCAAATCACTACGGGCGGCGGCATCGCCAAGCCTGTGATACGAGGGCTGGGCTACAACCGCATTGTGACCGTCGTCGACGGTGTGCGCCAAGAGGGGCAACAGTGGGGCGACGAGCACGGCATAGAGGTTGACGGCGCGGCGGTGAATGCAGTGGAGATCATCAAGGGGCCCGCCAGCCTGCTGTACGGCTCCGACGCGATGGCGGGAGTGCTCATCCTCAAGTCGGCAGGCATCGCGCCCACGGGCGAGGTGCGCGGCAACGTCAGTACAGAATACCAGTCGAACAACGGCCTGTGGGGCTACTCGGCCTTTGTGGAGGGCAACCAGCACGGGCTGGTGTGGAATGCCCGCTGGAGCCAAAAAGGTGCCCACGAATACCAGAACCGATACGACGGCTATGTGCCTGGCTCGCAGTTCAATGAGCGTGCCGTGGCAGGGCTGCTGGGGCTGAACCGCGACAAAGGATTCAGCCATCTGCGGTTGAGCTGGTACAACACACAGCTGGGCATCATCGAGGGAGAACGCGACACAACGACAGGTGCGCTGCTGGGCGACGACGAGGCTCCGATGTATGCGGCAAACCTCCCCTTCCAGCGTGTGACGCACTACAAAGCCGTGTGGGACAACGCCTACTATCTGCCCGCCGGCAAGGTGAGCGCCACTGTGGCCTACCAGCAGAACCAGCGACAGGAATACGAGGAGTCGGCCGACGACTACGAGCTTTATTTCCAGCTGCATACACTGACATACAACGCCACTTTCACACACACCTGGAAGAGCGGCCTGAAGCTCACCACGGGCATCGGCGGCATGGGACAGCAGTCGCGCAACCTCGGCGAAGAGTACCTGATCCCCGCCTATGGACTCTTCGACGCCGGCCTATTCGCCATGGCCTCGCAGGGCTTCAAGCGGTGGACCTTCAGCGGCGGCGTGCGTGGCGACCTGCGCACGCTGCACTCCAAAGAACTGATAGACGACGGGGTGCTGCGTTTCAGCGATTTCCAGCGTGACTACGAAGCACTTACAGGACGTCTCGGCGCGGTGTGGAACATTCGCGACGGTGTGGCACTGCGCGCCAACGTGTCGCGCGGATTCCGGGCTCCTAATCTCAGCGAGCTGGCGGCCAACGGCGTACACGAAGGTACCAACCGCTATGAGGTGGGCAACGCAGACCTGAAAGCCGAATACAGCTGGCAAGCCGACCTGGGTGCCGACTACAGCACACAACACCTCACAGCACAGATAGCCCTGTTTGCCAACCATATAGACAACTACATCTTCGCTCACCGCACCAACGAGGTGCTGCAGGCCGGAACTGACACTTACCGATACACGCAGGGCGACGCACGGCTGATGGGCTTCGAGGTGGGCATCGACGCTCATCCCATACACAGCCTGCACATCGGCACAAACTTCGCCTACGTCGACGCCCAGCAGCTGCACCAGCCGGCATCGTCGCGCTACCTGCCGCTGACACCTCCCGCCAACTGGAAGACGGATGTGAAATGGGAAATCACACACTCGGGCAAGCATCTGAACCACATTTTTGTGGCTGCCGAAGCGGACCACTATTTCGCCCAAAACCACTACTATGAAGCCTACGGCACCGAGACGCGGACGCCAAAGTACACACTGGTGAACATCAGCGCCGGCTGCGACATACTGGTGAAAGGCCACAAGCGCGCAGAGCTGTACCTCACAGTGCAGAACCTGCTGGACGCCGCCTACCAGAGCCACCTGAGCAGGCTGAAACAGACCGACATCAATGTCGTCACCGGACAGCAAGGGGTGTACAACATGGGCCGCAACATCGGAGTGAAGGTGGTGGTGCCGCTCAGTTTCAAGAGTTACACTCCTTGATAACCTTTTGACATCTTTCTACAATTAAGATTTATTAACGGCCTGATTTCAAGAATAACCATTATCTTTGCCAAAGATATCGCGCCACAAGCGAAAAACGTAACACCTTAACAATCATGGACAACGGTAAGAAGACATGCCAATACCTGCAGGCCATTCGCGACGAGATAGCCAGTGAAAACGACATTGTGCTGGGGCATCAGGAATGTACGCACAAGGGCGGCTGCCTCGGCACATGCCCCTACTGCGAAGGCGAGGTGCGCTACCTGGAATCGGAACTGGGCAAACGCATCCGCATGGGCAAGGCAGTGACGGTGGCTGGGATCACCATGGCCCTGGCCTCCACAGGCACGGCTGCGGCACAAGTGGAACCGATGTCGACCACCTTGCAGGGCAAGGTGGTGGCCCCGCGGCAGACAAACGAGCTGCAACGCCTGAAGCTGGGCGGACTCCTGGTGGACAATCGTTCGGGCAAGCCGGTGGAGGACGCGCATGTGGCGCTGTTGCAGGATGGCAAGCTGGTGGCCGCCACACTGTCCGACAGCACAGGAAGATATGAGCTGGACGTGCTGACAACAGGCAGCTACACACTGAATGTCAACGCCGAAGGCTACTTCCTATTCACGATGCCGGTGGACTTGCAGCAGGACAGCGAATTGCCGGCAATACTGCTAAGCAACGGAGCCCCACCGAAAACGGAAAATCGACTATTGGGCGAGCCGGCTGTGCAGCACACCTTTAAATGCGACACGGCGCGGAGCTCGGTGGGACTGGTGAAGAAAGAGAGGCGCTGTAACCTGAAAGTCAATGTTATTGATGAGAAAAGCGGGGACCCGTTGCCTCTAGTCTCGGTCACGTTGATGCGTGGCGACAGTGTGGTGGTAAAATGCAAAACGGACTTCGACGGCATGGCCTCGATGAAACCACTGTATGGCACCTACGACATTCACATCACTCATTATGCATACGAGGACATCGTCATACCCGATGTCATGGTGGAGTGTAAAAATATGGAGCTGCAAAGGGTGTTGATTAGGGATGAAAAAAAATTGCTGGGGATGCCGTTATTAATTGAGGGGCAATCGCTCAATCGCATAGGTACCGATGCACCTACGCAGGTGATGGAACGTGAAGGAGTGAAACTAATTGTAAAATAAAATATTAACAAATCAAATGAGGAGAGGTATCCTGATAGCTATGCTGCTGATTGTGGTCAGCGCACCGGCACAGGTGCGGCAGGCCGACAGCACGGTGTCGCGGCCCAAGGTGGCCGTGGTGCTGAGCGGCGGTGGAGCCAAAGGTGTGGCACACATCGGGGCGCTGAAAGTGATCGAAGCGGCCGGCATACCTATCGACATGGTGTGCGGCACGAGTATGGGAGCATTGATGGGTGGCCTGTATTGCATAGGCTACTCGCCCGAAGAGCTGGACTCGCTGGTACAAGCACAGGATTGGGCATTGCTGCTGAGCGACCGCAGGAAAATCTCGACGCTGAGCCTCAACGAGCGCCAAAGAAGATACACCTACGCACTGCAAAGGGAGATACACTTCGGCAAGAACCACATCGACGACGGCGGCATGATACGCGGCGCCAACCTGGCCACGCTGTTCGACCAGCTCTGCACAGGATATCAGGACTCCATGGATTTCAGCCAGTTGCCCATCCCCTTCTATTGCGTGGCCACCGACGTGGTGGACTACAGCGAGGTGGATTTCCACAGCGGATGGCTGCCCGTGGCCATGCGGGCGTCGATGGCCATCCCCGGCGTGTTCACCCCTGTGCGACTGCGCGACAGGGTGCTTGTCGACGGCGGTCTGTCCGACAATTTCCCCGTTGACCTGGCGCGCCAGATGGGTGCCGACATCATCATCGGCGTGTCGGTGCACGAAGAGCTGCACGACGCCTCGGGACTCGGCGACGCATTCTCTATCCTCACCCAAATAGTGGAACACGGGAGCCGTAACAAATATCAGGAAAATATAGCGGACTGCGATATTTTCATCCAAGTGGACGTGCACGGATACTCCGCCGCATCGTTCACCCTCGACGCCCTCGACACCCTGATAATCCACGGTGAGAAAGCCGCCTACGAACATTGGAACGAACTGGTCGCCCTGACGGACCGCACCGGCGTGGCGGCGCCACGGACTATCCTGTCGCCGATACGGAAAGCCGGCGAGACGCCTCAACCCAAGGCCACCCCGTCGTCATCGCCCTACGTCTTCGTGGGGTTTCGCTTCGACAACGAGGAGCGCGGCTCACTGCAGATGGCCGCTACCATCCCCTTCCACACCAGCATCCCCACCGAGCTCGACGCCACGGTGCGTCTCGGAAACCGCACGATGGCGAGGGTGGACTACCTGCTCTTCCCCCGCGGATTCACCAGCCCGTCATTGCGCTACACCTTCCACAGCAAAGACCTGAATATCTACACCTTCGGAGTACGGACACACAATGCCATCTTCCACCAGCACCAGGTGGACATCGTGCCGCTCAACTTACACTGGAACAGGCATATCATACGCATCGGAGCCCGCTGGGACTACTACAACTACACCGGCGGCATCCTGTCGTCCTACCCCATCCCCTACGACATCTCGGACGACCACTACTTCTCATACTACGCCACCATGGCCCACAGCACCGAGGATGACTGGTACTTCCCGACCCATGGTATGCGCGTGCGCATGCGTTACGCCTACAGTACCATCCGCCCTTGGGAATTCAACAATGAATCTGGAATCCAAGATGTTAGTGGACACTGGCGCTTCAATGTTCCACTATCAGGCCGGCTATCGATACAGCCGATGGTCTACGGACGTATGGTGTTTGGCAACAATGTGCCGCTGGCCTTCAGCAACGCACTGGGCTGCGAATATTTCGGCCACTACGTGGAGCAGCAGATGCCTTTCGCCGGCATTGGTCACTTGGAATACATTGACCGCCACTTCGTTGCGGCTCAGCTGCAAGGGCAATACCGCATTGGCCGCAACCATTATGTCGTGGCCCGCGTAGCTGCCGCCCTCAAAAGCAACGATATAGAGGACCTGGTAGACTGGCCCGACATGTTCGGCCTCCAAGCCGGATACAGCTACAAGACACTGGTGGGACCTCTTGACCTACGCATAGGATGGAGCAACCGTACAAGAGACCTGACAGCATTCCTGAATTTCGGATACGAGTTTTAGAAGCCAGCCGGACGGAATAATGGGACAAAAAATGGGTAATAATTTTTTCGTATCTTTGCAAATCGATAAAAGAAGGCATCCCGGAATGGAATGCTTTCTATTTTTTTGGGGGGGACATAGTATGTCGCCTGAATGTTTGCAGCGCAGGTCGTTGGGATATGTGCTGTGGTATGGCAAGATACGGGATAAAAAAAAGGAAACCACAATGTGATTCCCTTCTTAAAGAGATTGGCGGCGACCTACTTTTCCACAGGAGTCCCGGAAGTCGAGCGCAGAGAAAGCTTGCTTTCTTTGCCGAGAATGTGAAGAATGTTCAGTGAACATTCGATAGCGAAGCGGAGAACAAAG
>JAILAT010000020.1 GCA_024681475.1 Bacteroidales bacterium | reverse complement strand
TTTGTATATCATTGCCTTATATCATTGCACTGGTGACGGGGACGCTGTTCAAGAGGGAGCTGCCACGGCTGCACCGATGGACGACAAACTATTATGTTGTCATCACCTATGTGGTGCTGCTGTGTGTGTGGTGGGTGGCGCGGAATATTGTGCACACTGAGGAGTGGATATGATTGGCGTGTGATTATTTCACTTTATTTTTCTCCTGCTCGCTTCGCTCGCGAAATCTATAAATCTTATAAATTATTTTCCGCCTGCGGCGGGATTGGGGTTCCTTGCCGTTGCACGGCAGAGATCTTGTTGATCTTGTAGATTTTTTGCGCCTTTGGCGCGGGCTGACGTTCTTACTGTATGATATTTATATCATTATTCTCAATTATATTTTGATATTTTTCATTGTCATGTAGGGAAAATGTCGTATCTTTGCAACCGGAAATAAACAAGGAAACATTAACTCTAATAATACAACATATGAAGACAAAAAAACTATTGATTGCGATGCTGGTGATGGGAAGCATTCTGTGTTCCTCTGGCAATATAGCCATGGCTCAGGCAATCGTCAAGGGTGAGCTGCTAAAGAGTTGCGATATTTGTTCAAGTTTTAAAGAAGGATTAGCTTCGATAGAAAAAGACGGTAAGTGGGGCTTTATTGACAAGAGTGGTATGGTAGTTATACAGCCAGAATATGATCATGTCGGGCCTTTTAGCGAAGGTTTGGCGGTGGTTAAGAAAGGCAAACAATGGGGATTCATTGACAAGAACGGCAAGGTGGTAATACCAATGGAGTATGAAGAAGTATGGTCTTTCCATGAAGGACTAGCAGGGGTAAAGCGAGGCGATAAATATGGATACATTAACATGAACGGAAAAGTTGTCATACCCATAATTTATGATGATGTAGAAGAAGTCTTCAACTCATTCAGTGAAGGACTAGTTGCAGTGAAGCAAAAAGGGAAATGGGGATTCATTGACAAAAGCGGCAAGATAGTCATCCCTATGAAATATGATTTTGTTGGTAGTTTCAGTGAAGGACTAGTTGCAGTGGAGCAAAAAGGGAAATGGGGATTCATTGACAAAAGCGGCAATGTAGTCATTGCACCTAAATATTATGGTTGTTTCGATTTCAGCGAAGGACTGGCAGCTGTGACAATGAAGAAAAACGGCAAGTGGGGCTTTATTGACAAGAACGGGAATGTTGTTATCCCACTCGAGTATGAATGGGCCCAACCATTCGAAGAAGGCCTTGCAATTATTCAGAAAGATGGTATAGGTGGCATCATGGACAAGAGTGGCAATGTGGTCATGGTAGAACATCTTTGTTCTTGGCAAAGAATTAGCGAAGGATTAGTAAAGGTGATGAAAATAACTTCAGATGACACTGGTAACCTCATAGGCATGTTTGGCCTTATTGACAAGAAAGGAAATGTTGTTATCCCTTTAGAGTATGATGAAATATTATTATTCAGTGAAGGAATGGCGGCTGTAAAAAAAGACGGGAAATGGGGATATATCAACAAAGAGGGGGTGCTTGTACTCGGGTGGTATTGATGTTTCTTCTTTGTCCTTTAACCTTTCAGGGCGTTGTTTGGATGAATCACGGCTAAGGGTGTTGCTCTGGGCCAGTTTGTTGTTGGTCTTTCAGGCCGTCATAATTCTCCTGCTCGCCTTTGGCGAGCGAAATCTATAAATCTTATAAATTATTTTCCGCCTGCGGCGGGATTGGGGCGCCTTGCCGTTGCACGGCAGAGATCTTGTTGATCTTGTAGATTTTTTGCGCCTTTGGCGCGGGCTGACGCGGCTTTTTTATCTCTTTATTATTATCTGTTTTGTCTTTATTGTCAGAGGGTCCAGAGGAGGAGGCCTGCGGAGATGATGAGGCCCGTGACGAGGAGGTCGATAAGGCAGAAACCCATGATGTCCTTGGCGTTGAGCTTGGCGATGGCCAGCGCGGGGATGGCCCAGAAGGGCTGGATGAGGTTGGTCCATGCGTCGCCCCATGCTATGGCAATGCCGGTGAGTCCGGGCGCCACTCCCAGCTCGGCACCCGCCGAGAACATGATGGGCGCCTGAATGGCCCAATGTCCACCGCCCGATGGGACGAAGAGGTTGAGCACGGCGGCACAGAGGAAAGTGAGCAGCGGATAGGTGTGGGCGTTGCTGATGGCGACACAGCCGTTGCTGACTACTTCGCCAAGGCTGAGGCCGCTGGCACCGACGCCCGTGATGATGCCCATAATGCCGGCATAGAAAGGAAACTGAAGGATGATGCCTGCAGCGCCGGAGACGGCTTTGCTGAAAGCGCGGACATATGCTATGGGTGTGCCGTGGAGCAACAAGCCGAGGAAAAGGAAGAGGAGAATGACGCTGCCGAGGTCGAAGGCGCCGTGGCGGAAAGCGAGATTCATGACAAGGTAGCCGAGGCCAAGGAGAGCGATGATGGCCGTGATGATGCGGCTGGCCTCGAGGTGCTCGGCCGGCGTGGACGGCACAGGCGTCTGCGGCGTGGGCTCGTCGACGAGGAGCGCGGGGTCGATGGTGAGGGCATTCTTGGAGGGATGCATGAGCGCGTTGACGACGACGATGGCGACGGTGACAGCGATGACGATGAGCACGTTCTGCCAAGCGAGGATGGTGTGGGAGACTGGCACCGGCGCGGTGAGTACGCCGTTGGTGGCGGTGGTGAGCGCGTCGCCCGGTGTGGCCATGGTGAGCGGTATGGAGCCCGAGAGGCCGGCATGCCAGACGACGAAGCCGCTGTAGGCCGAGGCGATGAGCAGACGATAGTCGACGCCGCGCAGCTGGCGCGCAATCTCCTTGGCGAAGATGACGCCGACGATGAGACCGAAGCCCCAGTTGAGCCAGCAGCAGAGTGCCGAGACGGCGGTGACGAGGGCTATGGCTCCCGCTGGAGACTTGGGGAGCGCTGCGAGGCGGCGGATGGCGCGCTTGACGATAGGCGCTGCGGCGAGCGTGGAGCCACAGACGAGGACAAGGGCCATCTGCATGGCGAAAGCCAGAAGATTCCAGACGCCGTGGCCCCAGTGGTCGAGGACCTCGAGAGGCGTTTGTCGGCAGATGGGCATGGCGAGGAGGAAGGCCACGAAAGTGAGAATGACAGCAAAGATGAAAGGCTCGGGGAGCCAGCGCTGGACCATCTTGACAGAGGCGTTGATAAGCTTTTGGAACATGAGAAAGATGTTTTTAGCTAAGGATTAGAGGGCTTGGGCGCTAAGGCGTCACCAGCACCGACTTGGAGCCGAGGCCGACGACCTTGATGAGATAGAGTCCCGACGAGGGCACAGCGAAGGTGTGGGCGGCAGCGGCGTAACGGGTGTGGTGGAGCATGCGGCCCTGGAGGTCGAAGAGGTAGACCTCGCGGCCTTCGGCGCCACGAAGAACGATGCGGCCATTGCTGCCCTGGGCGTAGAACTCGGGGGCGGTGACATCGCTGACAGCGACTCCCCCGATGGGCTGGAAGAGGGCGATGAGCCTGTTGACATAACCCATCTCGGACTGAACATAGTAGGGTCCCACGGTGTTGAAGGGCATGAGCAAGTCCTCGTACTGGGAGACTCCCAAGGAGGGATGTACGATGGTGGAATGCCAGCCGATGAACTCGTAGCCGTCGTTGGGTTCGGCGACAAAATAGACCATGTCGCCCAGGGCAAAGTGATAGATGCCCGGCTCGGGGTCGACGGTGCCCATGTGGGGATGGTTGACCTGAAGGACGATGGTGAGGCTGTCGGGATAGATGTCGGCCGTTTCGAAGATGGCGACGACGTTGTAGCTATCGCAGCCATTGACCAGGTCGGCGGTGGCGGTGAGGGTGGCGACGGCGGTGTCGAGCGGGGTGTAGAAGGGTTCGCCGTCGAGCTCGCCGGTGATGACCCAGCCCATGATGCGGTAGCCGTCGATGGCGGTGGCGTTGATGGAGAACTCGTCGCCTTCGGAGAAGGAGTATGTGCCCGGGGGCGGATTGATGGCTCCGATGCTGGAATCATTGACAGCGAAGGTGATAGACACGGGGGTCTGGGCCTTCAGCAGCAGCGGCATGGAGAGCAGTGCCGCGAGAACGAGGGTAATACAATGCTTTTTCATACTCATTGATTTTAAGTTAATATTAGTATAACGTGAGATGGGAAGAAATATTGTGTGGGGCACAGGGTTGGCGGCGAGACAATAAAACAGCCTGGGCGACGTTATTGTATATAATCCATAAAGAAAGTATCATGCCTACAATGACAAAAGCGTACTACGGGCGCAAAGATGGAAGGCGTGCCGGAGCCGGAAGAGCGGTGAGAACTGTTGCTATGCTCGGTATGCTTGCCATTTTCGCCATGCCCTTATCGTCGTGCTCGATAGTGAGGGCGTTGCGAACCGACGGGGCGAACGGGCCAAACATCTTCAGCTTCGAACAGCGGGAACACGACACGATAGCCAATGGAGAGCAGACATTCCAATTCCCTGTCGGCAGGCGGGCCGATTGGATTGACACGACGCATTTCTACAACGATCCTCATCATTGCAGATATATGACCTACGAGGAGGCATTTGCCGAGAAGAGCAACACGCAAGGGATTGTCATCATCCATAACGACAGCATCGTCTATGAGAGATACTGGGGCGACTTCTCGGCGGAGCGCATGGCGACTATATTCTCGGTCTCGAAGTCTATCACCTCGCTACTGTGCGGCATCGCTGTCGACGAGGGCTACATACGCAGCATCGACGACCCGGTGACCGATTACCTGCCGGAGCTGAAGCAGGAAGACCCGATGTGGCAGAAGCTGACGATACGCCACCTGCTGGACATGAAGAGCGGACTGGACTTTGACGACACCTACGATTTAAACTGGAAGGAATTGAAGTACCTTAACGCAATGGCGAAGCTGAACTACGGTCACGACATCATGAAACAGATCAAGGGGCTGAAATTCCGCTGCGAACCTGGCACCAAGAGCCGCTACGAGAGCATGACGGCGGCGATTCTCGGCGTGGTCATTGAGCGTGCTACGGGCAAGCGGTATGCCGACTATCTCAGCGAGAAGGTGTGGAGGCCGCTGGGCATGGAGCATGCAGCACTGATAAACATCGACAGCCGCGACCACGACGTGGCGCACGCATTCGGCGGCATAGCGACCACCGTCAAAGACCTTGCGAAGATAGGGCGCCTCTACCTGAACAACGGCATGTGGGAGGGGCAACGCATCGTGAGCGAGGAATGGATAAGCCAGACCATCGACTTTGACACCAACAGCCACTTCAAGCAAGGGTACCACTTTAATTGGTACAACATTAGCTATGAAGGATTTACGAGACCACAGAATTCGGGCTACTACGCAGTGGGCATCTGCAGCCAGGTGCTATACGTCAACCCTCACAAGAACCTTGTGATAGTGAGAATGGGGCTGTCGAACAACGGCTGCGCGTATCTTCCGGTGCTGTTTGAGCAGATGGCCATCACGTGGCCTGAATAGTGAGGCACAGGGGTGAAAAAATATTTGGCCAATTCAAAGAATATGTGTACCTTTGCAATCGGAAATAAAAGATAACAATAATGGCGAACAGCCACTGATACTCAGCATTATCCGCTCCGAGCTCACTGGCGACAAGGATGAGAAGCAGCGACAAGAGAGCGTGGCGAGGAGCGACAGGGTTTTGAATGAGCAAAATAACTGTAATAATAATCTAAAACGTATCAACAATGAAGAAATTCTTCTCAATTTTGATGGTTGCTTTCGCGATGACGGCGATGGTGGCCTGCACGGAAGACGACATTCTCAATGGCGGCGGTGACAACGGCGGCGGCAATGGCGGCGGTAGCGCCCAGTCGGACACTACGATTATGAGCTACACCCTGATGCGTTCGCTGATAAACATAGACTGGGACGAGGCCTGCGACCGCGTGATGGAGATGGGTTTCACCGAGATAGACCCCGAAGATCTTGACGCTGAAGATGCCGAAAATGTACGCGCCTTTATCAAGGGCAACATCATGGGCGACTACTACGCCTGCTACCTGCGTTGCGATTTTCCAGAGATAGACAACCTCGTGGGCGCAGTCGTCATGCACGAAAACCACCTGAACAGCTCGAGTCAGGCCATCTGCGTTGAGAACGAAGTATACTTCATCAACGACGAGATCCAAGTGCTAGCCGACTGGTATCGCATCCTAGATACCTGCGGCGGCAACATCATGTGGGGCGACCTGCTGGACAATGGAGAGTGGGACGGCCCGCACGAGACGCTCTATCCCCGCGCCAGCAGCCTCAACGAATTCATCGACTACCTGCGAGGACTTCCGGAGCACAATACCGTTAACGCCAACTGGGCTGACTCATATATCTACAACGGGTCGCGCTATACGGCATCGTGCAGCGCCATCATCAACAATCAACCTTACACCAGCCTAACTTCGAACGTCATCACCTTGGTGAAAGAAGACAACCTTGACAAATAACCTTAGCGACCTGGTTTGCGACCATGAAAAGACTGATTATCTGCATCATCGCGTTGGGACTGCCCCTGATGTCGTTTTCGCAGGAGTGGATGGACATCACCGACCTGCAATATGCGGCGTCGGGTGAGTTTGCGTCATCGACAGAGAGTCATCCCACGCACGTTCTTCAGCAATATCTGCTGATGCCCGAGGATGCCATCGACGAGGACGACCCGCTCTATCAGCGACTGAAAACCTTTGCCGAAGAATATGGCCAGATGAGGCTGAGCCGGGGCCTGTCGGAGGGCAGCAGTGAATTGGCGAAGATAAAAGCCGAGATGGAGAAGATGATGAAGGAATATCCGGAGCTGGCGAGCGAACTGCGTGCACAGTTGCGCGAAGCGGAGAACCAACTGGCTGAATACGGCCAAATGGGGAACCCCTCGGTCACCTCCCTCTCGGTCGACCCTGCGGCGCTCTTGCGCGACCTTAAGAAACTGGCTATCAACCATAAGGCATACTCCCAATATCAAGATATCGGGGGCGGTCTCTATACTGTGACGGAGGCTCCGGTGTACGGAGGTCTTCCCGACGCCCACGACCCTGTGGTGAATCTGGGTGAACAAGCCGGCTACACGTGGGGCGCAATAGACATGGAAGGGAAGACCGTTCTAGCGGCAAAGTATTACAAGATTTGGGCCTATTACCCTGAGGAGGATATCATCTTCCTGGAAGAGAAGGGTAACGACGGCGCCGTGCGCGCCGGCGCAAGAGGCTACGACGGCCGCGTGCGCATCGCATTCATCTACGACTTCTACGACAGCCGCGGCTACGGCCAACCCACTGCCTGTTTCAGCAAGGGAGGGAAATACGGCTTTGTGGATTTCGATGGGAAAAGCCTCTCCCCTTTCGTCTACGCCACGGTGGACAACAATTTCGGCTTCGGCTGGCTGGTGTCGAAAGACGGGAAAAAGATAGGCGTTGTGGGAGAAGACGGCATGGAAAAGGTGAAGCCCGTATACAAGGAACTCTACGACGTGTGGAACGGCCTCTTCAAACTGACACGCGAAGACGGGAGAGTTGATGTATACGACGAGAACTACCAATTTCTACGCACCGAAAATGCTGAATAAAAGAGCCAAAAAAAAATAACAAAAATGAAAAAACTGGTACTATTTGTAACCGTTCTGATGCTTGTCGGCAACGTTGCCAACGCACAGAACATTCTCGATCGCCTGGGACAAAAGGCCAAGGAGACTGTCGAGAAAAATCTAGAGAACAAAGTAGAGAATGCCGTGAACGACGCCCTCAACGGCAAAGAGAAAGAGCAAGAGGCGACGGAGCAGGACGGCGAGGTGAAGAGTGCCGCCGGCTGGGTGTGCACGGAATGCGGCAAAGAAGGCAACACCGGCAAATTCTGCTCGGACTGCGGTGCCAAGAAACCTGGCGACGCCACCGGCTGGAAGTGTACGGAATGCGGCAAGGAAGGCAACACCGGCAAGTTCTGCTCGGACTGCGGCGGCAAGAAGCCCGGCGCTGAGACTGCCGCCAAGCCAGTGAGCAAGAATCAGGCCACTATGGCCTATGCGAAGAGCGACTTCGTGCCGGGCGACGATATCTTCTTTGACGACCCTGTGGAGAGAGAGAAAGTGGGCGAATTCCCCCTGCATTGGGATTTTGTGGGCGGCGAAGAATGCGAAATCGTCACCTTGAACGGCGAGCAGGTCATCAAGCTATCGGGCTGGCACACCGCCATCACCCCTCTGATGAAAGAGGCCAGCTACCTGCCGGAAGACTTCACCATAGAGTTTGACGTATGGTCGAAGGACAAGAACGGCGACAGCGGCAATAACTGGATAGACCTGGTGCTGCTTGACGAAAATGGCGACGAAGTGATTGTCACGGGTGTGAACCCTGATTTCAACGACGCAGACAACAACTATCACGCGGGAATAGGATGCAGCTACCACACTCCCACAGACGATATACGCAATACCGAAGCGAAAGGCGAAGCGCTGTTGCCGCTCATCCAGCCCAACAGCTGGCTGCATGTTTCGGTGTCATTCAACAAGCGTGCATACAAATATTATGTGAATGGCGTGCGCATGATCAACATACCCAACGCCAAGCATCCCGTGAGGTTCAACCTCCGCGCGGTCTCGGCCGAGGACAATCCCAACTTCTACCTGAAGAACATCCGCGTTGCCAAAGGCGCTGTGCCGCTGTACGACCGTCTGGCCAGCGAGGGCAAGATTGTGACCTACGCCATCACCTTCGAGACCGGCAAGGCCGACCTGAAGCCCGAATCGATGGTGGAAATCAATCGCATAGCCAAGCTGATGAAGGAGAGGAAGGATTTGAAATTCGAAGTGCAGGGACACTGCGACAACACCGGCTCGGACAAGGTGAATGACCCGTTGAGCCAGAAGCGCGCCGAGGCCATCGTTGCCGAGCTCGTGAAGCAGGGCATCGACAAGTCGCGCCTCACCGCCGTGGGCAAGGGCTCGCACTCGCCCATTGCCGACAACAGCACCGACGAGGGCCGCGCGAAAAACCGTCGCGTGGAATTTGTGAAGAAATAAGCTGACAACGGCTTATGGGGATGGCGGAAGGCCGTGCCGATATAGAATTAACACACTTATTATCAAATAAATAAACAATTATGAAAAACATTGTCAAAGTTGTTGTCGCGGTGATGGCGGTCTGCCTGATGGCGGGCTGCAAGGAGGAGGGGAAGGACGCTTCGTTCAAGATTTCGGGTATCGACCTGGCGGGCGTGAAATACCTGGCGCTGGGCAGCCAGGGCGACGCGAAGGGTGAGACGCAGAACATGCTGTATAGTATTGACGAAGAGGGCAATATGCAGCTGGTGGCCTACGAATACCTGTGCGACGAGGAAGGTCTGGTGACGGAGATTGAGCGAAATATCACGATTACGATAAACGAGATTGTGCCTGTCGGCGAGCGATATATCTGGCTGGTGGGCTGCCGTTATGTGTGCGAGGACTACTCGGGCTTCAGCGAGAGCATGCAGGACCGCATAAGGGGTATGGTGAACCACAGCCACGAGAGATGGGGCGAGAATTTCCTTATCCGCAAGAGTGACGGCAAGATTTTCGACATGAACCAGGTTATCGGGTCGTTCCCGATTTGCAGGATGAATGTTCCCGGGTACGGCAGCGTGGGCCTGGTGGGCATCGGCGGCTACGACGGGCTGCCGCTGGACGGTGACCTGACGGGCGACCGGCTGCGGAAGCTGGGCCTTATCAACGAGGTGAACGGCGACATTTACCTTACGAACGGCTCGTGGCTGGGGAGCTTGTCGCGGCTGCACGACAATGGTAACTCGCTGAGTGTGTACAATGTATATCCTGCAAGCATCGCCTACACGGTGACTGACGGGCAGGGGCATCTGGGGACCTGCATCGGCTACAACGGCAACTCGCCGGATGTGGCTGCGACACTGGCTTCGGACGGGAGTCTGCCGGCAATTCAGGGCATCCCTGTGGGGACGGAAGGCAGCAATGAGCCCACGATGAGGAGTATCGGCGGCAAGCTGTTCGTTTCGGTACGCGGGGACTGGGACCCGGTGCTGGGCTACTTCGACACTATCTATCGCGTGGATTTCAACGGTTCGCAGGCTACGGCGACGCCGGTGGCGGAGGGCTATTTCTCTGAAGATGAGTGCGAAACATATAACATAATGGTGTACGCGAGCGACGAGGAGTGCTACACATGGCACAGCTGCACGACGCTGTACACGTTCAACTCGACGACCTACGAGCTGACGCAATACGAGCTGCCGGCGGGATGGCCGATATTCAGCTTGTTCAACGCCGAAGGTTTTCACTATCAGGCTCATATCAACAATGGTCTGCAGAGCTTCACGGTCTACAACCTGGCTACGCTGCAGAGCGAGACGGTGACATGCAACCGCTCGCAGGTTCCGTCGTTCAACTATATGGCAAGCTGCAACTATGACGATGGTTTACAGGCATTTGTGGAGAGTGTGATTATGGCCGACGCATCGACGGTGACGATTGTGACACCTGTGACGGGCGCCGAGCGAGGCGTGTCGCGCGTGGCAAGCCAGACGGACCCGAACAACAATGTGGAGATTTCTACGATATTGCCGCTGAACTAGTTTGATGCCGTCGCGGAGTTTGAATGATTATTCTTTAAAGCAGGAAAGAAATGAGAAGAATTCTAGTCATAATTAGCTGCATGTCAATGATTTGCGCGTTCGCCGCATGTCATGTACCTGTCAAGAAACAGAAGGTGGTCATGGACGAGGCATTCTATAACGCGGCGGAGATGGCCAGCGAGGAGATTTGCGACTGCGAGAGTCCGAGCATGTGCATGGAGACTATAATTGAGCGTTTTACGGACTACAAAGATAGCAAGGAGTTTCGGGACGAGGTGTTGAGGCGAGTGATGGAATGCAGGAAGTATAAGGAGCATTTCGCCGAGGCGGTGGATGTTGTGGCAAAGGAATTGTGCGATGAGGGCAATCCCACGGAGAAACTTGACGAGATCACGGAGGAATTGTATCCCAAGTACGGCTACCAAGACGACCCCAAATTCAGGCAGAAAGCTATCGATAAGGCGCAGGAATGTCTTAATAAGAAAGCTCCGAAGCCGGTGAAGACGGTGAAGACGGAGCCCTATGATCCAAAGAAGGATCCAAATTATAAACCACCGATATGAAAGGAATGAGAAGAGTATTAATCATAATTAGCTGCATGGCAATGGCTTGCGCGTTCGCCGCATGTCATGTTCCTAGCAAGAAACAGAAGGTGGTCATGGACGAGGCATTCTATAACGCGGCGGAGATGGCCAGCGAGGAGATTTGCGACTGCGAGAGCCCGAGCATGTGCATGGAGACTATAATTGAGCGTTTTACGGACTACAAAGATAGCAAGGAGTTTCGGGATGAGGTGATGAGGCGAGTGGTGGAATGCCAAAAGCGGAAAGACGAGCAGCGAAAATATGAGGAGTATTTCGACGCGGCGGTGGATGCTGTGGCAAAGGATCTTTGCAAGAAGGGGGCGCCTGAGAAAAACTTTTACGAGACGACGGAGGAATTGTATCCCGAGTACGGCTACCAAGACGACCCCAATTTCAGGAAGGCGGCTATTGAGAAGGCGCAGAGTTGTATTAATAACAATGCTGCTTTAGAGAAGATGCGCAGGGTAATTGAAGAGGCTGATGCTGCATACGAACAATTGTAGCCCAGATATTTGGGTGGGGTGATATACCTCGAGAGGCAGGGAGGTTTATGGTTGTGCTTTAAATAATTGCAGCTGTAATCCGTTCTAATTTTATTGCTTGTATCTTGCTTATCTGACTGGGGGAATATCTATTATCTATTGCCCTGAGGGGACAAAAAAAGGGAACCACTCTCGTGATTCCCTTCTTAAAGAGATTGGCGGCGACCTACTTTTCCACAGGAGTCCCGGAAGTCGAGCGCAGAGAAAGCTTGCTTTCTTTGCCGAGAATGTGAAGAATGTTCAGTGAACATTCGATAGCGAAGCGGAGAACAAAG